>JBBANJ010000004.1:0-141883 GCA_040402055.1 Ilumatobacteraceae bacterium
CGCCCATTAAAGCGGTACGCGAGCTGGGTTCAGAACGTCGTGAGACAGTTCGGTCTCTATCCTCCGCAGCCGGAAGAGTCTTGATGAAAGCTATCCCTAGTACGAGAGGACCGGGATGGACGGAGCTCTAGTGTGTCAGTTGTCCTGCCAAGGGCACGGCTGATTAGCTACCTCCGGAAAGGATAACCGCTGAAAGCATCTAAGTGGGAAACCTGTTCAAAGATGAGGACTCTCACAGGGTTAACCTGGTAAGGCCCGTGGCTAGACCACCACGTTGATAGGCTGGAAGTGTAAGGACAGTAATGTCTTCAGCTGACCAGTACTAATCGGCCGAGGGCTTTATTTAATACGTGCTCGTGCTTGCTCTGGAGTCCTTGTGGGGAACCACATTGACAATTGATTTTCGGTGACCATAGCGACAGGGTCACACCCGTTCCCATTCCGAACACGGCAGTTAAGCCTGTCAGCGCCGATGGTACTTGGGGGTAGACCCCCTGGGAGAGTAGGACGTCGCCGAAATTTTTCGATAAACAACCCCGGCTTCGGCCGGGGTTGTTTGCATTTCTGGGTTAATTCGCAAATGCGCTCCCTACACTTGTTGCCTATGTCTGAACGCCCAAGCAACTCAGGCCGCCCCGATAGAGGGTCAGGTCCACGTCGCTCTGGCGATTCTCGTCCCGGCGGCAATTCGCGCCCACCACGTGGTGATTCTCTTGGGGGAGACGACCGTCCTCCTCGCAGTTTCGACCGCGACTCACGCCCACCTCGCGGTGACCGTGATGATCGTCCTCGCAGGTTTGATCGTGATGCTCCTCGTGGAGCACCTCGCGGTGATCGAGACTCTCGTCCACCTCGCAGCTTTGATCGTGATTCGCGTCCCCCTCGTGGCGACCGTGATGATCGTCCTCGCAGGTTTGATCGTGATGCTCCTCGTGGAGCACCTCGCGGTGATCGCGATGACAGACCACGTTCTTTTGATCGTGACTCTCGTCCAGCACGTAGCTTTGATCGTGATTCGCGTCCGCCTCGTGGCGACCGTGATGATCGCCCTCGCAGGTTTGATCGTGACGCTCCTCGTGGAGCACCTCGCGGTGATCGCGATGACAGACCACGTTCGTTTGATCGTGACTCTCGTCCACCTCGTAGTTTCGATCGTGACTCTCGTCCTCCTCGTAGTTTTGATCGTGATTCGCGTCCTCCTCGTGGCGACCGTGATGATCGTCCTCGTAGGTTTGATCGTGATGCTCCTCGTGGAGCACCTCGCGGTGATCGCGATGACAGACCACGTTCGTTCGATCGTGACTCTCGTCCTCCTCGTAGTTTTGATCGTGATTCGCGTCCCCCTCGTGGCGACCGTGATGATCGCCCTCGTAGGTTTGATCGTGACGCTCCTCGTGGAGCGCCGCGTGGTGATCGTGATGACAGGCCGCGTTCGTTTGATCGAGACTCACGTTTCTCGCGTGATGATCGTCCTCGCAGGTTTGACCGTGATTCACGGCCCCCGCGCACAGCTGCTCAGGAACGTTCAGATGAAGTTAAGGGCCGCATTGGCGAACGTCGCACTAGTGGCGAAATGTCATTGCCTCCCGAGCGTTCTCGTGAAGATTGGGTAGACGAAGGTTCAGTTCGTCCTGCACGTAAAGCACCAAGTTTTGGTCCACGTTCAAAGGGAACAGGTCGTCCTCAAAAGGGCGGTCGTAAAGAAGTTCGTGCACTTGATTCGGTTGTAGATCAGTTCGAAAAAGCTCTCGGTTCAAAGGCATCACCGCGTGCTCTTAAGCGTTATGACGCAGCATTGCAGGCATTTGAAGCACATCGTTACGACGATGCTCGCAAGATTCTTAATCCAATGTCGCGTGAATATTCTGAAGTTGCTGCTGTGCGTGAAATGCTCGGTTTGTGTTTGTATCGCGCCGGTCAATGGAAGCGTGCACTTGTTGAATTTGAAGCATCACTGAAATTGAATCCAGACTGGATTTTCAATCACGCAGTTATTGCTGATTGTCATCGCGCTTTGGGTGAACATCAGATGGTTGAAAAGTACTGGCAAGAACTTCTTGAAGCATCGCCTCACCCTGAGTTGATGGCTGAGGGTCGAATTGTTATGGCCGGTTCTATGGCTGATCGTCGTCAAATTACTGAAGCGCTTGCGCTGATGGAAAAGGCAGCGGGCGATATGAATCGTCCATCCGAGTACCACCTTCGTCAATGGTTCGTCATTGCTGATTTGTATGACAAAGAAGGCAACGTGATTAAAGCACGCCAGTTCTTTGAACGAATCGCAGCGATTGATCCTGGTTTTGTAGATGTTGCCGAAAGGCTTTCCACTCTGGGCGCTTAATGCACACATTCCTAGTAACAACTAGGAGAAGTACATGGTTTCCACAACAACAAGCATTGACACTGTCGGTGTCAATTTGGTCATCCTTATCGGCGAAGTGACATCGCCTCCCGTTCAACGGACCCTTCAAACAGGGGAAGTCGTGTCGAGTTTTGATATGGCAACTCAAGTAGAACAGGGCCGAATATCTGTTCCAATTGCTTGCACAGGAGAATGTGAGACGACTCACGTGGGTGACAGTGTCTGCGTTGTGGGCATCGTTCGGCGTCGTTTCTTTCGTTCGGGCACTGGAGTTACCAGCAGAACTGAAGTGTTGGCAGATCATGTGATTTCTATGCGTCGTAAAGCGAATGTCCGCAAGGCCGTCTCGCGACTACTGGAGAATCTTTCAACTGATCTCGAGATCTGACTACTATTGACATCGCCCCCGAATGTGCCTAGTGCGCGTGCGTTTCTGCTTGGGGGCTCGATGAAAGGTGTTGTCGAATGAATCAAGAGCTACTCGCGCAAATGCGTAACGGAAAAGGTTTTATCGCCGCACTCGATCAGAGTGGCGGAAGCACACCGAAAGCATTGCTGTTGTACGGCGTGCAGGAAACTGCATACTCAAATGACTCTGAGATGTTCGATGTCATTCACGCAATGCGTAGCCGCATGGTGGAAAGTCCCGAATTCACCGGTGACCGTGTTCTTGGCGCAATTTTGTTCGAAGGAACCATGGACCGCGAGATTGGTGGAATGGGCAGTGCAGAGTTTCTTTGGAACAAAAAGCATGTCATCCCGTTCTTGAAGATTGACAAAGGCCTGGCCGATGAAGCACAGGGCGTACAGATCATGAAGCCGAACCCAGACCTTGATGCGTTGCTTGCTCGTGCATTGAAGAAGGGTGTTTTCGGAACAAAGATGCGCTCAGTTATCAAGTTGGCAAATGCCGACGGCATTACAGCAGTAGTGGCTCAGCAGTTTGAAGTCGGTCGCCAAATTCTTCGCGCCGGTCTTGTTCCAATCATTGAGCCAGAAGTGGATATCCTTAGCCCACAAAAAGCCGAGGCAGAAGTGTTGTTGAAGGCAGCGCTTCTTGCTGAACTGAACAAGCAGCCAGCGGATCAACCAGTGATGTTGAAGTTGACTCTTCCAGAGACCGATGGTTTCTTTGACGAACTGGTTGCTCACCCAAGTGTTCTTCGTGTTGTTGCTTTGTCGGGTGGTTATTCACGCGAAGATGCCAACGCTCGTCTCAGTCGCAACAAAGGAGTCATTGCGAGTTTCTCGCGTGCGCTTACTGAGGGCTTGTCTGCTCAACAAACGGAAGCTGAATTCAATGCTGCAATCGGTGCATCTATCGCATCGATCTACGCTGCTTCAATCAGTTAATTAATTCAGATCCCGCATCACCATGCCGGTGCGAAGTTTTGGCGTAAAGAACGTTGACTTCGGTGGCATGAGTTCGCCCGTATCTGCTGTACGTCGAATTTCAGTAAGAGATACGGGCCGAATCAGTATTGCTGAGGCTGCAACGCCGGTGGCAAGTTTGTTGACCACTTCGGTTACTCCGTGTTGGTAGCTAACTGAATGTTCAGTGTTTCGCAGAGCATGTTCGAGACGTGCGCTATCCATGTCGCGGACCCCTGCAAATGTGTCAGCACGTGGCGTGAGGAATGTGCCTGTGCCGTCTGGAGAGACGAGACACAGTGAACCGCGCGAGTCCATCTCACTGATTGTGTGTGACCCAACTTTGCCAGCATCCGCTGTGCCGTAATGGCCAGTAAGTACCGACAGCAGAGCTGCGTTATCAATGTCATACATGCGATGAATTGCAGCAACGCTGAGTTGTTCCTGGACCAATTCGGCAACATACGTCATCGTTAGTTCCGCACCTTGAGGGCTGCCGGCTGTTCGGCTTTGGTCTCTGAATGTGCGACTGATGGCGTAACGGTGATGTCCGTCTGCGATGAGGACAGGATTCTCAGAGACGAGACGAGAAATAGTCGCGATGCGGACAGGATCTGACACGCGTTCAAGTACGTGATCGACGCCTTCTTCGTCGGTGCATTGCGCTACAAGTTCGCCCGGCTCACTGAGTGCAGCTGTGAGACCTGAAGTAAGAGAAAGTCCCCAGACTGGACTGAGGTTTGCATGAGTGGCAATTGTCAGATCAAGACGATCCGTCTTTGCCTTAGGCGTAGTGCGTTCGTGTGGCAGTACTCCACCAGCACCTTCATCAACAACCTCGAGAGCGCCAATAACACCTACTGTTGTGCGCGTAGTTCCTGCTTCGTCTGTGAATGTCATGCGATAAATGGAAAAGGTTGCTGAACCATCAACAACGATGTGTCCGCTTGTGCGCCATTCGTTCAAACGGTCTGCGGAGAGTTGGTACCGCGATGGTCCGTCAGCGTCGATGGGGTAATCCAAGAGAACAATGTTGTGTGGATCTGTCGCTGCATAGGCGGCCCGTTGCTCTTCGTCGAATACGTCGTACGGAGCGGAAGTCAACGCTGTGATATCGGTCGTTCCAGCAGTCGAATATCGGAGAGCGGCGAAGGGTTCAAAGCGGGGCATGGGCTAAAGCGTGGCAGGATTAATGACTATGCGCAAAACCGTCCGTCCAAAAGTTGTGTTGTGTGACCTTGATGGGGTCGTTTGGCTAGCTCATCAGCCAATTCCCGGCTCTGTACGGGCGATTGCCTCATTGCGGGAATCTGGCATTCGGGTTGTCTTCGTCACGAACAACTCTTTTTCAACATACGAGGAGCAAGTAGCTGCTTTGGGCTCAATCGGAATCCCAGCCGAAGGAGACATTGTGACTTCAGCGATGTCTGCCGCTACGGCAATGAAAAGCGGGTGGCGTGTGTTGGTGTGTGGAGGACGTGGTCTGATTGAGGAAGTTGGCCGAGTAACAAAAGACGTGGTGGTGGCATATAACGAGCCGATGGCCTCTGGTCCTTTCGATGCCGTAGTAGTTGGGTTCCATAGGGAATTTAACTATCAAGTGTTGACCGATGCATTGACAGCCGTGCGCAGAGGAGCTGTGTTAATTGGTTCTAATGATGACCCGACCTATCCGACGCCGAACGGTCCCATTCCGGGTGGTGGATCAATTCTTGCGGCAATTGAAAAGGCATCTGGGGTGACTCCAACCGTGACGGGGAAACCATATGGACCGATGGCGAAGCTGGTTCGAGAATTATGTGGAGATGTGACGCCAGAAGAGATGGTGATGATTGGTGACAGGTCAGATACCGACGGAGGATTCGCTCGAACACTGGGAGCTCGCTTTGCCATGGTTCTCAGCGGTGTGATGGGTGCAACTGATGGTGCTGACGCGGACATTGTTGCTGCTGATTTATCTGCAGTAGCTGAAATCCTGCTCAAGGAGTGAACGGGTGAGCAGTACGCTCAAAGGGTGCGTATGCGACTTGATGCCGCCCTTGTTAAAAGGGGATTAGCTGAGAGCCGCTCTCACGCTGCTCGCATGATTGATGAACGCAATATCACGGTCGGTGGAGTGATTGCCGAAAAGACTTCTCGGATGGTTGCACCAGAAGAACCAATCGAAGTGCTTGTAAAGCGTCGGTTTGTGAGTCGCGGCGGTGAAAAACTTGAACATGCTTTGGACAGTTTTCAGATCTCTGTCGAGAACAGATCCGTTCTTGATGCCGGAGTCTCAACAGGTGGCTTCACGGATTGCGTTCTGCAACGTGGCGCTCGACGCGTGTTCGCAGTTGATGTTGGCCGTAATCAGTTGCACGAACATATGAAATCAGATGCTCGGATTGATTGGCGTGACGGAGTGAATGTGCGAGATCTTGTTGCAGACGATTGTCCGTACCCGTGTTCGTTGCTGGTTGCGGATTTGTCATTCATCTCTCTCACTAAGGTCTTGTCCGCATTTTTTGAATCTGTTTCTGGTGAGAGTGGTTTTGAAACCCCGGGAATGGTGCTGTTGGTGAAACCCCAATTTGAGGCAGGTCGCGTGGAGGTATCTCGGGGTAAAGGGGTCATCACTGACCCAGCCATCCATCAAGAAGCTTGCGATACGGTCCGCGATACCGTTGTGGGCTTGGGTGGGAATGTCGTTGGCATCATTGAATCGCCTATCAAAGGCGCAGAAGGCAACACAGAATTCTTAATGTACGTGGAATGCCCCACCCGTTACGTAAGTTGTGAGTCATGAGTCGCCTCGGTTTAGCCGTCCATCGTTTTCGCCCTGACGCACTAGTGGTCGCTGGTCGGGTCATTAGTTGGGCCGCAACGAACGGGTATGAAGTCGTTGTTGACGAGTCTGACGTTCCATCCCTTCGCTCTGACGTCGTTGTCAGTGGTGATGTGGGCGATGTTGATGTACAGGTATCAATCGGAGGCGATGGCACCATGCTCCGGTCTGTTCATGTATTGAACGGCCGAGTTGTTCCGCTCATCGGGGTCAATCTGGGGCAATTGGGTTATCTGGCTGTCGTTGAAGATGACGAAGTGATTGATGCGCTCGATGTATGGCATAACGGCACAGAGGGATCTGAATATCACTACGACGATCGCATGCTGTTGGAAGTGTCTATGTGGGCCAATGGTGCACGACTCACAAATCATCTGGCAATGAATGAAGTTGTTATTGAGAAATCTGAGGCAGGGCACACAGTTCGTCTTGGAGTTGATATTGACAAGGCCATGTTCACGACATACGCAGCAGATGGTCTTATTCTTGCGACGCCCACCGGTTCTACTGCGTATTCCATGTCGGCACGCGGACCCATTCTGTCGCCTCGTTTGCGCGCAATTTTGATGACGCCTGTTTCGCCCCACATGCTGTTTGACAGATCTATGGTTCTTGATCCACAAGAGCTGGTACGTATCGAAATTCTTGGACATCGTTCAGTAAATGTTGCCACCGACGGCGAATTGGTGCACACACTTCGACCAGGAGACGTTGTTGAAGTGCGTGCTGCACAGGAAGTTGCTCGGTTCGTGAGATTTAAAGAACAAAGATTTCATCAAACGCTGAAATCAAAATTTGGGTTGTCTGACAGATAATGCTTGTTGAACTTTCAATAGAGAACCTAGGCATTATTGAAAATGTCCGAGTTTCTTTCGATAAGGGATTTACTGCGTTCACGGGTGAAACCGGCGCTGGTAAAACAATGCTCGTTGAGGCGATCAACTTGGTCGTGGGCCGACGTGCAGATGTGTCCGTGATTCGCGATGGGGCAGAAGAGGCTCGGGTTGAGGCTCGGTTTATTACTAACACCGCTGAAGGCGAAGTAGAAACGATTCTTTGTCGGGTGCTGCATCGTGAAGGCCGAAGTCGTGCCTACATCAATGATCGAATGGCAACGGTTGCTTCATTGGCTGAAATTGGTGACGAATTGGTCGACATTCATGGTCAGCATGCTCACCAGCGTCTTCTGTCGTTGTCGACGCAACGTAATTCTCTTGACCAATTCGGAAATGTAAGCACTATTGAATTGCAATCTGCTCGCGAAGCAGTAACTCACATTGATGCCAACCTGGCAGCACTCGGTGGTGACGAGAAGTCACGAGTGCGAGAAATAGATCTTTTGCAATTTCAATGTGACGAGATTGAATCAAGTCGAATTGCGAACCCTGATGAAGATCTTGCATTGTCTCAGGAAGAAGACAAGTTGACTGACGTTGTGCGTCACCAAGAGTCACTTCAAAAAATCGTGTCTCTGCTGTCAGACGATGGCGCAGTGGTTGATCTTCTCGGTGAGGCAGTCTCGGCTATGGCGCCGGTTGCCTCTTTGCCGGCATTGTCTGAACGGCTTCGGTCACTAGCGGCAGAAGCAAAGGATGTAGCGGACACGGTTCGAGATGCAGCCGAAGGGTCCGAACATGACCCGGCCCGCCTCGAAGAGATTCGATTGCGCAGGCAGTCTCTTCGTGACCTCCAGCGCAAGTACGGCGACTCATTGTCTGACGTGATGGCGTTTGGGGCAGAGGCCCGAGAGAGACTCAATGAGTTACTCGGATACGCAGAACGGGTCAGTGAGTTGGAAAAGGCAAAGGCTGTGGCTCTGCGCGATCTCGCGAAATGCCAAAAGGAAGTCGGGAATGCCAGGCGGGCGGTAGCTCCAAAACTCGCCACCGCTGTACAGAAGAGACTGCGTCAACTTGCTCTGCCTAATGCGACAGTCCAAGTGGCGGTCGGAGACATTGACTCTGACCCAGCTGGCGAGTCAGTGGTATTCATGCTCGCTGCAAACCCAGGTAGCGTTCCCCAGCCGATTGCAAAAGTTGCAAGCGGGGGAGAATTGGCCAGAGTCATGCTTGCGCTCCGGCTAGTTCTTACAGGCGACCCCGCCACCATGGTTTTCGACGAAGTTGACGCAGGTATTGGCGGTGAAGCCGCAGTTGCAGTTGCCACTGCATTGCGCGAACTTGGCAACGATCATCAAGTCATAGCGGTTACCCACCTGGCTCAAGTAGCAGCATCGGCTCATGGCCAGGTTGCTGTCTCGAAATCAGTCAAGGGCGGGAAAACTTTTGGAGCAGCAACTCGTGTGGCTGAGAATGAGCGAGCGACGGAAATTGCCCGAATGCTTTCAGGTGGAGTGGCTGATGAATCTGCCAATGCCCATGCTCGTGACCTTCTCGAGAAGCTAGGCGGGCAAAAGAAGCGTTCTCAGCGTTCCTCGTAGCGGTTTCACTCTGGGGGGCTCTGACCGATTAGGCTGTTCTTCCGTTAGCAATTACGTCGGCGGGAGTCTCAATGCCAAAGCACATATTCGTGACAGGTGGCGTTGCAAGTTCCCTCGGTAAAGGTCTCACTGCTTCTTCTCTTGGTCGTTTGCTGAAGATGCGTGGCCTACGTGTCACGATGCAAAAACTTGACCCGTACATCAACGTTGACCCGGGCACCATGAACCCTTTTGAGCATGGGGAAGTGTTTGTGACTGACGATGGTGGAGAAACTGACCTTGACCTCGGTCATTACGAACGCTTCATTGACGAGAACCTCACTCGCAGTTCAAATGCCACAACTGGTTCTATTTATCAGGCGGTTCTTGCAGCTGAACGCCGCGGCGATTACTTAGGAAAAACCGTTCAAGTTATTCCTCACATCACTGATGAGATTAAGCGCCGAATCCGTCGCATCGCCACGGACGATACCGATGTGGTTATTACTGAAGTCGGCGGAACTGTCGGAGACATTGAGATCCTGCCATTTCTTGAGGCAATCCGTCAGTTTCGCAATGAGGCCGGCCGCGACAATGTTTGCTACCTACACGTCACGCTTGTGCCATTCATTGGTCCGAGTGGTGAGCAAAAGACCAAGCCAACCCAGCACAGCGTTACAGAGTTGCGCTCACGGGGTATTCAGCCCGATGTCATCGTGTGCCGAAGTGAAGAGCCGCTGAGTAGTGGGTTGAAGCGCAAGATCTCACACATGTGCGACGTTGATACGAATGCTGTTATCAACGCAGCGGATGTTGGCAACATTTATGAACTACCGTTAGTGCTTCATGATGAAGGTCTCGACATTGTTGTGTGTGATATTTTGCGCCTCGATAGTGCTGTTGATCTTTCTTCATGGGAAAAACTTGTTGCACAAGTTGATGCATCCGTAAAGCCAGTGAAGATTGGGCTCATCGGAAAATATGTTGAGCTACAAGATGCGTACCTGTCCGTGGTTGAGAGTTTGAAGCATGCTGGTTTCCATCACGGAGCCAAAGTGGAGATTGATTGGATTCAAGCGGAAGACGTTGAAGGTCTTCTTGCGTCTGGTCGCCTTGATGCGCTTGACGGAATGGTGATTCCAGGCGGATTCGGTCCTCGTGGCATTGAAGGAAAGATTGCTGCTGCGGCATATTCACGCGAGAATCTCGTGCCGTGTTTGGGGCTGTGTCTCGGAATGCAAGTAATGACTATTGAATATGCTCGACATGTTCTTGGTATGGCTGATGCGAACAGTACTGAATTTGATCCGTCGACCACTCATCCTGTTATTGACTTAATGGTCGACCAGCGCGACGTCACCATGAAGGGCGGCACGATGCGTCTTGGTGCGTATTACGCGGTTCTACAGCCTGGCACAAAGGTTGCAGATGCGTACGGCGAAACTGTGGTCAGTGAGCGTCACCGTCATCGTTACGAGTTCAACTACAACTTCCATTCACGTTTTGAAGAGAGTGGTTTTTTGTGCAGCGGCACTTCTCCAGATAAGCGTCTCGTTGAATTCATTGAAATGGAGAACCATCCTTATTGGGTCGGCACGCAGGCGCATCCAGAATTCAAGAGCCGTCCTGACCGTCCACATCCGTTGTTTAGAGAACTTATTGCAGCGTCGTTGGTCAATCGTGAGAAGCGGCTTGCCCGTGGCGCTAGTGCCACTGTTGCTCAATCAGCCTGAATGAGATCGTGAACCAGAGCGACCATAAAGGTTTCGTAACAACTGCTCTTGACGTTGTTCATTCGTGGGCGATGTTTCGCCTTCTGAGGCGCACAATTCGAGGGCCGCGTGGTGAGGTTTTCGAGCGCACGTATGTAAGTACCCCAGGTGCTGTGGGCGTTGTCGCCTTGACCCCTGACAATCAGATCATTCTCGTGTCTCAGTACAGATCTTCATTTGATGACTATGTGTTGGAGATTCCAGCGGGAATGCGGGATGTTGTCGGGGAAGACCCTTCTCGTACTGCATGGAGAGAACTTGCAGAAGAGACGGGCTACGTGCCGAAGACTGTTGAGTACTTGGGTTCGTGTCTTTCATCCCCGGGTGTGACTGATTCAGTTCTTGAACTGTTTATTGCGCGTGATGTCGTTGCGGGTGGTTCTACACCTGAAGGACCAGAAGAGCAGGAAATGCAGGTTCTGGTAATCCCATTTTCCGAGGCTTTATCAATGGTGGATTGTGGAGAACTGACCGACGCAAAGAGTGCCGTTGGAATCTTGTTGGCTGCTCGACGTTTTCATGATCTCGGATTATGAACAATGACAAAGAGTTCCACCACCGAACGCGATGAACAACTCGTTGAGGAGTTTCTTCGCTGGATGGCGGTAGAACGCGGGCGCGCGGCAAATACAATTTCTAACTACCGTCGAGACTTGATTCATTACGTTGCGTTTCTGGGGGCTGCTAACAAGAGTCTTCTCACTGCTCGTGAAACAGATGTTGAAGAGTATGTGCGAGTTATGCAATCTTCTGGCGATGCAAACGCAAGTACTGCACGACGACTTGCAGCTATTCGTATGATGCATAATTTCTTATTGGTTGAGGAGCGTAGAAGAGATAATCCGACTGCACGAATTGAAGGTGTGAAGGTTCCGAGCGGTGTTCCGAAACCTCTGAGCCTTGATGAAGTGAATGCCTTATTGGAAGTAATGGTGGGCGACTCAGCAACTGAAATGCGCGATCGGGCTCTAGTCGAGTTTCTCTATGCGACAGGTGCGCGAATTTCTGAAGCGTGTGATTTGAATCTTGATGATCTGGATCTGTCCTCTCGTGTCGTTCGTCTATTTGGAAAAGGATCTAAAGAGCGCGTTGTACCCTTTGGCCGAATTGCTGAGGAACGCCTCCGGGAGTACATCGGAAGTGCTGGCAGGGCGCAACTCGTTCCCGAAGTCTGGGCTCGGGGAACTGACCGCGACGCGGTTTTTCTGACCAATCGGGGCAAGCGCCTCAATCGACAGAAGGCCTGGCACGTTGTGCGTGACGCGGGATTACGAGCTGGCATCTCCCGAGAGCTCTCGCCTCATGTTCTTCGTCACTCGTGTGCAACTCACATGCTTGAACATGGCGCCGACCTACGCATTGTGCAAGAGATGTTGGGTCATGCAACCATCTCAACTACTCAGATATATACAAAAGTCTCAACAGACCGTTTGTGGGCTGTTTACCGTGATGCGCATCCGAGAGCAGCAGGATGAAGATTTCACATCTTTCCAAGAGAGCGTTGTCTTCATTGTCACAGACTCCAGTGAGTTCACTTGATTTAGCAATGGTGCGTGAAATTTTGAATGCTGCAGAGTTTCAAGTCTGGACTGAGATGCAACATCGCGATCAACGTCACAGCATTGTGGTGCTTCGTAGATTTGACTCGTTGTTGCCTACGGCTGTCAGGGCTGAAAAGGCTGCTGCGTTGCTACACGACGTCGGCAAAAATGTCTCCGACCTCGGATTCTTGTCGCGTGTTGTCGCCACAGTTGTTGGACCTAGGGGGCAGCGTTTCGCTGATTATCACAATCATGAGAAACTCGGCGCTGATTTGATTCACTCAATCAGTGATCCACGCACAGTCGCGCTTATTGGCGGAACCGCAGACGATGATGTGGCGATGCTTCTGCAAGCAGCTGACGACATCTAGATTCTTGGCAATAGACCGATTGCAGAATGGGCACGCTGCAAGGTGACGGCTGCAACATTGCGTGCTCGTTCATTCCCAATCGAAAGAAGTCGCGCGAGCTCTCCCTTGTCTTGCATGAGTTCTTGAAAACGGGCACGAATTGGCTCTACAACTGCAATGACTGCATCACCTGTGTCGGACTTGAGTGCTCCATATTGCGAATATTGACTGACCAATTCATCAACTGGTGTACCAGTAGAGGCTGAAAGAATATCAAGAAGATTTGAAACACCTGGCTTGTTAGCAACGTCGTATTTCACTTCACCGTCAGAGTCTGTAACTGCACGTTTGAACTTCTTTGAAATTGAAGCGTTGTCATCAAGCAAATAAACAAGCCCGCTATCACTGGTTGCTGATTTCGACATCTTTGAGGTGGGGTCTTGCAGGTCCATGACGCGCGCCCCGGCTTTAGGGTGGACAGCCTTCGGCAACACAAATGTTTCACCAAATCGGTGGTTGAACCTCACTGCGATATCACGGGTGATCTCGATGTGTTGGCGTTGGTCATCGCCCACTGGCACCTCATCTGCGTCGTACAACAAAATGTCTGCTGCTTGTAGCGCCGGGTAAGTGAATAGGCCCGCTGAAACAAACTCGGCTTCCCGACGTGCAGATTTGTCCTTGAACTGAGTCATGCGACTGAGTTCGCCGTAGGAGACCGTGCACTCCATGATCCATGCCAGTTCAGTGTGTTCATGAATATGGCTTTGGACAAAAACAGTTGCAACGTCAGGGTCAAGTCCGCAGGCGAAGAGGAAAGCGGCAAGTTCTACGGTCTGAGTGCCGATAAGCCCTGGAGTATCGATGACGGTCAGCGCATGCAGGTCCACGATGCCATGGAAAACGTCTCCGTCGTGCTGACCCGAGACCCAATTAACAAGAGCGCCCAAATAGTTGCCAAGGTGCACGGATCCGGTGGGTTGAATACAAGACAAAACGCGTGGCATGCTCAAAATCTAGTTGTTGCGCAAGGATTCAGCGTGGTCAATTGCCGACCTAGGTGGTTCTGGGAAGTACGATGGGACGGTGGCAATTGATGTAGCAACCCCCGTATACGAGGGACCTTTCGACCTTTTGCTCCACCTCATTTTGCGTGAAGAGGTGGATATCCACGAGATCAGTCTTTCCACCATCGTGGATGCTTATTTGGCCGAGTTGCTGAAAATGCAAGAACTGGACCTAGAGGTCGCGACCGAATTCCTACTTATCGCAGCCACATTGATCGAATTGAAGACTCGTCGTTTGCTTCCAGGGCGTGAGGCTGTAGACCTAGACGAGGAATTGGCTCTGTGGGAAGAACGCGATCTGTTGCTTGCGCGACTTCTCGAATGCAAGACCTTTAAGGATGTAGCCAAGATCCTCGCTACTTTCGTTGACGATGCTGACAGGGTCTACGGTCGCGCGGTTGGTCCCGACGAGCGGTTTTCGGATGTTGCTCCCGACTTGCTAGAGGGTTTGACTATCGAGAAGCTTGAGCGCGGGTTCATTAGCGCAATTACTCCTCGTAAGCGTGATGAGCTGAGCTTGTATCACATTTCACCAATTCGTTTTACTGTTGCCGAGGCGGTTGAAGAGTTGATGGAAGATATCGCTCGCGTTGGAAGTACTTCATTTCGCGCATTGACTACTGGCCTTGTTGAGCGCCTCGAAATAGTTGTGCGGTTTTTGGCGATTCTTGAAATGTACAAACAAGGTTTTATTGAACTAGATCAAGTTGATCGTTTTGGTGACATTACGGTTCTGTGGACTGGTATCGGTACTGGAAACGAAAGTATGACGGAGATCGATTCTTATGAAGGATGATGTAACTACAGAAACAGTACGGGCTATCGAGGCAATTGTTCTTGTGGCTCACGAGCCTGTACCAACAGATCTCATCGCTCAGTTACTTGAGATACCTGCAACGACAGTTGATGAAGTGTGTGGCCGTTTGGCTGATACCTATGAAGAGGCTGGCCACGGCTTTCAGTTAGCAAAAGTTGCTGGGGGATGGCGTTTTCAAACTCATCCAGATTTAGCTCCTTATGTAGAGCGATTCATTCTCGATGGTCAACGCGCCCGCTTGTCGGGTGCTGCACTTGAAACTCTCGCCATCATTGCGTACAAGCAGCCAATCTCACGTTTGCAGATCGCATCAATTCGCGGTGTGGATCCCGATTCAGTGTTACGAACATTGCACGGTCGCGCATACGTGGCGCCAGTGTCACGCGATAATGGTCCAGGCCAAGCTGTGATGTGGGGTACAACACAATTGTTTCTAGAGAAGTTGGGTATTGCATCGCTGAAGGATCTTCCGGCCATTGCCTCTTTCGTTCCGGATGCATCACTCGTTGAGGCCTTGGAAAAGACATTGTTGATCGACGCTGACGCCATTTCTGAACCGAGCGAAGGGGCGTAATGTCGTCCTTCACCCCGCCGGGAGGCGCGGTTCCTGAGCCACCGTTGTGGGAACAGATCGCCGATGATACGCGTCTTGCCGATGGTGAGCGTTTGCAAAAAGTTCTAGCGAGGGCCGGATTCGGATCACGTCGTGTTTGTGAGAACCTGATTGAAAATGGTCGCGTCGATGTGAACGGCGATGTGGCGATACTAGGACGTCGAGTGAATGTTGATACAGACATCATCGAGGTTGATGGCGCACCTGTCGGTGTTCTTCCAGGTCTCGTGTATTACTTGTTGAATAAGCCAGAAGGCGTAGTGACAACGATGGTTGATACCCATGGTCGCGAGACAGTTCTTGATTACGTTCCATCGGAGCCCCGTGTGTTCTCTGTTGGGCGTTTGGATATCGATACAACGGGACTCTTGATTCTGACAAACGATGGTCAATTGACGCAGTTTTTGACGCACCCAAGTCATGGTGTTGAAAAGGAATACATAGCCGAAGTTGAGTGCGGCACAAATGGGGTTCCTAATGGTGCTTTGCGCCACCTACGTGATGGGGTCGAATTGGAAGACGGCATGACCGCCCCTGCTGAAGTGGGTCAACCTGAGCCGGGCGTATTGCGAATAGTGATTCATGAGGGCCGCAACAGGCAAGTTCGACGCATGTGTGAGGAAGTTGGTCATCCGGTTATTCGGCTAGTCCGTACGCGCATCGGGCCTCTACGCGACACAAAGTTGGCGCCAGGGCAATGGCGAGAACTGACCATTGAAGAGGTTCGTCAATTATCTAGCGCAGTTGAGTTAGACGGTACGGATACGGTGTGGGAATGAGCGCGACAAATAAGAAGAAAGCCAATGTGTTCGGTCTCGGACTAATCGGCGGATCACTTGCGCTTGCTCTCGCCGATGCTGGCTACGACGTCGGTGGTCATGACTCAGATAAGTCGAAGATTGACACTGCTCTCGAGCGCGAGATTATTGCATTTCCCGGTTTGTATTCCGATGCAGAGGTGACTTTTGTAGCAACTCCTGTCGGGATTGTGGCGCAAGCCGTAAGTGAGTCATTGGCATTAACAACTGGTGTCGTTACCGATGTTGGTTCAGTCAAGACGGCCATCTCTTTGCAGGTGACGGATCCTCGATTTGTCCCTGGACATCCGATGGCCGGATCTGAACTTGATGGATTAGATGGGGCTGATGCTTCTATGTTCGCTGGAGCCGTGTGGGTGCTTACTCCTACTCCTCATTCCTCTGATGCTGCTTTCGCGGTTGTCGCTGGCCTGGTAGCAAAATTTGGAGCAGAAATTGTGGCGATGGACGCGGTACAGCATGATGATCTTGTTGCAGTTGTTAGCCATGTTCCGCACCTTGCGGCAGCAACGTTGATGCGCATAGCCGATAATCGATCTGAAGAACACATGGCACTGCTGCGACTTGCCGCTGGTGGCTTTCGCGACATGACACGAATTGCCTCTGGTCGTCCAGGAATTTGGCTTGATATTTGTGAGCAAAACAAAGCATCAATCGTGCGCGGTTTAGATGCACTGATTCTAGGTCTTACCGATATGCGTGACGTGGTCGCAGGTTCGGACAGAGAAGGTCTGCTGTCGCGACTTGAACAAGCTCGACGGGCGCGCATGAACCTGCCGACGGGCGCCGGAGCAGTTGAAGATTTGGCAGAAGTTCGAATTCCGATTCCTGATCGCCCTGGTGCGGCCGCTGACGTATTCACATTGTCTGGCGAACTTGGAGTGAATATCTATGACTTTGAAGTGGTGCATTCTGCTGAAGGTGATCGCGGAATAATGGTGACAGTTGTTCGCGCCGAGCATGCAGAAGTCTTTAGGGGCGGGTTGCTGGCCCGTGGATTTCGTCCGGCTATCCAGCCATTGTCGTGACCACAGTCGCACTGCAACCGAATGCTGGGCCAATCGACGCGGTGGTGTCGGTTCCGGGTTCGAAGAGTGTCGCTAATCGTGCATTGGTGTGTGCGATGTTGTCAAAAGAGGCGTCGCGTATTTCAGGAATTCCAACAGGCGATGATGCTCGTGTTGTGTTGAATGTCATCAGGGATTCTGGGCGTTCGATCACGAATCTCGGAAATGAAGTCATTATCGGCGAGGCCTCTGTTCTTAAGTTTCCAGGCATAGTCGATGCTGTACTTGCAGGCACTTCATCTCGATTTCTCACCGCGGTTGCGGCCTTATTTGAAACAACCTCGATTATTGACGGCGAAGAAGTTTTACGAAGTCGCCCTATGGCTGATCTGCACGACGCTCTCATTTCGTTGGGTGCTGAAATCTCACACCTCGGTGAAGTTGGTCATCTGCCAGTATCTGTATCCCGAGGCTCGTTGTCTGGCGGCGATATTCACATCGCAGGGAATGTTTCAAGTCAATTCATTTCAGCATTGATGTTGATAGGTCCGATGCTTGATTCTGGACTCGTCGTTCATGTCGACGGACCCCTTGTTTCTCGTTCGTACGTAGAGATGACGGCGAATGTCATGAGGTCGTTCGGAGCTTCCGTATCGTTCGATGATTCAACCATCACTGTGGGCAGTGGTGAATACGGTGGACGAGACTATTTGATAGAACCTGATTATTCGTCGGCTGCTTTTCCTCTGGTTGCTATTGCCGTTCGCGAAGGTCGCGTGGTGATTCCTGGTCTAGCAACAGCGTCGTTGCAGGGAGATTCCGAGATCATTTCTATTTTGGAAAACATGGGATTGACATGTGTGGTTATTGACTCTGATGTGGCGGTCTCACGTTCGAAATTGCAGAATGTCTTGCCGCTAGTAATGGATATGTCGGATTGTTCGGACCTGGTTCCTGCAGTGGCTGTTGCGTGTTGCATGGCCACTGGCGAGAGTGTTCTTAGCGGCATTGGTTTTGTTCGAAACAAGGAAAGCGACAGGCTCGGAGATCTTGCGAACGAGATAAATCGTGCTGGTGGGAAAGTGATCGTCGAAGCAGATGGTCTGAGAATTTCTGGTCCTTGCACATGGAATTCAGTGATCTTCAATAGTCATCATGATCACCGCATGGCGATGGCGCTGTCGCTTTTGTCGTTGTGTGCGCCCGGAGTGAAAGTCGCTGATCCTGAGGTAGTAACTAAGAGTTGGCCGTCCTTCTTTGCAGACATGGGACCAATCCTCGGCACTAATGAGATTGGCAACTAGCCTGTGACGATGCATGTAACGGTCGCTGCTTTTGATGTGGACAACACCCTGACCGTGCGCGATTGCGTGGTGCCTTTTATGAGATCTGCTGCCGGTACTGGGCGTCTTGTAAAGGTAATTCTCTCGAGCGCGGGTGAAACTTTTCAGAGTGTTCGCCGCCGAGATCGAGATGCACTCAAAGCTAAATTCGTTGCGGGCATTTTTGCGGGCAAGGATGCTCGCGAAGTTGAGTCGCTTGGAATTCAATTTGCATCAAAAGTTGCAGATAATTGGTTGCGAAGCGACGTTGCTACACGTCTGCGTTGGCACCAAGAGCAAGGTCATGTTGTTATTCTCGTGTCGGCATCATTGGGTGCGTTTCTGCACCCGTTAGGTGACCTTCTGGAAGTTGACGCTGTTTTGTGTACAGAACTTGAGGAAAAGGACGGTCTTCTCACTGGCAAGTTGGTGGGCCAAAATTGTCGTGGAAAAGAGAAGGCGTCACGAGTTCAAAAGTGGTGCCAAGAGTCCGGAATAGCAACCGAGGACCTCGTCTACGCATATGGAGATTCGTCAGGAGACACGGAATTGTTAGAGCTTTTCTCGGAACCAACTTGGGTAAACGATATTGATCTAGTGGTGTTGGTCGCATGATTCTCGCCTGTATTAAAGAGGCTCGTCCGTCTCAATGGACTAAGAACGTATTGGTCTTTGCCGCACCTGCTGCCCTTGGTGTTCTGAACGAATGGTCGTCATTGGGCAAGACGCTCACTGTTTTTGCGGCATTCTGTATGGTCGCAAGTGGTACGTACTACTGGAACGACATCATGGATGTTGAGCAAGATCGTCAGCATCCAAAGAAGCGCAATCGACCCATTGCAAGTGGCGCTGTTCCTCTTTCCATAGCTCGGGTTATTGGTTCAGTACTGCTGTTAAGTGGTCCAGTCCTCGGCTACGTTGTGCGTCCAGCCGCTGGAGGCATCATTGCGCTGTATGCCGGTTTGACTATTGGTTACAGCACCTGGTGGAAGCACATACCTTTGCTTGATTTGTCGCTTGTGGCTAGTGGTTTTGTGCTGCGTGCAATGGTCGGCGCTGCAGCTACTCAAACACCAATGTCTATGTGGTTCGTTTTGTGCATCACTTTCGGCTCTTTTTTCATTGTTACAGGCAAGCGTTTTGCAGAGTTGCTAGAACTCGGAGAGCAAGCTGCTGTGACGCGGACCTCACTGAAGTCCTATTCACTTGTGTATCTACGACAACTACTTGTTGTCTCATGCACGGCGACTGTTGTGACCTATTGCATGTGGGCGTTTGAGAATGCAGCAATTGCCAATGAAACTATTCCATTCCACGGTTTATCGATTGTGCCTATGGTTCTTGCTCTTCTGCGTTATTTGTTGGTTCTGGAGAATGGCGGCGGAGGCGCACCCGAAGAAGTGTTCTTCAATGACCGCTGGATTCAGGCGTATGGCGCGGTGTGGGTTGTCGTGTATGGGCTTGCCGTATACGCCTCCTAGGAGCTTCTGCATTGACCTCTGTTTATTGAGGGCACCGTCTAGAATTTGAAACATGGTTATGCAGCGTTTATCAGGGTGGGGTCGCACTGCTTGGACTGTCGCAGATCTTGTTCACACCACAGAAGTTGATGTCTTTCGTTCCACAATTCGAGCCGCAGGAGAGCGAGGCGTTATTTCTCGTGGTCTCGGTCGTTCGTATGGTGCGGCAGCTCAAAATGCAGGTGGAATTGTTCTCGAGATGACTGCCGAAAATGACCCGATGGGCATTGACGCAGATTTTGACCCTCTGACTGGGCTTCTCACTGTTGCTGCAAGCGTCAGTATCGATGCCATCTTGCGTATGTGCGTCCCGCAAGGTTGGTTTATACCCGTTACTCCAGGTACAAGATTTGTCACTGTTGGTGGGGCTATCGCGTCTGATATTCACGGCAAGAATCATCACATCGACGGAAGTTTCGGACAGCATGTTCGCTCTTTGACGCTGATGCTGTCGAATGGTGAAATTGTTGAACTTTCACCCGAACAAAATCCTGCATGGTTTTGGGCAACCGTTGGCGGGATGGGGCTTACCGGTGTAGTCCTTCGGGCAACTGTTGCAATGCTGAAGATTGAGTCCTCGCGTGTTGAAGTCGAGACGGTCCGTTTGGAGAATTTCGATGCTGTATGCGCAGCCATGAGTGCTGACGGCGTTGATGACGACTATCGGTATTCTGTGGCTTGGGTAGACCTACTTGCTACCGGGGCGGCAATGGGACGTGGCGTATTGACACGTGGTGATCATGCTGTCGCGAGCAAAGTAGACAACAAAGACCCTCTGGCGTACGACCCTCGTCTAACAGTGTCAGCACCAGGTTGGGTACCTAACGGATTATTGAATAAATGGTCGATCAAAGCATTTAATGAAGCCTGGTACCGCAAGGCGCCAGCAAAGAGCCATATTGGTCTTGAGTCGATACCTGCGTTCTTTCATCCACTTGATGGTGTGAACAGGTGGAATCGCTTGTATGGGAAACAGGGATTCATTCAGTATCAATTCATAGTTCCACTTGATCGAACAGATGTGCTTCGCAAGGTGATTGAGAAATTCTCTGGCGCAGGTGTTGCTTCCTTCCTTGCAGTGTTGAAGAGAATGGGGCCTCAGAATGCTGCACCTATGTCTTTCCCAACAGAAGGTTGGACATTGACCCTTGACATGGCCGCTGGTATTTCTGGTCTAGCTGAATTGCTGTCAGAGGTTGACTCCCTTGTGTTGGATGCCGGCGGGCGTCATTACTTGGCGAAAGATTCGCATGTTTCTGCATCAGCAGTGCGCAGGGGATATCCACGCATCGACGAATGGATGAGCATTCAAGAAGAAATGGATCCGATTGGTTTATGGCGTAGCGATTTGTCGCGCCGTTTGGGATTAGTAGATCACAGGAGATCGTTATGAAAAATGGTGTAGGTGTTGCACAAAATGTTGTCTTATTTGGCGGTACAAGCGAAATTGGACAAGCAATTATTCAAAAAATCGTGAAGCCAGGCGTGTCCCACGTCGTTCTGGTCAGCCGTGATATTGATGCAGCGGATACGCAGATCTCTGAAGCTGCAGAGAGGTACCCGGATCTTGAAGTTCATCATGTGCGCTTCAACGCTGAAGACGCCGCTTCAATGGTGCACGTAGTCGCCGAAGTAGTTCAGCAAGTTGGCGATATAGATGTTGCTGTTATCGCTCAGGGTCTATTGCAAGAAGGCGTGGACTACTACGCGAATCCTGCTGCATTAGTTCCGGTCGCGGATGTGAACTTCACAGGCACCATGGTGCTCATGTATGCACTGGCCGCCCAGATGCGCCTACAGGGTTACGGGAAAATGGTTTTGCTTTCATCGGTTGCTGGCGAGAGAGTGCGCAAAGGAAATTCTGCATACGGCGCAACGAAGGCTGGCATTGACGGGTTTGCATTGGCTCTGGATCATGAACTTGTTGGTTCTGGTGTTTCAGTTTTGGTTGTACGTCCTGGTTTTGTAACCACGAAGATGACCAAGGGAATGGACAAGGCACCATTTTCTACTGATGCAGACGCAGTAGCTTCTGCAGTTGAGAAGGCAATCGGAACATCTAAAACAGTGATTTGGGTTCCAGGACTACTTCAGTACATGTTCCTGATTTTGAAGAACTTGCCAACTGTCGTGTGGCGCCGCCTGCCGCTGTGATGATTTAGGGAATCGCGCCTCTGACGCCGTAGATTCCCATCACTGTTACCAGTCCGCCAACCATGACCACCACAACAAGTGGCCACCACTTATCTTCGTCATCCCGCAACGCGCGAGCTACAGGAAAAAATAGTGGGAATGCTGTAAACAAGAACCGTGGACGTGCTGTCACCGTGGCAGGAATCAGCATGAGTGCCAGCACGACAGCGGTGTATGACCAGTAGATGAGATTCAACTTGTATTTGCGTGCCATATACAGAGCTATCAACATGGCTCCGACGCTTGCGGCTGTAAGTACAGAAGTTGGTGAACTCACCGGGTGGATGAAAAAATCAACAGTGCGCTGTACTGCCGTGGCTCCGAAACTAGTGCCCTCTTGCCATGCTTCACGTTGAACGCGAAACCAAGCCCCATCTTCACCGGTATGCATGCGAAGGAACCACATAAATCCCAGAAATCCGAGAGGCGAGAGAGCCGGAGCAATGAGTGATCGCCATTCACGGTCATTGCGAATGGCCAATAGAGATGCAACGGCGCACGCCGCGACCAAGGCAACTCCATTGGGACGTGTGGCGGTTGCCATGGCGGCCAATATCCCAGCCCACAGCCAGTGTTTATCTCGTAGGGCTACAAAGCACAGCGCAACAATGGTGAGCATGAGTGCTTCTGAGTACGCCATGCTGAGTACGAAACTGCCAGGGAAAAGAGCAATAAGAATCATCGCCTTCTCTGCGGTCTTGATGTCGAAGAGTCCTCGACATAGATAACCAGCAAGGAAAACGAAACATGCTCCAAGGATGATGTTGATAGCGAGAGCAACGCTGACTGGACCACCAGGAATGACAACATCGAAATAATGCACGAGACGGGGATACATAGGGAAAAAAGCCGCGCGAGCATCGGAAACGAAGTACGTCACATTGGGCATGATGTGATGCGGATATCCCTCGCGTACGACATCGAGGTACCAGTGGCCATCCCAACTGTCGAGAATTGCGGCAAGCCCACTGAGGCCATTTGCTGGTTCGATATCATTTGAACGATCAACGACGGCTTGTGCGGCAACTGCTATCGCTGCACCCATCACTACGAATAACCGTGACAATAAATAGACGAGTCCGGCCTTGCGAAGTGTCCGGCCCCATGGATCTGTTGAAGGCGGGATATGAAGGCGGCGAGAAAGCGAAGTGGTTGTCATAGGTTCCTGAAACGGGTCAGTCCATTATTGCCTATGGGGGTGGTGGGCGCTGTGCATTGCGGAACGGTCCGTATGGGCTCTTGGGTTTGAAAAGTGACACGATTACATATGGCTGAAATCGAACTGACATATCCACGCGAGGGCATTGCTCTGGTCACTATGAATCGCCCGGACAAGCTAAACGCAATGACATCTACAATGGTCGAGTCGCTTCATGACACGTTTTCGTTAATCGGTCGTTCGCGTGATATTCGCGTTGTCGTTCTCACTGGCCAAGGCCGGGGTTTCTGCGCCGGACTTGACCTTGGCGGCTATGGAGAAGCGCCTGGCTTCGAGTGGAACGGCAGTGTCGAGAAAGGATTTGCTGTTCAGAAGCACATCGCCTCTCTCATTCCGAAGATGAGATCAATTCCTCAACCAATAATCTCGGCCGTTAATGGACCGGCTGCAGGAGGCGGATTTGCCTTAGTTCTCGGTTCTGACCTTCGGATGTGTTCTGAATCAGCACGTTTTAATGCTGCCTTTATACGAATTGGGCTGTCGGCGTGCGATATCGGAACAAGCTGGCTGCTCCCTCGACTCATCGGTGCAGCCCGCGCGCACGAAATCATGTTGACTGGTCGCCTATTTGACGCTGAGGAGGCATTGCGCATTGGGTTAGTGACAGAAATTCTGCCCCCCGACGTATTGCTTGATGCTGCATACGTGAAGGCTCAAGAGATCATGCTCAACAGCCCCATAGGTGTAGCTCTCACAAAAGAAGGTATGTGGGCATCTCTGGAGATACCTGGACTACAGGCGGCCATTGTCATGGAGAATCGTCAGCAGATAATGGCAAGTTTCTCTGACGATGCGCGTGAGACTCAGCGAGCCAAGCGTGAAGGTAGGCCTCCTGTCTATCGAGCGTGAGCGTCCTTAACTTTTTGTTACGTTGTTTCACGGAATCGGTGTTGTCCCACTGTTGCGACTAGTTTTGTCTCGTGAGCGATCGTGAAATCATGTCCTGGGAAATATTTGGTGAAGCGAGCCGCGAGTTAGCTACCAGTGTCGCCGAAGGGGGATATGAGCCGGACATTATTCTGGCTATTGCACGTGGTGGTTTGCTGGCTGCCGGTGCACTTGGTTATGCATTGGCCGTAAAGAATCTGTACACAATGAATGTGGAGTTCTATACAGGAGTTGACGAGCGTCTTCCTGTTCCAATGATTCTTCCTCCGGTGCCTGATCTTGTCGAATTGCGTTTCGCACGAGTTCTTATCGTCGATGACGTTGCAGATACGGGTCACACTCTCAAAATCGTTCAAGACTTTTTCAAGGGTCGCGTGAAAGAAGTTCGTTCGGCTGTGTTGTACGAAAAGTCGCACTCAGTTGTGCAATGCGAATATGTCTGGAAGCACACTGATCTGTGGATCAACTTCCCATGGAGCGACAAGGACCCAGTCGTTAAGCGTTCGGGAATCGTGAAAGACGCGTAAGCCTCAACCCATTTCTTTAATGATGGTCAGTGCTGCATTGCGGCCACTAGACCCCCATACGCCAGCACCAGGGAACGTTGCTGCGCCAGTGAGATACAAACCTTTAATTGGTGTGTGATACCTGGTTAGTTCTGGCGTGGTACCCATAAAGGCTGCAAGTGGTCCTCCGCCAAAACTGAGCGCATGACCCTTTGGCAGGTGAAACTGTGATTCATAATCTGCCGGAGTCAAGACTCTCCATTGTTCAACTGAATCCATAAAGCCTGGTTGAACCAAGGACCCGAATTGACGTAACCAACGTTCCGGTTCATCTCGGGACTCCCAACCATCAACAAATGAATACGGGGTGTAGAGCGCTTCAAGACTGAAGACGCTTTTACCGGCTGGAGCAATTGTGTTGTCGATATTGGATGGCGTATTAGCAAGTAATGCCATTCTTGGCATTGTTCTTCCTTCACGCATCAATTGGGAACCGCGATGAAGTTCAGCCAGCGATGGGCTGACGATGACTGTAGAACCTGTCAATTTGAGATCTGTCAGTGAATTCGAAAATGCGTTGAACAATGGCGGCGTGTTTGTTATTGCATCGATTTTTGATTCGTAGCCTTCGCCGGACGCGTGATTTTTCCAACGATTGACGAGTGAGTTTGCTTTGGCTGGTGGGTTCTTTAGCCACTGTACGAATGTTCGTTGTGGATCGCATGCTGAGACAACTATGCGAGCGGTGACAGTTGCGCCGTCACCGGTTTGTACGGCACTGACTCGCGATCCTTCACAGATGACTCCAACAACGCGTGTACTCGTGCGTAAATACCCACCTGCTGCGAGAAAGGATTGTTTCAGGGCTTCAGTCAGCATTCCGCTGCCCCCGATAGGACGCCCAAGCGTTCCTACATGTCGAAGAGCGTATGAAATTGCTCCGAGTCCGGTGCCGGGGGTCTCTGGTGAGAGTCCCCATACGACGGGACCTTCAACCATTGCGGGGCCAATCACTGCTTCATCGTGAAAGAACTGTCGCATTACGTCTGCTGCTGACATGCGGCTCATGCGGAGCATTGAGGCAACGCCACGACCACCCCTGCGGATAACCGTGGAAAGTAATGAACCTCGAGTCGGAGGGTTGGCTGCAGCCTCAAGTATTAGTCGGGCTACAGGAATGGCTGTTTGAGCGAATTGTCTGTAACCGTCGACTGAGCCCGGATGCGCAATGGCGAGTTCTTCAAGAGTTCTATCGACGTCGTGCCATAACGGCCAGAATTTCTCGGTTGTCCAGTCGCCATTTATCTGCGGCGGTTCAACATCGATGTACTGAAGCCCATGGGCCGAAAGATTGAGTTCCTCTGCAATGGGTGTGGTGCGAAACGTCAAGTGATCACAATTGCAAATATTGACAGTTGCTCCGCCGTATTGTTCGCTGGCGGCAGTGCCCCCAACGTCCGCACGGGCCTCAATAAGCAACGTGGATAATCCGTGGCGAGCAAGGTAGGCCGCTGTGACCAAGCCATTGTGGCCGGCCCCAATGACGATGGCGTCAAAGTCGGTATCGGCTCTCCTAGTCACGGTCTCTATTCAAGCACTCAGATAGGTTTGATGCATGGCTTCTTCACGATTACTGGGTGACCTTTCCGCATTGCAACTATCCGCAGAACTTTCGAAAGAATCGATAGTTGTTCTGCCGTTGGGAGCAATAGAGCAGCACGGTCCGCACCTGCCCTTGAATACAGACTTTGTGGTGGCAGATGCTGTTTCTAGGGCCGCAGTTGAGAAGTTTGGCGCCGAAACAAATGCGTGGCTGTTGCCGACACTGCCTTTTACAAAGTCAAATGAGCACGCATGGGCTGCAGGCACGATGTGGTTATCTGCGACAACCATGATGGCAGTGATCGACGACATCGGTCGATGCGTTGCGTCTACTCCTGCCAAAAAGATTATGTTCATCAACGGTCACGGAGGCAATAGTGCACTCATGGCATTGATGAACCGTGAGCTGCGGCTGAAGTACGGTCTACAAACTTTCCTTGCTCATCCGCATATGCCAGCGGATCAAGGTGGGTCATCAGCTGAGTCAGAACTGGGCATGGGTGTCCATGGTGGAGTTGATGAAACATCTGTCATGTTGCACTTGCGTCCCGACCTCGTCGATATGTCACTTGCAGTGCGTCGAGTGCCTGAAGGTCTTGCAAAGAATGAACAAGTTAAGTTTGGCGGTCGCGTGGCCTTTGGCTGGCTATCAAACGATTTCTTTCCTGAAGGTCATATTGGTGACCCAACTGGAGCGAGTGTTGAATTAGGTGCACGCATGTTCAGCGGTGCGGTTGAATCGCTAGGTACGGCGATGAAGGAAATTAGTCGTTTCGACTTTGGTCGATAAACACAAAAGGGGAGGAGCATTGCTGCCCCTCCCCAATATGTTGTGATTGTTTAACCGAGTTTGATTGCTGGGTTGATGTACTTGTTGGTGACGATGTCGTCAGCCACAAGGCCATCTTTAACTTTTGCACCGGTTGAGGTGAATACTGGAGTTGCGGTTGCAATAAATGCTGTAACGCGATCCATGTCGAATGAACCAAGTGTTCCGTCTGGGCTATTAGCAATGAGCTTGTCTTCTTGCATCTTTGCTACGGCAGCTTTGGCCTGACCTGCGTCATAGACCCAACCATTGTTGTACTGGTTTACAGCATCAAGAATAATTGCGTTAGCTGTATCTGGAGCAGCGACATAATCGAGTGCAGCTTGTTGAATGACTGGCACGAGTGCCTTCAAGCAGGTGTCGTACTTGGTGATGTTTGCTGGTGTGCCACCCAATGACTGAGCGTATGCGGTCCAGCCTGCCTCGTGAATGTACTGGTATCCAACAGGCTTCATCCAGTCCTTCAAGACGTTTTGGTAGAAGTATGGCTCAGCAGTACCGAAACCCTGTTGGGTGTCTTTTCCGCCTGCAGCAATGAATGACGCTGGCGCGCCGTCATATGTCGCATCCACTTGCTTCTTGTCAAGGATTCCGGTTGCCGTGAAGTAGTCCATGTATGCAGCGCCATCGAAATAGCGAACCTTTGCACCGGTGGCCTTCAAGTCAGCAATTGTCTTAACGTCTGGATACGTAGCAGGGTCCCACATGATGATTTGTGGGTTGATGTTGAACGGTGCAACAACAGCCTGTGTTGGGAAATCAGTTGAGTGAGCAACGGCTTCGTCAGTACTGGTGAAACCAAGAAGGATGCTTGGATCTTTGTAGAGCTCTGCAGTTACTTGGCTGTATCCGATTGCTGGTCCACCGGCGCGAACTTCAACCTTTACACCAGTGGTCTTTCCACCGGCCATGAGGTCACCTGTGACACGCAATTTGGCTGTATCAACGGTGTAACCAGGACCAATGAGTTGGTACAAGTTGCCGTGTTCAGCTTCTGGGTTCCAGTCAGTCTGCAATGAGACGGTTGCTGGGCAGCCTGCGGCGACGAGGTCGACGCCTGTTGCAGCAGCAGCTGTTGTGTCTGAAGCAGCGTTGTCACTGCCACCACACGCAGCGAGCGTGAGGGCTGCAATGACTGCAGTTGCTAGTAGTGGTCTTTTTTTCATGGTTTGTTGTTCTCCTGGTAGTTGGTGATGTGTGGGTCAGTGACCCCTAGTGGTGATGTGCCATTTTCCGATGGCTCTACGAGAGACCCATCCGAAAAAGAGGAACACCACCAGACCTAATGTGCTGGCAAGAATGATTGCTGTAATGAGTTCAGGACCCCACAAGCGATTTCGATAAACATCTATCTGCGCGCCAATACCGACGACGCCACCCTGACGGAAGTAGAAGTCACCGACAACTGCACCGATAACTGCAAGGCCAGCCGAGATACGAAGGCCTACAAAAATGTTGGGAAGCGCAGCTGGGAATTGGAGCTTGACTAAGCGCGTCCATTTGGATGCGCCCTGCAACGTGAATAGCTCGTGTTGACTCTTATCGGCTGACAGAAGCCCGAACAAAGTGTTGCTGACAATGGGAAACATTGCTATCAAGACAACGACAAGCAAACGTTGTGTTTGTGTGCCGTCGATGAGTGCGCGAATGAGAGGCGTTAAGGCAAGGACCGGTGCGCTTTGCACTGCGACTAAATATGGCCACGTTGCGCGTTCAAGCCAGCGGCTTGAACTCATGAGAATTGCCAGACTCATTCCGATCACGATTGTGATTCCTAGTCCTAGCAGTGCAATCTTGGCTGAATCCCAAAGAGATAAGAGGATGGGTTGAAGACCGCGACGTTCGCCGGAATGCCACACAAAGAATCCGTCAGTCACCACTTTGTGTGGGGTCGGTAACAAGAATCGTTTTTGTTCAGGTAGAACAACGGAAGACAAGAGGTACCAAGCTCCGATGAATGCCAGGAACACAAGAATTGGTCCGAGATAATCAGCAAAAGAAACTCTGTCTCGTTTTTCGTGAATTACTTCATCAATAGGACTGGTGAGCGAATTTGATGAACTCATTCGTGGGCTCCCCGCAGAGCGTGAGAAATCTTTCCGCACAATTCACCAAATTCTGCTTCGTAACGAAGATCATGGTTGCGTGGATATGCGAACGGAACATCAAATTCAGCAATGATTTTTCCGGGTCGTGCAGACATTACGAGAACCTTGGTTGACATGTAGACAGCCTCAGTTATTGAGTGGGTGATGAAGAGGCCCGCAAATCCCTCATGCTGGAATAGACGAAGTAGTTCGTCGTTCAAACGTTCGCGTGTGATTTCGTCGAGCGCTCCGAATGGTTCATCAAATAAGAAAACCTTTGGTTTCATTACTAATGAACGTGCCAGTGAAGCGCGCATTCGCATTCCGCCAGACAATTGGCGAGGATACTTGTCTTCAAAACCACTGAGGCCGACTAATTCGATTGCTTCAGCCGCCAGCTGTTGTCTGTCGGCCTTGGGAAGCTTGTGTAGTTCAGCAATTAGTTCTACGTTGCGTTCGACAGTTCGCCACGGCATGAGTGTTGCGTCTTGAAAGACATAGCCGATGCTGTTGCGATCAATTGAGCAAGTACCGCCAGTGTTTGCTTCAAGGTTCGAAGCAATTCGTAACAGTGTTGATTTTCCGCAACCTGATGGACCAACAACAGTTACGAATTCGCCAGCGTTGATTCCAAACGAAACATTGTCGAGGGCCTTAGTCCCATCGTCAAAAGTCATTGAAACGTTGCTAAAAGATAGGAGAGCCGAAGAGGAGGACGTTGCTTCACTCATGATGATGGTCTCCGTCGCACTCACTAGGAACAAGATAGGGCATAGTTAGGGTCGCCTGTGTCACGAAAAGGTTTACTTTCTGTTACGAATTGGATTATCGATTACGACGCCGCCATATACAACAATTCTGTCGGGGGGCCCCATCGCAATCGACTCACGAAGGTTAGTCGCTGGTATCGCTACGAAATCTGCGGGCTCACCAACTGCGAGAGAACTGGTGTTGCCGTGAACTGTTTGATGTGCGTTTGCAGAGATCATCTGAACAGATTGAGAAGCGGTTGAGTGGGCGGAAACCATGAGAAGTGAGGCGATTTCAAGAGGGTCGCCACGGCCCACCAAGTTGAATGGGTCCTGCAGGTTGTCAGCTCCGGCTGCTACAACTACACCGGCCCGTTGGAGCCTGTGGATGGGTGTGATTGCCCGGGCTGGATTGGTTGATACGCCACGTTCTTGAAGAAACAGATTGGTCTGGGGTAATGCTGTGACGGTGATGCCGGCTGCGCTCACCTTTGCCGCTATTCGGTCAATGTCTGCTTCAGACCTAGTCGACAACGCCACACAATGGCTCGCGTTCATTTGGTGAGCAAGATTGCTTCGAATCGCTATATCGGCTAGATGCTCAAGATCGCTCGAATCAGGGCGCATGTTTTCATCGGCATGCAAGTCAAGAGGCAATCCCGAATCAACAGCGAGATTTAGAAAGAATTCAACGGCGCCTCGCGGATCGGGGTCTAAATGTGGACAACCACCGACAACATCTATTCCAGCCGAAATAGCGTCGCGCGCGAGGGCCTGGTGCTCTTTACCGGCTGTTCCAGTCACTGGCCATTCCAGAAGCATTGCTACTTGAACATCCATAAAATGGGCACAGTTCTTCTTCACTTCCAACAAGGCAAGTACAGAGGAAACGCCGCCCGACAACGTGGTATCTGCGTGTGTCCTAACTGACGTCACTCCATTTTGTGACATCAGATTTACAGCACGAGTGGCTCGTTCAACAATGTCAGTGTGAGTGATAGTTGATCGGACTGCTTCTAGACCTCGAATTGCGCCCATGAGGTCACCAGCAGGATTAGAGATGCGATCGGCGAGAAAAGCCTTGTCGAGGTGTGCGTGGGGTTCGACAAATGACGTTGACAGGACATAGCCGTCAAGGTTGATTGTCTTATGGCAGACAACAGGAGACTGTGTCGGTGTGCCAATCCATGCGATGAGACCGTTGTCTGTCGCTACATCAACAATTGAGCCATCAATCAGTTGGGCATTTGCAAAAAGGATTGACGTTGTCACTACTTATTTACACCAGGGGAGACAGGGAAGGTAATGGTCGACGGTCCATGGTCTCGCCAAGTTTCGGCATCACTTCTTCGGCAACCATGTGCAACTGGTCCTTCATCTCCTGACGAGTGAGGCCAGGCAAATCGAAAAAGATAATCAGATGTTTGAGGTCAAGAAGATCTCTCCAAAAACCGATGGTGTCGACTACATCATCGACGGACCCGATTGCTTGAATCTTTTGGTCAATTGATTCCTGCACTGTTGGGCAATGGTCGAATGCCACCTTTGAACCGTCTGGATTGCGATAGCTAGCGAATCTGCCGTATGGAGCAAGGAACCGGCAGAACTCGTCATGACCAGGCTTGCCTTTTTTCATCGCTTCTTCACGTGTCTTGCCGACATGAACGTTAAGTACAAGGCAGCGATCGTCTCCGGGCGCTACAGGTTTACCCATGTCATCGCGAATCGCTGCGAATTTATTCCACTTATCTAACTGACTGTCAGCATTCTGAAGCCAGTAGACAGCTTTGTGTCCGGCGCGGGGAACGTATTCGATTGTCTCTGGTGAAGTAACCGGTTGAAAAATGTCAATACTTCTCTGAGGACGAGGAATGAGTGTGAGGTCATCGACATTTGAACCACGGTCTGGAATGTCGTCAGCCGGCAACGTGAAATGTTCGCCTTTGAACGAGAAGCGTTCATTAGTCCATGCGCGCTTAATGATCTCAAGCGACTCTTCAAAGATTTGACGGTTGATCTTGTCATGTTCAGCGGACATGTCGTTGTCGCCCGAGGCAACAACGGTGCCAAGCGGCCAGGCTTCACGTGGCACAGTGCCTCGACCAACACCGAATTCCATGCGTCCACCAGTGATGATGTCAGCAATTGCGAAGTCTTCTGCAAGGCGTAATGGGTTCCATTGTGGAACGACATTGAACATCTGTCCCAAACGCAAATTTTTTGTTTGACTGGCGAGGTGTTGCCCAAAAAGAATCAAGTTAGGAAGAACCTCATACCCCTCGTATTGAAAATGGTGCTCGGTGAGCCACATTGTGTCAAAGCCAAGCGAGTCTGCGGTGCGGGCCCATTCAACCAAATTTCGGTAACACTCAATGACTGCGTCGTTGTCGTAGCGTCGCGACGTTGGGGTAATTGAATCGTCTCCTGCGTCTGGCATAGGAACTGTGCAGAAAAAATTGGTATCAACTCGCATAGGTCCAAATTAGCCCACGGATAGTTGGGCGCCGTACTCGGCTCGTTAACTAGTTGTTAAATAATCACCATAAATGGCGTGCAACAAAGACGTCTTTTAGGGCTCGTGTGTCATCGGTCATGATTCCATCAACGCCCATATCTAATAGTTGCGCCATCTGAAGTGGGTCATCAATTGTCCAAACATGAACCTGAAGACCAAGTTGATGTGCTCGAGCGATACTTCGGGGTGTTACGACAGGAATAGGCCCTTGTCGCATCGGTACTTGTGCAATAAGGGCGTGTCGTGATGGATTCAATGGAATTCTTGTATTGCTGCCTACGACCAGACGAACGACTTCTTGAGGTCCCATCGATGTACATAACCCGGAACCCAATTCTGATCGAATGTGACGAAGGCGGTTATCGCTGAAGCTTCCTATACAAATGCGTTCAATACATTTGGTGCGACGAACGGTTTCAATGAGCGGCAGCATTGCAGCGTCGGACTTGCAATCGATATTGATACGAAGGTTCGGCCATGCATCCAGCAAGTCTTCGAGCAACGGAATAGGGTCTGTGCCGTCAATACGAGCTGACATCAATGTCGACCAGTCGGTATCTGCGATTTTCCATGGCTCACCGCAGGTGCGCTGTAAGTCATTGTCGTGAAATGCGACCAATTTCCCATCGCGTGTTGCATGTACGTCGGTCTCTACATAGCGATAACCAAGAGTGACCGCATCTTCAAACGCTCGCAGCGTGTTCTCTGGTGCTGCCGAAGTGCCGCCTCGGTGAGCGAAAGCTATGGGTGTTGTGTTGTCGAGATAAGGATGGCGAGCGACCATTAGATAGAACGCCCAGCAGCCTTCCAGTATTCATCCTTCAAGAGACGCTTATACAGCTTGCCGGTCGGGTGACGAGGCAAATCCGGACGAAAGTCAATGGTGCGGGGGCACTTGATATCTGCCAAATGTGTTTTGCAGAATGCGATGAGTTCTTTTGCTAGCGCATCAGCTTCTTCGGGAGTGGCTGGCATGGTGACCGGTTGAACAACTGCTTTTACTTCTTCGCCGAAATCATCATTCGGGACACCGAATACCGCGATGTCAACAACTTTTGGATGATTGACGAGAATGTTCTCTGACTCTTGTGGATAGATGTTGACTCCACCGGAAATAATCATGAACGCTTTTCTGTCAGTTAAGTAAAGGAAGTTGTCCTTATCTAGGTAGCCGACATCACCAAGGGTTGACCATCCGCGACCCTTAGGGTCACGTGAAGCTTTCGTTTTTTCAGGATCATTGTGGTACTCGAAACTTGCGCTTCCTTCAAAAAAGATCGTGCCTGATTCGCCTTGTGGAACCTCTTCACCGTTCTCGTCGCATATGTGAACGATTCCCTGAATGGCAGTTCCCACTGAACCTGGATGGGCGAGCCACATTTCGCTGTTGCAGTAGACGAAGCCGTTTCCTTCAGTGCCCGCGTAGTACTCGTGAATTATCGGTCCCCACCAAGCAATCATCGCCTTCTTGGTTTCAATTGGGCACGGTGCCGCAGCGTGAATAGCTACTTTGAAATTCGACACGTCGTACTTCGTACGTATTGCTGGATCTAGCTTCAACATGCGAATAAACATTGTTGGCACCAGTTGAGTGTGTGTCGCTTTATATTGCTCTGCGTATTTTAAGTACATCTCTGCGTCGAAGTGTTCCATGACAACTGTGGTTCCACCCGAAGCATGTACTGACATATTGAAACGCAAAGGAGCAGCGTGATAAAGCGGCGCAGGTGACAGATAAATCATTCCTTCGTGGAACTGATAAAGACCGACGGTGAGGGCGGTAGCAAGGCCCGCTGATGTGCCCAATGGAGTACCAGGAAACGGGCGCGAGACACCCTTTGGCATTCCCGTGGTGCCACTTGAATACAACATGTCAGTACCGTCAACCATGTCGGCAAGGGGCAGTGTTGAAGCCGAGTCAACAGTTGATTCGAAGGAGTCGTAGCCATCAATGGTTCCGTCAAGCATCAAACGAAGATGCACGTTTGGTATGTCATTAGCTATTTCGAGAGCTTGATCTGCTTTGTACTTGGAAGTGATGAACGCCTTCGCTTGGCAATCGTTCAAGATGTACGTAAGTTCGGCTCTGGTAAGGCGACTTGAGCACGCTGTGTACACGACGCCGGCGTAATGACACCCCCAGATGACTTCGAAATACTTGTTGTGATTCTCCATACAGATTGCAACATGATCTCCGGGCTGAAGACCCGCTGCTCGAAGTACATTGCTGAGGCGGATAGCCGCCTCATGGAGCTCTAGAAACGTGGTCACTTTCCCTGTCTCGGCTTGGATGACCGCTGGTCTTTGCGGATGGGTGGCAGCTGTGATTCCTGGATACATGCCTCCAAACTAATTGAATGACAGCAGTCACATCGCAGTCCGCTGATCGTCTGGCTCGCAAGGGGTAATCCGTTGGGATTATTGTTTCTGAAAAGCCATGGGAAAGGGCCACAATGAGCACTACCGAAGTCATCAGCAAAGAAGAAACCAAAGTTGTTCAACTTGCAGAGGAACTTCTGAAGAAGTTTCCGCCTGCTACGACGCCAGTGGTTGAGTTTTTGGGAGCCCAGTACGACTTGGGACTCGCCTGGGTCAACTTTCCTGTTGGACTTGGTGGATTAGGGATTTCTCCGAAATTCCAAAAAGCTGTTAACGAAGTTCTGTACCCAGCGGGGGCGCCCAACCCTATGTATCGCAACCCAATTGGTCACGGAATGTGTGGACCAACGGTTGTCGAATGGGGCAGCGACGCACAGAAGAAGCGTTACCTTCGTCCATTGTTCACTGGCGAAGAAATATGGTGCCAGTTGTTTTCTGAGCCGGGTTCAGGTTCTGACTTTGCTGGACTTTCTTCTAAGGGAGTGCAGGACGGTGAGGAGTGGATAGCGAATGGTCAGAAAGTATGGACCACCCTTGCGCATCTGTCTCGTTTCGGGCTTCTCGTAGTTCGCACAGATCCTGAGGCGGTAAAGCACGCAGGACTTACTGCGTTTGTTGTGGACATGCAAGCACCTGGTGTAGAAGTTCGCCCACTTCGCCAAATGACAGGTGAAGCAGAGTTCAACGAGGTGTATTTCACTGATGTTCGTATTTCAGCGGCAGAGATGCTCGGTTCGCCGGGCGATGGATGGCGTGTCAGTCTCACAACACTGATGAACGAACGCGTTTCGATCGGAGGCTCAATGCCTCAGCGCGGTTCAGGTTCAATCGCGTCAGCGGTTCATGCGTGGGAAGCATTGCCAGCAGATCAGCGCGATAGTGCAACTCGTGATGAACTGATGAAATTATGGATTCGTGCAGAGGTGCTTCGTCTCACCAATATTCGAGCGAACACGACTCGCAAGTTGGGTACTCCAGGACCTGAAGGTTCTATCGGCAAGATGGCCGGTGCGGATCTGAACAAAGAGACGTATGCATTCGCAGTCAATCTTCAGGGAGCGAACGGAATGTTGTACGGATCGTATGCAATGAACCGTCCTGAAACGGCCATGGCTTTCGACGGTATTCAGAAGGCTTTCTTGCGCTCACGAGCAAACACCATTGAAGGTGGAACCACTGAAGTGATGAAGAACATTCTGGGTGAGCGCGTTTTGGGCTTACCTGGCGACGTTCGCGTTGATCGTGAAATTGCTTGGAACAAAGTCGCGCGCAACTAAGAAATTGCGCGTTAGCCCACATGGGCGAGCAGAACTCCGCAGTAGGCAGCTAACAGTGTTGCTAAGAGCCCAATGGCACCGCCAAGACCTTTGGCAAGTTTTGACGCGCCGTATGAGTGAATCAAGGTTGCTATCACGGCACTTGCAACGAGCAATATTTTAATTCCGAAGGTAACCATGTACTCAGTGGATTCAATCGCAACATTTACCGCGGCTAGACCCCAGGCGCCCGTAAACACGATCAGAATCATCGCTGGCCAGGCAATGGATGCGTAACCCTTTGCAATGTGTGTCAAAGCATCCGGGTTTGTCTTTCGCAGTTTGGGCACAACGCCGGCAAGCACAACTTGTCCTCCGAGCCACACACAGACGGCGAGAATGTGGAGATATGTGCGCAGTGAATTCAGGGTGGGTTGGATCATGGCAGTAAGAGTGTCTCAAGAACGGCACTGGCTGCAAGTGCGCGGTCGTCCATGCTTGCTGTAGTAAACAAAGGTGCACCTGACATGGCAGTAATTGCGGTGTCGATGGCCATTTGCAGATCACGAATATTTCTCGGCGGTGGGAAATATTCATCCTCTTCAGTAACGAAGATTTCCTCAACACCATCAGTTGGTGCAAGGAATTCCAACACGCCTTGCACGAGTTCTTCTGGTGCTGAAGCGCCAGCCGTTACTCCAACTGTGCCATAAAGATTCTTTGGCAGTTCCTCAAATGAATTGATCCGAAAAACTTGTGAACATCCAGCTTCAATCGCTAGTCGTTCCAGCGCGCGTGTATTCGAACTGTTGGATGAACCGATAATTACGAATGCATCGACAGTGCTTGCGATCGAAATAAGTGCCGTTTGTCTGTTGGTGGTTGCGAAACATAAATCGCTCTTACCTGGTGTCCAGACATCTGGAAATCGTTCCCGAACGTGGACGGCAATCTCGTTCCATTCCCTGTGCGACAGAGTCGTTTGCGCCAGCATCGCAACATTTGAATCAAATTGCGGGAGCGCTTCTACTTCTTCTAAAGACTCGACTCTAGAAATCGATGCAGGCGCCACGGCCATAGTGCCAACTGCTTCTTCGTGTCCTTCATGCCCGATATAAACAATGTGGTACCCCTTCGCCGCGCGAGTCTTCACTTCGTGATGTACTTTTGTCACGAGTGGACACACGGCATCGACAACGTAACTTCCGCGTGATCGGGCTGCGGCAACTATTTCTGGAGCTGATCCGTGCGCCGACAACATGATTGGTGAGCCAACGGGCACATCTTCAATGGAGTCAACAAAGATTACGCCTTGTGCGATGAAGCGGTCGACCACGATCTTGTTGTGAACGATTTCGTGATAGCAGTACACGGGTTCGTCGAATGAACGGACCATCCAGGCCAACGCCTTGATGGCCATTTCGACACCAGCGCAGAAGCCCCTTGGAGAGGCGAGAAGTACCTTGTTGACGGCCATATAACCTCCACAGACTACCGAGAGTGCTCAGCGGTAGCCTGCAGGGGTGAATTCGACAACCGACACCCTGCCGCAGATTGCGGCGATTGACCGCTCATCGGCTGCATTTCGGGTTGGTCTGATGGTCGGGGATCGAGTTATGTCGGTCAATGGTGTTGTTCCCCGCGACATTTTGGAATGGCAGCGGTTGGTTGAATCTGACGAAGTTGACATCAGCGTTCTTCGAGGACGAGAGACGCTTGAGTTCGATGTAGCTCGACAGCCGGGTGAACCCTTAGGAGTTTCGATCTCCAGTGCCGTTTTTGACCGAATTCATACGTGCGACAACCATTGTGAGTTTTGTTTCATTTATCAACTTCCAAAGGGCATGCGCAGAAGCCTTTATATGAAGGACGACGACTACCGTCTCAGTTTTCTCTTCGGCAATTTCACCACCATGACTCGTTTCACAGAAGCTGATCTTGAGCGTGTGATTGATGAGCGTTTGTCGCCTCTGTATGTGAGCATTCATTCTCCTGACCCTCACGTTCGGTCAGACATGTTGAGAAATGTGCGCGGTGGGTTCAGTCTGCGTTGGATGAAGGTGCTCCTTAACAATGACATTCAGATTCGTGCTCAAATTGTTCTGTGTCCAGGAGTTAACGACGCAGAAGTTCTTGAATCGACTCTTGCAGGTCTTTTAGAGCAGTATCCGACGCTTGAATCAATAGCCATCGTTCCACTTGGGTTATCTCGATTCAATTCTGAAGATCGCATGCGCGTTCACACTCAATCAGAAGCCGAACAAGTTATCGAGACGGTTACTCAGTGGCAGGCACGGTACGTTCGTGCAATTGGTCGTCAACCTATTCACTTGGCCGATGAGTTTTATTTGGTTGCACAGAAGTCTGTACCAACAGCTGCGCACTACGGGGAGTTTCCAATGTTGGAAGATGGTGTCGGGCTTGTTCGTTCATTCATTGACTCTTTCGCCGGTACCGGTCCCGACTTGATGGGCAAGCAGTCAGGTTTCTTTGCATCAGTGGATGTTGCTTCACCTACGGATTATGTCCGTGTCGTTAATCCTGCAGCTGAGACTGGATTGCGATCGTCGGTTCCAGTGCCAGTTTCTTTGCGAGTACGCAAACAAACTGTCGATAAGCCCATTGCAATTGTCACTGGTTCATATGGCGCAACAGTTATGCGCGATGCGATGCGCGAACAAAGTTTTGATGATGTTTCCGTTCTTGAAGTAGAGAATCATTACTTCGGTGGAAACACTGCTGTAGCCGGGCTCATGACCTTTGAAGATATTCATCAGGTGATGTCGAAAGACAATGGAGCCCATCTGTATCTGCTTCCTGATGTTTGTCTGAACGATGGTGTTTTTCTTGACGGCGGCTTACTTGATGATCTGAGTCGCGAATTTGATGTTGAAGTGTTACCGACTAGTGGAAGTTCACTACGAGAACGGCTTGAATCAGCCAAAAGAGAGGTTTCTCATGTCTGACGAAGAGAAAGTTATATTTCCCACAGTTGTAATCGTTGGGCGACCCAATGTCGGTAAAAGCACGTGGTTTAACCGTGTGATTGGAGAGCAGGCCGCAATCGTTGAAGACCGTCCTGGAATTACGCGCGACAGGCATCCGCGCATGGCCTCATGGCTCGGAATCGAATTCTGGATAGTTGACACGGGTGGCTGGATGCCGAGTGGAAGCGAGCTTGACGACAAAGTAAGTCGTCAGGTTGAAGAGGCCGTTCGCGAAGCAGACCTAGTGATTTTCATGGTTGATGGATCAGTCGGCGTCACCGATGATGACGAACATATTTCTCAATGGCTACGTAAGACCGGTGTTCCGGTTCTTCTTGCTGCTAATAAATCTGACAATGATCGCCGCGAACAGGAGAAATGGATCTTCATGTCTCTAGGGTTTGGTGAGCCAATGGCCGTGTCGGCTCTTCATGGTCGTCGCTCGGGGGATTTTCTCGACGAAGTAGTTGCGCGTATTCCACATGTTGAACTTTCAGTTCGTGAACTAGATGCCATCAAGCCTGATGGTGTTCCACGTGTTGCACTTGTTGGTCGTCCGAATGTAGGCAAGAGCACGTTGTTTAACCGTTTGGTCGGCGAGGAGCGCTCAGTAGTTCATGACATGCCTGGCACAACCCGTGACGCTGTCGACACCCTCGTTGAGACACCCGATGGTCCATTGGTGTTTATTGATACCGCAGGAATGCGCAAGCGCAGCAAGATTGATGAATCGACAGAGTTCTACTCACTCGTTCGAGCACTGAAAGCAATCGATGAAGCCGATATTGCGATTCTCATCATTGACGCGACCGTTGGCGTTACTAGTCAAGATCAACGACTAGCTGAGCGCATCGATGTTGCTGGCTGTCCAATTCTTATTGTGTTGAACAAGTGGGAGCTTCTTGATTCCGAAAACCGTCGCCAAGTGGAACTTGACCTTGCACGTATGTTGTACTTCATTGACGACGCACCAGTATTGAAATTGTCTGCTCTCACTGGCATGGGAGTACACAAATTGCGTCCTGTTTTGCAGGAGGCGATTGAGCAATACCATCGCAAAATTCCTACGCGTGACGTCAACCGTGTTATTTCGGCCGCGCAACAGAAGTCACCAGCACCAGGCGGAGCCAGAGTGTTGTTTGCTGTTCAGGGCGCGAACGATCCACCGACCTTCACTTTGTTTGTTAACCGAGAATTATCGGCTCCCTACATTCGTTATCTGGAGCGCTCCATTCGTGAAGCTTTTGAATTTGGATCAACTCCACTCAAACTACGAGTGCGGAAAAAGGGCGACTAGAGATGCCCTGGTGTGAGCCGTGTGCCAAATACTTTGCGCCATCTGCCTTGACTAGTGATGGCGAATGTCCAGAATGTCGAACAGCCGTAGACACTATGTCGGTGTCGGGTCGTATAAATGTTGACACACTTGATTTGAAGAAACTCGCCGGCGTTGATGGCGACAAAACGCCATGGCATTTCAAACTGCTTGTAGGTCTTTTGTGTCTCTATTTGGGCTGGCGTTTCATACAGATATTTGTTTAGGCGACAGGTCTGCCTCGCCGATAGAGTCATAAACCATTCGGGCTGTAGCGCAGCTTGGTAGCGCGCTTGTCTGGGGGACAAGAGGTCGTGGGTTCAAATCCCGCCAGCCCGACCATTCGAAACCTGCCCTATTTTAGGTGAGAGAGAAGAGTCAATGAAGATCGAAGGATCCGTAGTTCTGGTGACAGGTGCAAACCGTGGTCTCGGCGCAGAATATGTTCGTCAGTTGCTCGACAGAGGAGCAGCAAAGGTTTATGCAGGGGCTCGACAGATTGAGTCAGTCACTAATACTGGAGCGGTACCGATCTCTCTTGATGTGACTAACGCGAGTGATATTGCCGCAGCTATTCAGGCTTGTGGTGATGTAAATATGTTGATAAATAATGCTGGCGTTGTAGTTGGTGGGCGCATCATGGCTGAGAACGCTTTGGAGAATGCAAAGGCTGAATTTGAAACCAATGTGTGGGGTCTGTTGAATTTATCCAAGAGCTTTGCTCCAGTTTTGGCCGCTAATGGTGGTGGCGCCATTGTCAATGTGCTTTCAGCTGTCTCATGGATGTCAATTAAGGACGTGGCTACGTACGCAATGTCAAAGTCGGCTGCTTGGTCATTGACTAACGGCCTGAGACTTGAACTAGCGCGTCAAGGCACTCTTGTTGTTGCCGTGCATCCTGCATTCATTGACACCGATATGTCGGCAGGGGTGGATATGCCGAAGACGTCACCATTCCAAGTGGTGGACAGAACGCTTAATGGGGTGGAAGCTGGACTACCAGAGGTATTGGCCGACGACACCTCCGAGTTCGTAAAGAACAGTCTTCCGAAACATATCGAGACGTTCTACCCGAAAGTCGCTGCGCCTCGTCCGTAGGGTTTTTTGATTATGTGTGGTCGTTTCGTTGGTGCGTTTAGTGCTGAAGTTCTGATGGAAGAAATGTCAGAGGCGCTCTCGGTTGCGAACATGACAATCGCACTCGTAGATGATGGCCCGCTTTTCGCACCGAACTACAACACTGCACCGACACATATAGTGCCGATCCTTCGTCATGAAGATTCTGTCGTTGTTGTCGATTCCATGCAATGGGGACTCGTTCCGGCATGGTCTAAAGATCCAAGCGTTGGTTCAAAGATGATTAACGCTCGCTCCGAGACCATTACCGAGAAGCCGTCGTTTCGACAGTCGGTGCCAGGTCGCCGTTGCATTATTCCGATGAGCGGATTTTATGAATGGGACCGTTCGGATCCGAAACGCAAAGTTCCCTATTTCGTTACACGTGCAGATGGGCACGTCATGTTGGTGGCTGGAATATGGACACCTTCGCCAGCCCTAGATGGTCGCCATACGTTTTCTCTGATCACTCGTGAAAGCGTGGAGGATTTGTCGTACATACACAGCAGGAGCCCAGTCGAATTACATGCGCAAGATGCTCTTGAATGGATGTGCAATCCAGTTCCGCCGCTGGAGCTTTTTCAACCTGAGATACAACCACGATTTGTCACAAGGAGAGTCTCAACCTTGGTTAACAGTGTGAGGAATAACTCCGCGTCTCTTCTTGAAGAATTCGTAGAAGTTATTGAAGTCAAAGATCCTGACACGCTCTTTTAGAAATGGGCCAGAGCAGCTGACAACAGGTCGGCGTGCGAATCCAGAACGGTTCGTTCTATGCTTGGTGCGGCGTTAGCGAAATTCAGTTCGTTCATGGTGTTAGTTGGTATCAGATGAATGTGGCAGTGATTGATTTCATATCCAGCAATAATTAACCCGACTCGCGTGCACGGAAATGCGTGCGAGATTGCACGCGAGATTCTGTGAGATACAGCAAACATGTGTGCTGACAATTCCGGACTCATGTCGATCCAGTGATCAACCTCTTGTATTGGAACGACCAAAACATGCCCTGCTGCAAGGGGGTTAATACTGAGAAAAGCGACACACAGTGAATCGCGGTACACGAACGTCCCTGGAATTTGTCCCTCAATTATTCGCGTGAAGATGGTGGTCATCCTGTGTAGCCACCCGACACATTGAAGACATCGCCTGTGCAATATTCAGATTCTGGTCCGGAAAGGAAGCGAATCATGTCTGCAAGTTCATCAGGTTCTCCAAGACGTCCTTTACCAATACGCATTGTTATGCCGGCCATCATCGTTTCGCTGAATGGAGTGAGAAGGGGAGTGCGAATGTAGCCGGGGCATATTGCATTGACGTTGATTCCTAAAGGTGCAACTTCCGCCGCCACGGCTTTGGTCAGAGTGATGATTCCAGCTTTCGCGACAGAGTAGTGAGGGGCGCCAGCTGCTGGATATAGACCGAGCACAGAGGAGATGTTGATGATTCGACCTGACCGCTGTGGTTGCATATGCGTTAGTGCTGCTCGGCATCCATAGAACGCACCATATAAATGAACCTTGATCATTCGATCCCAGTTTTCATCTGTTAAGTCACGCAGATAATTCATCGGATTCATCTGGTCAATCTCGCCGGCCATTCTCTTTGTCACATTTTCGATCATCAAATCTGTTTTCGATGCAGTGTCTTGAGGGGCGATGCCTGCATTGTTGACCATGATGTCGAGGCGCCCCAATTTCTTCACAGTGTCATCAACAGCATTGGTAAAAGCAGCGGAATCTGTCACATCGAAGGCGTACGCAATGCCCCCGACTTCGTTGGCTACCCGTTCGGCTGCGCTGAGGTCCAGATCGTTGATTGCAACCATCACGCCATCGGCTGCAAGGCGACGGGCAGCAGCGGCTCCGAGGCCAGAGCCTCCGCCGGTGATGAAGGCAACGTGGTTTTCAAGGGCTGGTTTCATACGTGCAGACTATGTCGGTCGCCATCGGGGAACGGTCACTGGGGCTACCATCGTTGTGTGCGTATTCGAGAAAACCTAACGATCCCCAACGTATTGTCAGTGTTGCGCCTCGCAATGTTGCCAACTTTCGTCAGTCTGTTTGCCGACGAGCGGGTAGTTGCGGGTAGTTGGTTTTTTGGATTACTCGCATCCACTGATTGGATCGACGGATACATCGCACGACGCTTTAACCAGGTGAGTGAATTGGGCAAGATTCTGGATCCAATCGCAGATCGAATGGTTTTTTTCGTTGGCATTGGTGCTGCTCTCTATTACGACTTCTTGCCGATGTGGTTCGGAATCGTCATTCTGATTCGTGAGGTGTCTATCGCCATCCTGATGGTTGTGGCTACGGCCATGGGTATGGAGCGTTTCCCTGTGACTCGTCTTGGAAAATGGGCGGCGTTTGCTCTGATGGCCGCAGTTCCTTGGGTGACCCTTGGGTCTGCTGGTGGGGCTTGGACCGTCTTTACTTATATGGGATGGGCAGTCGGTATCCCTGGAGTTTTTGTTTCGTATAAGTCCTTCTTCCAGTACTTGCCGACGGTGAGAAGTCATTTGGCGTCTGGGAGAAGGTCGTAGAGAGTACCGTTAGTGAAGTGACTGTTCCTTCCCATCTCCGATATTCCAAAGACCACGAATGGGTTCTCATCGACGGTTCGCGCGCCAGAGTCGGCATCACCGATTACGCGCAAGATGCTTTGGGAGACATCGTCTTCATCCAACTTCCCGAAGTTGGATCGTTGATATCTCTACATGATGGTCTTGGTGAAATCGAGAGCACAAAGAGCGTCAATGATGTTTATGCACCAGTTTCAGGGACAGTTGTCGCAGTCAATGAGTCATTGGCCGCTACGCCCGAATTATTGAATACGGATCCCTACGAAAGTGGTTGGATCTGCGATATTGAGGTGACTGAAATCAATGAATCAGAACTCATGACGCCGGAGCAGTACTCAGCACTCATTGGTGCTTAGTCGAGACAATTTTTATGTCGTACGTGTTTTGCAATCAATGTGGTCATAGGAATCCACCGGTGTCAGCTTTTTGCTCCGCCTGTGGGACAGTTCTAGACCTTGTGTCTGACCATACGATCACCTTGGCTAAGACGGATGCGCTGCAAGACGCTCCAGGGCCCGATGACGACATTCAAGTTTCCTTGTCCAATATTTCACGTGGTACCGCAATTTTGGTCCTACGCAGTGGTGAAGGGGAGGGTGACCACTTTGTATTGTCCGCGTCTGTTACCAATATTGGGCGTCATGCAGATTCAGATATTGCGCTTGATGACATAACCGTGTCTCGTCGACACTGTGAGATTTCGATAGATGCTGGCCGCTTTGTTGTGCGTGACGTTGGTTCGTTGAATGGAACGTATGTAAATCAAAAACGTGTTGATGAAGGTGAGCTTACGCAAGGTGATGAATTGCAAATAGGAAAATTTCATTTGGTATTCCTGGAGCGGCCGGTTGATAAATCATGAGTGAGCGCGACTACCTCTCTATCGGCGAAGTGTTAGCCCAGCTGTTAGAAGAATTCCCTGATGTCACTATTTCGAAGATTCGGTTTCTTGAAAGTCAAGGCTTGATTGTTCCGGAAAGAACACCTTCTGGCTACAGGAAATTCACATCTGCAGAGGTGGAGCGCCTGCGCTTTATTTTGCAAGAACAGAAGAATAACTATCTACCATTGCGTGTGATCAAAGGCAGGCTTGAAGATGAGAGCCAGGACATCAGTCGCGATTTGGAAAATATAAGCGAGTTAGTTTCAACGTCTGGTCACCCGGCTTCTCGAGCAACAATGCCGCGACCAGCTGTAGTCGAGCAATCAAATCAACTCGAACAAGATCCCATTATTCCTGCTTCTGTAAAACGTCAACAACGAAAAGTGGCGCTACAGCACGCCGATAAAACGGAGTCCATCCCACGCGATCAACTTCTTGAACAGGTTCATATTGATTCAGCTTTCCTTAAAGACCTAGAAGCTGCAGGACTAGTGAGCGGACATAACGTTGGAGACACAACGTTCTTTGACACTCATTCAGCTGCTATCGCTCGCACTGCCGGTCGTTTCCAGGAAATGGGAATTGATATCCGTCATCTACGAGCATGGAAGTCTTCTGCCGATCGCGAATTGAGTCTCTTTGAGCAAAGAATTCTGCCGTTGTTACGTCAACGCAATCCAGCCTCACGCGACGAAGCTCTTGAAATGCTTGCGGAGTTCATGGAACTTGGTGGGGAATTACGCAACTCTTTGCTGATGCGTGACATCGCTCGGTTAACGGAACAGAAGTAGAAATGAAGTCGCTCTCAGTACGTGGAGTACGAATTGATCGAATATCGAACACGCCTGTTGTCACCTTGCGTGAAGAAGATGCACCTCGCCGGCAGTTCGAAATCTTTATCGGCGCACCAGAGGCTGCAGCCATTAAGACGGCATTGGATGGCGAGCAAACTCCTCGTCCGCTGACTCATGATTTATTCGTACTGGCTCTTGAGCGGGTATCTGTCTCTGTAAGTCGGGTTGTGCTGACCCATGTTTCGAACGGCACCTACTACGCCGATTTGGTATTGACTCCAGATGGCGGCCCAGAGGTAACTGTTTCCTCCCGACCTTCAGATGCTGTGGCTATTGCTTTGCGGGCCTCTTGTCCGATATTCGTCCTTGATGACCTTATTGACTTGGTTGGCGAGGTCATCGAAGAGGATGAAACGCGTACTGATACGGGAATCATCGACGAATTCAGGGATTTTATCGAGAATATTTCCCCAGAAGATTTCGACACCTGACATCTTGACGGGACGGTCTTTATGGCCGTAGCGTCTTACACCCGCGTAGTTTCCATTCCGGAGCGAAACTAGCGGCTATCGAATCGGTATCTCAATGACTCAAACTTTCAGTGGAACGCAAGCTGCAGACGTGGTGGGAATTACCTATCGTCGCCTTGATTACTGGGCACGTACTGACCTAGTTCGTCCATCTGGAACAGATGCTGCCGGAAGTGGAAGTCGTCGTCGTTACACCTACCGCGACCTACTTGAGTTGCGCATTATCAAACAGCTCCTTGATGCTGGTATCCGTTTGGAATCCATCCGCGACGTATTTGCTTACTTGCGTGACCACATTGAGACCGATATTTCTGCTGCGCACTTAGTCATCGACGGATCATCTGTCGTGCTGTGCAACGGTGATGAATTGATCGACGTGTTACGGCATGGTCAAGGTGTCTTAAATATTCTCCCAATGGACTCAGTGCGCGAACAAGTTGACAAACAAATCGTGTTGTTGCATCCAATCGATGATTCTGTCGACATCGCGATTTCCAGGGCCGTATAACGGTGCGCTTTTCGCCACTTGATGCTGAGCATCGGAAACTTGCCGCAAAAATGGTTCCGTTCGGCGGTTGGGATATGCCGTTGGCATATCCCTCGGGCACTCTTGCTGAACATGCAGCATGTCGTTCGGGAGCTGTGATTTTTGATGTGTCGCATCTTGGGACTGTCCGAGTTGAGGGACCGAAGGCGTTCGAACAACTTCAATCGTGTCTCACCAATGATTTGTCACGGATTGCTCCTGGTCGTGCGCAATACACACATCTGCTTGATAAATCGGATGCCAGTGTGCTCGATGACATCATTGTGTGGTGGGTCAGCGATGAAATATTTGATGTGATGCCGAACGCGTCTAATACGGACCGCGTGGTAGCCGCTATTGGCGGGACAGACACAACTGCAACTCGTGCAGTGATTGCAGTGCAGGGACCCCAGGCGCGTTCCACTGTTGCCACTTTTTGTCCAGAGGCTGCAGCTGTCAAGAGATTTACTGTTGAAGAAATTCAAGTGTGCGGTTTCTCGTGCGTAGTGGCTGGTACTGGCTACACGGGCGAAGACGGTATCGAAATTGCAGTACCTAACGACGGCGCCGCTGTTGTGTGGAATGCATTGCGTGAAGCAGGAGCAATTCCGGCTGGTCTAGGTGCTCGTGACACTCTGCGTTTAGAAGCAGGGTTACCTCTTCACGGACATGAATTGGGCGAAGGAATCACTTCTTTGCAGGCAGGTCTTGAATGGGTAGTTGCCTGGGCCAAACCCGATTTCTACGGAAAGGCTGCTTTGTTGCTAGAGAAGGAACGGGGAGTGTCACGACGTTTGGTCGGAATCTCAATACCTGGTCGTCGTCCGGCTCGCGACGGAACTCGAGTTCTTGATGTATCTGGCTCTGAAATCGGTTTCATCAGCAGTGGCAACTTCTCGCCGACACTCGGACATTGTGTTGCTATGGCATTTGTTCAACCGGCAACAAAAATAGGTGATGCTGTATCGATGGATGTGCGTGGAACGCTCATCGAAGGAGTGGTCGACGCTACTCCGTTTGTGGCGAAGAAGAAGTAGTCGTTGATGGCTTGCCGGGTCTGAACCCGAATAAGCCTCCAGCATTTTCAGCCAAAGTAGTGAGCGGTCCAAGTCGTTTCGTCAGGTCGCCAAGTTGAGCAGCTACCTCTCCCATTGAGGCCATGGTGTTCATTGCAGTTCCGACTTGCGGCATGATGCGACGCAACGGTTCCTCGATTTCATCAAGCATTGTGTTTATGCGTGTCGTTGTCTTATTGAGATTGTCCACTGTTGATGCCAAGTTCTCAAGAATTGTTAATAACGCTTCACTACTTCTACGTGTTACGTCGACAGCTTTCCCGGCAAGATCAATTGGATCGAGGGTCCCGAGAAGCGATAACAATTGCTCTATTGGATTGGTTGATGCATTTGGTTCTGGCTCAGTCACGGTCACACCGTAGCGTTCTCAAGACTGATGGCGTACTGCTCGATTGGTGCACAGGTACACACGAGATTGCGGTCACCATAGGCAGCATCAATACGTGACACGGGAGGGTAGTAACCGCGAGACCGAAGATGGGCAAGTGGATACAACGCAGAAGCCCTGCTGTATGACCGATTCCATTCCCCAGCGATGTCTTCAACCGTATGTGGTGCGAAATGGAGCACAGACTCTTCAGCCTTGATAAGTCCGGACAGAACCATTTCTATCTCGCGTCGGATGCTGATCATGGCATCACAGAAGCGATCAACTTCAGCAAGTGATTCACTTTCAGTTGGTTCCACCATCAGTGTGTTCGCTACTGGAAAGCTCATAGTTGGGGCATGGAGGCCGTAATCCATGAGTCGCTTTGCTACATCGTCGATAGAGATTCCAGAACCCTTAATGACGTCTCCAACATTGAGGATGCACTCATGGGCGATGGTGTTGTTTTTGCCTGTGTACAGGACCGGGTATGAAGAATTGAGTCGTTTCGCTACGTAGTTGGCCGACAAGATTGCGTCGGCAGTTGCCTGGAGCAAGCCATCTGCACTCATCATTGAGATGTACACCCATGGAATCGCACAAATACTTGCAGAACCGAAGTTCGCAGCTGACACAGGACCGATCCCTGATGAGGGCGACAATGGGTCACTGGGGAGAAACGGTATGAGATGGCTGCGCACTGCCACCGGTCCGACTCCTGGACCTCCACCTCCGTGTGGAATACAGAAAGTTTTATGAAGATTCAGGTGACTCACGTCTGCGCCGAATTTCCCAGGTTGAGCAGTGCCGACTAGTGCGTTGAGATTGGCACCGTCGACGTACACCTGACCACCATGTTGATGAATGATCTCGCAGATATCAGAAATTGCTTCTTCGAATACACCATGTGTAGACGGGTACGTCACCATGATTGCGGCAAGCTTGTCGCCCGCAAGTGTGGCCTTGCTCTGCAGGTCTTCGATGTCAACGTTCCCGTTGTCGTCGCAATTGACAACAACTACCGACATGCCTGCCATAACGGCGCTTGCCGCATTTGTGCCGTGAGCACTGGACGGGATTAGACAAATCGTTCGTTGCATGTCTCCTCGAGAACGGTGGTAGGCGCGTATGGCCATAAGCCCGGCGAACTCACCTTGGCTGCCAGCGTTCGGTTGAAGACTGACTCCGTCGTATCCCGTAATTTCGACAAGCATCGCTTCTAGTTCGGCGAGTACGGTACGGATGCCTACAGATTCATCTACTGGTACAAACGGGTGGAGCGATGAGAACTCAGGCCACGTAACCGGTTCCATTTCAGTCGTCGCGTTTAATTTCATCGTGCATGAGCCGAGAGGAATCATGGTGCGATCTAGTGCCAAGTCCTTGTCTGCTAAACCACGAAGATATCGAAGCATCTCGTGCTCTGTGTGATAGCGGTGAAACACAGACTGCTTCATAAACGTGTCGGTGCGGAACATATCGTTTGCACCAGAGTTTTCACTTGACTCTACGAACGGCACATCTAGAGAATTCAATAAGTTACGAACCACGTCCTCTGTTGTTGTTTCATCAACACTCAATGAGAAAGTGGTATCCGAAACTAGGCGCAAATTGAAACCGGCTTCGCGTGCACGATGTACGAATGATGCCGCATCGGCTACATCGCAAGCCACCGTGTCAAAGTAGGCATCATGACGAACTTTGATCCCAGCTTTAGCGAATGATGTAGCAATCGTCAACGCATGCGCGTGCACTCGGTTCGCAATCCTTTTCAGACCATCTGGGCCATGCCAAATTCCGTACATGCCAGCCGTGTTTGCCAGTAGGACTTGCGCAGTGCAGATGTTGCTGGTGGCTTTCTCGCGACGAATGTGCTGCTCGCGTGTTTGTAAGGCCAATCGCAATGCTGGACGACCTTCTGTGTCGGTGCTGACACCGACTAAACGACCAGGCAATGCGCGTGCGTGTTCGTCACGAGTGGCCATGAACGCTGCGTGTGGGCCACCAAAACCCATTGGAACACCAAATCTTTGGGACGAACCGATTACGATATCGAATCCAAGTTGTCCGGGCGGAGTGAACAGAGCACACGACAGAAGATCTGTTATCGCAATTGAGATGGCTTTGTTCTCTCTTGCTTGGTTGGTGACAGCGGTGATTGAAGTTGACGAAGGAATCTTTCCGTCGCTACCTGGCATAGACACAACGACGGCAAAACAATTTGATGCGTCGCATGTTTCGACGTCCCCTAAATGAATAGTGATGCCGATTGGTTCTAAACGCGTTGAGAGAACTGCGAGTGATTGTGGGTGAGTATTGATATCAACGAAAACTGAATCTGATTTTGACTTACTTACTCTGTGGGCCATGGTGACCGCTTCGGCTACAGCTGTTGCTTCATCAAGCAGGGAGCCGTTAGCGAGTGGCAAACCTGTTAGTTCAGACACCATGGTTTGAAAGTTGAGAATGGCCTCTAAACGTCCTTGACTAATTTCAGGTTGGTACGGGGTGTAGGCGGTGTACCACGCCGGATTTTCCAACACGTTTCTCTTGATGACTGCTGGCGTAATCGTGTTGTAATAACCCTGACCAATCAACGAAGTGCGATGAACATCATTTGCGAACTTTGATTTAAGAGCTGGTAAAACTTCAGCCTCTGTTAATGGCGAGGGAAGCGCCATTGATGTTCGTAGACGGATCGCAGAGGGGATGGTTGCATCGAGAAGTTCCTCAGAACTTCTGAATCCGACAGCGGCCAACATTGTTGCTCTGTCGGCGTCGTTTAGCCCGAGGTGACGATGAGCAAAATGGTCAGCGTGAAATTCAGGCGTGGTTAGTGAGCGTTGGGTAGAGGTCATTAGTAATCCGATTGACTCTGTGACCCCCGCTGTCTGTTGTACCTGAGAGCTTCGCCATCGAAATGGCTTTCCCCGTCGGTGGAGGGCAAGCCCTCTCTTTCCAGCGTTCGGCGTCTACCTGGTCCCTGTGCCTGAGAGATTCCGGGGTGGTTGCTCCTTCGGCGGTGAACCGTTTCCGGCACACACTCTCCCAAGTAGACGTTTTTCTAAATGGTAGTCGGCAGGGAGGGGGAGAGGGTCATTCCGTTGTGGCGTATGAGCCGCTTGTTCCTTTTTCTGAACCGACCTGTTCGATTGCTGCATCGAGATCCGATAGAAATTCGTCAACAAGGGGAGCGTGAACTGCCATAACTGTGAGATGAATACTGGCCGGAGGGGTCTGTTTGTCAAGGTACCAACCGCCAGCAATTAGTCGGTCCGCGACGGCAAATACGTCATGACGATTTGGGTCTTTAGTACCGAACGAGAGAAGTGTTGAATCGGGGACTCCACGCACTTCAAGATCAGGATGGGCAGCGACATGATTGTAAATGCGCATTGCAGATTCGCGAGCACTCTTCGTTACTCGTTCGTATCCATCATCACCGAGGTAGTGCAATACAGCCCACGATGAAGCGATTGGGCCTCCAGATTTTGTGCCAAGAATTCCAGATGAGCCGTACATGCCACCAAGCCAATTGTCAGTAAAAAATGTCTGATCAGATCGCAGGGTCTTGTTGCGATGGAGAAGTACGCCAGAACCCTTTGATGTGTAACCATATTTGTGAAGGTCGACAGAAATTGACGTAACTCCGTCGCATCGAAAATCCCATGGAGCAATCGGTTCTCCGAGCCGTTCTAGGTAGGTGAGCGTGACACCGCCCATGCATGCATCGACATGACAGTTGATGTTTCGTTGAGCGGCGATCTCGGCGATTTCAACAATTGGGTCGACAACGCCCTGTGGGTATTGCGGTGCAGAGCCCACAATCAAAATCGTCTCGTCATCACACGCATCACGCATTGCGGCAACATTTGCTTTCCAATCACCACCAACGGGTACGCGGCGACTCTCTACGTCGAAGTAGTCGGCGCCTTTTTCGAACGCTGCGTGTGCAGACGAGGGGAGAACCATGTTCATGCGCTTGAGATTGCGTTTCTCACGCTCTGCACGCTTACGTGCGGACCGTACGGCGAGCACGAGGCTCTCGGTGCCACCAGAGGTCATAAAGCCGGCTGTGGCGTCGTCACCATGAGTCCAGCCAGACACAACGTCGACGACTTGCTGCTGCATGACTCGCAGTGATGGGAAAGCGCCGGTGTTCAGGGCGTTCTCGCCAGAGAATCGACGATACGACTCCTCAGCTAGAGCTAAGACGTCTGGCCCGGCGCTGTAGGCAAGGGTGAAACAACGGCCATCACGCCAGCGCACATCTTGAGTACGCAGTGATTCCATATGGTCCAAAAGAGTTTGCGCTGTTTGTCCTGGACCGAGTTCGTGAATTGCCATACGTGCACTGTAGGCGTTTGGGCGCAAGGCCAGCGGGGGCTTGGGTTTTGTGACGAGTTGTTTCTTTCCCTGAGCTATAATTACATAACGAAGATTATGAGCGTACGGCAGGGGTTAGAGAAGTTGAGGCGATCGGCTCAGCTGCCTGGATTATCCAGCCGAGCATCTCTAGTAAGGATTCCTTGGTTTGGCGTGGTGACTCAAGATCTGTCCGAACGTCATTTAGCGCGCAATGTAAAACGTAAATCTGGTCCTTCAGTGCGTCTAGTTCGTCTCGTGTCATCACCAGTTCGTTCTCTGACAATGCAAGTTCTGAGGCGCGCTGGCGTGACACCCAATCCCATTGGCGGCATCGTTGACTGCAGAATTCTTTCGGCCGACCTGGGCCGGTTGACGACGCCAAAACATGCCGGCACCATCGGCATCGTTTGTCGATTCCCTGCTGCCCTGCTGCTTCCGTGGATATCGTCATGACGAAATAATACGACAGGTAGTCTGCATCTTGTGTCATTTCCTCCCGCACCTGAACGATTCTTTGCCAGCGACAATTTCAGCGGCGCTCACCCGCGGTATGTCTCGGCGATTGAACGAGCAAACTCCGGCCACGTGATGGCTTACGGCGGAGATGCAATCACAAAGCAAGCAACTTCGATGTTTCAAGACTTGTGCGGAACCGACGTCGATGTTCTGTTCACATTCAATGGAACCGGTTCAAACATTGTCGCTCTTGGAAGTCTGTTGCTTGCAGCCGAATCAGTGATCTGTAGTGAGTGGGCACACATTCATGTTGATGAGACTGGTGCTCCTGAACACATGTTGGGTATCAAGTTGCAAGACGTCAACTCCCCCGATGCAAAAGTAACGCCCGCACACATCATCGCAGCAGCATCCGCATTAGGAAATGTTCATCACGTGCAACCTGGAGTCGTTTCAATAACCCAAGCGACGGAACTCGGAACGGTCTATTCCATTGCTGAAATTCGCGCTATCTGTGAGTCGGCTCACTCCTTCGGCATGAGAGTTCATCTTGATGGTGCACGCATTTCAAATGCAACGGCATCACTCGGTGGCGATGCAGCCACGTTTCGTGCACTTACCTTCGACGCTGGAGTTGACGCTGTTTCTTTCGGCGGAACAAAGAACGCCATGTTCGGCGCCGAGGCTGTTCTGTTGCGTCGCGGAGTTGCATCTGACCGTTCTGGTTTCATTCGCAAACAGAACACGCAATTACCATCGAAGATGCGCTACACGGCCGCTCAGTTCGTCGAAGCACTGACAGACGATCTTTGGATTGAGACTGCCAGTCATGCAAATGACATGGCGCTTCGTTTGTACAACGCACTGTCTCACATAGATTCGTTGCAGATTTCATCCCCCGCCGTGAACAGCCTGTACCCCATCCTTCCCGTGGCCGTTAAAGAACGGCTGCAAGCCTGGAATTTCTTTTGGGACTGGGATCTCTCGCGCTCTCAGGTTCGCTGGATGACCTCGTGGGACACCTCCCCTGACGACGTAGATGCCTTTGCCGCTGGGGTTTTGGCCGCCTTCTCCCAGCAATAAGGGCGCCTACCGATTCAGAATTGACTAATGAGTCAATTCGGCTATGGTGGTGTCTAGCGCGGCGAAGTTGGGGGCAACAATGTCTATAGGGGAACTATTTTCTTTTCGGGAATGGAACGACACTGCGTGGTCAGAAGACGCAGAGTGCCGTGGCCTTTCGATCATTTTCTTTCCTCCTGCAGCGGAACGTCCCCAAGCTCGTGAGCGTCGTGAAGCACAAGCTCGCGAAGTGTGTCAATCATGTGCAGTAATGACTAAGTGTCGTGAATTTGCACGCAGTAATCGTGAATATGGTTTTTGGGGCGGAGAATCCGAAGAGGAGCGTCACGCCGCTGGCTTCAGACTCATCGCACCAATCGGTGTCCGCTCTCGAAACATTTCGTAGTTCGTTACGTCTTTCGAAGGACCACTGCGGTCCATCCGTCACCGCTATCTCTTTCAAGCTCGATGCAGTCGCTGTATGACAGCAACACTTGTTCTACTTGGTTATCTCGCATTCCACTGAGCACAATCAATCCGGTCTCGTGAATTGAACCCTTGATGGTGTCGGACTCTGCAATGAGAACCGGGGCCAAGATATTTGCAAAAACGAGATCGGCATTCAGTTGGTGACTACCGCTATCCCATGTCGTGTTGACTCCGTTCAGTTCATTATTGATGCGCACGACTTCTTGAGCGTTGTGAGCAATGTCAAACACAAAACTTTGACAATTGAGAATTCTTGTCACAGCAATACCCAACACACCTGAACCGCATCCGAAGTCGAACACTTGTGAACCTGTCTGGCAATGTCGAAGGCCAAGACGAAGAGCTAACACCGTTGTTGTGTGGTTGCCTAAGCCGAAAGTGTCGGCCGGCTCGATACGGATGACGTGAGTTGCAACTGGCGACGTGACCCATGCTGGGCACAAGACAACATGTTCATTGATCCAAGTAGGCGAAGCATGAATACGCCACGTATCGGCGACACTTCGCTCTATGTGAGCAACTGAGATGCTCACGTCGGGAAACGCTGCCTGAATTAGTTCACGAGAGAACGAATGATCCTCCCCCATGCTCGTGCGCAGTGTGACAAAGTCGCCCACTTCTTCAAGTTCCTCAACTGCAACAACTCCGAGGCTCCACAACAAGTCAGCAAGTAATTCAGACTCTGCAGTTGCTATGAGAAAATCAAGCATGGTCCACGACGGGACACTGGGCATGTCAGTCAATGCGACGCAATTGCTCTCTGAATCGTTCACCCTTGTGAAGGTATGCCATGACTGCCATCTCGATGTCTGCTTTTCTGGCTCGCCCCTCTTTGATGGTGGCAGGTGCACCTACAGCTAATGCTCCTTCGGGAACAATGGTGTCATTGAGGACAACTGAATTAGCCGCAACAATTGCTCCGGTTCCGACCTCTGCTCGGTGTAAAACGATTGCCCCTGAAGACACTTGCGCGAAGTTGTGAATGATGCAGCCTTCAAGGTGTACCAAGTGCCCCACTACGCAGTCATCGCCCACTGTCGTATGGCTCATTGGAGTTGTATGGACAACGGTTCCGTCCTGGATACTGGTTCTCTCGCCAATAACAATCGCACCGTCATCGCCGCGAAGGACTGCACAGGCCCAAATGGAGCTCTGCGCTCCAATCGTGACGGATCCGATGATCACCGCATCGGGGTGTACATAGGCCGTTGGGTGAATTGAAGGTATTTGATCACCAAGTGCGTAGATAGGCATGCGCCACGGTAGCAACTAGATCGGTGCTCTCTGATGGTCGTGGGGTTTTCCGAGATACCGTAGATGACTATGTCACGTCGTATCGAGATCGAACTCACCAGCAAACGCCCAGATGGCACATGGACATGGCGCGCTGCCGGCGCACGTGAACCACGTGGTGAAGTAGTCGACTCAGTCGTCCCTGCCGGATCAAGCGTCAACGACGTGATGCGCGCAGACGTCGAGACTGATCTTGACGGTAGTCGCGTGTTGTCGATCACACCTCCGAAGGCAAAGAATGTCCGCACAGGTCTTCTTGAAATTCTTCCGTCTACTCGTGCATTCGAACCAGTGACGCAACAACTTGCAAAGAAGGGTTCGCGCGGTGGTGATGATCGTAAAGGCCCTCGTCGCGATCGGAAAGACGGCGACAAGCCTCGTGGAGAACGCAAAGACGGTGACCGCGCACGCGGGGACCGCAAAGAAGGGGCCGAAGGTCGCACCGATCGTCCTCGTCGTCAGTTCTTTGATGCACCACCAGAACTTCCACAGCGTCCAAAAGCAAAACGTATTCGTCCATTACGTGTCAACGTTGACGCTGTGCTTGCTGAATTGCCACAAGCTCATCGCACAATCGCAGAGACTGTTCTCAATGGCGGAGTTCCAGCAGTTCGAGCTGCAATTGAAGAACAGAATCGTCTAGCAGTTGCTGCTGGACAAGAAAAGGTACCTGCAGAAGGTTTGCTGCAAATTGCAGAGCAGTTGCTCCCACGTCTCCGTGTTGCTGAGTGGCGAGACAAAGCAATTTCTGCTGAGTCAATTATCCACGACATCGACCTTCGCGATTTGCGATCCATCGTTGTGACCGCAGATCAACTCGTTGCTATTGATGAAGAGACTCGTGCTTTGGTCGCAAAGATGAAGCAGGGTCTTGTCATTCGCCAAGAAACGGAGACAAAGAATTGGCTCGACGACGTTGCAGCTGCAACATCAGTTGGTCGCGTTGTTCGTGCGTTGCGCTTGTCTTCACAGCCTCCTAAAGCCGGTGTTCCGTTTCCTGCTCCTCTTGCGGCGCAGATCGTCACTGCAACAGTTGCCGGCCTGACTACCGATGCTCCCTCAGAGCGTTGGATTGCCCTGTTGGAAGCTGCTGCATTCTCCCCCGTTCACGCAAAAGTTCTTCCAGCCGCAGTGCCCACTGTTATTTCTGAAGATCTCACAAAAACTGTGACCCGTCTCGGGCCTCTCATGCCGCAGATTGCAGCGTTGTTTGGCATTACAGTTGATCCAAAAGCTCGTCCACCACGCCCATTACAGGTTCCTCGCGGCGATAAAGGTCCTCACAAACGTGCAGGTGACTTGAACAAGTCAGCCGACGGTAAGCCAGGCGCAGACAAACCACGTCGTGGTCCAAAGCCACAGGGCGCCGATTCACAGAAGCCTGCAGCAGATGCTGTCTCTGCTCCTTCCGAAGCTCCTGCAGCAGAGCCTGTAGTGGCTGAAGTTGTCAGTGTTGTCGATGTTGTCGAAACACCAGTAGTCGCGACTCCAGAGATTTCAGTCGCAGACGCGCCTGTCGTTTCTGAAGCTGCATCGACTCCCGAACAGTCCGAATAGCCTCAACTTCCCCACCACTGCGGCTTCTCACTACGGTGGGGGCATGTCAAACTTGGTCACATATGAAGTGCGCGGAAACGTTGCTCTCATCACACTCAATCGTCCTGATGCCCGTAACGCTGTAAATGATGAATTGGCAGCCGACATGGAGGCGTGCATTGATCGTTTGGAAGCTGACGACACTGTTTGGGTTGGAGTTCTCACTGCAAACACCGAAGGACATAAAACTCCTGTCTTTTGTGCTGGTGCAGACCTCAAGGCTCTCAGTGCTGGAGGACAAACTCTCGGAACTAAGCGCGGTGGATTCGCAGGGTACGTATACCGCGATCGAGTGAAGCCGATTATTGCAGCAGTTGACGGCCTTGCAACAGCTGGCGGATGTGAGATTGTTCTTGCGTCTGACATGGTCATTGCCAGTTCACGTTCATCATTCGGACTCGCAGAAGTAAAGCGCAACCTAATTGCAGGTGCAGGTGGCTTGTTTCGCCTCCCTCGCGCAATTGGACGAGCAGTCGCAATGGAAGTAATTCTCACGGGCGAGCCGTTATCAGTTGATCGTGCATACGCCCTAGGTCTTGTCAATCAGGTCGTGGAGCCGGGCAAAGAAGTTGAAGCTGCCATGGTTCTTGCAGAAAAGATCGCACTGTCAGCACCGATGGCAGTTGCTGCAAGTCGTCGTGTGATTCTCGCCTCTGCCTACTCCACAGACGATGAACTCATTGCGATGACAAATAAAGAATTTGCACCCATCTTGAAATCAGAGGACACCAAAGAAGGACTAGCTGCCTTCATTGAAAAACGCGCTCCGCAGTGGAAGGGCCGTTAAAGCTTTTTGCCAACAATGATCGTTTGAGCCACCAAGCCGTGTCGTTCAAATAAGTTCTTCATTGCGCGATCACCTGGCATAGCGCTCGATTGCACCCAAGTCGCCTTTCTCTCGGCCAACTCACGCAAACACGCGAGAACAAGTGCGTCGCCTATGCCGATGTCCCTGCATGCTGCGTCGACGAATACAAATTCAATTGACCAAGTGTCTGTTGCACTAGGCACCGCCACCAACGCACCCATGACGGTTGACCCGACTCTTGCAACCAGAGAAAAACCGGGCAAGTCGTGATCAGAAGATTTCAGAACGGAGCCGCGGTACTGAGTCGCCTCTTGTCTCGCTAGTTCTCGATAAGAGTCAATGATGGTCGAATCTGCTGGCGTAGCAGCACGCACGAAAACAGACAGATCAGTCACTGGTTGCATCATCTTTGGATGACGGTCGAACGACTTTTTTTCGCGCTTCTCGTACTGCTTGGTCAACAGCAAATTTGCCTACCATCTTGGCGGATGGTGCCTGTTTTTGCAGACCCGCAATAACGTCAGTGAATCTGCGAGCACATTCTTTAGTAATCGCAGACAGATTCATTGGGTTACTTTACGAATACAGGACACGCGTCGTCACCGATGGGACACATTGGTGCATTCTTGCGAACGAGAAGGAAGCAACTGTTACACAAGAGTTCGTCAGCACGCTTTGGCTGCAATTCATCGTCGCCAGTTGAACGCTCTTCGTTGTCTGGTACTTCGTCTTCTTCTGCTGGAAGATCTTCACTAGCGAGACGATCCTTCAGAATTTTTGAAAGGTCTTCTTCGACGTCGTCTGGAGCAACCATGTCGTCGTCATCATCGTCATCGTCGCCGGGTTTGCGCACGATGGTGGCTCCCATTGAATCGTCGTCATCCTCGTCCTCATCGAGCAAAGCATCATCGTCTTCTTCGATGAGTGGTTCGTCTAGTTCGAGTTCCGCGAGGTCGTCAATGTCGTCCCCATCAAGGTCAATTTCCAGCTCAACTTCAACTGGTTCAATCTTCTTCTTAGCCACTATGTGCTCCTAAATATGTGCAATGACTTGCGGCGGGATACTAGGCATAAAACACTGCCAATGGACGAATGCTTGCAAAATAACAATTTTTGGTGACGGTTGTCACGACAGCATTTACTGGTCTTTAGCGGCCCGTTTTGACTCCTGGCGCCTCTCGGACTCGAGTCGTTCGAGTTCCGGTACTTCCGTTGTCATGTGCGACATAGCCGCGGCTACAGCATGATGGCCGGCCTTCTCAGAGATCTGCTTATGCATCTCCAGAGCCACCCTGCGGTACGAAGGATGGCCTTGTGGACCAGAACGCAGTTCAAGCATGTGCATCGCCTCACGGGCGTTGAACTGCATTACATAGCGAATTCTGTAGGCCATGGAAACGGCGTAACTGGCCTGATACGGGTAGTCGGCTGCAAGGGCGTCATACAACGAGGCTGAACGGGCCATGACTTCATCAAACATCTCGGCTCCACCGGCTGCATCCACAAGTTCTGGACGGGAATAGCCGTGGTATGGAGTTAAGGGCTGCCACTCAATTGTTAGTAGGCGATGTCGTTGCATGTCACGAAATGCGCCGTAATCGGACAAGACGTCGAAACGGTAATCAATGCTTTCGAAGGCACGGCCTGGACGATGGCGACGGTTGTCGCGGTTGCCGATGTACGCATTCAAAATGTCAGTCTTGTCGGCGACGCTCATCGCTTCGACCTTCATGCGAATTTGTGACTCTGGCAGATGCGAGTACTGGTAACACGCTGCCGCTACCAACTTGTTCTCGCCATCGGGGTCAAAATCAATCAAAGTAACTTCATCTACATCAGTAGCAATGTCGTCTCCCATGATTGCGTCGACAATGTCAGTCATGGCGGCAGTGTTCGTCGAGAGATAATCCGACCACTTCACACCTCTTTCGGGGACGTCAACGCGACGAAGGAACGATGGAATTACTTTGCGCAATTCGACCAGCATCATGTCTGCGTAATAACGCGCTTCAGGTAATGGGTGTGCGCGCATGCGCAACAAGAGTTGTTCGTATCCTTGTCCACTTCCGTAAATTCCGACATTGGATAATGACGAGGCAGGCAATAACCCGCGCACGGCATCAAGGGCCTTGGCTCGTGTGGCTTGTCGGTACACAAAGTCACTGTCTTTCGGTCCTTTAACCACTGTCGAACGGACGTGGTTGGTTACTAGTTCAGCTAGTTGACTATACGAATCAAACATACGGTCCATATCGCCGACATAACGGGTACCAAACCGACCTTCCAAGATGTCAGGGTCGCGGTAGTAGCGATAACGGCCACCAAGTCTGTCGTCATAGGCGATGTACCGGGTGCTCTGCTCGAGGTAACTCATGAGGCGACCCCACTCGAGAATCTTCGTCAAAATGTTCGAAGCCTGTTCGCAGGCAAGATGAACGCCACCAAGTTGTGCAACTGAGTCGTCGCCGTATTCAACGAAGACTTTTTCGTACAGAGTCTCTGCCCTATCGACTCCGACTGTTGCGTCGACTGCCTTGTCTCCATCAATTTCGAGATCATTCACAAACTCGTCAAGGAAGAGACGACGCAAACTGCGAGGACTACGGCTGTAACGGGCAAACAACGCGCCTTTTACAACTTCAGGCAGATTGACCAACGCAAAAACAGGAAGATCAAGATTTGTAAAATAACGACGCAGGATGTCAGATTCCGCATCTGTAAATTCCTCAGGAACATAAACACTCACGACAATTGAGCCTAGGAGTCACGTAGGCCGCGAAGAGGGATACCGCTACAGCACGTTTTTGTCTGGGTTGGCAGTGTGAAACTCCTCTGCAACGACTTTCTGACGCTCTGTCGAAGTCCAAAAATCGATTGCGGTCATGGCCATTGCTTTGGCACCGTCTATGACTGCTTGGTCCGCCATCGGAGATCGAGCAAATTGAGCAAATTGTTTGGTGTGTATAGAAGTGCCAGTAGGTGCCGAAGCAATCATCGGGTGAATCGAAGGTACTAAATGACTGACATTTCCCATGTCTGTACTGCCAACAACTCTGTGTCCGCCCTCTCGTGGGTCAGACACTGTACGACCAAGGCGTAATGCGTTGTGCGCATACATGGTTCCCATGGTGTTGTTTGTCACCATGTCTGCATATGCCGCACCAATCCATTCGTGCGAGACAGAACAACCGCACGCAAGGGCTCCGGACTCGAGTGATGCAAGGACGCGGGGCTTGAGAGCTGCAAGAGAGGTGACATTGTCGGACCGGACGTACCACTCGGTTGAGGCCTCGCGCGGAACAATGTTCGGCTTCTCCCCTGACTTCAAGAAGATTCCGTGAATACGTTCAGTCGGCAGGATGTGCTGTCGCAAAGTAGCTACAGCCATGTAACCGAGTACCGCTGCATCAAGTGCGTTGCGACCCAAATGCGGAGCAGCCGCAGCGTGTGATTCTCGTCCGGTGTATTCAACCAAGAGTTGTTGAAGCGCTATGGCGTTGATGGTTGCTAGGTCAGCGTCTGCAGGATGAACCATCATGGCCAGATCTACTCCTGTTAGCGCCCCATTGCGAGCCATCAGTATCTTTCCGCCACCGCCTTCTTCGGCTGGTGTTCCCATGTACCGAACGCGACCACCTGATGCGCTTGCAACAGACGCAAGAGCGATCGCAGCTCCAAGACCAGCGGCAGCGATGATGTTGTGCCCGCAACCATGACCAATATCGGGCAACGCGTCATACTCGCTCATGATGCACACGGTCGGGCCTGAACCAACATCACCTGAAAACCCAGTGGCACAGTCGAAGGCACCCAATTCAACAGGAACGCCTAATCCGTTAGCTGTTCGTGTCAACAACTCTGATGCAAAAACTTCTTCGTAATTCTGTTCCGGATGATCATGAATATCATGGCTAACACTGATAAGTGACTCTGCGTTCTGATCAATCAGGTTGCATGCGTGCGCCTTCAGTTCATCAACATCTGAATTGTTCACAACGCAATACCGTGATCAAGCACAATTTTTCCAAGCTGTTCGCCACGCTCAAGACGAGACAATGCTGTTTCGTATTCCTGCAGTGGGTAAACATTGTCGACAGCTATTGGCAATCCGTTATTGACAATGGACAAAAGTTGATCAAACTCTTCATAACTTCCCATTGATGAACCAATGATTTCGTATTGTTTGAAAAATAAACGAGGAATATTGATTTCGGCTGCGGACCCAGATGTTCCACCGCATACGACCATTCGTCCACCTGGGGCAAGGGAGCGAACTGATTTGTCCCATGTAGCTGGTCCAACGCTCTCGATTACAACATCGGCCTGCACTGGCCACTTGGCATCGGCAGAATCAATCGCTGAAATCGCACCCATACGCAATGCTTGTTCACGCTTGGCTGCGTCTCTGCTAGTCACGATTGCTTGAGCGCCCATGAAGTTGGCAAGAGCCAACGCGGCTGTTGAGACTCCAGACCCAATGCCGACAATCAATACTGTTTCTCCCGGCGCAAGACGTGCTCGATTCAGCATGCGTAGAGCCGTGAGATAAGCAAGTGGAAACGCGGCGCTTTCAAACCATGTCCTGTTCGAAGGACGCGGGCGAACATTTCTGTCGGGTGCGATAGCAAATGTGGCATGACCTCCGTGACAATGCTCACCCCAAATCATAAAACCAGGTCCCATCGGCGAATTATTTCCGAATCGAACGATGTCTTCAATTGGTGAAACTCCCGGATTCACGACGACTTCATCTCCCACAGAAACTGAAGTCACTTTGCTTCCAATCGCATCAACTATTCCTGCAACATCGCAGCCGGGAATGTGTGGAAGTGGAGGCTTCGGCATTCCTCTGGTCACCCATAAGTCCATGTGATTGAGAGCACTCGCGACTACGCGAATGCGTACTTCGTTGTCTTGAAGTTCAGGAGTGTCGATATCTCCCCACACATAGGTGCCCGGTGATTCGTTAAGTATCCAAGATTGCATTCACCTACCGTAGATGGCTAGACGAGCAGTCTCCAGTAATCAGGCATAATTTCTACTTGTACGGCGCTCCATGAAGAAATTCGGCGACCGTCAACGCGAAGAGGCTCCGAACGAAACTGACAAGAAAAAGCGAATGACCTAGCTCGACCTGTTTCTACTAAGGGGTGCGGAGTGTGTGTTCCGAGAACTGATTTTTTACGGGCCCGCAGTCGCTGCTGTATTCCCATGGACGGATCAATAGTCATCAGATTAAGGAATCCATCATTGGGGTGAGCGCGAGGTGAGACATTTAGTGCCCCGATGAATCCTCCATTGGAAACGCACACGAGGCGACCTCGTAACCAGTTGCCAACCTTCACATGCGATGCAGCAATCAGTGTTCGAGCCGAACCGTTCTTGAAGGTAATCGATACTCGAAGAGCATCTATCGGTACCTCTGTACATCTGTCACCTACAGCTGGTGGAGGTGGATCACCAAGACTGTGTGCAATATCTCCTCCATTCACGATGAGACGAGAATCGGTAGAGCTTGCGGCGAGTTCATGATCTCCATTAACGAGAAGGTCAGCAGGAATCCGCGTTGTTGGAATTCCCCATTGTTCCCCGCGTGTGATCATCGCGACGATGCTCCGGACGCTGCTGCAACGACTCCACGATCAAGAGCACGTGTAGCTGATTCAGCTGTGTCACGCAGTGATGGATTGGAAGTCGTAGTCACAATCTGACGCAAGAGATCTATCAATTGACGCATCGATCGGACGAAGTCACCAGGGGTGAGATCAGGATCAAGAATTTTCGACAATGGTTTCCCGCTGGCCCACGCTGCGGTCTCGAAAGCTAAGCCGCCGTTAGGCGCACGATGCTGATGCAGACCACGCTGACGCTGAATGTCCTGTACCTGTTCACTCACTCGTTCAATTCGTTTGAATCGTTGGCGCACCTGTTCATTGGGCCAACGTGGGGCTCCGCCAGAATCTCCTCCACGTGGTTCATACACCAAGGTGGATAACACTGCTACCAAATCATTGACAGACAAATTGTCGAACAACCCTCGGTTCATCACTTCGACAATCAGCAAATCAGACTCGTGAAAAATTCCTGCGAGCATCTCGCCTTTTTCTGTCAGTGTCCATTGCGAAATGTAGTTCATCTCTTCCAACATGTGAACAACGTCCATGAAACGAGATCCAACTGAACCAGCACGAGTACCCGCTCGGCTTTCCATCTGTTCGATTTCATTTCTCAATTTGCGAATGCTTTTGTGCGAGAGAGGTGAGTCAACAACACGCGGACCTGTTTGCTCCTCCATAGCCCTACCCATTGTCTCGTCAATTTTTGCTTTCACAAGTCGTGCAGCCGACTCGCGAATGAACTCGGTACGAGCGGGTTCAAACGGCACTGGAAGATCTGCGTGGCCCGCCTTCATCGGCAGACTTCGTAAATCTTTAGCCATCACATCAAGAATCTTGCGACTAGGTGTGACAACAGTGAGTCGAATGCCAGAACGGCGAGCTGCTGTGCTGATAATCAAACCTCGGCCTCTAATATTCGACGCGTCGAACATCACGATGTCTCCGGGTCGCAAAGAACGCAATGCAATCTCAGCCTCTACTGATGAAGCCATTTGGTCAGATGACGTGATGTTTTCTTGACCAAAATCTCTCTCCGCCAGAGCCTTTTCGAGTAGCGCCAACTCGCGTTTGCGGCCGTCAATAGATGCCTCAGAAGTCACAACGTCCTTATCGGCCTGAAATTGAGCAAATGACAAATTCAGAATGTGGTGAGTGCCGTCTAGTGAACGATTGCGAACCATGTTTACGGCCATATTGGAAGTAGGACGAAACGCAGATGACAAACGAAAACTACGGCTCAGGGCCAAACCGACAACCTGGTCAAAGTCGACAAACGGATTCCATAGTGAAATTGCATGACCGATATCGTCCAGGCCTCGTCGACCTGCACGACCGGTCAACTGCGTGAACTCAGAAGCCTTCAGTAACTGATGATGTTCTCCTGTGTATTTCGTTAACTTCTCAATTACTACCGCCCTCGCGGGCATATTGATTCCCACTGCAAGAGTTTCAGTGGCAAAAACAACCTTGACCAACCCTTGTACGAAACATTCCTCAACAGCTTCCTTGAACATCGGAATCATTCCGGCGTGATGGCAAGAGATGCCGCTAGCTACGTCATCTATAAAATTGTGGTACTGAAGTGCGTCCTTATCGTCGGCTGTGAGATTCTCGCAATGCCGTTCGACGATCTCTCGGATCTGAATCTCCTCTTCTAAAGATGTCAGAACCATGCCAGCGTTCATACATGAATGGACTGCGTCCTCGCATTGAGCTCTACTGAAAATGAAGACAATGGCCGGCAGCATGGATTGATCTTCGAGAAGTTCAACTATCTCTGGGCGCGTTGGTGGGGAAAATCGGCGCGGTTTCTTCCCGCCTTGTTGGCCAGACCTGCCGCGTACTTGTGTTGCATTGGAAAGAAGTCGTTGAACGTGACGATTCGGTTCACCTGCGACCACTGTCTCGAACATCTCGCATTGCTTTGAAGCATTGTCGAACAGGGCAAAATGATTAACGAGTTCGATAGGTCGAGTGGTCTCTACAACTACGTCTGTTCTGCCTCGTACGGTTGATAACCAATCGCCAACTTCGTCGGCATTAGACACTGTCGCCGACAAGCAGACAAGCTGAACTTCGAGGTCGAGTTGAATGATTACTTCTTCCCACACAGGACCGCGAAAAGCATCCTGCAAATAATGAACCTCGTCGAGGATTACAACACCCAACTCCTCTAGCCGACTCGATTGGGCATAAATCATGTTCCGCAAAACCTCGGTGGTCATCACCACGACCGGTGCGTCGGCATTAACTGCATTGTCTCCGGTCACAAGACCGACGTTGTGCGCACCATACAGATTTTGTAAATCGCGATACTTCTGGTTTGATAACGCCTTGATTGGTGTCGTGTAAAAGGCACGCAAACCGAGAGAACGCGCTCGTGCAATTGCGTATTCTGCGATAAGTGTTTTGCCGGAACCGGTTGGTGCGGCCACTAAGACTGATGCGTCAGCATCAATTGAGTTCATTGCCTTCACCTGAAAAACATCAGGTTCGTAATCTAGAGACTTGAGGAATATCGTGCGAACGTCAGACACCGAACTACGCAGACCTTCGTCGTGTCAATAGCCAGCCAATGAGAACTGCGATCAAATACAGAATTGTCAACGGAATGGCAAGGGCCAACATGCTGATTGGGTCACCCGACGGAGTAATCACAGCGGCTGCTACGAAGATCCCCATTACGGCGTAACGCCATTGCTTGATCAACGTCTTAGGCGTCACGACAGAAACCAGTTGAAGGAAAACAAGAAGCACAGGGCTGAGAAAGCCAACACCGAATGCAAGCATCATCATCACGACCAGATTTATGTATTTCGTAATTTGATAGGCCTGAGTGACGTCGCTGCCTGACCACGAGATCAGAAATTCCAAGGCCTTATCCAAGGTCCAATACGCCAAGTAGCAACCAAAAGAAAAAAGAAGAATCGATGACGCAATAAAAGGAACTGCATAATTCTTTTCTCGTTTGGATAAAGCCGGCACAATGAACCGCCAGATCTGCCAGAGCAGGACCGGCAGCGCGAGAACCAATCCGCCGTACAGGCATACCCTCATGCGTGCCGAAAAACCGTCAAGTGGTCCTAGCGAAAAGAGTGACCCATCACAGGCAAAGTCAGGCCTGCGGGCACACAAATTCGTATATGGCTTGGTCAGTAGATTTTTCAGTTGGTCATAGAACGCTAGAAGAATCAGCGTTGAGATTCCGACTGCTAGGACACTACGTACTAGGCGCATACGCAATTCGCGCAAGTGGTCCATCATGGACATTGCTTCAATAGGTTGAGCCGATGTATTACTCATCGTCAGTAGCGGGAGTTGGGGTATCTACGACTGGTGTTGAAAAGTCTGGCTTCGGATATGCCGCCTGTTCAGGACGCATAGGGGGCGATGGTTCGTTGTCAACGAGCCCAAAACCATGACGCATCTGATCAGCAGTGGATTTCAGTTCGTTGATGGGCTCTGAAAATGTCTCTCGGAATTCTTTTTCATAACCACTCGCGGCGCGTCGGAGATCGCCGTAGATCTTTCCACCTCTTCGAATAACTCCAGGGAGTCTTTCTGGACCTAAAACGACAAGCCCGGCAACAAGCAGAAAAAGAATCTCACTACCGGACATATTGAACACCCGCTAAGCATAGAAGCAGGCACCTAGTGTTGGAGGGTGCAACAACGCATTGCTTCCCTCCGATCTGACCCGATTGCCTTTGCCCATAGAGGTGGAATGGCCCATGCTCCCGAGAACACTCTTGCGGCTTTTGCGCTTGCATTGCGGCTTGGGGCTAACGGTCTCGAAACTGATGCCTGGACTACTGCTGATGGACACGCCGTTCTCGACCATGACGGCGTCGTGAGAAAACTTGCGCGTAGTCGTCCTATTTCAACCCTCCGACTTGCAGAACTACCGTCTCATATCCCAACTTTGGAAGCGTTGTTTGAAACGTGTGGAACTAATTTTGATTTGAGTATTGACATCAAGGATGAACAAAGTTTTGAACGTACTGCCGAGACCGCACGAAACAGTGGTTTTGATGAATCACGTCTGTGGTTGTGTCACTACTCAAGTGCAGTAATTATTGCTCAACGAACACGACTTCCAAACGTCAGGCTTGTCGATTCGACACGACTCTCACGCATCAAAGAAGGTCTTGAGATGCGCTGTGCAAAATTGTCGAGCAACGGAATAGACAGCCTGAATATGCATCACTCGGACTGGACGGGTGGTTCAACCACATTGGTGCACAAATTCGGGATGTTTGCTTTTGGTTGGGATTGTCAATACGACTATGTCTTGTCGACAGCACTACGAATGGGATTGGATGCTGTATTCAGCGACCACGTCGACACCATGGTTGAAACGTACGAGAAGGAAATCGGATTCGTTCCTCGAACCTGATTTTTACAAGGTCGAGATTCGATTCAACGGCCACACAATTGCAAAGGCGCGACCAACGACCAGGCTCTCCGATATAGGGCCGAAGCTCCTGCTATCGAATGATTCGGGCCGGTTGTCTCCCATCACAAAAATCTTTTTGTCTGGAACTGTCTGTACGGGCATGTTTGCGACGCGACATCTGTTTACAGGATCAGTGAAATCGAGCACGTCCTTGTCCAGATAAGGCTCCACCTGCGGTTTTGAATTGACTATCACGATGCAGTTCTTGATTTCGATTGTGTCACGCGGAAGGGCGATGACTCGTTTGATGAGATCATCATGTACGACAGACCCATCGCTGGTCGTCACACGATCAAAAACAACTACGTCTCCCCGATGGATTGAATGCAATCGATAACTCAACTTATTCACAAGGACACGATTGTCGCCGAAGAGCGTTGCCTCCATTGATGGTCCGCTGATGTAGAACTGCTGCAAAACGTAAACACGGACGAGCAAAGCTGCTCCCAGTGCCAAGACAACAACGAGAAACCAGTCGCGCAGAGCCTTTGTAACTGGATGCATTTCAGGCGACTCTGTAGGTATTGTCTGCTCCGTCATGAAGGCTCCACGCTACTCGTCACCGTGGGTCAGGACTCGTCCTTCACTAGGCCGCAACGTACCGTTCAGACCCGCATTGATAGACAAGGCGACCTGGGTACGGGATGTGTAGGCTTACCACTGTCCCCAATTGGGGGCGCAATGGTGCCGTGATACGGCTCATGAGAAGGGACTCCCCAAATGAAGGTATGGATCGATCAAGACCTCTGCACTGGCGATGGCCTCTGCGAAGAAATTGCACCAGACGTATTTACGCTTCTTGATGATGGACTTGCCTACGTTCGCGAAGGCGACAAAGTGTTCGCTAAAGCTAAGGGAAACGCTGAAGGCGCTGAAGGTCTTGCCAATTTCGACGACAAACTTATTGATGCAGTTGTTGAATCCGCCGAGGAATGCCCCGGCGAATGCATCTTTATCGAACCCTAAACGTTCGAACCAATCCAACGCCCAACAGTAAGAAACGCTGTGTGAGCAACCATGCGATGGTCAGGTCTTACTGCCATGCCTTCAATGTGCCATGTGCGATGGAGAACTTCGAGTGTGCGCTGGTCAACCCAGCCTTTGCCCATAGATTCACGTACCTGAACCGCTTGAGTGATTGAAGGGGTGTATGCAACGAGCAGCCCCCCTGCTTCTAGGACGTGTTGAACTCGTGGAACTACTTGCCACGGCTCTGGAAGGTCAAGCATCACTCTGTCGAAAGAGCCTTCGAGTGTTGTTTCGTAACTATCCCCTAGAGAGACGTTGTACCGCGACAATGCTTCCTCTCCGAGAAACGAGCGAACATTTGCTTTCGCGCGATTCATAAAATCTTCGCGCAGTTCAAGACCCGTAATGTGGGCCCCGTAGCGAAGCATCGTCATTGAAAGAGCTCCGGAACCAACGCCTGTTTCGAAGACACGTGCTCCGGGATAAATGTCGCCAATCATGCACATTGGTGCAAGATCTTTAGGGTAGATGACCTGTGCGCCTCGAGGCATTTCAATGACAAAATCTTCGAGCGTTGGACGCAGAACTATGTACTTCGATCCTTTTGTTGATTCGACAGGTGTTCCAGGAAGCGTTCCAATGACCGCGGTATGGGCAACAAACCCTGCGTGACTATGGAACTCGCCCTCCATATTGAGCTGGATTAGATAACGACGTTGTTTTGAGTCGATAAACAGAGCCTTCTCGCCCTCAGCAAATACTCCACTCATGAGGCGCGATATCCAGTCTTAGTAATTCGAATTTCCATTGATTCATCGCGGGCAAGCACTATTCGCCGCACGGGAGTGACCGCACGAGAAGTTAATCGTGCCATTCCAAAAAGTGTTATCAGCCGACTTAACAACCGAAATTTTTTGGAATGACTAAGAAAGATACGACGTCCGATGAATCGAACTATGGCGCGCATAAATACTAAAACCGGCGGAATTCAACACGAGAAGCACGACGACGACCTTTGCGGCGGCCCAAAAGATAAGCAAGAATAACCACTATTGACGCAACTGCAGAACCAATTGCAATGGCGGACTGCTTCTTATCAGCAGAGCGTCCTTGTATATCTGCTTGCAGAGCTCTGAACTTTGACTCAAGGTCGTCACGAGAAATACGAGTGTTATCGGACATGATTAGGAATCCTTTGCGAGACTGCGTCGCGAGACGCGAGAGAATGTAACGACCACAAGAACGGCCACGACGCACAACGTAATGAAATAGTGAATAAACGACCACGAACCATCAAGAACAGTGCCCCCAAGATCTTGGCTGAGGCGCAGAACGCCTATCGCTGAAAAAACTAAGGCAAGACCTAAAGAAAGAGCTGCCACAGACCCAACTCCGACCCAACGAATGGCACCCTTGATTGGTTCAAGAGTCTCTTGTCGCGCGTACTGTTTCACCGAATCAAAGAGGTCGCCAACCTGGTCGACAGGACCTTTGGGTGGTCTTGGTGAGATGCGCGACGATGCCATGGGCTTTGTATCCTACGGCGCCCATCCGAAGATATCCACAGGCCGTCCTATGGCGTTAATTGCTCCATCGATGGCGAAGCCGAGGCTCTATTCAGTACGTCCGCCAATGAATACCAGATGGGCCTGTATGAACCCTGATTGTCTATCCCCGCCTTGTTCATCAATAACGAAAACGTCACAGGTCCCGAGTTAGTGATCGGCAAATATCCGACCAGTGCTTTCACCCCATTGAGAGTTCCTGTTTTGCCGCGAAGTTTGCCGGCCACTGCAGTCCCATCGAATGTGTCTCGGATGGTCCCTGTTTCACCCGCGGTTGCCATGAGGCCAGGCAAAGTCGTAGAGAAAGTATTAAGGAGAGACATGAAGACGTCGCAAGGAATTCGTCCATCTGAAGCCAGTCCTGATCCATCAAAAAGCTGAACGACTTTATCAAGCTTCCACTTTGCGAGTTGCTCTGTGACTGCAGTGAGGCCTGCCGCGGTAGAACCTGTTGCAGTAGATGCAAAACCTATTTCCTTTAACAACATCTCTGCGGTGTTGTTATCGCTGTTAACCAACATCTCTTGAACGATTGACGTAAGCGGAGCAGATTGAATGGAAGCGATTGTTGCAAGACCGGAAGGGAGTGCGTCGCGACGCGGAAGCGCACCGAACAGTACGCCCCGCGCATTCAGAAGATTCTGTAACTCAGTAGCAGCTGCAACAGCTGGATCATCTGGCTTAGTTGTTTGACCGAGCACAACCCCGTCGTCAACCATAAGAGCTCCGAGTGGTCCAGATTCTGTGAAGTGAAAATCCTCTGGCCACACATCAACAAATCTTTTGTCGTCGTATCGAGAGTCGACTCCAACAACAGAACCTGTAACGCGTCGCAGACCTGCTGCGACTAGAGAATCTGCCAACTTTTCTAGCGATGTCCCAGAGGAAGTCGGGTATTTTTCAGAGGCCACATATTCGTTACGAACTAGTAACGGGTCTCCCCCTCCGACAAAGAATAAGTCTGCGGTTGTGCCCACCGCATCTAAGGTCCCAAGAATATTTGTCGTATAGGTGAATCCGGGTTTCAAAACTTCTAGCGCAACAGCAGCAGTGATCACCTTGGTAGCCGACGCTGGAATCATTGCTTTTGTCGGATTGAGTGAACCAAGACGTGTTCCCATCCATTCGACTGCCGCGCAACTCTGCGTGGGAAAATCGGAAACAATATTTGCAAAAGCTCGAGACACCTTGCCTGTGCGCGTGATTACCGACAACGTGTTCGGCGCTCGTCGTGCGGAAAGCAAAGACACGCGCGGAACTGTGGTCACCACGCGGTCATTTCGATGAGTCACTCGAGATGCGGTACGAGACAACGCCAGGTACAAACCTCCGAACAGCAGAATTCCAACGGTTGCCAAAATAGTTATCGTTCGAAGCGGGTTTGCTGATTGGCGCGATCGCGCACCAAAGCCGCTATTTACGCGCGACACCTGTGTGAACCGCATATCGATAGAGGTGTCCAAGTGCTACCGCAGCGCGGTTGCCACTGGCGTAGCAAAGACGCCCTGTTTCGCGAACAGTTTGAACACCAGAATTATTAGGATCAGCGACAGCAAGCTCCGTCGCAAGAAGAATTGGTTTTCCTGTAGCAACTGACAAGTCATGTGCAGCTTGGGCGAAACGCGCATCCTGTCGTTCGTGATATTCAACGATGCGGTCTAAGCCGTGATCAGGGTGAAATCGACCCTCTCTCATGAGACGAGCTTGGTTGGCTTGAATACCTAGGCCGAGGTAGATGATTGCATCAACATCTTTGTGTTCTGCGATCATCGCCATTACTTCTGGAATTGTGTCGCGTGTTTCGCCTCCGGCGCAATCAACGGGATTGTTGCGACTCCACCGTGGAGGCAACTTCGTATCAATTTGCGCCAGTAAGTCTTCTGGCAAGGTCATCAATTGCATTGAACCATCGATTGAGATTGCATCACTGGTAACGACGCCCCAGCCACCAGCAGTGGTTAACACCACAACGTTTGGTCCGTGTGGGAGCGGCTGCGTGGCAAACGTGGCCGCAGCTTCAAAGGCTTCCTCAACATTCGCTGCACGAGTGACTCCACCGGCTTTGCATGCGCCATCGAATATCGCATCATTGGCAGCGAGAGCTCCTGTGTGGCTAGCAGCTGCTCGCGCACCCTTATCGGTAGCGCCACCCTTGATAAGGACAACAGGCTTATGAGCTGTGACTCGCGCGAGTCGCTCCATGAGCCCGCGACCGTCACTAATTCCCTCGACATATGTCAAGGCAACTTTTGAGGCAGGGTCTGTTCCGTACCACTCAACAAGATCTGCAACGCCGAGTGCCGCAGCATTACCGGCCGAAACAGCGCGACTAATGCCAACACCGGTCTGGCGTGCGTAATTCAAAAAGCTAGAGACGAAGTTTCCACTTTGACTAGCGACAGCAATTGCTCCCGCTGGCGGATATGGCGCAACTATTTGCGCACATAGTTTTGCTGGAGTTGATACGACGCCCTGACCATTGGGCCCTGCAAGAAGTATTCCTAATTCATCGGCAAGCGCAACCAGTTCAGCTTCAAGTCGGATTCCCTCTTCTCCTGCTTCGCCATAACCAGCTGACGTAAGAAACGCAGCACCGATTCCCTTTCGTGCACATGCGCGTAACAGCTCCGGATTGGCAGATGCTGGTGTACATACGAACACCAGATCAATTGCGTTTTCTGGCAAAGAATCGATATCCGCAACAGTCTTTATGCCGAGGACTTCTTCACCCTGCAAATTTGTGCCGTACACGCCACCGGCGTAACCGCTAGCCAAAATATTGTGCAGCGAAACGAAACCGAATTTTCCTGGATGAGTGGATGCCCCTGCCACCAAAACGCCACGCGGTTCAAAGAGTGCTCGAAATTGAGCATCCGTGTACGGAATACGTTTAGAAACCATTGAGACATTTCGGATTCCCATCTCAACCAAAGCATCAACGGCTACAACGTCACCGTTCGCGCGAACAATAAGCGGGTTCACATCTACTGAGACAATGTCGTCACGTTCCATGGCAACTCGTGAAAGCCCAACGATGGTGGAAATCAATTGACTTCTGTTGACCGCAGGTTCACCGCGAAAAGCTTCCAGAAGGCCTTGCATTCTCAATGAATCAATCATGGAGGCGGCACCTGCTTCATCAACGGGTGCTGGTCGAAAGGCAACATCGGCAATCACTTCTGCCATGACGCCGCCGATACCAAGCATCACAGTTGGTCCGAACTGTGGGTCGACGAGCATCCCCGCAATAAGTTCTCGTGTTCCGCTAATCATGGGCGCTACCAATAAGTGAACTTCACCATCTGCCGGAGTAGCCGCAGCCAGGAGGCTTGTTGCCGCTTCAGTTACAGCCTCGGCGCTATTCAGTCGTAGACGCACCAGTCCACGTTCTGTCTTGTGAGCAATTTTGTCTCCACCAAGCTTTACAACGACTGGATATCCAAGCTGCTCTGCGGCGGCCACTGCTTCCAGAGCCGAGGATGTCTTCTTTTCGGGAGCAAAGGGAATGTTGTACGACGACAACAGAGACTTTGAATCGGATTCAGAAAGGGTGGTATTTAGATCAGATGACACGACTACATACGGTAGTCAGTACGAGCAGCTAAAGACGGGTGCTCCAACTGGAATTGGGTCTCTATGACACATGCGCTGCCAGAGCTGACGCAATTTCTCCGGCCAACTCACCAATAACAAGGTGCCCTGCAGGCAGTTCAATGAGAGTCGCCCCAGGCACAGTGGCTGCAATATGACGTGATTTAGAGATATCCACCCACCGGTCTTCGATGCCACCAATTACAAGACAAGGCGCCGTAATGCTTCCCAAAGTCTTTTCAATATCAATGCGAATGTCTAATTCGAGTTGAGCATCTGATCCCGGCTGCACTGTGGCAGCCGCCATACCCACAACAGCATCCGACATCGGTTCAAGTACTTCGAGAGCCGCAGCTGTATAGCCGTCAGCGAGTGCATAACGCATGAACAACTCCGGATCAATAGCAATCAAGCGACGCCACAAATCAAAAGTCACTTTCATTCGTGCGTCTGATTGGGACCATCCGCACAGTGAAGTCACAGTGATTACAGAATCTGGAAAAAGCGCTGCGCACTGCAATGCGGCCACTGCTCCTAGTGAATACCCGATTACGTGAAAGCGCTGATGCCCGAGATGATTCATTAATGCAACAGCATTTGAAACTTCGGCGTCAAGATCAATTGGGCCTGCTGGCATATCTGATTCACCAGAACCGGGGAACTCGAATGTGACCCATTGAAGGTTGGCTTCGCATGCTTGTTGCACTTGAGTCCACGTATTAGCTGCTTGAGTCGTGCCGTGAAACGCAAGGATTGGCATTCCTGAGCCCTCTGACGAGTATCCGATAGTGCGACCATTGTTAATCCATATAGACATGTCGCAACTGTATCGGATTTGGTAACTGAGGTCTACGCGACAAGCGCAGCACGAAAGAAGGCCACCACATGATCGCAATGATCGCGAACATTCTCCGGCGTAAGGGCCCGATCATTCAGTAGTTCATCAATGAATGGAGCATCGGAAAAATAAGTCAAGATCGCGCCGTACCCGGTGATGATTAAGTGTTGAGCATTGTGACGACGAAAGTTGCCTTTATCCATTTCTGAAGTGAAATACGCGCATGCGTTATCAAAGAGAGGACGCAAGAAACCGGAAAGATCGACACCAACATGAACACCGCTGTCGAGTGCTTCGCGTCGCATAATTCGAACGTAGTCAGGCGTACGCGCAAACAAATCAAATCCCGCACGAATAACTAATTCGGCTTTGTCCCAACCTGATGCAGTGGAAGCCATCGCAACTTCCAGTCCTTCAAGCCATTCGGATAGAAGCATTTCAAAAACGTCTGTGTACAAGGCCTCTTTGCTAGGAAAATGGTGCAGCAAACTCGGGCGTCTAATGCCAACACCCGCAGCTATGTCGTTGAGCGACGTTCCTTCATATCCGCGGTCGGCAAAACAGTGAAGGGCCTCGTCCAGGATGAGTTCTCTGGTGGATTTTGAACTGATCTCATCTGTTACTTCGGACACATTCTCAATTTACCCCCACTTCCTCCCTACCTACCAGTAGGTAGCCCGTTAGTGTCTGCATATGAGTTCAATTCTTTCCAGCCTCCTTACTGCTTTCTTGGTCGCAGCTGTCGTCTGTACCGCTGCCAATACCTGCACAACCGTGTATCTGCACAGAGCGTTGAGTCACCGTGCCCTCACCCTTCGTCCATCAGTGGCGCTTGTGTTTCGCGCCGTCCTGTGGCTGTCGACGGGCATAAAGCCAAAAGAATGGGTGGCAGTTCATAGAAAGCACCACGCATTTACCGATATCGAAGGCGATCCACACTCCCCTGTTCTTCTCGGGTGGAAGAAAGTGCAGGCCAAGAACGTGGCTTTGTACAGAGCTTCAGTCCTTGATCCCTCGACGATCGAGCGGTACGCCAAAGATTTGCCTGATGATCGTTGGGACAAACTCTTCTTTGGTCACAACAAGACCGGTCTCCTCTCAGGAGTTGCAATCCTCATGATTCTGCTCGGGCCTGGGACGGGCCTTCTTGCCGCCTTCATTCACGCGAACATTTATTTAGCTGGAAATGCAGCAGTTAACGCGCTTGGACATCATTTCGGTCGTCGGCCATATGACAACCGAGCGACCAATCTCCAGTGGCTGGCTTTTTTCACAATGGGCGAAGGCCTGCACAACAATCACCACGCAGCTCCCTCGTCACCTCGTTTGTCCCACAGATGGTTCCAAGTTGATCCAGGTTGGTGGGTAATTAAAACACTCACAATTTTGCGTTTAGCGAAGGTGCGTTTTTCCGATATTCGTCTGACGGCAACGGCCAAGGCTTCGTTCAACTAAAAACCGCTGTACATTTTCTACGTGTCACGCGAGATCACTTGTAATAAATTTTTCGATGGAGACATCCTCCACGGACCTCGCCGAATAGTTGTTGCAGACGATGGTCTCGTTGAATCTATAGACGTGCATTCAGGGGAATCCGAATACGCTGTGGTCTGTCCCGGTTTCGTTGATGTTCAGATGAACGGCTTTGACAATGTTCATGTAGCAACTGCATCTACTGAAGATTTGCTGCGGTTGGACCAAGCGTTATTTGAGTGTGGTACGACCAGTTGGTTGGGCACCATCGTCACTGCTCCGCTAATCAAGATGTCAGCTTCATTGGTGTCGCTCCATGAGTCGTTTCAGTCTCAGCAAGTGCCTGGTTTCTCTGGCATTCATGTTGAAGGTCCATTTCTCGGATCAGCACCAGGAGCGCATCCTGTACAGCACATCATCGCCTGTGATTTGGACTGGATTTCCCGGCTAGTGCCGTCTGTGCGGCTTGTAACCGTCGCGCCAGAGCAAACAGATGTCATCCCCGCTATCCAAGCAATGAAAGATCAGAACATAACGGTCTCCCTCGGTCATTCCCGGCCGTCTAAGACGCAGTTTGAAGACGCAGTTGAAGCCGGTGCATCAATGGTCACCCACTTATTCAACGGTATGAGCGGAGTGCATCACCGTGATCCAGGTCTTGCGATGTGGTCGTTAAATGATGAACGAATTTCTTGTGGCTTGATAGCCGACGGAGTGCATGTCCAACCAGATGCTCTCGCATTGGCCTTTAGAGCTGCGGGTTCAAGAGTCTGTTTGGTTTCCGATTCCGTCGCCTGGGAAACGTCGTCTGGACCGCGACCTGGAATTGAGATCAGAGACGGTGCCCCGAGACTGCCAGATGGCACTTTGGCTGGGTCGTGCACGCCGCTAGCAAAATGTGTGCAACAAGTAATAAGAGAATGTGGAGTTTCCATTAGTTCCGCTCTCGCGAGCGCGACCTCTGTGCCAGCCGACTTAGTTGGTCTGGCAGATGTTGGGCGTATCAAAATCGGCCATCAGGCGGATCTCCTCGCTCTCGATTCCCAACTTTCCGTTCTGAAAGCCTGGCGCCGATTACCATCATGAGGTGCCTACACAATTGAGCCCCGAACAAGACGCCCTCGCTATTTCGATTATTCGAGGAATTGCGATGGATGCACCACTAGCTGCCAACAGCGGTCATCAAGGAACAGCAATGTCGCTCGCGCCGCTTGCACATGTTCTTTACAGTCGTATTTTGAAACACGATCCCACATCGCCTGACTTTATAGATCGCGATCGCTTAATTCTTTCTAATGGGCACGCATCGATCTTGCAGTACGCCATGTTGTTCTTGTCTGGTTACGGATTAGAAATCACCGATCTCAAATTATTCCGCCAATGGAATTCAGCAACACCTGGGCACCCAGAAGTAGGACACACGGCAGGCGTTGAAGTGACTACAGGTCCGCTTGGACAAGGATTTGCAAATGCTGTCGGTATGGCAATTGCAGAATCACATTTGCGGGCTGTTCATGGACCGGATGCCGTCAATCACCAGACGTATGTAATTGCTGGTGATGGATGTCTTATGGAAGGCATCAGTCACGAGGCAGCTTCGTTGGCAGGCCATCTCAAATTGGACCATTTGGTATGCATCTTCGATGACAACAAAATAACGATTGATGGCAGCACGGCATTGACCTGTAGCGATGATGCACCTGCACGTTTCCGCGCATACGGATGGAACGTCATTGAGGCTGGCGAGATTGCAGACGACTGTGACGCTCTAGAGAAAGTATTGTTAGCAGCACGAGACCACACAGGCGCACCGACCTTGGTTGTGCTGCGTTCACACATTGGTTTTCCTTCTCCAGACCTGACAGATAAGCATGAGGCACACGGGAACCCGTTTACTGCACCACTCGTCAGTGCCACTAAAAAAGTAATGGGAATCCCAGATGAGCCGTTTTACGCTCCTGAAGCTTTCGTGTCTGAGTATCGGGCGTTTTGTCGTGAGCGCGGACAAGCCGCACATGCCGATTGGAAGAAGCGCACTCAATCGCTCTCTCCCGCTCTCACTCCATCCACATTCGGAATCGCCACGAAGCAGCAGATCGCATCGGTACTACCTGTCTTCCCTTCAGACACAAAATTGGCAACTCGCCAATCATTTCAAAAGGTGTTAGAGGCAACCGGCAGTGCAATGCCGTTCGTGCTTGCTGGCGCTGCCGACCTCACAGGTAATACAGGGGCAAAGTTGGCCGAGACCAGTGCATATTCGCCTGAGAATCGTTCCGGCAAACAGATCTACTACGGAATTCGCGAACATGCGATGGGCGCAGCGATGGTTGGTATGGCGCTTCATGGCGGTGTGCTTCCAGTTGGTGGCACGTTCTTTGTTTTTGCAGATTACATGCGTCCTGCCATTCGGTTAGCAGCACTCTCACGCGCGCGTACGGTGTTTGTGTTTAGTCACGACTCTGTAGGAGTCGGAGAAGATGGTCCTACGCACCAACCAGTAGAACAGTTGGCGTCGTTGCGGGCCATTCCGGGCTTACAAGTGATTCGTCCTGCCGATTCCAATGAAACTGCACAGGCATGGCTAATCGCTGCCACTCATGATGGGCCAACTGCACTGATTCTTTCTCGCCAGACAGTTGTGGCCCTCACTGATGGGTCAGCAGTTGAAGACGGAGCTGGCGTAATTGTCAAAGTTGATAAGCCTCAGGCGACCATTATCGGTACCGGAAGCGAATTGTCGGTTGCAGTAGATGCAGCAAGTCTGCTGCAGAATGAAGGCATACACGTCAACGTTGTGTCGATGCCTTCGTGGGAACGTTTCGCTGCTTTGTCACAAGCACGTCAAGATGAGATTCTTTCGCGATCTCTTCCCCGCATCAGTGTGGAGGCTGGGACTACCTTTGGTTGGGCAGCATACGCAACTCACAGTGTCGGTATCGATCGGTTTGGTGCCAGCGCCCCAGGCAACGTTGTAATGACTGAATTAGGAATCACCGCTGTTCACGTTGCCGATGTAACACGAAAAGCGGTAAATCGATGAGCGATTCTCTGAAGAAATTGTCATCAGAACACGGACAGAGTCCGTGGCTTGACAATTTGCAACGCGGATATCTCTCCTCAGGAAATCTGGCAGCCTTAGTCGAACGCGGTGTCAGAGGTCTCACTTCTAATCCCACAATCTTTCAAAAAGCTATCCAAGGCAGTGCCGATTACGACGATCAATTTCGTAGCGAAATTATGAAGGGCTCTACCGCACGTGAGGCTTATTGGGAACTAGTTCTCCAGGACATTCATGGGGCGCTTGACGTTTTTGCGAATCTTTATTCCCAGTCAAACGGTACAGACGGATTTGTCAGCGTCGAAGTTGATCCTTCGCTAGCGCACGACACAACAGGTACCTTGTCGGCTGCGCGCCTACTTCACGAGCGCATTTCTCGTCCGAATGTGATGATAAAGATTCCTGCGACTCAGCAGGGTCTACCAGCCATTCGGGAAATGATTGCAGAAGGACGAAACGTCAACGTCACTTTAATATTTAGTTTGTCGCGTTACCAAGATGTCATGGATGCATACATTGACGGCCTGGAACAACGAATGGCTTCAGGATCATCAGTTGCCAACATTGCAAGCGTCGCTAGTTTCTTCATAAGTCGCGTCGATAACGAAATAGACAAACGTCTCGACCAGCTGGGAACACCAAGTGCTCTGGCGCTTCGAGGAACTGCTGCTGTTAATCAGGCTCGTCTTGCATATGCAGCGTTTCAGAAAACTTTTAGCGGACCTCGATGGGAGCCGCTAGCGAAAGCTGGAGCCTCTGTTCAACGTCCTTTGTGGGCATCAACTTCAACAAAGAATCCGACCTACCCCGACACGATGTATGTGGACCAATTGATTGGTCCAGACACTGTCAATACTCTTCCCGACGCAACTTTGGAAGCCTTTGCCGATCACGGCACCCTGGCCAGGACGATTGACCAGAACATCGGTATCAGTAAGCGCCAGTGGGCTGAATTGGCGATGAATGCAATTGATGTTGATGAGGTTGCAGCTCAACTCGAAGCCGAGGGTGTCGCGTCCTTCATCAAGAGTTTCGATGAACTAATTGGCGTCTTGGAAGATAAAGCCGTAGGGATTTCGTAACACTGTGACTGTCTCGTCAAATACTCAAAAAGCAATTGATGAATTGTTAAAAAGTTTTGAGGTAACACTGCGCACGTCAACCGACATTCGACAATTGAATCGATTCATCACAACAGTGACAGATTTGATCAGTGGGCCGTCCTCTTCCCTGGACATTAAAATTGCAAGTTCTGCGATAGAAGAGATGAGTCGTGCTTTCACGATGTTTGCACCGTTCAGGAATGTGCGAAAGGTCTCAATCTTTGGCTCGGCGAGGACAACTCCCGATAGTCCGATTTATGCATTAACCGCAGCCACGGCAAAGGCTCTGGCGGATCATCACTTCATGGTTGTCACAGGTGCAGGGCCAGGAATTATGGAAGCGGGAATGGTCGGTGCTGGACGGGAGAACTCAATTGGTGTTTCCATTCGACTCCCCTTCGAGGCGGGAGCTAATTCTGTTATCGCAGGTGATGAGAAATACGTCAGCATGCGGTATTTCTTTACTCGCAAATTAATGCTCGTGAAAGAGTCGCATGCATTTCTCTGTTTGCCTGGCGGCTTCGGAACACTGGACGAAACTTTTGAGCTTCTCACTCTTGCCCAGACCGCGAAAACAGTTCCTGTGCCTATCGTTTTTCTAGAGGTGCCCGGACAACCATTTTGGACGCCACTGATGAAGGCAATGGAGCCACTGTTGCTCGGTCATGGTCTCATTTCCTCAAGTGACACTTCGCTGTACACGATTACAGACAACATTGACGATGCGGTGAACGAGATCACGCGTTTCTATACCAATTACGACTCGATCCGCTTTGTTGATGACATTCTCTACATCCGTGTACAACGAGCAGTTCCAGACATTGAATTTTCGCAGATAGCGAATCAATTCTCTGCGCTTGCGACCGATGGTCTGATTCTACAAACTTCAGCCACGTCGGCAGAAGTGAAAGACAATGATCTTCCTGAATTACCTCGCGTCAGCCTGAAGTACGCCGCTAAGGGCTTTGCAGACCTGCGTGGATTGATTGACGCACTCAATCTGTATTAAACAGAACGCAAGGTATAAAGAGCCTTATCGACAGATCGCCTGGCTTGAGACAACATCTTCTCAAGGGGAGGTCGTTCCTTTTCCCCATTTCGAATAGCTTCAGATATCAACGACATAGCTGCATCGTTCAGGGCTTCGCTCACTCTCTCAAGGTCGGAAATAATCTCTTCAATGTCTCTCATGGTGCCGTCCTCTTAGATGACTGTTAGGTGAATACTGTGCCACAGGAGTGGCGATTCGTGCGTGGAGGGCACAGATGGCGTAGCGTTGCAACGTGACCAGAGAAGACCAACCCCACGAATGGATCAGCTTTGAAGATCCAGATGAAATGCGTACATGGATGCTTGATGCGACGTTCTTGCGTTCAAGTTACAAATGTATTTACGGACAAGGGTGCCAAGGAATTCTTGATGACGCTTCTCCGGAACTTATGCACGGTTGCTGCTCATTCGGCGCCCACTTCCTTGATGAAAAAGATTTTAAGAACGTCACCAAGTATGTAAAGCGACTCAAGGGTCGTCATTGGAAGAACAAAGACAAAGCCAAAGATAAGGGCTGGTTCTCAACTGAGAAGGATGGCGAAAAGAAGACGCGCGTCGTCAATGGCGCATGCATCTTCCATAACCCTCCCGGATTTGAAGGCGGAACAGGCTGTGCGTTCCATATCGCTGCTGTCGAAGCAGGCGAACGTCATATGGATTGGAAACCAGACGTCTGTTGGCAAGTGCCTATTCGCCTCGAAGAGCACATTGAGGACGGCGGTTATGTCGTCTCAACTATTCGTGAGTGGAAACGCCGCGACTGGGGCGAAGGTGGCGAAGAATTTCATTGGTGGTGCACAGAGTCTGCTGATGCCTTTGTTGGCAAAGACCCCACCTATACGTTCTTCACAGACGAGCTGACGGAAATCATGGGCAAGAAGGCATATGCCATCTTGGTGAAGATGTTGTCAGCTCCTGTCGGAGTTCCGTTGCCACATCCTGCTCTTCGTAAGAAGGATTAAGACGTCGGGCTAACTAGCCCTTTTTCGACGACTTGCGGCGCTCTTCAATGCTGAGCCCACGCTTACGAATACGAATACTCTTTGGAGTTACTTCTACAAGCTCGTCATCGCCGATCCATTCGATTGCTGTTTCTAGCGTGTGATCAACAGGCGCTGCCAGTTTCGGACCGTCATCATGACTGTGAGTACGAATGTTGGTTTTTTCCTTAGCGCGTACTGCGTTAACAACCATCTCTTCGCCGCGTGCGGCTTCGCCGATAACCATGCCTTCGTATACCTCCACACCGGGAGCTACGAAAAGCTCTCCACGCAATTGAAGGTTGTCAAGTGCATAGCCAGTTGTTGATCCGATGCGGTCAGCAATCATGGCACCACCCAAGCGGTGAGGAAGTTCTCCTACCCACGGTGTCCAACCAGCGTGAGTCTGATGCAACAACGCTGTTCCGCGGGTGCTGCTCATCAACATCGAACGGAAACCAATGAGACCGCGAGATGGTGCTTCGAACGACACAATGGTGCGACCTGGGTCTCCGGGGCGAAGGTCAGTAACACGGCCCTTACGAGGAGCAAGACCTTGTGTAATGGTTCCTACGTGTTCATCAGGAACGTCACAGGTACCGGCCTCGAGAGGCTCGTGACGCTTGCCGTTGATTTCCTTTGTGATTACTTCTGGGCGACCTACTTGAAGTTCGAACCCTTCACGGCGCATATTTTCAATGAGAACTGCAAGTTGAAGTTCTCCACGACCAGCCACGCTTGTGACGTCCGGTGAATCCGTATCTGCGATTTTGATTGATACGTTTCCGAGGATTTCCTTCTGAAGACGATCGCGCAAGTGGCGACTAGTTACGAACTTTCCTTCGCGACCTGCGTACGGTGAAGTGTTGACGCCGAATGCCATACGAATAACTGGCTCGTCAACTTCGAGGCGTGGCAATGGAGTTGTCACAGTGAGTGCAGAGATGGTGTCTCCCACTTCAACTTCAGGAATTCCAGCAAGAACAAAAAGGTCTCCTGCTGAAATTGATTCCACTTCGGTTCTTCCGATTCCGTCAAACACGCTGAGCTGTGCAATGCGGCGCTTCAATGGATTTCCATCGGTGTCTTTGCCCCATAAAGCGACCGTGTCGCCCTTTTTCATAACGCCGCTATGTACGCGGCCAATAGCGAGACGACCTAAGTATTCAGAAGCGTCAAGGTTTGTTACCAATGCTGCAAGAGGAGCAGTTGGATCACCAGTAGGCGCGGGAACTGTCGTGAGGATTGTGTCAAGTAGGCAGGACAAGTCAGCATCAGCAGCTGGCATTCCGATTCCGATCATCGCGCGTCCTTCACGGGCCACAGCAGATATGACTGGGAATGACAATTGATCATCAGAACTAGCAAGGTCAAGGAACAACTGTTCAACTTCGACAAGCACTTCTTCAGGTCGTGCGTCATGACGGTCAACCTTGTTAATGACCAAGATGACTGGCAAACCGAGTCCGAGCGCCTTTGACAGAACGTAACGGGTCTGAGGCAATGGACCTTCAGCAGCATCAACGAGAAGAACGATTCCGTCGACAAGCGCAAGAGCGCGCTCTACTTCCCCACCAAAGTCAGCGTGACCTGGAGTATCAACAATATTGATCAGCGTGCTTCCGTAATTGATACGAGCAGCTTTAGCAAGAATGGTGATACCGCGCTCGCGTTCTTGATCGTCTGAGTCCATGACTCGGTCGATCACAGCGGCATGAGATGCAAAAGCACCTGTGGACCTCAAAAGAGTATCAACAAGTGTTGTTTTGCCGTGGTCGACGTGCGCCACTAGGGCAACATTACGTAAGGAGTTTGTCATGGGGGTATTTCGTTTTCTGTCCGGCTATCCGGATTAATCGATGTCGTCTTCGGATTCGTCTTCGTCTTCGTCGAAGCGCACCCCGTAGCGCTCGGCAATGGCTGCATATTCATCGTCATCGGTAGAACTCACTCGTGGAGAGTCACCAAGACCTAGGTCTGCAGCACTGGGGCCTGCTTGCTTCAATTTCCGCGCTTCTTCAAACCGGCGATGTCGACCTTTTTTCATGGTCGGTCTCCGAACATTTCATTGGCATAAATGCCTACTGGACAACCGAAACGAGTGTACAGGTCGGTGAGACAAAAAGATGACCTTTGCCTCAGGAAGGGTCAATATCAACCAGTTTTAGCCCAGAACCAGAGGTTCCTGTAAATGTCAACGCCTTTCGGCCGGCGACTAGGTCTTCTATGTCCGCTCCGACAATGTCTTTACGCCACCCGTGACGAAGACGCGCCTCGGGTGAGCCACTCAGTAAATCCACGATGTCTTTGCGTGTAGCAAGAAGACCTGCATCAAGATCACTTTGCTTGGCAAGTTCGGTAATCCAAGCTGAAACGAGGGTCACCGCTGGCCTCATGGACTTATCTAAGTCATCGCCGTCACTTGACGGAAAGTTGAGTTCACCGTCGACAGAATCAGACACTCCAAATTGAATTGCTTCCAGCAAGGCTTTCCCATGGACGCCGTTTGCATGGCGATTGTCGACTCCCCTGCTTTGTAGAAGATCGTCAGCTGTGCGAGGTGCTCGCTGAGCGACGCCGAGAACCGCAATGTCTGACAGGACATGACGCGGAGGAAGGTCTAAGTCCATGGCGCGCTCCTCACGCCACTTCGCTACGGCGCGAGCTACGAATCGTGATTTGCCGCGCAATGTTCGAACATCTTTGACTCGTAGCCATGCGTCTTCAGGAGCGTTTGGCCCTGTTGGCCTCGTGCGCAATTCTTCGCATGCTTCCGCAGCCCACTCCATACGGCCACGACTCTCAAGATCAGAGAAAATAATTGAAGAGAGTTCGGCCAAGTACGCAACGTCAGAGGCGGCGTATCGCAACTGGTCTGAAGTCAATGGTCTGCGTAACCAATCGGTGAGGCGGTCTCCCTTTGGCACAACGACCTTCAACATCGATTGCAGCAATGAAGCGAGCGATGGTTGGGTGAACCCGAGAAAGCTTGCACACAACTGAGTATCGAGGATTCGTGAAGGTACAAAGCCGACGCTTTGAGTAAGAACGTCTAGATCTTGTTGCGCTGCGTGAAGGACGCACAACGAGGGACCATCCATCAAAGGTCTCATCAGGGTGGCATCACACGCCACCGGGTCAATAACGCCGAGACGATCTCCCGTAGCGATTTGTATTAAAGCCAATTGAGGGAAATAGGTCTTTTCCCTATGGAATTCTGTATCCAAATAATAAACGTCTTGAGTGGAGGCGTACGAAACAAACTCCAACAATGCAGAATTTGTATCAATCCATTCAAAGGAAATATCAGGACGCTGTGTCACCTGTGGTCACCTCGTGTCCTTCAACGATCCACATTCCGGTGCCACCAGCCACATTGATAAATGTTGTTCCATCCAGTGAAGGAATAGTTGACAAATGACCACACGCACGCAAACTGCGGCCACCCGCCTGACAGATGACATACACAGTGGATCCGAGACCGCACTCGTCTTCACGTCCAACCAATTCCGACAAAGCAATGTTGATTGCTCCAGGAACATGGCCTGAGACATATTCATCTACTTCGCGAACATCAATGACGATGGGATTGGCGAGAGTTGCTAAATCAGATATTGATATTTCAGAAATTGACATAACTAGATAGTAGTTGTCTCATCTGAAGGGTTCAGATCTGCGAATGAATTGATATTACGTACAGCATTCGCAGGGACAGGAACTTCTGCAACATCGAGCAGAACGGCGGCACGGTGCACGGCCCTCTCGTTCCTCTTCCAAACAGATTGCAACGTAGAAGAGCATTCTTGCTTCGACCATGCTGCACATAACCAGTTCAGTCGATCTGTGCGCCCAACTGTCGCTTGCGCATCGTTCAACCCGTTAACCAAACTTGAAATCACTGCACTAGTGATGAATGGCATATCGCATGACAACACGACAACGGAGTCGTAATCAGCGTGCTTCAACGCTGTGATGACACCACCAAGCGGGCCTTCACCGGGAAATCCGTCCTTTTTCCAAGTGCCTGTAATTGTCTTGGCTTTGGCTGCTGTGCCTCCAATAATCAAAACTTGAGTAGCACCGGCTTCATGGGCCGCCTGTGAGACGCGATTAGCCATTGAAATGCCGTCAACTTCGAAAGTGGCTTTATCGACGCCCATGCGTGAGCTATCGCCGCCAATGAGTATCGCGACCGTGAATTGCTCAACAGACATAATGACAACGCTACGGGCTGTTCGCCATCTATGGTGATGACATGAACTCCTTATGGGCAACAACTGACATCCAAACCCTTAAAAACCTCGCTTTGGGGCTCTCTGGGGCCTCAATCGTTATTGGTCTGATTCTGATGAAAGTGGTCTCGTCCATAGTCGGGAAGATCATTTCTCTTGTGATTTTCTTGGCCATTGCCCTCGCCGGGTATTCGCAGCGAGCTCAAGTTATTGATTGTGCAAATTCTGTAAAGTCACAAGCCACCGCTACAGCTTCTGTTGACACAACCTGCAACTTCTTCGGGCAGGACATAAAAGTCAAGGTGCCTCAACTCTCGCAATGAGGCAAAACTAGTGCGTGCACGAATTGCAACGGATGAGTCATAGGCGCACCATGAGCAGCATCCTTTAATTCAATTAATTGACCGTCAGTGAGGTTCTGCGACAGCCACCTGGCTCCTTCAGCGTGATGTTTCATGCCGTTAGACCCATAACCGCACAGAACTGGACACGAGACATCGCCAGCTTCCCAAGGCGCACTCAACCTCAGAGCGGTCAATTCTCCCACTAGTGAAGCACCCTCTCGACGACGTTCATCTCTTGTTCGGTCTGAAAGCGAATTCCATCGTTTATGCCCAATCAATCGCACCATGAAGTTTTCTGCAGCATCGGCTTCAGTTGATGCAACAGCCATGGCCCCTGCTGTTGTTCCAGGCCACCATTTCATCCATGACAGTGGTGTTTCGTATGTGCTGACGCCGACAACTTGTTTCCCCAGGCGAACAGATGCAGCAAGAGCGATGTTTCCACCGAATGAATGTCCAATCAGCACTAATCGCCTGTCGCCCACTAAGGACACAAGATCATCCACCTGGTCATCAACAGAGAATGGCCCAGGATGCGGCCACGAGCGCCCATACCCGCGCCTGTCGTAACGCAACACTCGCTGTTCACCCTGCAGATGGCGGGCCAATAAAGCCATTCCGCCACTTCGGTCTAGGGACCCATGAATCAGAACTATCAACAACTCCGAGTCAGGACCAGATTCTGTGGAGAATATTTGCGATTCATCCAGTCGATGATGCTGCTCACGGCCCACTTCCCTATCCTTTCATAGTTGTGGAACTAATTCTCGTGCGTCATGGCCTCCCAGTGAGGAAAGAAAATACCGATGGGCCAGCTGACCCTGAGTTGTCGGTTGATGGGCACGCACAGGCAGCTTTGTTTGCGGCGTACATGATGTCAGAGAATGTCGATGCGATTTATTCCAGCCCGTTACGTCGCGCAGTTCAAACCGCTGCCCCGTTGTCTTCTGCGATTGGCATAGAACCAATATTGGTGCCAGGAATTGCAGAGTGGGATCAACACTCGAATGAGTACATCCCTGTTGAAGAATTGAAGGCCGCAAATGACCCGCGTTGGCTGGAGATGGCTAAAGGTGGTTTCAATTCCGATGAAATCCCAGAGGATTTTCATAATCGAGTTCTTGCAGCAATCGAGGACATCATTGAAAAGCACAAAGGTGACACAGTTGTCGTGACATGTCATGGCGGAGTCATTAATGACTATTTGTCACACATTCTCGGCATTTCTAGTTCTCAGTTCTTCTATCCGAATTACACATCAATACATCGCATTGCCGCTTCGTCTTCCGGGCACCGAAGCATTCTGTCAATAAACGAAACATCACATCTTCGCGGCTCTGGTTTACCTACTGGGCTCTTTCATGCCTGAGTCATCCATCAGCAGCCTTTTGGCGTGGCTAGATAAAAGTCCCACTCCATTTCATGTTGTTGAAACCGCAGCCACCTCTCTGAACACTGCTGGTTTTGTTCACGTGGCAGAACTTGGCGATGATCTACCTTCGATGGGTTACCTGACGTATGACGGTTGCATTGTGGCATGGAGGCTCGGCACAACAAAGGGTGCACTACGAATCATTGGCGCACACACTGATTCACCAAACTTGCGTGTTTTGCCACAGCCCGACATTCATCAACTTGGATGGTCACAATTGGCAATTGAGATCTACGGCGGTGTTCTATTGAATTCTTGGCTGGACAGAGATCTGGGAATCGCAGGCCGTGTCATCGATTCAAACGGTGTGTCGCATTTGTACTCGGCCGCACGCGCGCTTGCTCGTGTACCTCAGTTGGCAATTCATCTCGACCGAGAAATCGGAGACAAAGGTCTTCACCTTGATCGTCACCAACACATGACGCCAGTCTGGGGATCAACGAATCAATCATTTTCGGAATGGGTACAACGGGAGTCCGGAATCACCAATGTGACGGCCTTTGATGCCCATCTGTTTGACATCACACCTGCCACATTGCTCGGGGCTGATGAGTCTCTTATCGCGAGTGGTCGATTAGATAACCAAGCCTCCTGTTGGAGTGCTATTGAAGCACTTCGCAACGCTCCCGAATCGGAACACACTTCAATCCTCGTGCTCAATGATCACGAAGAAGTGGGAAGCAATAGCGCAACGGGTGCCGCTGGCCCAATGCTCTCTCGTGTCGTCTCGTGTATTTCCACGCAACACGGTTTACGCGATGGGAAACATTTCGATCGGCTTGCAGCGTCGTGGTGTTTGTCAGCTGACAATGCTCATGCAATCCATCCGAACTACCCGGACCGCAATGAACCACGGCATGCCCCCATCATCAACCACGGCCCGGCTGTCAAGGTCAATGGAAATCAAAGGTACGCGACATCAGCTCGTGGCCTAGCCCATATCCGCTCAGTCGCTTCATCAAACGGTATTCCGCTTCAAACATTTGCAGCCCGAAATAATGTTCCGTGCGGTTCTACCATCGGACCAATCACGGCAACTCAACTAGGTATTGAGGCAATCGATATAGGCATACCACAGCTGTCCATGCATTCAGCTCGAGAAATGTGTGGAGCAAACGACCCGTTACACATGGCTTCCTTGATGAGTGCCTTTTTACAGCACTAGATGTCAGTAGTTATTCGGAGATCCGGCGAGACGTTGCGCTTCGTCAAATAGTCGTTGCAGTTCTGCCGACAAGTCCCCGCTTAATTCTTTCAGCGCTGATCTGGGCAAGCGCTCTGAACCATTCGCAACAGTTTGAATCGGTGAGCCAATGATCACTACACACTTGCGCGGGTAAATCATCTTTGAACCCTTTGGCATGACGCGTTCGGAACCGCCGATTCCTACCGGAATTATTGGGACTCCGGCTTTCGCTGCGACGTACGTTGCGCCATCAAAAAGCGGATGAACAACTGGTCCACTTTGGCGAGTTCCCTCTGGAAACAACACAAGTGGCTCACCAGCTTCAAGAACTGCGACACAACGTCGTAACGCTTCACGATCTGCTGTGCCTCGACTGACGGGAAAGGCACCGAGAGCTGAAACTATCCAGCCAATAGGAGAGATTTTCCAAATGGTGTCCTTGCCCATGAATCGCATTCGACGTCTAGTAACTGCAGCCGCAAGTGGTGTATCAATATTTGATCTGTGAATGGGCGCCAGAAGGAAGGCGCCTGTTTTGGGAATGTTCTCTTTACCGATGATTGTTGTACGCGTATACGACACACAAACAAATACAACCAGTCCTCGGAAGAGTCTGTAACAAACGCGACTGAGCAGACTCTGTCCTGCCATAAAGGTTTCAACCTCAGCCATGATCAACGCTTTCAAAGTGTGCAATTATTTCTGAGACAACCTCTTCGATTGTCCGACGACTCGAATCGACAATGACAGAACTTTCAGAAGGTTTCAATGGCGAGTCAAGTCGTGTTGAATCAAGATGATCTCGCTCAGCAATGCTTGCCGCCACTGCCGTAATGTCCCCGCCTGTTTGTCCGACGCGACGTTCCGCTCGAACTTCAGGAGATGCCGTGAGAAACACCTTGAGGATCGCGTCAGGAAACACGACTGTTCCGATGTCACGACCTTCAACAACGCCACCCAGGTGAACCTGTATCCATCGTCGTTGCTGATCTCTCATGGCATCACGAACCGGCGTATGTGCAGCAATGATGCTAACTATGCCATTGATTTCACCAGACCGAATTTCAGAGGACACATCGATGCCGTTCAATATCGCTGCATCTCTTTCAATAACAACTGAAACTTCACGGGCAATCCGACCGACTGCCACTGCATCATGAGGGTCTGTAGATGTCTGCTTCACTGCCAGCGCGACACACCGGTACATGGCTCCTGTATCGAGATAAGGAAGACCAGTTGCAGTAGATACTTGTCGCGCCACTGTCGACTTCCCTGCGCCTGCAGGACCATCGATAGCAATAACGCGCATGATTACCAACTAGTGCCGAGTGGTCGACCTTCGTCGTATCCAGCTGCACTTTGTACCCCAACAACGGCGCGTTCATGGAATTCCTCCATGCTGGATGCTCCTGCATAGGTGCAAGCAGAACGAAGACCAGCGACGATTTGGTCGATGATGTCTTCAACACCTGGACGCACAGGATCTAGATACATACGAGAAGTACTGATTCCCTCTTCGAACAGTTCCTTTTTTGCACGCTCGATGGCCGTTTCGGCACGGGTGCGATTCTTGACCGCACGATTCGAAGCCATGCCAAAGCTCTCTTTGTACAAGCGACCTTCAGTGTCACGCAGAGTGTCTGCAGCAGATTCATATGTACCTGCGAGCCACGAACCAAACATTACGTTGGCAGCTCCCGCTGCTACAGCTAGCGCTACGTCGCGCGGGAACCGAACTCCGCCATCAGCCCACACGTGTTTACCCATCGAACGGGCCATCTCGGCACTTTCCAGAACCGCACTGAACTGAGGCCGACCAACACCAGTCATCATTCGGGTGGTGCACATTGCGCCAGGACCAACTCCAACTTTCACAATGTCTGCTCCGGCGTTCAACAAGTCACGTGTACCTTCGCGGGTAACAACATTTCCCGCAACGATTGTTGTCGTTGGCGCAACTGATCGGACAGCTTCAATAGCGCGCAACATGCGATCTTGATGACCGTGGGCTGTATCAATAACTAGTACGTCTACTCCGAGTGCGACTAACGCTTTAGCTCGCTTGGCTGGATCGGCATTGATACCGACTGCAACTGATGTTAAGAATTGGCCACTGGCGTTGACGGCCGGTGCGTAGATGGTGCTGCGGAGCGCACCTTTTCGAGTGATAGCACCAACGAGAATGCCATTCTTGTCAACTACTGGCGCAAAGGACAATCTTTGGTCGATCAACTTGTCATGTATGTCTGCAACAGGCATGGAATCTGTAAAACACACCATGTCAAGATTCATGACATTTTTTAATTGGGTAAAACGATCGAATCCGACAGCGTCGTATTCGGTGAACACCCCGACAGGTCTATTGTCATTGTCAACAACAATTACTGCGCCGTGTGAACGCTTGTGTATGAGACTCAATGCTTCACCGACAGTGTCTTCAGGCGCCAACGTGATTGGTGTCTCAAAGATCGGATGTCGGGATTTCACATGCTGGACGACCATCTCAATGATGTCGAGAGGAATGTCTTGCGGCAGCACAACTAGGCCACCTCGACGTGCGACAGTCTCTGCCATGCGACGGCCAGCAATGGCTGTCATGTTGGCCACCACGATAGGCACATTTGTACCCACCTGGTCTGGGGTACTGAGATCTACGTCGAATCGGGACGATACCGAAGACTTGCTCGGGACCATAAACACATCGTTGTAGGTCAAATCGTGGGCTGGGAGATCATGTAAGAACCGCATAGGGCATGACGAGACTACCGTGTAGGCATGGCATCTACCGAGAACGTCCCTGTCGTCCTAGTTCATGGTTGGGGCGGCAGTTTCCGAGAGACCTGGCAAAAGCCGGGAATTGATGCCCTCCTGACTGATGTGGGGCGCAATCCAATTGGTCTAGACCTTCTTGGTCATGGTGAACAGGACAAGCCACACGACCCTGAGGCCTACGTAGAGCTTCCTGCGTGGCTACTTGCCCATCTGCCAGAAGAACCAGTCGTCGACGCCATCGGATTCTCTCTGGGCGCTTTAACAATCTTGCGGGCGCTGATTGCTGCGCCCCATCGGTTTGGCAAAGTAGTTCTTTCCGGAATCGGAGACGGAGTGTTTACCAAGTCCCCGCCAGATGGAAATAAGCGAATAGTCGATGCACTCGAGGGTCGCGCTCCCGAAGACGACACTTTCGCCCGCATGTTTGCTCACTATGGAAACTTTCCTGGCAATGACCTCGTAGCCCTGACAGCAATTATGAAACGTCCGCCGTCTGAACCCGTGACAGAAGCGGAATTATCGGCAATTACAAATGAAATTCTCATTGTGATTGGTGACGCTGATTTTGCAGGACCCGCCACTCGCCTTGCATCCGCATTTCCTAATGCAAAGTTGACCGTGTTACGCAACACGGATCATTTCGCAACACCAGAGACGTTCTCTTTCATAGATGCGATTCTCAACTTCCTTGCTGCATGAAAACTAATTCGCGCATCACGCAAGATATTGGACGAGCGCGTGACGTTTTACAGCGTGGAGGGCTAGTCGGAATTCCTACGGAGACTGTGTACGGATTAGCAGCGGTTGCCCTGAACAAAGAAGCAGTGGGTCGCGTATTTGAGGCCAAGGCACGACCCACATCACATCCGTTGATAATCCATTTATCTCCCAGCGACGACATTCATCGGTGGGGAGTACTCAACGAATCGGCTCAACAACTTGCTGAGTCCTTCTGGCCTGGCCCTCTTACTCTCTTAGTACCGCGAACTGAACTAGTCCCCGATTGGGTCACCGGAGGTCGAGACACTGTTGCATTGCGCATTCCGGCTCATCAGATGACAATTGACTTGCTTGAATCTCTTGGAGACGCAGTTGTAGCGCCTTCGGCAAATCGCTTTGGTCAGGTGAGTCCGACCAGCGCAGAACATGTCGTTAATGACTTGGGTGATTCGGTTGATCTCGTGCTCGACGGCGGACCGTGCGCAATAGGAATTGAATCGACCATTGTTGAATGCACCAATTCGTCCGTGCAAATCTTACGTCCAGGGAAGATCACTGCGCTGGAAATTGCAAAAACAACAGGACGTAAGATTTCGGCACTGGATGGTCCGTCACGTGCTCCCGGAATGTTGCTCGCGCATTATGCACCCCGAGCACGCGTTGAACTATACGCCTCGCTACGTGAGGCACTTGACCGTTTCAATCGACTTACCAAAGATCAAGTGTCTGCGGAAATACTGCACCATGAAGACCTTGCTACTTATGCATTGAGTTTGTACGACAACCTGCGGACTGCGGATTTACATAATCGAGAAGTAGTCATTGCCGTACTCCCCCCAGAAAATGGATTGGGAATTGCAATACGCGATCGCCTAACTAAAGCTGCTGCGTCGAACTAATTTGGCCATTCGATTGCATTGAGATTCGCGACCAAATAGTCGCGCACCTCTTCGACTGATATTCCTTCTGAGGATTCATCAGTGCCGACCAGGAGCGACACTGTGGTTGCTCCTGCTTCGGGAACCAGATCACACCGACACCACCCGTGTAGAAATCCTTCAACTTCTGCGTCGTGAAGAGAAAATTCCAATTGATACGGGGGTTCATCATGAGAAATTGCGCCACAGATTCCCGCTACAACAAGTAGCGCTTCAAAACATTCTGCGGGAAGTGCATCAACGGTAAAACTGGAGATGTCTCTTTCACGCCGAACCAATACAGGGGAAACAGTTTTCGAAACTTTTGGGACTCCAACAAGTTCCAAGGCACTCCGCAACGCTTCATTGAGTTCCTGCATGGCAGAGTCAGAACCGCCAGCATCGGGATGCGCTGTACGAGCTTTCTCACGCCACGCTCGGCGAATCTCTTGAGGGGTGGCTGTGTGGGCTATCGATAACAACAAAAATGGGTCAGCAATAGCCATGCTGAATCTTAACGACCTATGAAATTAGGAGGACGTTTCTCGATAAACGCAGCGACGCCTTCCTTAAAGTCTTTCGTACGGAAAAGCGGAAGCAATTGAAGAAATACGTGGTGTACGTTTTGTTCGAATGTCTCGGTCTCTGCAGCACGCATCATTCTCTTAATAGCTCGAACAGCCAAGGGAGCGTTTGATGCAATCTCTCCCGCCATGTCCATCACGTGATCCATCAATTGATCAGCAGGAACCACTTTGTTCACAAGCCCCAACGAAAAACATTCATCAGCCATCAATGTGCGACCTGTGAAAGCAACTTCTGCAGCCCTTGCATAGCCAACCATTCGAGGAAGTAACCAGGTGCCTCCGCTCTCTGGCAAGATTCCACGCTTAGCGAACCCCGGAGCCATTTTTGCGGTGTCTGCTGCAATTCGAATGTCGCAACCAAGTGCGATGTCTAGTCCATAACCCGCTGCGCCACCATTCAGCGCGCAAATAACTGGCGTATCAATACCGTGAAGAACAATCGGTGGAGCCTCACGAATATCAAACTCGGCCATATTTGCGCCAGTGTCATCCAATACTCCGAGTGATTCGGTTTTGCCTGCTTGAGAACCGAGATCTAGGCCAGCACAGAATGCGCGACCCGCGCCAGTAAGCACAATGCAGCGAACTTCTGGATTGCGATCTGCTTCCAGCAACTTCTTCGACAACAAATCGAGCATGACACCTGAAATGGTGTTCATCCGACCAGGTGCGTTCAGGGTAATTGTGGCGATTCGATCGGATATTTCGAGGAGGACTTCATCTTCTTTGCTCATACCAATAAAGATAACAACTATGGAATCTCTGAAATCAGTTGGGTCCACAGACTCAACAAGCGTCCCGCAGCCAACTCTTGACGGCTCTATTGGCGATGGGTGCAGAGTTCTACTCATACGCCACGGAAGATCCGCTGACATTGTCCCCGGATCTGCTGAAAGTGCCGACCCTCCATTGCACGAAATCGGTCAAAGGCAAGCGGTCGCTGTTGGCGCTCGACTGTCTAATGCCCAGATCGATGCTGTGTACTCAAGTCATCTTCTTCGGGCGCTGCACACTGCAGAGGCAATCGCCATGCATCACAACCTTGAAGTTGGAATCTTTGAAGACTTGGAAGAAGTTCGTCTCGGCGACTGGGGCAACGGCGAATTTCGTCGACGCGCTGCAACCAGCGATCCTGATTATGTCGAATGGGCGAAGACAAGCCGATGGGATGGAATTCCGAATGCCGAAGGTGATCAGAATTTTCGTACGAGAGTCTCAAATCGGATCAATTCATTGGCAGCGCTCCACGAAGGTGGATGTATTGCGGTTGTTTGCCATGGTGGCGTCATTAACGCTTATGTAGCCGAATTACTGGGAACGCAACGCTCATTGTGGATGATGGTGGAAAACACGAGCATCACCACGGTCAAGCTAAGCGCCACACCAAGTGTCTTAACTCTGAACGACTGCAACCACCTGTACGACCTGCTTGCGCAATAGTCAGGTCTTACACCGCGCGTGATGGTGATACGGCGAGATTGCAGACAGCAAACCACAACGCGGTTGCTCCTGCGATGTGAACTGCAACAAGCGCTACAGGTACGCCGGTGAAGTATTGGGCATAACCAATTGCTCCCTGAAACACGGCTGCTAACAATAAGGCTTGTGTCGCATCCTGTGTATTGGCGTCACTGCGAAGTTGTTTCGCGCGCACGCCCAAGAAGACAATGAGCGCAATGGTGACGAGCACACTGACGCTATGAACCCGCGCGACACTTGTTAAAGCGAATCCAAAACGTACAGCTTTTTCATCTCCAGCATGAGGCCCGGAAGCCGTAACAATCGTGCCTGTCACTAGCGCTAGCGCACTACTGCACACAACTAAACGGATTGCTTTGACCAAACGCGCAGGTCCAGTACGAAAGTACGTCGAGGGTTCATCGCCTGATCGTCGAAATAAGACGAAAGCATTTGCAACAAGAATGAGTGAGACCAAAAAATGAGCCATGTTTGCAAAAGGGTTCAGGCCTGTGAGCACGACGATGCCGCCGATGATGATTTGAGCAAGCACTCCTAGCACCAATCCCCATGCAAGTACAACCAAATCTTTTCGCAAAGGCCGGCGGAAGTGAGCAAGAAGCACAGCCGCGATAACACTGAAGGAAACAACTCCAGTGAACATGCGATTTGCCTGTTCGATCAGGGTATGCCCGGTTGAGACGTCAACAAATTTGGTTGCGTTACATCTCGGCCAGTCGGCACAGCCGAGACCTGAGCCAGTCAGGCGAACCAACGCCCCTGTAAAAATGATTACCGAGAGTGAAGCCAAGGCAGTGCCCATAACGATTCTGAACGTCTTCTGAGAAACGGTGATCACGGTTCCCACTGTACGGCAGCATCTCTAATGCACTCCGTCTGGCGCCAACACTTCAATAGTGGCTACGGTCACAGTCATGATCACTTCCTTTGACGACTACCCGATTCATCAGACGTCTGAACCCATTGCTCACACTGAGTCTGGCGATCCTGGCGCCTACGATCGCTACTTTTTTAACGGTTACTCACGCGATGGGAAGCTCTTCTTTGCAGCCGCCATGGGTTTGTATCCAAACCGTCACGTAATTGATGCATCTTTTAGCGTCGTGCGAAATGGTGAACAGGTGAATGTTCACGCATCAGGACGCGCACCTCTCGACCGAATGGAATGCAACGTTGTTGGGCCCATCAAAGTGGAAGTAGTGGTGCCGATGAAGAAGCATCGCATCACAGTTGAAGCCCCAGAACACGCAATACGTGCAGACATCACATTCGAAGCGTCATCCCTACCGTACGAGGAACCACCCTTTCTCGTCCGCGCAGGAAATAGAAAAGTAATGAGCTACACCCGCCTGACCCAACTTGGAACATGGACGGGCTGGATTGAAGTTGACGGCGTTCGAACAGAACTGAAAGCCGGAGACGTTGTCGGTTCTCGCGATAGGTCATGGGGCGTGCGTGGGGTTGGTGAACGCATTCAACTGGGAGCGCCTCTCAATGTGCCGCCTCAGTTTTATTGGTTGTGGGCTCCCGTATGGTTCGACGGTTTCGGCACGGTTTTTGATGTCAACGAATTTGCAGATGGACAACGCTGGCACGAGTCGGGAGCGATGCTAATTGGTGCAGACACCATTAAACATGCTCACTCCGTTACGTACGACTACCAGTGGGAACATGGCACCCGGCGAGCTGAGAAATTTGGACTCACCTATGAGTTCGCAAAGGACTCTGCGAAACTCATCTTCACTCCCCTTGTGCATTTTCAAATGAACGGCCTTGGCTATCTCCATCCCGAATGGAACCATGGAAACTGGAAAGGTGAATCAGTCACAGGTGGGGACCGATTCACGGTTCCTGTAGACGACCCTTTACAAATGCACAACCTGCACACACAAACATTGAGTTCAGTGTCATGCACCCTGACGGATGGAACTGTTCATAATGGAATCGGAATACTCGAAACATTGGTGCTTGGCGCACATGAACCATCAGGCTTTACGGGTATTAGCGACGGGTACTCAAAGCCCTAACCATGTTTGACGGACATTCCTCCGTCTACAACGATTGCAGCGCCATTCACGAACGACGATGCAGGCAAACACAAACTGAGAGTCATATGAGCAACTTCTTCGGGAGTTCCGTATCTCCGTAAGGGCACTTTTCGCTTCGCATACTTTTCTTTAGCTTCGTCGTTGATGCCAGCTGTCATCGCGGTGTCAATTGGCCCAGGGCATACGGCATTGACAGTTACATTGTGGCGTCCGAGTTCAACCGCAACACTCTTCGTCAATCCGATGACTGCATGTTTGGAAGCCGTATAAGCCGATAACCCACCGGTAGCGACGATTGCCTCGGTAGAGGCGATGTTTACTACTCGTCCCCCATTCGGAGCTTTCAATAGATGCGGAAGACAGATTCGAATCATGTGCGCATGTGCCGAGACGTTGATTGCCACAGTCTGATCCCAGTTAATAGCGAAAACTTCGTCTTCAGAGAACACTGACGACACCAGGCTTACGCCAGCATTGTTCACAAGTACATCAACGCCACCCCACGCTTCAACAATCACACGAACTATTTCTTGACGATCGGATGTGAGGGAAACATCTCCACTTACACCGATTGCGGAACCAGGTCCGTGAGCCGACTCAATCTCGTCTACGACCGACTGAACTGACGCCGGATTGCGATCCACTACGAGAACCCGAGCTCCCTCGTCGGCAAAGAGATGCGCAGTAGCGCGACCCATTCCGCTTCCCGCACCCGTAACTACGACCCTGGCGCCCTTGACGCTCCTCGACAATGTACTCAATCTCATGAATCTCCCCTACTCGGCGTAAATGCCGCAAAACCCATGTTCTCACAGGATTTCGGCCAAATTGCGCCTTACAAGGCCCGTTATTGCCACCACTCGCAGTGCTGGAGTCCCCACCATAACTACTCTGGGTGGTTAGTTAAACATTTTCTGTGAGAAATTCCTCAAGTTCTGCTCAAACCTGCCGATCCCTATTGCGGATCAAAAACAGGGAGCAGACACATGTCTCACAACCACACACAATTCGTCAATCGCATCATCGTTGCAACTGCAGTCGTAGCCATGAGTCTCGTAATGGCCCCCACCGGTGCTCACGCTTCAACAGAAGCAGCAATCACTTCGTCTTCTTCAGCAAAGACTGCTCCTGGTCAACCAGCATTTGGCGACAAAGGCCCACACGTTGTTGCTGTTCAAACTGCTATCATTCGCAATGGCTTTTCACTGAATGGTGGAGCTACGGGTGTTTTCAACAAATCAACACAACGCGCTCTGAAGTCTTTCCAAAAAGTTGTTGGCCTCAAGGTCACCGGTGTTGTTGATTCCGCAACTGCCAAGGTCTTGAAAGTCGCAACTGCAACAACGACCACTGTTCAGGTCACAACAACAACTGTTGCACCAACCACAACAACAGTCCCTGCCGTTGTATACCCCCTCACAACAACAACCCTTCCCGTTCGTGGAGCAAAGGGCGAGGCTGTGGTGGCTGTACAAAAAGCACTGAAAGCTGCTGGCTTAGAAGTCAAGGGCGGTATTGATGGCGCATATGGCTCTGGCACTACATCAACTATTTCAACTTTCCAGACAAGCAAAGGTTTGCCAGTAAGTGGAGTACTCGATATCCCGACAGCGGTAGCACTCGGTTTGATTGCTCCAATTGCAACACCTGCTCCAGCACCAGCACCTGCCCCTGCTGCAGTAAGCATCGCGAGCGCACCTACCCTTCTTGACCCTTCTGTTCTTCCTGTTCGCGGTAATCGTGGTGATGTCGTACGTACATTGCAGAATGCGCTTATTGGTGCAGGTATCGAAGTGAAGGGCGGCGCTGACGGTGTTTTCGGCGGAGCAACGTATATCGCTCTTCAGAAGTACCAAACAGCTAACGCTCTTACAGTGACTGGAACGTTGACAACCCAAACAGCAGTAAAGCTCGGACTTGTAGCTGCACCTGCCGTGACAATCTCAGTATTCCCAGTTCAGGGTCTTTGCAGCTATGAGAACACTTGGCACGCACCTCGTGGTACTGATCGCAAACACCTCGGAGTTGACATCATTGCAAAAGAAGGAAACCTTCTCTATGCAGTCGCCGACGGCACAATCACAAAGCTCTACACAGTTGGAACTGACAAACTTGCAGGTAACGGTGTTCGTTTGACAACAGCCGACGGAACCTACTTTTTCTACGGACACATGCAAAAGCTCGCTGACGGAATCACCATTGGTACCAAAGTCACGGCTGGGCAAGTTGTGGGTTACGTCGGAAAGACTGGTGACACCAACACACCTCACCTTCACATCGAGGTTCATCCTCTCGGTGGCGCAGCAATCGACCCAACTCCAGTTATGGCTGCAGTTGATGCATGCAGCGTTACAACTCCACTCGCAGCACCAGCGGCCTAATACAAATCGTCTTCGTTCTCTTTCTTGTCACACGATCCAGTGATGAGAAAGAGAACGTCGATATTGAGTACTACGGACGAACTTCGTAGAAAGCATTCACTGAATGCTCAACATCTAGTTTCTTGAAGCGCGTGAATCCGGCTTCAAAAGCCATTGACTCGGCCCTAACAGCAGACAGGCCCAACGTACCGAGTCCTTCTCCGCCAGCTTCTGACATAGCTGACGACATACAACTAAGAACGCTGATTCCGTATAGCAAAGATGCCATCGGGTTTTTTGAAACGTTCAACTCAAGAGAATCGTGGGCCTTGATGTCCACTAATAACCACGTGCCATCATGCTTCAAGGCTTTGCGAATGGTCTTCATCATTTCTGTCGGATGAGTCATGTCGTGAATGCAGTCAAACGTACAGATCAGGTCATAGCTGTTGTCATCTGCAATTGGTGTGTCTCGAGGGTCGAAAAATGAGACATTACGAGAACCAGATTCGGACTTTCGTTCCTCAGCGCGCTCAAGAGCAAACTTCGAAATATCGAAACCATCAATAATGCTTTTCGGGTAAGTGGTGCCCAACAATAAGGCCGCCCCACCAGAGCCACATCCGATATCCGCTACTCGAATGCCTCCATCCAACTTTTCTGAGAGGCCATCTAACGCAGGAATCACCATTGGTATGAGGAAATTCTGATTCCATGGCTCAAAACTACGTTCAATACCCACAGCGCCTTCCGGTCCATGCGAGTCGTAGTCGTGTCCTACGCCTGTTCTAAATGCTTCAGGCATGGAACTCAATGCACCCATTGTTTGTGGAAGACGGTGAAACATCCCCATTCCATACGCCGGATGATCAGGTGTCGCCAATACAGCAACACCTTCTGGCGACAGATGGAAAACTGGACTCGGATTTGAAAGATCCGAACATGAAACGATGCGCGCTGCAACCTGGTTATGCAGCCACTCACGCACCCAACGTTCGTGTAACCCAGCCTTAGTGGCAAGTGATGCTGAAGTGTCTCCGTCTACAGATGAAGCCATAACTTTATACAGTCCAAGCCGATCGCCGAGGTGAATCATTCCGGCTGTCACTGCGCCTTCAAGCTTGCTAAAAATCCCGAAAGAGAACATCTTGAGGGCGTCCGGATCAATTGGTCGTTGTTCTGTCATGTCCGCAATCTACGACAAAAATAGCGACTATCGATTACTCAATAGGTTCGAAGGTCTTTCGGTAAATGTTCGTTACCTGACAACTGACTCAGACCGAACGTCATTCCATCGCCTATCTCAAAGACCTCTAAACGATTAACTGTCGCATGACCAATAACAAGTCTCTCCCATTCCCATGGCGTGGGAGGAAAACCAAGCATGTGACAAATACTCACACTGTTTGTTCCGGCATGCGCCACTAGAAGAATGCGGGAATCATGTCGATAAGAACTTGTCTTTTTCCAAATAGGAAGATCTGTTTCAGCCCGTACTAGACCATGCTCTTCCAGGAACAAACTGGCGCCAACGTTTATTCGCTGAACAAAATCAGAAACTGCTTCCCCGCCATCAAGTCCACCCCAACGTTCATGAGAAGGTTTTGCCTTCTCAGATCTGTAGGCCTCGATTGCCTTTTCTTCGGGAGTTCCGTGCCAGATTGGATTTCGAATTTCTTCTAGCCAAGGAGCTATGACTAATTCCATTTTCAATGCTGAAAGTATGGGAGCAGCTGTTTGTTGTGTACGCACCAGGGGCGACACGTAGACATGGTCGAATTGTTCGTTGGCTGCCCACCGTCCCAATAATTCAGCTTGTTCGAATCCGCGCACGGTTAAGGGTGGATTATCGACATTCAATCGGTCTCGAACCCACTCTGGCTCTGCGTGTCGAACAAAAACAATTTCCATTGGCTCAATTCTAGAGCGTTACGGGATCTGCGCTCAGCTATTCACTCGGAACAACGAAAACAATTCCACAAGAATCAAATGCACGTTGAAATTGACTTTGATACTGAGCATTGTTGGCATCTGCACCGCTCACGTCATAGATTCCGGCCAACGAATTGCCTAAACAAGCAGCCTCATCATCTGACACCGTCAGGCCAAACTGTGTGGCGACAATCTTTCCGATCACAGACAGTTCAGATGAATCGCTCACAGTATTCATTGTTGGATCGGTCGCATCCGGACTTGGTATTGAATTCATTGGCAAAGTGATTTCACCGTTGTTCGGTGGTGCAATAGATGACGGTAAGCCACAACGTGTTGCCAGTACGCCCTCTATAGCGTTCGCCTCCTGAAGAGCCGCGTCGGATCCTAGGTCTGCTGCAGCAGAAAGTGCATCGGCAATATTCAAAGCCCTGTTGACGTCCCAATCGACCGTGTCCATAACGGAAATGAACAAGGAGATCTTCTTGGCAAGTGAAACGGCTTCAACCGTCACCGACTCGTCGGATACCGCATTCACTGTTCGTTCATACACAGAGTTTGAATCGGTACGCAATTGTGAATACCGATCTTCCGAGAAATTGTCTAACCCTTGCGAGAAACCGGAGACATAATCGGTTGCCGAAACATTTGAACCGCATGAGGCGTCCGAATTGTTTGAGCAAGAACTAAGCAGACCTAATAGCCCGACCAAGAATACGACTCTCCAATGGGAGCCAGATCGAGAGTTACGCACATGGCTATTCTGCCAGTACCGCGAGTTATTTAGCAGCCATCTAGTGTCTTGGCATGAACAAAATTGACGTATCTATGGCGATATTGCGCATTTCGATGGGTACATCAATTGCGTATCACGGAATCAACAAGGCGAAAAGTATTGCTGGAACCACATCATGGTTTGCAAGTATCGGAATGAAATGGGCCAAGTTGCAAGCCAGAGTTGCCGCTCTTACTGAAGTCTCTGCGGGGATAGTTCTCGCAATCGGACTCACGACTCCCTTGGCCTGTGTTGCAATCATTGCCCTGATGACCGTCGCAATAATCACAGTTCATGCACATGTCGGCTATTTCATATTCCTGCCAAACGGGGGTTGGGAGTATTGCGCTTTCATCGTCGCGGTGGCCACTGCTATAGCGGTCAATGGCCCTGGTTCATTCTCGTTAGATAGTTCCTTGAACATCAACCAAACTGCTGGGCTCTACGCCCTTCCAATTGGTGTGGTTTGTGCGCTGTGTCATCTGGCGCTTTGTTGGCGACCACAAACTACGCCTCTCAAGGCCTAGCCTTTATTCGTGTTCATTCGTAGATTTACCCGCATCCTTCTCACCGTCATTTGCGTCGGTATCGCAGGAATGTGGGTGTACGCATTCGGATTTGCACCACGAGAGAGTTTCAACAAAATCAATGACTCAGCGTGGCAAGCTCGAGCACAGGCTCATTGCAAGGCCGCAGAAAACATTCGGTTTTCCTTTGAAGATTTAACTCCAATGAAAGCTGACGACCCACTAGCGCTTCAGAAAAAGGCCAAATTGGTTGATGCTGCAACAGATGCGCTCGAAGACGCCCTTAATTTGATTGCTGCTGACAAACCATCTGACGCTAAAGGACAGGAACTTGTTCCGGAATGGATCGCGGACTACCGCATCTACATTTCAGATAGGCGTGCATTTGCTGTTGCTTTACAGGGTGCAACTGTTCGCCCGTTCTTTGCAGAAAGCGAAGTCCAAGGTGTGCCCATTAGTGAACGCATCAGTAAGTTTGCGCGAGAGAATGACATGAAGACATGTCAGACGCCATACGACCTGTCCGTCTAGTCGACAGTTACCCAACCCAGTTCGCTGTCGTATCGCCGAACAACTCGTGCGGGTGAACCAACCGCGACTGAATAGTCCGGGATGTCATGTGTAACAACGGCGTTAGCGCCAATGACCACGTGCTTTCCAATTGTTACTCCCGGCAAAATCACAGCCCCGTAGCCCAGCCAAGCACCGTCACCAATGACGACTGCACGTTCTGGTTGAGATTGTTGTGAAATCGGTCGAGAAATGTCTTCATACCCGTGATTCTGATCAGTGATGTATACGTGATGTCCAGTCCAAACATCGTTTCCGATTGTGATTGAAAAGTGCCCGACAATCCCGCTCCCTCGCCCAATCAAGCAGCGGTCACCAATTGATACGACTATGTCTGAGATGCATTCTTGTCCTGGCACCATTCCCGCTGATAAAGCAACATCGGGGCCAATCAATGTGTCACTGCCTATTGATATATAACGCTCGTTGAAAATGGTGGTGGGCTTCCACATGATCATGCTGCGTTCACCGAACGCCGCGAACTTCTTTCCCCGCACGTCAGTCGCGCTCGTGGAGGCCCAGAAAGAAAGTCGCCTGTTGAGGTCAACATAAATACGACCAATCAGTTGTCTCAACATAAGGAACACGCTAGTGACCAAGCAGGGCACGGCGGGTACCGTATTGACATGCAGAATCAGCCCCACACCATTGCAACTCATCGCGGCACCATCACTGGGCTCGTATCACCTACAGGCGCTTGCGAATTCCTCGGCATCCCCTTCGCAACCGCAGAACGACTAGAGAATCCCGTTGATATCTCTTCGTGGAATGACAACTTCGTAGCGACGTCGTATGGCCCAATTTGCCCGCAGACTCCCGGCATGCTCGAAATGGCTCTCAATATGGATGCGTCACACATGAAGGAGGATTGTCTCAATCTCAATGTCTTCGCACCAAGAACACCGACTGACGGAATGTCCTTGCCTGTTCTGGTGTGGATTCACGGAGGTGCCTATACAAACGGAGCCGGTTCCGTCGCGTGGTATCACGGCGAATCTTTGGCTTCACGTGAAACCGTCGTGGTCACAATCAATTATCGACTGGGTCCGTTGGGCTTCCTCGGTGATGGCAATTACGGCACACTCGATATGTTGTCCGCGCTTCGGTGGGTGCAAAGAAATATCTCTGCCTTTGGTGGAAATGAAAAGAACGTCACGATTTTCGGTGAATCCGCCGGAGGCTCTGCCGTCGTATCCCTACTAGCTAGTCCAGAAATTAACGGTCTCGCACATAAGGCATGGGCCATGAGTCCTTCGATTGGTCAACTTCGAGACAGGCCCCGTGCTCTTGAATTGCAAAAACAATTTTTGGAACTTGCAGGCGTGAACAGTTTCAATGAAGTGAAATCACTATCAGTCGAGGAAATTCTTGCCACCCAGCAGAAACAAATGGTTATGCCGACGAAGGCTTTTGATTTTTACGCACCAACAGCAGGTGGAGTATCTCTCTCAACTGACATTCTCGGCGATGCAGCGCGTTCAGCAATTCCGCTAGTCGTTGGCACTAATCGGGATGAGAACAAACTGTGGTCGACCTTTGACGAGGCTTTACTTAATGCTGACATTTCGCGTTGGGAAGAGTTCACCAACGAGACATTCGGAGAGCGAGCTCCGCAAGCGCGCAAGGTATACGAATCACTTCGACCTGGCGAAACTCCGGGCGGCTTAATGTCGGCCATCAGCACCGACACAGGCTTTCGTCAGCCGGCGCAACGTTTGTGCGAAAACCGTGTGGCCTCCAATACACCTACTTGGATGTACTGGTTCACATGGCCAACCCCTGCGTTCGGCGGTGTCGTTGGCTGTTGCCATGCATTAGACATTCCTTTCGCATTTGACAATCTTGGTGCCGAAGGTGTTCTGATGATGACAGGCGACGGCGCCGAGCGTGTAGGCATAGCTGACAGGTTTGCATCTGAGATAGTTGCCTTCGCCACTCATGGTCACCCAAGTTGGAGCCAATTCAACGTGAATGATCGTCCAACATTGGTTATTGATACACAGACCCATTTGGCTCATGATCCTGAACCAGAGATTCGCAGCCTGTACATCTAGGTGACAAACGGCTCCGTAGGAGGCACGGGCGTTCACCCATAACCTTGACGGGTCAAGGAGAGTCCTGAAATGTCAAGTACCCGCTCAAAAGTCACTGTGCCTCATTTGCTCGCACGTAAAAGTTCGTCTGAGCATTTGACAATGGTCACTGCATATGACTCGGCATTCGCTTCCATTGTAGATGAAGCTGGGATTGACTTAATTCTTGTTGGCGATTCGGTCGCAACAGTCATGCAAGGCCAGAAAACGACTTTGGGCGTATCCATGGATCACATGGAATACCACGTTCAGATGGTGGCATCAGCAAAACCCAAGGCATTGGTCGTGGGAGACATGCCCTTTGGTTCATACCAGGCGTCAGTCCGCGATGCAGTTAACAACGCAGTCCGTCTGGTTAAGGCCGGTGCCGAAATTGTGAAGCTTGAAGGTGGTGTACACGTGCGCGAAGCTATCGAGGCGATAGTGCGCGCGGATATTCCAGTGATGGGACATATTGGGCTGACACCACAGAGTTACCACCGTATGGGCGGTAACAAAGTGCAAGGACGAACGGAAGGCGACAAATCAGGCAGCAGAGATCGAATCTTGTTAGATGCGCGCGCTGTTGAAGAAGCCGGCGTGTGCGCGTTTGTAATTGAGGCCGTTCCTGCAACCCTTGCAGCCGAGATCACCGCAGCAGCTGTCGTACCCACTATTGGCATTGGAGCCGGCGTCGACTGTGATGGTCAGGTTCTTGTCTTACATGATCTTCTCGGTCTCTCCGAAAAAACATTTACGTTTGCTAAGGCCTACAGCAATTTGCGACAGCTCTCTATTGCCGCGGTGTCGGATTATGTGTCCGACGTTCAAAATGGTCGTTTTCCGGACGCGACACATTGCTTCTGAGTACTTGATGCAAATAATTCACTCCGTAGCCGAGATGCAGAAATGGTCATCCACCGAGCATAAAAATGGCAACACCATCGGATTTGTTCCAACTATGGGAGCGCTTCACGAGGGACATGCACATCTTTTCTCCCGCAGTGCGACCTCACACTCTCGAACAGTTGTCTCTATCTTTGTAAATCCATTGCAATTCAATAGCGAGTCAGACTTAGAGGCATATCCACGCCAACTGAAGCAAGACATTGCAGTTGCAGAGGGCCAAAACGTTGATGTGCTATTCACTCCCAGTCATGAGGAGATGTACCCCACTGGATTCTCCTCGACCGTTTCAGCAGGAGCAATTGCAGAGCACATGGAAGGCTTGCACCGCCCTGGCCATTTCAACGGCGTTGCAACCGTCGTAGTGAAACTTCTGAACGCAGTCTCCCCTGACGTCGCCTATTTCGGAGAAAAAGATTTTCAACAAGTCGCCGTCATACGTCAAGTCATTCGAGATCTGAATCTTGCATGCAAAATAACAAGCGTTCCCACAGTCCGTGAACAAACTGGGCTTGCGTTATCAAGCCGAAACTCACGTTTATCAGAACAAAACCTAAAACAAGCGTCGCATATTTTCACGTTACTCAACGATATAGCCATCAAATGTCGGTCTCAAGAAGTCACCTCAGAGCAGGTCAAGAATGAATTCACTTCTGAACTAAAGTCACGAACGAGTGCTCTCGTCGAGTACATCGAGATTGTCGAATCAATTTCCTTGCAGCCAATCGTGGTTGCTGCACCTGGTTGCACAATTTGTGTGGGCATTTGGTTCGACGATGTTCGTTTGATCGACAACGTCACAATTTGATTCGTTAACGATGGAGATTCATGTCCGTCTGCTGAACTCGGAGGCGAACACTAAAAGCAGAATCCCCTGACAAGACACCCGAGCGACCAAATAATCTTCCGTTTTCCCAGTTAGACAGACCCAGTTCAGGACGAAGTAAGGAAAATTGACCATCAACCCAACGTGTGAATCCATCGCCCACAAATGGAGCATTCGTAGCAGCCCACACAGTGTTGCGTTCGTCTTCGTTTTCGGAAATAACGCTCACAATAAATTGCGGACTGTAACTATTAAATAATTCAATCGCTTCGTTCATACTGTCAACCAACACAAGTGCAAATTCTGGGTTTTCTTCCCATTCGTATTCCGTGTTCAAAGACTCAATTGAACGAACCGAAACTTGAGGTTCTGTACGGTCGCCATCAGAGCGGCGAACATTGATTTCTTCAATCGACGACAGAAACATTTCTGCACCCTGAATAGCATGAATTCGCGGACGTGTACCTCGCGGTTCAGCTGCACTCTCTGCAGCTTTCACGATAATTGGTACATGAAGTGATGCCAGAGAACGAATGACGCACACAACGTTCAGCGTGTTGCACACCTTCCTATCGAGACTATGCAGCACACATGATTCAATTCTGTTCAGATCTGCATGCTCACCAACCAACATCCACGCACCACCCGTGCCGTGGAGACTGACCGGTACTCCTGATTGCTGAGCGATTGATCCCAATTCCGCTACAGCCTGTCCTGATCCTCTCGCCACGGCAAGGCTGAGTCGAGAGTCGGAGAACAAACCCCAACCAGCAGCATGCTCGGGCGAATTCAACAGAACTACTGCGTGCTCTGGGAGACCCGCCTCTTGCAGTGCCGGCCGAACAACAAGATCCATCATCGCAATTGCAGTACTCAACGCATCGCTTCCGATCCTAAATACAACCGTGTTCCCTCCTTTAAGAACACCAGTTGCGTCGGCGAAAACATTCGGACGACCCTCGAAAACAAAACCCAACACACCTAAAGGCGCCGCACGTTGTTCCACCATCCACCCAACGTGCTCAGTTTGCGACACGAGAGAGTCACGAGACATTGGGGCATCTCGCCACATATGTAATGCTGCGATCATGTCGCGTCTCATGTTTTCTGATAGCACGAGTCGGGTGACTGATCGACCGCGTGCGCGAGCGGATTCCTCATCGTGCCGATTGGCCTCGCGCAACTTGCTGAAAATGGTTTCATCCCGCATGGCGGCTGCCGCGAGATCAAAAAATCTAGTAATTGATGAGTCGGGTACTAGAGATAACTGGTTGAAGGCCCGTGATGCATCTGAAACAGCAGCGTCAACCAGCTCAACCACCGACTTCGGTAATCGACGGATATCACCATTGTGAGAGAGAGCCAGGACTTGATCCCCTGGCTCGAGAGATTCAGCAAACTCTTGCGAAACCACAGTCCGATATCGCCCGATAGCCACTAGGTCTCCGGCTCGAAGTAGATCGTCACTTGTCATTGTTCTATTCTGCTGTGTGTGAGTACTCAAGATGACAATCCGTTCTATTTCCGCCAACTTCTTAGTGGCCGAGATTTCGGGACCCAGAACCCAATCGCACACCAGATGGTCAATTTTGCGTATCTCGTAGGAGATGCCAATACGAAGGAATGCCTTCTTGTGGACCCGGCGTATGCCATAGATGATCTGCTTGACATCGCTGAAGCAGACGGGATGACTGTGACTGGTGTGCTCGCGAGCCACTATCACCCTGACCATGTTGGAGGCTCAATGATGGGCCACACCATCGAAGGTGTCGCAGCATTGCTAGAGCGCGTCAGCGTACCAATTCATGTCAATCGCCACGAGGCTCCATGGGTTCTGAAAACAACAGGAATCTCGGAGTCTGATCTGATGGTTCATGAAGCAGGAGACGTGGTGACAGTCGGAAACGTTGAGATCACATGTGTACATACGCCTGGGCACACTCCCGGTAGCCAATGCTTCCTCACCAACGGTTGTCTCATTTCAGGCGACACGCTCTTTCTTGACGGCTGTGGCAGAACTGATCTCCCTGGTTCAAACGTGTCGGACATGTACGACAGTTTGACTCTCTTAGCTGGGCTACCTAATGACACGGTGGTGTTGCCTGGACATCAATATTCAGCGCCGTCAGCAGCACGCCTCTCTGACGTGAGGGAAAACAATTACGTATTCAAACCGCGCACGCGAGAGCAATGGCTAATGATGTTCGGTCACGACTAGTGAGTAAAAGCAGAAACCACAACACTGATTGCTGAGAGAAACAGCAAGGTAATCACGAGGGTATTAAACCGCTCTTGCGTGACATGTCGACGCACCGAATACCCAACTGCAATCGCAATTCCCAAAGCCGGCAGTGCGACGGCCACGCCCGACAAGTTATTACTGTTCACCTTGCCCGCTGATGCAAATAATGCAAGCGCACCAAGGTTCACAACGGCGAACACGGTGTTTATAGTCGCACGGAAAGTTGCTGGATCAAGTCGACGTGCCTGCATGAGGAACACCAAAGGCGGACCATTAGTAGAAGTCGACGTTGATAAGAAACCACTGACCATGCCCAGCAACCAGTCGAAGTGATGAGACTCGTCACGCAATCGAAAACCGCGGAGAAGCAGAACCGCGGCCGAAACAACCACAACGCCAAGCACCAGGCGTAATCCGGTCTCTGACACAAAAATAAAAGCCATTAGCCCGAACGGCATACCGGCATACGAGGCCAATATCAGCCGTTTGGCAATTAAAACGTCCACATGCTTGCGGTCAATCAGAGCCTGAGAAGTCGTGGACACAGAACCAATGATCGTGGCCACAACTACGGCGTCACGCGGGCTCACCACCAAGGTCATCAGAGGCACAGCCAAGAGAGAAAACCCAAAGCCTGAAAGAGTCTGAGCAAACGATGCGAACGCTATACATCCGGCAATCCACGCCAGTTCTCCGCCACTCATCGGAGCAACCCTAGGCTCGCCAGCCTGTTGAACCCCGTCTTTTGAGGACAGCAAATCCAGCAAGCCCTATCATTCAGCCTTTTGACCTTTACATTTCGTACACTTTGAGGGTGACCTCATCGACGACTTCTGTGTTGCCCTCGATTAACGGGATTCGACTCATACAAAGAATCATGGATTTGGCCAGTATTGGCGAAATTGATGGCGGTGGTTGTGCCCGGCTTGCCTTAACTGATGAAGACGCTGCGGGTCGAGACCTAGTTGTCGGCTGGATGCACGAACTCGGCATGACAGTTACAACAGATGTCATAGGAAACGTCGTCGGGACTTGGAATGTTGGCAAAGGATTGCCCGTAATGACCGGTTCCCATATCGACACAGTTCGAACAGGCGGCAAATACGACGGCAATCTCGGAGTTCTTGCTGGTTTAGAAGTCATACAAACATTGCAAGAGGCCTCCATTATTCCGTCTCGCCCAATAAGTGTCGGGATTTTTACCAATGAAGAAGGATCCCGCTTTGCGCCAGACATGTTGGGGTCACTCGTGTATGTCGGTGGATTGCCAATAGAAGACGCACTCAACATCGTTGGTATTGACGGCACGCGAGTGGGAGATGAGCTTGAACGAATCGGTTACAACGGTGCTACGCCGTGTCCGGGCTTTGCGCCTCATGCTTTTGTTGAATTGCATATCGAACAGGGGCCTGTTTTAGAAAGAACCAACGTAAAGATTGGTGCGGTCACGGGAGTTCAAGGAATCAGTTGGCAAGAAATCACAATCACAGGCCAATCAAACCATGCTGGTACAACTCCGATGAGCATGCGCCGCGACCCCGGTTACGTAGCCGCAAAGATTGCGGTCTTTCTTCGTGATCTTGCTGATCGTTACGGCGGTCATCAAGTGTGCACCGTAGGAAAGATTGATCTGTTTCCCAACTTGGTCAACGTCATTCCAGCCAAGGCAGTGATGACCCTCGATGTCCGCAATACTGATGAAAGCATTCTCAGTAAGGCAGAACTAGAGATCGCAGAGTTCATGAAGGATTTGTCACAAAACGAGGGTGTTGATATCTCAACCCGGCACTTGGCTCGTTTTGAACCGATTGTCTTTCATCCTCAAGTCATCGACATCGTTGAGAAAGCATCAGCAACCCACTCGCCTTCCGTAACCCGCATGCCAAGCGGAGCTGGGCACGATGCTCAAATGCTTGCTCGCGTGTGTCCATCAGCCATGATCTTTGTTCCGAGCGTTGAAGGCATAAGTCACAACCCTGCTGAATTCACGGACCCTGATGACTTAGTAATGGGTTCAAATATCTTGCTACAAGTACTTATCGAACTCTCCGAAATTGAGGAATTTGACTCATGACTCGAATCGTTACTATTGGCGCTGCCCAACTAGGGCCCATTCAACGCGAGCACACCCGTGAACAAGTTGTTACACGTCTCATTGCTTTGCTTCGCCAGGCACACTCTGCCGGCTGCGACCTAGTTGTATTTCCGGAACTAGCACTCACGACCTTTTTCCCGCGTTGGTTTGTCGAAAACATTTCTGAAACGGACCACTATTACGAGACCCAGATGCCATCCCCTGTCACCGCACCTCTCTTCGATGAAGCTAAAAAGTTGGGTATTGGTTTCTGCCTCGGATATGCAGAGTTGACACAAAACGGTGAACGCTTTAACACGCAGATCCTTGTTGAGAAAGATGGCACTGTTGTAGCGAAGTATCGCAAAGTTCATATTCCGGGCCATGAGGAAAACGAACCTGAGAGAGCCTTTCAGCATGCAGAGCGTTATTACTTCACGCCATCAATTGAAGGTTTCGGCGTTTGGAAGGCATTTGGTGCACGAGTTGGAATGATGATCTGCAACGACAGGCGTTGGCCAGAGTCGTACAGAGTGATGGGACTACAAGGAGTTGAACTCATTCTCTGTGGCTACAACACACCTATTCATTACATCCCTGATCCGAGTCAGGACATCTTGCAAGGGTTTCACAATGCACTCGTTATGCAGTCAGGTGCGTATCAGAATGGAACGTGGGTTGTGGGCGTGGCCAAGGCCGGAGTTGAAGAAGGTGTTGACTCTCTAGGCCAAAGCATGATCGTCGCCCCGTCAGGTCAGATTGTTGCTCAAGCACTGACTACAGACGATGAACTACTGGTAGCGCACTGCGACATGGACTGGTGCGAGAAGTACACAAAGACTCTTTTCGACTTTGATCGTTATCGCAGACCTGAGGTGTACACCCGTATCACCGCGCAACGCGGAGTGGAACTCGACTAACTATGTCGTTTGAGACTCGAGGAATGGTCTGTGCGCATCACCACCTCTATTCATCTTTGGCACGAGGAATGCCCGCACCAGTCGTGACGCCGCATTCGTTTCTTTCAATTTTGGAAAATGTTTGGTGGAAATTGGACATGGCACTGGATCTTGACACGTTGTATTGGTCGGCGGCTCTTGGAGCAGCTGAAGCCCTATGCAATGGAACCACCGCCATCATCGACCATCATGAATCGCCTATGGCCATCGATGGAAGTCTCGACGTCATTGCTGACGCTTGTTCCATGATTGGCGTGAAGACAAATCTGTCGTACGGCGTCACAGATAGATGGGACGGAACAACCCTGCGCTCAAAAGTGAGTCCGCTCTCTCCTATGACCGACGGTGCCATCCGGGGGTTACGTGAAAACGAACGTTTCCTGCAGGCAGGCGGTCGTGGAATGGTCGGCGTTCATGCTTCATTCACGTGCACAGATGAAACCCTCGACCGCGCCTCCTCGTTGGCTGAATCAATGAACACCGGAGTACATATTCACGTGGCCGAAGGCCTTGATGACAAAGATGCGGGAGCTCGTCTACAGCATCAATCGAAGGATAGTTGGCTTCTCATCCACGCAGTCCATCTTGATCGCCAACTTTCCGGAACCATAGTTCATAACCCACGTTCAAATATGAATAATTCAGTCGGTTATGCAAATCCTGTTCGCTTCACAAATGATATAGCTCTAGGAACTGATGGCATTGGAGCAGACATGCTTGAAGAGGCACGCCTCGCATATGTTCGCCTACGGGAATCTGATGTCACACAAACTCCCGACACAGTGTGGCAGTGGTTACACACCGCAGAAAAGTTCTTCCCTGAAATCGTGGATGACTCTGTCACTTGGTCATACGACAACTCAGACAGCCCGTGGCACGTTGCATTCACTCCTGGTATTCGATGCATGGATGTTCGAGTGAAAGGTCAGTTAGTTGTCCAGAATGGCGATCCAACGCAATTCGATATGACAGAAATAAGAACTAAGGCGGCGGAAGCCGCAGTCAAACTCCATAAGAAACTTGCCTTGAGGTAACAATGCCAGTCTTTATCCCATCTTCTCTTAATGAAGCAACACAGTTACTTTCGAGCAACCCAAGTGCACACCTCGTCACCGGAGGCACCGATTTGATGGTGGAAGTCAATTTCAACCACAGACACCCCGAGACCGTCATTGCTCTTCGTAATGTTCCTGAATTCCAACTGTGGAATGTGGACCACACTGCAGGTCTTGTTCACATCGGATCGTCTGTTCCATATGCCACCATGGAACACGGAGATCTTGCGACGGCTCTACCTGCCCTTGCTGAAGCCGCGAGAACTGTGGGCTCACCGCAAATACGAGCCGCCGGTTCGTTGGGTGGCAATTTGGGCACCTGTTCACCAGCGGGTGATTCGCTTCCTGTCCTTTCAGCTCTTGATGCAGTTGTTCATTTGCAATCCTCGACCTCCACACGGTCAATTACTTTTGCCGAATTCATGGTAGGACCGAAGAGAAACTCACGGTTACCTAATGAAATCATCACAGGCGTGTCCATTCCCATTACGAACGGTTGGCAGGGTTACGCCAAGGTTGGAGTTCGCAATGCCATGGTTATTTCGGTGGCTTCGGTGTGTCTCGCAATTCATGATGGCAAAGTGCGTGTAGCGCTCGGTTCAGTTGGTCCAACCATCATTCGTTGCACTGAATCTGAAAACTGGATCAATTCCGTTGGTCTCGAGAATGTCGATCATTCATTGGCTAGGGAATTTGGTGAGCATGTGCGTGCCGAATCTCGGCCAATCGACGATCATCGTTCAACCGCCGAGTATCGACGGCACGCAGTGGGCGTGTTATCTGCTCGCCTACTACTACGAGGGGTACAAAAATGAGTGAACTTGAGCACTACACACTGACCATTAACGGCGAACCACGTGAAGTATCTGATGCATGGATTGGCGAAAGCTTGTTGTATGTCCTACGCGAGAGATTGGGACTGCCTGGCTCAAAAGGAGCATGCGAGCAAGGCGAATGCGGAAGCTGCACTGTTTATGTAGACAACGCAGCCGTGTGTAGTTGTCTCGTCATGGCTGCCACTGCAGTAGGCACACAAATAGCAACAGTTGAGGGACTGAACGAAGACGGATCACTGACAGATGTTCAAGAAGCTTTTGTAACCGAAGGTGCTGTTCAGTGTGGTTTTTGCACACCTGGTCTCGTTATGGCCGTTCATCACTTACTTGATCACAACGACTCGCCCAGCGAACAAGAAATCAAGGAAGCCTTATCGGGCAACATTTGTCGTTGCACTGGTTATGGTCGAATATTCGCCGCCGTCGACACTGTGATTTCGGTACGAAAAGGCATTTCGTCATGACCATCACAAAGACACAGCGAGATATTCTCGGATCAAGCGCTTTACGTCCTGACGGAATTTCTAAAGTTCAAGGTGATTTTGCATTTTCTTCTGATTTGCATGCAGAAAATATGTTGTGGGGTGCGACTCTGCGTTCACCGCACCCATATGCACGTATTGTTTCTATTGACGTATCTGCTGCCTGGAAGATCTCGGGAGTTGAATGCGTCATAACTGCTGACGATGTACCTGGGCAACTGACATATGGACTTATCAGCGAAGACCAACCAGTGTTCGCAAAAGATTTTGTCCGTTACATGGGTGAACCTGTAGCAGCTGTCGCCGCGGACCACCCTGAGACGTGCCGTCGAGCGCTTGCTGCTATCAAAGTGGAGTACGAAGTCCTCACCCCATTAACGAACCCTGAACATGCCATAGATGGCACTCGTGAGCCAATTCACCCAGACGGCAACATCATTCGCCGCCAACAAATCATTCATGGTGACGTACACGCCACCGCACCGATTGTTGTTGAGGGCACATACGACATCGGTATGCAAGACCAAGCCTTTCTCGGTACAGAATCAGCACTTGCAATACCCGATCACGATGGTGCTGGAATAGAAGTCTTCGTAGCGACACAGTGGCTTCATGAAGATCGCAAACAGATGGCTAAATGTTTAGGTCTTCCTGAAGAGAAGGTTCGCCTGGTTCTCGGCGGTGTTGGCGGAGCCTTTGGTGCGCGCGAGGACATCAGTTTGCAGGTTCATACCGCCCTCCTGTCTCTGCGGACAATTCGTCCAGTCAAGATGCAATACGGACGCGAAGAGAGTTTCTTTGGGCACGTTCATCGCCATCCAGCACAAATCTGGATGCGTCACCATGCCAACACAGATGGACGCATCGTAAAGATTGAAGCACGTTTTGTCTTTGATGGCGGAGCGTACTCTTCTACGTCTTCTGCGGTTCTTATCAATGGCGTCACACACACTCAAGGTCCATACCAGTGCCCTAATGCCGTCGTCGACGGATACGCCGTGCGAACCAACAATCCACCGTGTGGTGCGATGCGTGGTTTCGGAGTTGTGCAGGCATGCTTTGCTCACGAAGGCCAGATGGACAAACTTGCTGCTGCTACAGGTATCGATGAAGTCGAGATTCGTCTTCGAAACATCATCCACACCGGCGACACGATGATTACCGGCCAGGTGCTTGAGAGCGTCGCTCCCCTAGAACGATGCATCCAAGAAACAGCAGCCATGCCGTTGCCACCTGAGATGGAAGAGAAGCCTCATGAACTAGATCTGCCCGGCGGCTCGGGACGTACAGCAGACCGCAGAAACATCGTTCGCGGTATCGGCTGGGGCGTGAGTATGAAGAACCTCATGTATAGCGAAGGTTTTGATGATTATTCAACGGCACGTTGCACTCTGACTAACGGATCCGTTGAGTTGAAATTTGCAACCAGCGAGGTGGGGCAAGGGTTTATCACTCTTGCTCCGCAGATTGCACGTTCAGTTCTCGGTGTCGACAACGTCACATACGACACCATCGACACTCAAATTGGATCCGCCGGTTCCACATCAGCCTCTCGTCAGACATGGATGAGTGGAGGCGCTGTCGACGGAGCGTGCCGGATGGTGAGAGAACGTCTGTTTGAACACGTCGGTTCGCTGCAGGACGTTGACCCCTTACGACTAGCGATTGATGACACGGACATTATTGACACGATGGGGACATTGCGCATATCGGTTCAAGAAGCATCTGCGAATTTCAGCGTTTCTGAAACTTACGAATACCACCACCGCACTACAGAAGACCTTGATGAGAACGGTCAAGGCAATTGCCACGTTGCCTTCGCCTTCGTTGCACATCGCGCCGTTGTAGATGTTGATGTTGAACTCGGATTGGTCAAAGTGGTCCAAATCGCTACTGCTCAAGATGTAGGACGAGTATTGAATCCGATGTCTGTCACAGGACAAATTGAAGGCGGTATAGCCCAGGGCCTTGGTCTGGCAGTGATGGAAGAGATCATTGTCACGAATGGAGTTGTTCGCAATCCAAGTTTCACTGATTACCTGCTGCCAACCGCCCTCGACGCGCCACAAGTACTGATATCAATGATTGAAGAACCAGACCCTCAGGCACCTATGGGCGCTAAAGGTGTTGGAGAAGCTCCGTGCATCTCAGTGACACCGGCAATTGTTGCTGCTATTCGCAACGCCACCGGAAAGACAATTGATCGTTGCCCTGTTCGGCCACAGGACATTTGTTTCTAATTTCTATTTACCAAACACGGTGTCGGTGTAGGAATTAGAGAAGGTTCTCTGAGGGTCCAATCTGTCACGTAGTGAGATGAAATCGTTCCAACGCGGATATAACGTTGACAATTCTTCGGCGTCGCGGTAATGCATTTTTCCCCAGTGTGGACGAGCGTCATAACCACGCAGAATATCTTCGACATCTCGAAAGAACGGTTCGCATTCCATCCCCTTGTAAACGTGAACAGCGATGTATGCAGTCGGTCGCCCGTACGCGGTTGACAATGCAACATCGTCGCCATTCGTGAAACGAACTTCAACAGGAAAGTTCAACATGTATCCCTTGCGCTCAACCATTGCGCAAATCTCTTTCAGAGCTGGAGCAACCGCCTCGGCTGGCAATGCATGTTCCATTTCATAAAATCGAACAATGCGCGGGCTAGCAAAGATCTTGAAACTCTGATCCACATATTCCCGGGAACCAGATGACGGCAACGCGGTAGCGAGTCGCGGGATGAGAGATGGTCGTGCACGACCGATGCGACACAATGCACCGAATGCATAGTTCTCCATGAACGTTTTTTCAACCCAACCTTTGATGCGAGGCAAAGGTTGCAACTCATCCTCTGTACGATTATTTCGCTTAGTTAAGGCCCACTTGGTATGTGGAATCCAGAAAAATTCAAAGTGATCATGCTCTGCAGCCAATTCGTGAACATTCTCTAGAACATCGTCAAGTCTCATCGGTTGCTCTAATGCACGCAGACGAAAAGACGGCACCGCCTGCAAGGTGTACTCAGAGATCACTCCAAGAGCACCAACCGATACTCGACCTATGTCAAGAATGTCCGCGTTAGATGATTCAGAACATTCAATGATCTCGCCCTGTCCATTCACAATGGTCATAGCGACTACTTGACCAGCGAGCCCTGTCAGTTCTGTACCGGTGCCATGTGTTGAGGTGGAGATTGCTCCGGCCACTGTTTGGTACGCAATGTCGCCCAAGTTCGCCAAGGCAAGTCCTTCGGCGTCGAGAAGAGTGTTCAAATCCGACAAACGGGTACCAGCGCCGACAGTCACTTGATTGTTCGAACGGTCAACGTGTGAGATACCGCTCAGATTGGAAAGACGAATCATGCGTCCATCTGTGGCTGCAGCCGAAGTAAAACTATGGCCGGAACCCACTGCCTTAACTTTCTGGCCACGGGAGGAGGCCTGCGCCACAATGGCCGCTAACTCGCTCACATTGCGCGGTGAATCAATGGATTGAGGGTGGGCAATCTGGTTTCCTGCCCAATTTCGCCAAGTTGCCATATGGCTTCCCTTCCCAAGAACTAACGCGTATGCGCCTTCATCATAGAAGGCAACAGAAGGCTCTGGCTCGGTTGTCAGCCCCTTGCACCGCATAAGGTGGGGGTCTGCTTATTAGTTAAGGGAAATTATGACTATCACACAAGTTCCACTGGTTGACTACCTTGTCCTCGGCGACACCCCACATCTGATCGCGAATGAGTGCACCAAGTGCGGCGCACGATATTTCGATCGTCGCAATGCCTGTGCCTCATGCTTCGCGATTGATTTCAAAAAGGTTGCGATTGCCAATGAAGGCATCGTGCGTTCATTCACAATTGTTACCTTTGCGGCTCCTGGCGTGCCAGTCCCCTTCGTGGCAGCAATCATCGATTGTGGCGGCACGAGTGTTCGCGGAAACCTTACAAATGTTGACGCCACTCCAGAAAAAGTAACTCTTGGCATGAAGGTCAAACTCGCGACATATTCACTTGGCGCTGATGACAATGGCCTTGAAGCCATCGGATTTGCATACGCACCTGCGTAATTAGTTTTAATATCACCACTAACCACACAACACATAACGGAGAACACAATGGCTACTGACGACATCTACATCCTCGGAATTTACATGACCAAGTTTGGTAAGTATCCGGACAAAGACACCGTTGACCTCGCATCAGAGGCAGTGATAGCAGCACTCGCTGATGCTCAAGTCACAATGAAAGACATCGGCGTTATGGCTGCCGGATGTCTCATGGGTCAAGGCGGCATCGGTCAAATGATTCAGAAGCAGGTTGGCCAGACAGGCATTCCCGTCTACAACGTTTCGAATGCATGTGCAACAGGCGCTACCGCGCTGCGTACTGCCATCATGGCAATCAAGGCTGGCGAGTGCGACATGGGTCTGGCAGTTGGTGTTGAGAAGCTTGCGGGCGTTGGTCTCCTTGGCGGCGGTGGAACACCAAAGTCGAAGAATAATGAATGGACACCGCAAGGTCGATTCGGATCAGTCACCAATGTTGATGGACTTATCGGTACAGCGGCAATGCCCGGAACCTTCGCACAAGTTGGTATGGAATATGGCCACAAATACGGTGGTGCAACTTTTGAATTGTTCGCAAAAATTTCAGAGAAAAACCATGCACACTCGACACTTAACCCTTTAGCTGCATACACAAAGCGCATGTCACTCGACGAAATTATGAACGACATCATGATCTCGTACCCGAACACACGCCCAATGTGCTCAGCTAACTGCGATGGCGCAGCAGCAGCTGTAGTTGTGAGTGGCGCGAAGTTGAAGACATTGTCACTTGAGCAGCAACGCCGTGCGATCAAAGTATCTGCTTCGATTCTCACCAGTGACCCATACCAAGAGGCATGCCAAGTTCTTCCAGACGTGAACACACTCACTCGTATCGCTGCCAAGCAGGCCTATGAGCAGGCCGGTGTTTCTCCATCTGATCTCAACCTCGTTGAACTTCATGACTGCTTTGCAACTGCCGAGCTTGTCCACTACGACAACCTGATGCTCTGTGAAGAGGGCGGCGCAGTTGACTTCTTTAACTCAGGTGCTACCTGGCGTGATGGTTCAATGCCAGTGAACGTCTCAGGCGGACTTGAATCAAAGGGTCACCCAATCGCAGCAACAGGAATTGCAAACATTTGGGAAGTGTGCCATCACTTGCGTGGTGAAGCCGGGCCTCGCCAAATTGAAGGTGCAAAAGTCGGACTTGCTCACGTAATCGGTCTTGGATCTGCTTGCGGCATTCACATCTTGGAGAAGTCAGCTCTCTAACAATGCTTACGCCAATTCACGGAACATGTGATGAGGCGTTTCACGCAGTGCGTGATGCTTTTCAGAATAACTTTGTTGAACACGGAGAAATCGGTGCTTCAGTTTGCGTCACTGTAAATGGGGTAAGGGTTGTTGATTTGTGGGGTGGATTTTCCAGCCCTGAGCGAACGTCTCAATGGCAAGAAGACCAACTCGTCAATGCTTTTTCAATTGGCAAGGGCGTTACCGCGGTTGTGGCGGCTCAGTGTGTAGCCAAGGGACTCATCGCGTATGACACGCGCGTTGCTTCGATATGGCCTGAGTTTGCAGTCAATGGCAAAGAGTTTCTGACACTTCGCGATTTACTTGGGCATCGGGCCGGGCTTCCAGCAGTCCGCACTCGCCTACCCGTCGATGCGATGTTCGACTGGAAACTAATGACCGAGTCATTGGCTACAGAGACACCATGGTGGACGCCGGGCCAAGACCACGGCTATCACGTCAATACGTACGGGTTTCTGGTCGGTGAAGTTCTACGACGTGCTACTGGCAAATCCGTAGGGCAGTTAATTTCCGAAACGATAGCCACGCCTCTTGGCGCTGAAATCTATTTGGGAACCCCCACCCACTTGCATTCTCGTATCGCAGATTATGAATGGCCAAATGATCCGTTCCCTGAAGCAGAACCGGCTGGGTTAGATGATGAACAGCTCCTTCAATTCAACACGTACTACAACCCCTCAGGTCTCTCCGGAGCGGGCGTTGTAAACACTGCACCGTGGCGTCTTGCCGAAATGCCAAGCACCAACGTTCACGCTTCAGCTCGTGCTATCTCCACGTTGTACACGTCACTTGCTCATGGAGGCACTCACAACAATATCTCTTTGCTTCCTCAAGAAGTTCTGAAAACCGCATCGTCAGAGGTTTCAAATGGCGATGACAGAATTCTTCACCGCACGTCACGATTCGGTCATGGGTTTCAGTTACCCATTCCCGAGCGCGGTTTTGGCCCGAACGTTAAATCATTCGGACATTTCGGCGCCGGTGGTTCTGTTGGTTTCTGCGACCCAGTCGCGAAGGTCGGTTTTGGCTATGTGATGAACCAGATGGGACCACGTTGGCAGAACCCACGCAACAGAGCCCTGATTGATTCTCTGTATTCATCTCTCACATAGACCTTGTTCAATCGGAATCTGACAATATGTAATCATGAAAAAGTTGCTCGTCTTTGTTGGCTGTTGCGCACTAGCCACATCATTTGTCACAGTTCAACCTCTCGATGCGACTGAGTTGCCCCAAGCAAAACTGCTCTACAAGATAGATACAACCGACAAAGTGGTTTTCTTGACAGCTGACGATGGTTCTGACAGACCAGCAGATGCGGCAGCAGAACTGGAACGACTTCAATGGCCCATCTCTAGTTTCATACTTCCGTCGAAGATAGGTCCATATTCGTCATGGTTCGCTTCTCTAGGTTCCCGGAATGACATTGGTACACACTCGGCACATCACACCGCATTGAAGGGCCTTTCTTTTGAAAAACAAAAGAAAGAAATATGTGAGGGTGAACGTCGCGTCAAAGAAAAATTTGGCTCGACAACCGGCTACTTCCGACCACCGTATGGTTCGTGGGATAAACGAACTCTTCAAGCGGCTGCAGCATGTGGCATCTCCCACGTGGTTCTTTGGACTGTCAGCCTGAATGGACGCACAATCACCACATGGGACGGAAAGATTCATCCTGGGAATATCGTTCTCGTCCACTACGTTCGGTCAATGGCTCAGAGCATCAAACAGTTAGAAAAACGCTTGAAGCTTCAAGGACTAACCGTCGCTCGATTGTCGGATTATCTGAAATAAAAAGAAAAGCGGCGCCGAAGCGCCGCTTTTGTAGTGGTGTCGAAGGGGGGACTTGAACCCCCACGCCCTTGCGGGCGCCGGCCCCTTAAGCCGGTGCGTCTGCCGATTTCGCCACTTCGACGTGGAAAATAAGGATACCGAGAATGCTCTCAGAATCGGACGAGTTAATTCAGCAAGAAAGCCAAAGCAATAACGGTGAACAGCCAAATCGTCGCAAAGACGGTAGTGATCCTGTTCAGGTTGCGCTCAGCTGCTGCTGACCCGAGTGCAGCACCACTGGCGCCACCAAACATGTCTGAGAGGCCTCCACCCTGCCCACTATGGAGCAGAACGCCCACGATGAGGGACAACATAGAAACCACGTTCAAGACGAGAGTGATGTACATAACAATGGATCGCACGAAGACAAATCCTATCGCCCTATTGGGGGCTCTGCCCTATGGCTACAGGCGCTTCTTCCGGGAAATGGCATGCCACGGCCCTACCCGTTGCGTCTGCCTGTAGAGGAGGCTCTACGGATGCACAGAGGTCGGTTGCCTTCCAGCAGCGGGTTCGAAAGCGACACCCTGAAGGCGGGTCAATCGGGGATGGCACGTCTCCCACCAACCGTATGCGCTGGTCCGAATGGCGCAAAGAAGGATTCGCGACGGGGACAGCGGACAACAACGCTTTGGTGTACGGATGAGCCGGCCTGTTGTACACGGTCGCCGAGTCGCCCACTTCAACGATCTTGCCTAGGTACATCACTGCCACTTGGTCTGCAATGTGTCGAACAACTGAGAGGTCGTGAGCGATGAACACAAACGACAGACCGAGGTCCTTCTGCAGATTCTCCAGAAGATTCAAGATTTGCGCCTGTATGGACACGTCAAGTGCAGACACCGGCTCGTCAGCCACTATGACGGACGGCCGCAATGACAACGCGCGAGCAATACCGATTCGCTGTCTCTGCCCACCGGAGAATTCATGGGGGTAACGGTTGTAATGCTCGGGATTAAGACCAACGCGTTGCATCAAGTCTTGTACTTCAGCCTTCTCCCCTGATTTCGTAACAATTCCTTGAATACGCATTGGGTCGCCGATGATTTGGCCAATGGAATGTCTCGGATTCAAAGATGAATACGGGTCCTGAAAAATCATCTGGAGCTTGCGTCGCATTTCGCGCAAGGACTTTCCAGACAAAGTATTGATATAAACACCATCTAGAATGACTGAACCAGCCGATGGATCAATTAATCGAGTAACTAAGCGAGCCAATGTAGATTTGCCGCATCCCGACTCCCCTACGATCCCTAGTGTTTTTCCAGTTGGCAAAGCAAACGACACGCCGTCGACAGCTTGAACAATGCTTGTGGCGCGTCCAAGCACTCCAGAAGAACCAGTAGAAAAGTGCTTCACCAGATCTATGGCTTGAAGTGCGATGTCATTGCTCATAGTGATGCAGCCTTTCGGCCGATTGTAAGAATTTGATCATCTGGCAAGTGGCATGCGCTCACGGACCCTTGAGATCCGATCTCTCGAAGAGACGGCACTTCGGCAGTACAAATTTCCATGGCGTACCCACAACGCGGATTAAATGAACAACCAGTTGGGAGTGCAATAAGCGAGGGTGGCGAGCCTGCGATGGTAACGAGTGCTCCCCGATCGCTTTTTCCCAAACTATTGACGGCACCGAGTAGACCCCATGCATATGGGTGCGTTGGCTCAGAGAACAGTGCCTCCACTGATGACCTCTCAACAATTCGCCCCCCGTACATAACAAGGACGTCTAACGCAGCCTCAGCAATAACGCCGAGGTCGTGCGTAATCAAAACTATTGCCATTTGAAATTCAGTTTGCAATTCATTCATAAGGTCCAAAATTTGAGCTTGCACGGTCACATCCAGTGCCGTAGTGGGCTCATCTGCAATAAGCACCTTTGGATTATTGATAAGAGCAATGGCAATAACAATTCTCTGTCTCATTCCACCAGAAAATTGATGAGGGAATTCATCGATTCTCTTCTCCGGATTAGGAATGCCGACCTTCTTCAACATCTCAAGAGTGACGACGCGGGCATCGGCTTTAGAAGCCTGCGGATGATGGACTAGATATGCCTCAGCGATTTGTTTACCAACGGTGTAGTAAGGATTCAAAGCCGAAAGAGGATCTTGGAAGATCATTGCCACTTCGCTACCGCGGATTCGTCTTACTTCGTCTTCTTCTGCTGTCAACACGTCGACGCCGGAAACAATGATTGAGCCAGTAGTTGAGGCTGTGTTCGAATTATTCAGTCTCATAATCGAGGACGCTGTGACCGATTTACCTGAACCACTCTCTCCAACAATGCCAAGCGTCTCTCCACTGCGAAGATCAAAAGAAACGTCGTTAACTGCCACAACGTCGCCGTCAGAAGTGTGGAAGACGACTGAGAGATTTCTTACTGAAAGAACTACATCGGGCGACATGATTACTTTACTCGCACTCGAGGATCGAGATACCCGTACGCAATATCGACGAGTACGTTTGCGACCACAATGAACACTGCAGCGACCATTGTGGTGCCGACTAACACTGGTAGGTCAGATTCGACCACCGCACGAATAGACATTTTTCCCATACCAGGCAACGAGAAGACGCTCTCTGTAATAATTGCCCCACCCAATAAGCCGGCGAAATCGAGACCAGCAATAGTGACAATAGGAACTAGCGCTTGGCGCATGACGTACCGGCGCAAAATGATCTTGGTTGTAAGACCCTTAGCAACGCCTAGACGAACAAAATCTTCATTCATTGCTTCAAGCATTCCGTTGCGCGTGAGTCTCGTGTAACTGGCAGCCGACAGAACAGCAAGCACAAGCCACGGAAGAATCATTGTTCGAAGGAACGTGGGGAAATCAACAAACGGAGACTCATACGACGGGAATGGCAAAATGCGTAACCAGATAACGACGGAAAACAAAACCAATAATCCGATATAGAAAGTCGGAAGACTCACCCCAACCGACGTAAATATCGAAGCTGCCCGATCTTGCCACTTACCCTTATTCAAGGCAGCGACAGATCCGGAACTAATCCCAATCAACATCCACAAAATGAATGCACCAACAGACAGATAAGCCGTCACGGGAAACGTCTTTGTAATCAAGGTGGTGACACACTCATGTTGCCCGAATGAATAACCAAGAGATGGCGCTCCGCAACTAAATGCAGCAGCGCCCGTGCCGTAATCACGCCCAACAAAAATTCCCTTTAGGAACAGCCAATACTGCTCAAATAAAGACTTGTCGTAACCCAGACGAATTCTGTTAGCTGCAATGACATCAGGTTTGCAGTTCTTACCGCAGGTCAATGCCGCAGGGTCTGACGGCAACATTGCAAACAACATGTACGTAAAGAATGAGACAGCTAACAGAAGAACTAGGGCGAAGAACACTCGCCGCAATATAAACATGAACATAAGACCCCTTTCACCCTAATTCCCGGTGTCGTACCAATAGCAAAGGGGGCACCGACCAAAGCCGATACCCCCTTCACACGGTTGATTATTTACGACTTAACGTAAAGATCTCCATAGTTAAATGCCCCAAACGGTGCCCACTGGTAAGCATTGCCAACCTTTGAACCCCAGATGCTCTGTGCCTTGGTGAACGTACCTGGCAAAGCCCAAAGGCGATCGACAACGTACTGATTCAGTTCTTGCCACATCACACCTTGCTTGGCGCGGTCCAATTCCTTTTTAGCTGCATCGATCTTTGTTTGGAACTCTGCATAGTCAGGGTCGCCAGCATTGCGGGTGAGGTTGAATCCACCGGCAGTTGTGAACAATTCCGGAATGACTGTTGAAGCGTTAGCCCAGTCAGGAGCCCAACCACCACGCGCGATGTCGTAGTTGGTTTCAGGATTCATAACTGTTGGCCAGTAAACACTTGGCTCGACAGGCTCATCTTTGAGCTTGATTCCGACTTTTCCAAGTGAATCAATCCAGATTGCAACTGCCTTGTCCCATACCGGTGTTGCAGGGCGATAGAAGGCAAGGCCATCTTTCGCGTGCGCAGCAACTTCTGGGCACGCTGTTTCTGCAGCTGTCATAGCGGCTTGCGCTGCTTCAACATTGGCAGTTCCATCAGCATTCAATCCATCAGGCATTGTTGACTTCTTATAGTCAAGTGCGAGAGCTGGCTTAATGAATCCATCAGCAAAGTCGCCTGTGTACGGTCCGCCACCGGCCTTACGAAGGGCTTCACGATCAAGAGCCAAGTAAATGGCCTTACGAATTTCAACACAAGAAAGATTCTTAACATTGAGGTTTGTGTACGACACAAATGGGTCGTAGTAGTCAACGCGGCGACTCTTAAAGGCTTCATCATCAAAGATAGTTGGCAAGTTCTCTGGTTGGATACCTGCCGAGACAGCCAACTGATCGTCACCTGCGTCCTTAATCATGCGCTCATCCATCACAGCTTCGTCAAGACCGAATTCATAAACAAATGAATCTGGATTGGCACTACGGACTGGGTCGGAATCCTTATTCCAATTTTCGTTACGCACAAGTACGAGAGATTTACCAATGGTGTATGACTCAATTTTGTATGGACCAGAAGCAACTGGACGCATGTCGTACTTTTCACCTGTATCGGCTGCTTTTGGCACTGGGCTGAAAGCGAGAAGAGTTGTGGTGTAGTTGAAGTCAGCTACAGGAACGCTCAGGTTAAAAGTAATTGTCTTACCATCGCATGAAACTGCTTTATCGAAAGCTGCCTGCTCTGCGGCTGTGGCCTTATATGGGCCTGGATACTTGCCTGCATCGATATAGGTCGATGCATACGTTGGTCCATCCGTAATCACATCTGAAGCCCACGTACGAGACACTCCATAGGCAACGTCAGCACATGTAATTTCAGTTCCGTCTTCAAAGGTTCCGCCATCACGCAATGTGAATGACCAGACTGTTCCGTCTTCGTTGTGAGTACCAAGATCAGTTGCGAGGTCAGGAACAATTGTTGAACCTTCGTCACCTGCTGCGTACTTGTACGACGTCAACGTACGTTGCATCGTTGAACCTACAAAAGCGAGGTCATCGCCGGTGTAGTTACGTTGCGGATCAAGGTGGGCAATCTGCTCACCGTTGCTCAGGATGTGGATAGTTCCACCTTTTGTTGGCGTGCCGCCTTCACTTCCGCTACCACTGCCGCCACCGCACGCTGCGGCAACTACTGAGGCGACGAGAGCAAAACCGACTGCAGCGATAATTCGACGCTGTTTCATGAGTTTCTCCCCTTCATGTCTTGCGTATTTACAAGATGTCAAACATTAGCCCCCAAAGTAAACAGGGACCGAACAACCCATCCCGCTCAGGGTCGACCTGAGAGACCCAGGGACTCTATAAAAGGTTCTGGCGGTCGGTTTTTGGGTCCAGAGCGTCTCTAATGGCATCCCCCACCAAGTTGAACGCCATAACCAGGACTACGAGAGCCACGCCCGGGATGAACAAATAGGTGGGATCAGCTCTGTAATAGCGAACGGAGTCACCCAACATGACGCCCCAAGAAGCAGCCGGCTGCATAAGACCAAGGCCAAGGAAGGACAAAGTTGACTCTGTGGCCACGTAGCCAGGAAGACTCAGCGAGACAATCACAATGACTGGGGCCCACAGATTTGGCAGAAGCTGTTTAAAGATGATGTGACTAGTTGTTGCACCACTCGCTTTCGCTGCTTCAACAAACTCACGTTCCCGCAAGGACAGCGTTTGACCGCGCACGACGCGCGCAACATAGACCCAGCCAAATGTTGCTAAGACCAAAATGATGTAGGTCATGCGGGCTGGGTTACCTTCGGGAACACCTAGGGACTCCAAGCGTTGAGTAAACGGTCGTGTGAGAGCGATGATTAACAAGAACGACGGGAAGGCGAGAGTTAAATCCATAAAACGACCAATGATTGAATCCGCCCAGCCACGTTTATACCCGGCGACAACGCCAATGACTAAACCAATTGCCGTAGTTAAAAAAGTTGCCAAGATTCCCACCAATAATGACGCACGAGCTCCGTAAATCAATCGTGCGAAAATATCTCGGCCAGTACCGGGTTCGACGCCAAGCCAATGTTCAGAAGAGATTCCACCGAAGGCACCCTTTGGCAAACCGTAATCATTCAGTGCTGCACCATCGAGCGCATACGGGCTTATCCCCAGTACCGCACAAATCACCGGAGCAAAAGCCGCTACCAAGAGATAGATGACGATAACCACAAGAGCAACAATTGCAAATTTGTCTCGAGACAATCGTGCCCACGCAAGCTCACGTGGGGATCTACTTACAATCGACTCTGCGGCCGGCACACCAGTGCCATCATCATGCACGGAATCGATTGTCGACGTCATTGCGCTTCTTCGTGCAAGCGATACTGAACAATTCGAGCAAATTCATCCGGGTCAAGACTTGCGCCTCCAACTAAGGCGCCATCAATATCAGTCTGTCTCATCAGTTCAGCAATATTGGAAGCTTTCACAGAACCGCCATATTGGATCCGCATTGCGGCGGCTGTTTCTGCACCAAACAAAACGCCGATCTCTTGACGAATTGCATGACACACTTCTTGGGCGTCTGCAGTTGTCGCGGTTTTGCCGGTACCAATAGCCCAAATCGGCTCATATGCAACAACGATCGTTGCCGCTTGTTCGGGAGTCACCTTCGCAAGTCCTGCACGAAGTTGTCCAAGAACTTTGACGAGAGTTTCATCAGCTTCACGTTCTGTCAACGTTTCACCTACGCACATAATCGGAATCATCTTATTAGCAAGAACAGCATTGACTTTCTTTTGAACCATCTCGTCAGTCTCGCCAAAAAGTTCTCGACGCTCACTATGACCACAAATAACATACTTAACACTCAACTTCGCCAGAAAGACAGGCGCGATCTCGCCTGTAAAGGCTCCCTTGTCATCAAAGTGACAATGCTGAGCCCCAAGCAAAAACTTCAAGTCGTCGGCGTCAATCAGTGTTTGCACACTACGAATATCAGTAAAGGGCGGGTGAATGCTGACATCAACAGTCGCGAAATCATCCTTGCCAACAAGGTACGCCAACTTCTGCAAGCACTGAATTGCTTCATAGTGGTTCTGATTCATTTTCCAGTTGCCGCTTATTAACGGTCTGCGAGAATTATTTGACATTTGGTGCGCCTCTCAATGCGGCCAAGCCAGGCAAATCGCCTAACTCAAGAAGTTCTAACGAAGCGCCACCGCCAGTTGAAACGTGATCGATTTCGTCTTCGAGGTTAAATGTTGCGAGTGCAGCAGCACTGTCCCCACCACCTACGACAGTAAATGCTTTTGTAGCAGCCATTGCTTCCGCAACAGTACGAGTACCTGCTGCAAATCTCGGATCTTCAAACATCCCCATTGGTCCATTCCAAAAAACAGTTCGCGCATCCATAATTACGTCAGTGAAGGCCCCGGCAGAGCCAGGCCCGATATCGAGACCTTTTGCACCATCAGGCAACCGGACGCCATACGAAGCGAATTGACCGCTTGCATCAAGACCATTGATGTCTTCTGGAAGATAAATCGGCTTTGAATTCTCCAGCAACTTTTTACACGTCGCAATCTGGTCAAGCTCACACAGTGAATCACCAACCGGGTACCCCTGAGCTGCAAGAAACGTAAAACACATCCCTCCGCCTATAACTAAAGAATCAACAACACGCAAAAGTGCTTCGATGACTCCGATCTTGTCACTGACCTTCGCACCACCAAGCACCGCAACAAAGGGACGCTTAGGTGAGTCACGAAGAGAGCCCAAGATTTCCACTTCACGCTCAAGCAAACGTCCGGCTGCAGATGGCAGTGACCGCGGTGGACCAACGATTGATGCATGAGAACGATGTGCCGCCCCAAAGGCATCGTTGACGTACATGTCAATACCTTTCACAAGGCTGGCTACGAATTCAGGAGAGTTGCCTTCTTCGCCCGCATTGAAACGCAAATTTTCTAGTAATTCAACACCAGGAGCCAGCTCTGCCAGACGACGACGAATCGGATCCATTGAGTATTTTTGTTCGGGTGCCCCTTTCGGTCGGCCAAGGTGGCTGGCGCACACGACTTTTGCTCCCCTACTTGTCAACCACTCAATGGTCGGCAGAGCAGCACGAATGCGGAAATCATCTGAAATCTCTCGTGCATCGTCGGCCCCGTGCATCGGAACATTGAAATCTGTACGAACAAGCACTCGCTTACCCGCAACATCACCGAGGTCCTCAAGAACAGGGACACGCGCCATATGTAATGCCTACTTAGCTACGTGCAAGGCAAGATCGACGAGGCGGTTTGAGTATCCCCACTCGTTGTCATACCAACCAAGGACCTTCACCAAAGAGCCCATGCTCATTGTCAAGTCGCTGTCAAAAATGCACGAATGTGAGTTTGTAACAATGTCGCTTGACACGATTGGTGCATCGGTGTATTCGAGAATGCCCTTGAGCGGACCATCGGCAGCAGCTCTAAAAGCAGCATTTATTTCATCAACTGTTGCTGGCTTCTTCAAGTTGGCAACGAAGTCGGTGATCGAACCAGTTGGTACAGGCACACGCAATGAAGTTCCATCAAGTTTGCCCTTCATGGATTCGAGCACCAAGCTTGTAGCGCGAGCAGCACCTGTGCTGGTTGGCACGATATTGATAGCCGCTCCGCGTGCACGACGAAGGTCGCTATGGGGACCGTCCACTAAAGACTGGTCGCCGGTATACGCATGAATCGTTGTCATCAAACCGTTCTCCACACCAAAGGCATCATCAAGAACTTTCACCATGGGCACGAAACAGTTAGTTGTGCAACTCGCATTTGAGATGACCTTATGAGTACCGCGCTTGAAATCATTGTGATTCACGCCGTACACGATGGTTGCATCTGCGCCATTTGAAGGCGCCGAGACAATAACTAGTGGTGCACCACCCTCGAGATGCATCGCTGCCTTGTCACGGTCGGTAAAGATGCCGGTCGATTCAATGACCAGGTCAACTCCAAGAGCACCCCATGGCAACGCCTTCGGGTCACGCTCTGTCAGAACCTTCAATACTTTTCCATCAACACTGATGCCACCTTCAACGGCTTCGATCGTGTTTGGAAGTACGCCAAGTACCGAGTCGTACTTCAACAGGTGGGCCATTGTCTTGAGAGACCCAAGATCATTGACAGCAACGATCTCGATATCGGCGCCGCGGGCAGCTATGGCCCGAAAGAAGTTACGGCCGATACGACCAAATCCGTTAATACCTACGCGTACAGTCACAATGTGGTCCTTTCACAAAGAATCATGAGGTTCGCACATGGCGAACCGCCCCAATACCTTAGTTCGCCGTCCCCGTACGACGGGTGCCCACTCTGGTTGATCTGGCTCTAGAGGGACACGTCGCGGTGAGTGAGGCGCAATTTGTAGCCCATATCCGCAATTCGTTCAGCAATATGGCTGGCCAATGCGACAGAGCGATGACGGCCTCCAGTGCAGCCAATGCCGATTGTGAAATAGCTACGACCTTCTTGGACGTACGCAGGCAAGATCAACTCAAGGAGATTGTTGACCCGATCGGAGAATTCTTTGGCCAGAGACGAGTCCAAGACGTAGTCCTTAACGGGTTGGTCGAGACCGCTTAGTGGTCGCAAGTTTTCATCCCAATGTGGGTTCGGCAAAAAACGAACATCAAGAATCATGTCCACATCTATGGGAACGCCATGTTTAAAACCAAAAGACATCACAGACACTTGAAGCGAATCCATAATGTCCTCTGTACCGAACAGTGACATCAACTGACTCTTCAACTGATGAACGTTGAGACCAGTCGTATCAATAACGATGTCGGCTGCAGCTTTCACTTCACCAATGGCGCCACGTTCACGTTCAATCACTTCTTCGAGGCCGAGGCTTCCATCACTGAGCGGATGTTTACGTCGAGTCGCTTCATACCGACGAACCAATTCGCGGGTGGTTGCTTCGAGGAAAACGATTCTGACCTTATGACCCTCTGCACGAAGAGTTTCGATTGCCCCGAGAATGCCTGCTTGCTGTCGAGCGTTACCAACTACCAGACACAGCTTGTTAATTTCACCACCAGCTTGACCCGATAGTTCAACAACCTTGTCGATGAGCACGACCGGAAGATTGTCAACAACAAACCAGCCCATGTCTTCCAAGCTGTCCGCTGCTTGAGAGCGGCCACCACCAGAGAGTCCCGTTACTACGAGGATGTCGGTCATATGCGAAGGCTACAGGCTGAGAGTTATTGCTTGGTTGAACGTAGATACAACAAACGAGGAACTGTATGAGCCAACGCATATTCAGGAGCACGCGCTAGAAAACCAGCGGGAGGTGACGGCTCCACCATTCGCTCAAGGGTCATGCCGTTGGCAATCAGAGCATTGACGTATCGACTAAGAGGCCTGTGTATAAAACGGATGTAGACGTCCTTCTCCACTTCTTCAATCGATTCTGTCTCCACCAGGTACGGACCAATTCTCCAGTACTGCTCCGGTGGGTCAATGATGTGGTCATCAATCCAGCCACTACCAGGGGTTTGCAGCAGAGGGTGATTCAGAAAGAAACTGAATTGCCCCTGCGGCTTCAGCACTCGAGCCACTTCAGTCATGGCTTCGTCCATTTGGTCTATGTGTTCGAACACCAAGCATGCAACAACTGCGTCAAACGAGTTGTCCGGAGCTGGAATCTGTGTAGCGCCGCCGAGAAGATAACGGGGCCCGCCACCGCGCTCATTCGCGATATCAATATGTAGTTGGGTCGGGTCAACGCCAAGTACGTCTGACCCTTGCGCGGCTAGCGCCCGTGCAATTTGTCCATCACCGCAACCAAGGTCAAGAACCTTGTGACGTCCTGCCAGTTCTTCAACCGCAAGGGGAATAATTTGTTCCACATATTCAGGGTCAGCACCGTTCGTAAAGCCATCTATCCACCACTGTGCATGCTCATCCCACAAGCCATTGTCACTCATGACTACACACTAGATGTCAGGGTGAAAATGTGCATGAACGGCATCTGCCACAGCCGAGGGCAGCCACGACAAGAGGCTCAAATCGTCACGCGAAGCATTCTTCACGGCGTTTACTCCTTTCATCTCTTTCACGAGACGTTTTGCCCTCGCTTCACCGAGTCCAGGGATTCCATCGAGTTGAGACGACACCATCCTTTTGCCGCGCAATTCTCGGTGAAAGGTATTCGCGAATCTATGAGCCTCATCGCGCACTCGTTGCAACATGAACAAGGCTTCGCTACCACGCGGAATGATGATTGGTTCTTGACGTCCCGGCACGAAAACTTCTTCAAATTTCTTGGCTAGTGATGCAACGGGTATTTCGTCCGTCAGCCCCAAGTCGGCGAGCACTTGCACAGCAACGCCCAACTGACCCTTGCCACCGTCGACCAATAAAAGTTGAGGCGGGTATGAGAATTTCGATGGCTTCACACCTTCTTCAGGCACTTGCGCATTGCGCGAGTCGAGATACGCCTGCAAGCGTCGAGTCAAAACTTCCTTCATGGCCGCATAGTCGTCGTTACCAATCACCTCTTTCACAGCGAAGCGCCGGTATTCCCTTTTGTTCGGGATTCCATCTTCCAAAACCACCATGGAGCCCACATAGTCGGTTCCATGTAAATGAGCCATGTCGTAACACTCAATGCGCAATGGCGCGATTGGAAGGTTAAGAAGTTGCTGTAGTTCAGTCAGTGCCTGGCTACGAGAGTTGTGGTCTGACGCACGTCGTAATCGATGTCGCGCAAACTCTTCACGCGCATTCACCGTTACGGTTTCATGTAGTTCTCGCTTGTCTCCGCGTTGAGGAACTCGAATCTGCACCGAAGAACCACGTAAACGAGTTAACCATTCCGTGTAAGTGACGGCGTCTTCTGGAAGAACAGGAACTAATACTTGTGAAGGAATACCTAATGCAGGTTCGTCACCGTACATCTCTTCAAGAATTCGATCTACTAAACCACCCGGGGATAAATCTTCCACCTTGTCGAGAATAAAACCCTTACGGCCAACAACGCGGCCCTTACGAACGTAGAAGACCTGCACAGCAGCTTCCAGTTCGTCGTCGACAAGTCCAATCACATCAAGATCTTCGTCACGCTCGCCCACCATTTGTTGCTTTTCAAGTGCGCGTTCGACACCACTGAGACGATCACGTATACGACCCGCTTTTTCGTACTCCATGTTCTTGGAAGCTTCTAGCATCTCGGAACGCAGTTGCTGCACAACAGAATCCGTATCGCCATCCAGGAACGCGCATAATTGTTTGACATATTCCGCATATGTCGTGTCCAACACTTCTCCGACACATGGGCCCGAGCACTTCTCAATGTGAAACAGCAAACATGGCTTACCTAATTTGTTGTGAGTATTGAATTTCGATTGGCTGCACGTCCGCACCGGAAATGTGCGCAACAAGAGATCCAATGTGTCACGGATTGCCCACGCATGCGGATACGGACCAAAGTATCGAGTCCCTTTCTTCCTGACACCACGCATAACAACAGCCCGTGGCCACTCTTCATCCATCGTCACAGCCAAAAATGGATAACTCTTATCATCGCGTAGACGCACATTGAAACGCGGACGATGTTGTTTGATGAGCGAATACTCAAGAATCAGGGCCTCAACTTCGTTACGAACCTCTATCCACTCAAGTGAATGTGCTGCAGTGACCATTGCGGCTGTTCGCGGATGCAACTGGGAAACATCCTGAAAATAGTTAGACACTCGTGAACGCAAGTTTGACGCCTTGCCTACATAAATAACTCGACCAAGTTCATCCTTGAACTGATACGACCCCGGAGACGTTGGTACCGAGCCCGCAGTTGGTCGTTCAACCGTCATGGTTACTTCTTTGCAGGGGTTTTGCGTTTCGCCGCAGTGGCGGGTGTGGGTGCCGCCTTCTTAGCAACAAGTTTTTTGTCCGCAGCCTTCTTGACAGTTGCTTTTTTGGCTTCAGGCTTCTTGGATGTGTCCATCGGTATCGATTTCAAGCCCAACATCGGCGCCAGATAGAAACCCGTATGACTTCCAGCGACTCCTGCTACCGCTTCAGGAGTTCCTTCGGCAATAACCAAACCGCCGCCGCTTCCCCCTTCGGGGCCTAAGTCGATCAACCAGTCAGCGGTCTTAATGACATCCAAGTTGTGCTCAATAACTAAGACTGTGTTTCCCTGATCAACCAATCGAGACAACACGGTCAGCAATCGCCGAACGTCTTCGAAATGCAAACCAGTTGTTGGTTCATCGAGCAAGTACATGGTGTGGCCAGTGGAACGCTTTGCTAACTCGCCCGCAAGCTTCACGCGCTGAGCTTCACCGCCAGACAAAGTAGGTGCCGATTGACCGAGTCGGACGTAGCCAAGACCAACATCAACAAGAGTCTGCATATGACGGGCGATCACTGGTTGGTTAGAGAAGAACTCCACCGCTTCAGAAATCGGCATATCAAGAATCTCAGCGATATTTTTGCCCTTGAACTGAATTTCAAGAGTGTCGCGGTTGTAGCGAGCACCTTTACAGACTTCGCACGGCACATAGACATCGGGAAGAAAAAACATTTCAATCTTGATCGTGCCATCACCTGAACAAGCTTCGCAACGCCCACCCTTGACGTTGAAACTGAAACGTCCTGGTTGATACCCACGAACCTTCGCTTCTGGAGACGCGGCGAATAACTTGCGAATGGAATCAAACACGCCGGTATACGTTGCAGCGTTAGAGCGTGGCGTACGACCAATTGGAGATTGATCCATGTCGATCACTTTGTCAATTGCTTCTATACCTTCTACGGTGCGGTGCTTGCCTGGTGAGTCTTTGCTCTTGTAGATCTTTTGCATCATTGATGGCAACAAGATGTCGCGAATCAAGGTACTTTTACCGCTGCCCGAGACGCCCGTTACGGCAACAAAACATCCGAGTGGAATTGAAACATCAATGTTCTGAAGGTTGTGTTCGCGGGCACCGCGAATTGTGATCTCATAGCCGCTTGGTTCGCGACGCTTCTTAGGCACCGGGATACTTGCCTTACCAGTCAAATATTTACCTGTAATTGAATCCGGAGCAGAACCAATTCCTGCCACTGGACCGCTATAAACAACCCAACCGCCGTGCTCACCAGCTCCAGGACCAATATCAACGATCCAATCACTCTCTTTGATTGTCTCTTCGTCATGTTCGACAACCAAGACTGTGTTGCCTAGATCGCGCAAGCGAATCAAGGTGTCGATAAGACGTCGGTTATCTCGTTGATGCAGACCAATACTCGGTTCATCAAGAACATAGAGCGTTCCGACTAACCCTGAACCAATCTGACTCGCCAAACGAATTCGTTGAGCTTCGCCGCCTGCCAGCGTGCCTGCAGGACGAGACAAAGTGAGATAGTTCAAACCAACATCAAGAAGGAATCCGAGACGGGCGTTGATTTCCTTTGTAATGCGTTCCGCAATGATCGAGTCACGATTGTTAAGGGTTAAACCTGAAAGGAATGCTGATGAATCGGCAATTGACATGTCACAAACATCTGCGATGTGCTTGTCATTGATGGTGACTGCAAGGGTTGCAGGACGAAGACGAGCACCTTCACATGCCGGACATGGAACCTGACGCATATACGTCTCGAATTGTTCACGGGTGTAATCGCTCTCGGCCTCGACATGTCGACGCTTAATCCAAGGGATAACGCCCTCATAAGAAGTACTGAACTGACGAACTTTGCCGAACCTGTTCTTGTACTTAACTTGCATTGCGCCAGCTTTGCCATGAAGTACCAACTTCTGACTCTTCGCCGACAGCTTCGCGAATGGCTTATCGAGATCAATATCTTCTTGTTCTGCGAGCGAAACAAGCATGCGATGAAAATACTGGGTATGTGCGGTACGCCAAGGAGACAGTGCTCCTTCTCGCAATGACATTGACATATCAGGAATAACTAAATCCGGGTCCACTTCAAATTTTGTTCCGAGACCTTCACAATTTTCACATGCACCGAATGGAGAGTTAAAAGAAAAATTCCGAGGAGCGGGTTCGTCGTAACTGGCGCCACACTTGGGACAACCCACATGTTGACTAAAGGTCAGAATCTCACCTTCCTCGTCACCCTTGGCAACGAGCTCAACTCCGGCAACGCCATCGGCAAGCCGGAGTGCCGTTTCGAGCGAGTCTGTGAGGCGGCGCGTAATGTCATCACGTCGGACGAGACGGTCAACAATGATGTCGATTGAGTGGTTCTCGTAACGTGCCAACTTCTCGCCTGAAGCCAAGAACTCAGCGATGTCGCGAACCTCACCGTCGATACGTGCTCTCACGTAGCCCTGACCAGCCAAATCAGACAGCAACGTGTCGTATTCACCCTTTCGTCCGCGAACGACTGGCGCCAACACCTGAAATCTGGTTCCCTCTTCGAGGGTCATAATGCGATCGACAATTTGCTGAGGGGTCTGACGCTCTAAACGGGTTCCGTCATTCGGGCAGTGTTGAATGCCAATGCGTGCATACAACAAACGCAAATAGTCATAGATCTCTGTGATGGTGCCCACAGTGGAGCGAGGGTTACGACTAGCTGATTTCTGGTCGATGGAAATGGCAGGAGACAAACCTTCAATCAAATCAACATCAGGCTTATCCATTTGGCCCAAGAACTGACGCGCATACGCCGACAGACTCTCAACATATCGGCGTTGACCTTCAGCATAAATGGTGTCAAAAGCAAGAGAACTCTTGCCACTGCCCGACAGACCGGTAAATACGATGAGTTTGTCGCGCGGCAGTTCAATACTGACGTTCTTAAGGTTGTGTTCGCGGGCACCGCGCACGACTATTTGGTCAGCCATATAGAAAGGTTACCGAACGCCTATCGAGCGTCACGAAGTTCGCGACGTAAATCATTTATTTCATCTCGCAAGCGAGCCGCATACTCAAATTTCAGGTCTGTGGCGGCTTCGTGCATCTCTTCTTCTAAGGTCTGAATTAGTCGGCCTAATTCCTGTTGAGGCAGCGACTTGAGATCATGCTTAACTTTGTCTCGCTCGTGCTGACGACGGCCACCCTTTCCGGGCAAAGCCGAGTCCTCTCCGAAGCCATTCAGGAACGACAAAATGTCACCGACCGCCTTGCGAATCGTTTTGGGTTCAATTCCGTTCTCCAGGTTGTAAGTGATTTGAGTCTCACGGCGTCGTTTTGTTTCTCCAATGGCCCGCTCCATAGATGGAGTGATCTTGTCCGCATACATCACTACTTGTCCGGAGACATTTCGAGCTGCACGCCCAATCATCTGAATAAGCGCAGTCTCACTTCGAAGGAAGCCTTCTTTATCGGCATCAAGAATTGCAACAAGAGATACCTCAGGCAGGTCAAGACCTTCTCGTAACAAGTTGATTCCGATAAGTACGTCAAACTCTCCCAAACGAAGTGAACGAAGAATTTCAATTCGTTGCATCGTGTCAATATTGGAGTGCAGATAGCGAACTCTGAGACCTTGCTCTAAGAGATAATCCGTGAGGTCTTCGGACATTTTCTTGGTCAATGTGGTGACAAGGATTCGATCGCCAATTTCGATACGACCGCGCACCATCTCAATAAGGTCGTCTATCTGCCCCTTCGTGGGCCGCACAATCACCTCAGGATCAACAAGTCCCGTGGGTCGCACGATTTGGTCAACCACTCTTTGGCTGTGGTTCAGTTCAAAAGGTGCAGGAGTGGCAGACATAAAGATGCACTGATTGATTCGTTCCATCGTTTCTTCAAATTGAAGTGGCCTGTTATCTCGAGCGCTTGGCAACCGAAATCCGTGCTCAACCAAAGTGTTCTTACGGCTTCTATCCCCTGCGTACTGGGCATGCAACTGCGGGATCGCTACGTGGCTCTCGTCAATGATGAGTAAATAGTCCTTGGGGAAATAGTCAAGCAACGTGAACGGTGGTTCACCAGGCTGGCGATCATCGATGTGCATCGAATAGTTCTCGATGCCATTGCAATATCCCATCTCCTGCATCATCTCTAGGTCATAACTGGTTCGCATGCGTAACCGCTGCGCCTCCAATAATTTTCCTTGTGACTCAAACATCGCAAGTTGTTCCTGAAGTTCCTTTTCGATGCCAAGTACAGCGCGGCGCATACGTGCATCGCCAGTTACATAGTGAGTTGCGGGAAAAATGACGATTTCGCTCGGTTCAGACAATGTCTCTCCCGTAACGGGATCAATCATTGTGATTCTGTCAATGGTGTCGCCAAACATCTCAATACGAGCAATAGAAGACTCATACGCTGCGTGGACTTCTACTGTGTCACCGCGCACCCGAAAGTTGCCTCGTCCGAGTGTCATGTCATTTCGTCCGTATTGCAGATCAACTAAGCGGCGCAACATGCTTCGTTGGTCGTAGTCAACTCCAACATGAAGTTCAAGCAACTGACCCCGATACTCCTCAGGGTCCCCCATTCCGTAAATGCACGAAACACTGGCAACAACAATTGTGTCTCGACGAGTTAGCAACGCAGCAGTAGCCGAATGCCGCAAACGATCGATTTCATCGTTAATGGACGAGTCCTTCTCAATGAAAGTGTCGCTAGACGGTATGTACGCCTCAGGTTGGTAGTAGTCGTAATAACTAACAAAGAACTCGACACGATTGTTCGGAAAGAACTCGCGCATTTCTTGCGCCAACTGCGCTGCCAAACTCTTATTAGGAGCAAGAATTAAGGTGGGTCGTTGAGTGGCTTCAATTGTCCAAGCGATAGTTGCAGATTTGCCTGATCCGGTGATGCCCAACAGAGTTTGGAAACGGTCACCGGTATTAATGCCCTCGGTTAAACCAGCAATTGCCTTTGGCTGGTCGCCGGCAGGTTGGAAAGCAGAAACAACCTGAAAATCGGGCACGGATTCATTGTACTTCCCAGGCGTTACGGGGTTGGTACGCGTTCTCCTGCGTCATCGGCCGCTGGAGGAAGCGCAAGTGCCCAAAGCCACACGTCTTCAACTTGGTCGCTCAACGTTGTCATGTCACCAGAGTTATCAATCACTTTGTCCGCTATTGCTCGGCGTTCCTCACGAGTGGCTTGTTTTGCAATGCGAGCGCGTGCATCATCTTCAGCCATTGAACGGAACTCAACCAAACGCGACACCGCCAAATCAACTGGAATGTCGACAACGACAATTCCACACAAACCGGCTCGTGGATTCTCTGTTAGAAGCGGGATATCCAACACGACCACATTGTCGGTTGATCGCTGCGCTGTAAGGCGAGCGTCCATCTCTTTAGCTATTGCAGGATGAACGATCTTGTTCAGATCCTTCAATGCCTCAGGATTCGAGAATGCAATTGCAGCCAAGGCGGCGCGATCAAGGGCTCCGCTGGCGTCAATGATTGAAGCCCCGAATTTCTCGGCAAGAACCGAGAGCAAGGGAG
>JBBANJ010000005.1:0-5411 GCA_040402055.1 Ilumatobacteraceae bacterium
TTTCAGATACTGATTCTTCTCGTGATACAGCCGAAATCTCTTAGAGACTCCTTCTACTGAAACTGCTGAACTAGTCATATCGCCCTGTCGTTGGAATGAACTAATTCAATAGTACTAGGACTGATTGTTCCTGTTCCGAGATTGCGCATAGCAAGGGGGATTAGGATAGGAAACGTGGCAAAAATTGCAGTTATGGGCACCGGATATGTCGGACTTGCGACCGGGGCGTGCTTCTCTTCGCTCGGCCACACTGTTGTATGCCTTGACATTGATGCTGCAAAGATCTCAACGTTGTGTGGTGGACAGATTCCAATTGTAGAAACCGGACTAGCTGAACTGGTTGTTTCAGGAATCTCTGACAACACACTTTCCTTTACTACTGAAATCAATGAGGCAATCCCTCAAGCAGACGTGATATTTCTATGCTTGCCAACTCCGCAAGATGACGACGGAAGCGCAGATCTTTCCTACGTAGAAAAAGCGGTAGGAGATATACGTTTGGTCCTAAAGCCCGGCGCCATATTGGTTAATAAATCAACGGTTCCAGTGGGTACGGCTATCCGCGTGAAGAACATTTTGCAGCGCGATGATGTTCATGTTGTTTCAAACCCGGAGTTTTTGCGTCAAGGTACAGCTGTGCATGATTTTCTGCACCCAAGTCGTGTTGTAATCGGCGGGGATAACACCGATGCGACTGCCGCTGTAGCTGATCTCTACGCAAATGTTGATGCCCCTATATTGCAAATGAAGACAGCCTCAGCTGAGGCGCTGAAGTATGCAGCCAATGCATTTTTAGCTACAAAACTTGCCTTCATTAACGCAATGGCAGATATCTGCGAGGCAGTAGGCGCTGATATTTTCGATGTGGCTACTGGAATTGGGATGGATCCACGAATCGGCGCCGACATGTTGCGTGCCGGCCCCGGTTGGGGTGGAAGTTGCTTTCCGAAAGACACCCGAGCTCTAGTCAGTATTGCTGCAGATGGCGGCTATGACTTTGCTCTTTTGCGTGGCGTTATTGAAACAAATGATCAGCACTACGCGCGAATTGCAAACAAAGTTATTGAAGAGTGCGGCGGATCTGTCAACGGGAAAGTTGTTGCTTCGTGGGGATTGACCTTTAAGGCTGAGACCGACGACTTACGAGATTCTCCGGCAATCAAGATTCTCACCGTGTTACATGAAGCCGGCGCTGTTATTCAGGCCTATGACCCCACTGCGAAGCAAACATATGCCGCGTACCCTTGGATCAATATTTCGGCGTCGGCTTTGGAGGCTTGCGACGGGGCAGATGTGCTGGCTGTGCTGACTGAATGGAAGGAGTTCGCTGAAGTGAACCCGAAAGAAATTAGCCAACGTTTGAAGGCAAAAATGGTTGTTGATGGCCGAAATGTGCTTGATCGTGATGCCTGGCAAACAGCCGGCTTTACGTACAAGGGAGTAGGTCGATAATGGGTTCAATGCTTGCTCCGGTGAAGCGTGTGGCTGCGGCGCACGAGTTGTTGTGGAATCTCACATTGCGCGAATTACGCACCAAGTATCGCAAGAGCGTGTTGGGTTGGACATGGTCCATGTTGAACCCATTGGCCACTGTTGCTATTTATACGTTCGTGTTTGGGCATTTGTTTCAGGCTAAAGCGCCGGTGGGTGACCCAAGTGGCGTGATGTCGTTTGCGCTGTATTTATTGTGTGCATTGTTGCCCTGGAACTTCTTCATGTTGGTCACAAACCTTGGCATGAACTCGATGCTTGCTAATGCTGCGTTAGTGCGCAAAGTGGCATTCCCACGCGAGGTGTTGGTGTTTTCGAACTCGCTGCATGGTGTAGTGCAATTCAGTATTGAAATGGGCTTGTTGACAGTGGCCTTACTGATTGGTGGAAGCATCTTTTTGCCGTGGGTGCCAGTGGTGTTGTTGCAAATGGTGTTGTTGACATTGTTTGCATCGGGCATTGCGTTGGCATTAGCTGCAGGCAATGTGTATTTCCGTGACCTTGGATACCTATGGCAAATCTTTGGTCAGATCTGGTTCTTTGCAACGCCGATTGTGTACATGCCCACATTGATTGAAGGTCGTGTGCCTGCCTGGGCTGAATGGATTTGGAAATTGAACCCGATGGCAGTGTTTGGCCAGGGTTTCCGTAGGTCTATGTATGACGGCAAGTTTGCTGGGTGGAGCAACTTGGGTGCGTGCGCAATTGTTGCCGTGTTGTCGATGGTGATTGGTTGGACAATCTTCACCAAGTTGTCGCGCCGTTTCGCTGAAGAGTTGTAGTCACTCGATCTTCTGCCGGCGGTGCTTAGCGCGGGTCGGGGTAGGCGTTCACTAAACGACGCAGGTTCGTATCGATATACGGACGCGATTTACGTTGGCCGCCGCGGTCTTCAATAGCTAGTTGCAACCGACGTAAACCGGCGATCACAATCTCTGGCCGAGGCGTGCGGCCCATTCCCACGCAGTCCTGTAACCAACCGGCGGGGCCTTGGTGGCCGCGTTCGTTATTGCATCGTCGACAGGCCGCCACTTCGTTCTCAATCCAGCTGGGGCCGCCCTTAATAGAGGGGACCAAATGCTCGGTGGTGGCGGGGTTGAGGCGGTCGTCGAACTGCACCGAACACCAGACACAGAGGTCGCCGTCGCGCTCGAGGATGGCCTCCATGCGCTGCCTGCGATCCATCTGACGGGGTTTCTTGCTATCCATTGCCGTTGTAAGGGTACGGGCGTCAGAAGTGATGTGGGGCTTGGGGTTCTGATGCCATTCGGGGCGGTGGCGGGCACACATGAGGGGTATGGCCAGCCGTACGGAATATAAGTAAATGCTTATACTGTGGAATCTGCCGATGTGACCGGCCCATGGGCGGTGGTGGCCACCGAAGAGTTCGAGGAGTGGATGATGAGCCTGACAGACAAGCAACGCGACGCTGTGGAAGATCGCATCCAGATGCTTCGTGAGCACGGCCCCGCCTTACCGAGACCAACTGTTGGGCACATCACGAATAGCCGATACAAGAACATGAAAGAGCTGCGATGCACAAGTGGCGGTCATCTTCGGGTGCTGTTTATGTTCATGCCCAATCAAGAAGGTGTCATGTTGTTTGGTGGAAGCAAATCTGGTGAACGGGGAGATCCGAAATGGAACGACTGGTATCGACATGCGATTCCTGTCGCCGATGACTTAGCAGACAGAGAAATATTGAAACGGAGAAAATTATGACTAAGCAGACATATGAGGACTGGCGCGCGACACGTCATCTGCGACCTAATTTCGAGCAAGATCAGGAAGAGTCTTCAGATGAAATGTGGCAGGAGATTGTGTCGTACTACATCAATCTCAATCGCAGGCGCCGTAAAATCACACAAAAGCAAATTGCTGAGGCCCTCAAAATTTCACAACCCGGTGTGTGCCAGATGTTGAAGCGACCAGCAACCATCGGCAAATTATGGCGATTGTCTGTTGCCATGGGTGGGGAATTGGAAGTCAACCTTCGATTCGGTGACAAGGTGTATCCGCTATTGGGCGAACTACTGCCAATCAGCCAAGAAGAATAACTACCTTCCACATTCCGATGCATGTTTAGTGACAGGCTGTGTGAATGGGAAATCTTGAACAAATACTTGGCTATCAAGGCGCAGTGCGTGAGGGCGATGCCGCAATGGTGGGGCAAGAGATTGTGCAGATGCCGTTCTGGACCCCAGAATTTTGCGCAACGTTGATTCAAGCAGCGCAAGCAGCAGGTGGGTTTGCGCAACAAAGCGATGACCCGGTGCCTGGGTATGAAATTTCGTTGGCCGCTATTGCCCCACGGTTGTTTGAAGCAGTGGAACAAGACATCGGTATTCGTTTGTGGCCGGCATTGCAACAGTGGTGGCCACTGATTGATTACCACGGTCTGCGTGACGCTTTTGTAATTCGTTACGCCATGGGTGAGCAAGAAGAACTACGTATGCATCATGATGTGGCGCAGGTGAGCGCAAGCATCAAACTGAATGACGACTACGAGGGTGCAGTGCTGGAATTTCCTCGACAGAAGTTTTCAAATAGCGACGTGCCTGTGGGCGATGTGATCGCGTGGCCAAGTTTGGTGACTCACCCGCATGCCAGTAGTCAATTGACTCGCGGTGTGAAATACAGCCTCACCATTTGGTGCGAGCTGCCCATGATGCTCGACTAATACGTTGTTTATCTAACCTATTATTGCTATTCTGCCTGCATGCAGAACTTCACTGTTTCCAATGCGGCAAAGGTTCTCGATGTGTCCGAGGCTCAAGTTGGTCGTTTGCTATCTCGTGGTGAAATTTTGGGTTCAAAGTGGGGACGTTCATGGATGATCGATGCCGCATCTGTGCATCGATATGCGAGTACCCGCCCAGAAAGGGGCCGGCCCTATTTGCCTGAGCGCGCGTGGGCTGAATTACTAGATGGTGATGTACGCACCATGGACGATGCGAAGAAGTTGGCGGTGCTGTGTCGCCGGAGAGCTGAGCGGCATGGCGTTCGCGTGATTCCGGGGTTTCTTGAGGCATTGCGAAAAGACTCGCGGGTTGTGCTGTCTGGGGTGGATGCTGGGAGAAAATTCAAGGCAATGGTGACACTTGGGCCGCCTGTGGATTTGTATCTCAATGTTAACGATGTTGAAAAAGTGTTTAAGAAATACGTATCGCAAGATCATGTGACAGACCCCAATGTCATTATTCGAGTTGTTGAGTCTGATGTACTTCAACAGTTCGAACATCATGTTCCACTTATCGTCGCTTTGGTCGACCTCATCGCAGAAGGTGATTACCGCTCTGCCAAGGAAGTTCTTAATGCAATGAAGTAGGCCACATGTTTTCTAACGCTCACGCAGACGAGTGATGACATTTAGCTGCGCTTTTTGATGCGGATGGGGCGCTCTTCGGCGTTGCGGCAAGCGCCGGTTTCAAGATCAAAACGCCAGCCGTGCAAAGTGCAGACAAGGTCGTCGCCGTCGATTTCGCCAAACACGCTGAGGTCAGCATTGCGGTGAGGGCACCGACGTTGCACTGTGTAGTCACCGATTTCAATATCGCCTTCGTTTGAGGGAACTCCATTGAGCTTGCTCTTGGCCTCAGACTCTGTGCGCGACATACGTTCAACTGAGAGCGACTTGAAGAAGTTGTAGATGTATTCGTTGTAATCACCTGCACGCCATGCAGTGAAGCGAGCAGATAAGAACAACGAGTTCGACAAGTCGACGGCGCGCTTGGCAACAACGTTCTCTACTAAGTCACGGGCGATGTCGAAACGGAAACCAAACGGTTGGTCTGTGTATGGCTGCACGAGGCCGTCAACGAAGTTGATATAGATCTGAATGTCGCCGGCGTTGATGAGGCAGTTGGCGCCGATACCGGTGCGCACACTGGTGGCCATTGCCATCAACGGTTCCCACCACA
>JBBANJ010000005.1:5511-21973 GCA_040402055.1 Ilumatobacteraceae bacterium
GAACAGTTCAGGATCTAAGAAACATGGTGGGCCAGCAGATGGCACAACAGTGGTGGCGTGGATTGCTTCGACATAACGAGTGGCACGCGCGAATTGGCTTTCCACTTTTTCTACACACAGTTGCTTCTTTTTTGCAGCATCCATTTCGTAGACCATGGGGTACCAAATGGCGCCAGAGAACTGCAACCAATGAAGGTCAACAGGGCCGTGTTCTAGAAGTGCGGTGAGGTCATTGGTGCGGCAATCGTTTTGATTGACAAGACGTGCTTCACCGTCTGACACCATGAGAGCCGAGTCACCACCAGGGCCATCGGTAATAGAGATCTCCGTGTGAATGGCAATAGTGATGTTCGGTGCAATGAGGTGTTCCTTGGCGCGAATGGTGCGAAAGAAATTACGAAAACCCAGTTTGTTGAATTCACGTTCCATTTCACGTGTGGGGAAATCTGGCAACAACACGGTGGTGTTCTTGTTCATGTGTTTCGTCAGGAACTCTGCGTCGAAATGATCGCCGTGTAAATGCGAAATGTAGAGAAAGTCAGGGTTGCACACGTCGTGCATGATGTCTGGCGCTAATTGATCATTGCGCGGAAAGACGAACCACGAACCGAAGAACGCCGGTTCAAACCATGGATCACACGCAATGGTGATCCCTTGTGTGCGAATGAGAATGCCAGCGTGACCAATAGAGATGGCCTGCATGACTGATTACCGAGGAGCGTCGGTGGATTGAGTTCCGCCGGTTGCAACGTGCTCGGTCCAGGCCGTGCCGTTCCAGTAGCGCAATTCAAAACGACCAGATGGATCTTTGTACCAGTCGGCCGGAACACTTGGTGTTGCACCAGTAGCAGTGGTGGAAGCAACAGGTGTTGCACCGGTGACTGTGTTGGCTGCAGCAGCTGGAGCCGCATCATTGGCTTTGAGCTGATCAGGTGTCATGCCGGGGTGTGGCGCGACAGAAACGTAACCACTGTGGCGGATGAACGCATGGAACCATGCAGCACCATCAAAAGTAATTTGAACCACTTCCCAGCCTTCTTGGGAACGTCGGGTGAGCTCTGAAGCAAGTTGGTGTGGGTTACGGACCGATTCGGAAATGACGTCGTACGTGTACATGGCTACAGACTAGTGCTGTTCGCCGTCGTGTTCGCCTGCGGGGTCTTCAGTTCGCACAAGGCCATCAACGTTGATGCCGTCTGTTCCGCCGTCGTACACGAGGCGGCCATCGCGTAGGGCGATAATGCGGCTCACAGTGTGGACAAAGGACAGTTCATGTGTGGCAACCACCACAGTGGACCCGTGTGAAGTGGCATCAGCAAGTAGCTCGAGAAGGGCTTCCTTGCCGGCAGCGTCGAGACCGACGAATGGCTCGTCGACAAGTAACAAATCAAACGGGCGTATAAAGCCGAGAGCGATTGCTGACTTTTGTTTGAGGCCGCGACTGAAACGATTTGGCATGTCATCTGCGCGGTCATACAAACCAAGATGGCCTAAGAGGTCTGCTGCGGTCTGTTCCCAGTCTTCAACGCCGTGCAAACGTGCGACATATTCCATGTGTTCCCACAATGACAAGTCATCATAAAAAGTTGGTTGGTCGGCAATGAAACTTAATGCTGCACGTGCAGACATTGAACCGGACGCTGCGCCACCGATGCTAACGCTGCCTGTTGACGAATCAAGTAGGCCTGCAGCAATGCGAATGAGAGTTGTTTTGCCAGAACCGTTGTGACCAATGAGAGCAACACGATCACCTGTATTGATGTCGAATGAGATGGGGTCAAGTGCTGGTGCAGTGCCGTATGACTTTGACACGTTGTCGATACTGAGTGCTGAGTGTTCTTTTGGTTGTGGAACATTGCGACGTGAGCGAGCCATGTTAATTACCTTCGGCTTTCGATGTTTTGGCATTTGTTTGTGCGTTGCGGAACCAGATGCGAATTGCATCGCGTTGGCGTACCCAGCCGGCGACTAGGCCGAGCGTCAGTAGGACTGCGAGAGATGCCCGAAGAGTGTTCGCAAAAATGAGGGTGCCGTTTTCGACACTGTGTTGCAAGGCGACAACAGGCAGGCAACCAATGATGGAGATTGCAGGCGGGAATGCAGCGCGTAATACGGTGCCCATGCCGCTCATTTCTGGTGGCAATGCAAGTCCTTCATTTGCGCCACCCACAGGGTCTGGTGCGCCTTTGACCGCATTGACAGATGCACCTGCAACACCAGCAAGAACAGCCGGAATACCTACCAAAAAGCCATAGGCAATGGTGGAAGTGCGTGGTTCAAGAACAAATGCGGTGAATACGCCAGCAAGTAAAAACGGCGTCATGGCGATGGCAGGAACAATGAGATGTTTTGTCATCAACAGTCCGCGTTCAATAGGCAATGAATCAGTGCGGTCTGGTTGATCAACTTCTTGCGACAACGGCTCAACTGCATCAAGTCCCACAATGAATAACAACAAACCTGCAACGACAATGGCGGGCGATGTGCCGCGGTACGCCATTACTAAAGCGGCAGCGGCGGTCATAGTGAGAAGACTCATTCGCATGATGCGGCGCCACGGGAAGTGCATCAAGCTGCGAAGACCACGGCCGACAATGATGTCACGGCGAAAGATGCGCGGGACTTTCACCCACGGCTTCACGCGCATATGTTCTTGGCTGAGTTGACGGCGCAATAAGACAACGGTGCGAATGTCTTGCAAGGTGACTGCAAACTTCATTTGTGACACCAATGCACTGCGACGTGATAATGCTTCAAGCGACAAGTTGCCTGCGAGATACACAGCTACTGCTGCGAATGCCAACACAACAACTATGCCGATGATGTCTTGTAGTTGCACGCCATCTAGCCACCAGCGGCTAATGCTGCCGATGAAGTCAAAAGGGCCCGCAATGTTTGTGTCGCCAAATGTGACTGCAACTTGCCAACCGACAAGTGCCGTGCCAATTGCTGTGGTGAGCCACCGTGAAATACCAAGACCATGAATTAGTAATGCAGCGATAACAAACAACATCGCCATAAGCCCGCCAGCAATTGCGCCCCACAGTGCCCACACAACGAGAGAAGTTCCCGAAGCTTCAACTCGGCGACTAAGTAATTGGTTGGCGGTTGCGCCGGCAATTGCACCCATGAACGCAAAGGTGCGCAGTCGTTGAATGGCTGGGTGACGTAGAACTGCAGAATGGGGAACAGGGGCCAACAACACGTGGCGCACTTCAGGTTCTTCAACTGCGATTGGTCCGCCATTGGCTCCACTGCGCAGACCGAGGAACACGATGATGGAGGCAACGAGGCCTACGGCATGAGGGGTGTTCGCGATCAGGTTTTGAAGGTCAGTGCCGACCAGTGGCTTGTCGCCCGACAGCCCGGAAAGAAACAAAATGGCCCCGCCACCGAGAAAAGCAGAGATATAGACCCGGTACAGGGCCTCAAACCAGTCCATATCGGCTACTCGATGCTTGCGGCGCTCGGCACGCATGGCGTGGAGGGCATCGATGCCAAGGGACTGGGAACTCACGGGTTCAAGCCTGCCACTAATACAGGGTAACGCCACCATGGTGTGCCTGCTGATTGGGCTTCGGACACGACAGAATGGGCGGATGAATAGGGAAGCCGTCGAGCTGTTTTCGGCCATCTTGGCCCTTGCCACTCTGGCTGGCGGAATCATTACCCTCGCGGCCCTCGTCCTCGAGGATCGCATGACCTGGACCAGCGCGTGGCTGACCCAGGTGCGAGCCAGCGGATTGTGGATTATCTGCATGATTACCACCGGCGCCATGGTGGGAAGTTTGTATTTCAGCGAGCACGTGGGCTTTGCTCCGTGCAAGTTGTGCTGGTACCAACGCATCGCCATGTACAGCATCGCCATTATTTCGTTTGTTGCTGCATTGCGTAATGACAAGAACATTGCGCGTTACACCGTCGTGTTGGCGCCAATCGGTCTCATTGTGTCCACGTATCACTACTTGCTTGAGTGGTTCCCAACGTTAGAGACCAATGTCTGCAGCCTTGATGTTCCGTGTACCGCAGTGTGGTTCCGTGAACTTGGCTTCGTTACGCTGAGTTTCATGGCTGGCTGTGCGTTCATTACTGTCATTGCAGTGTCGCTTGCAATGATGCGCGAACAAAAAATCGATTCCACTTCAATTCATCAGGAGAATTAATCATGGCTCAGAATCAACGCAAGAAGAAGCAAAAGACCACGTCAAGCGTGAGAGATAGCGGCAACCTCAAAGTAATCATGTACATCGTGTTGGTTGTTGTTGGTATTGCTGGCGCAGTATCGCTCGGTACCGCTGGTGGTTCATCGAAGAAGCCCGCAACAAGCTCAGGCGTAACAGTTCCAGGTGGCGTTGCCGCTGCTGAATATCAGAAGGTCACCGTTGCTGGTGAGGCGCTTCCACAACTTCCTGACACAGGCAAAGACCCAGCAGTGGGCAAAGCAGCGCCCACTCTCACTGGCTATGACTTGTTTGGTCGTCCCGTCACTATTGACCCGGGCTCGGATGGCACAGCAACAATGGTTGTGTTCCTTGCACACTGGTGCCCTCACTGCAACCGTGAAGTTCCGGTGTTGAACGAATGGAAAGCCAAAAATCTTGTGCCTGCAAATATTCGTGTTATTGGTGTCACCACTGCATCACGTCCAGACCAAGCCAACTGGCCGCCGTCGAAGTGGATCGTTGCTATGAAGTGGCCGTTTGATCAGTACGCAGACAGTGAAAAGCAAGAAGCTGCTGCTGCATACGGCGTGGGCGGATATCCATTCCTTACGTTCATTGACGCAAAAGGCAATGTCACTAGTCGCACGTCTGGTGAAGTTCCTGTTGAAGACATCACGAAGGCAGCTAATGCAGCTGCCGGTGTGAAATAGCAGAACAAATCAGCCGGATCTCACGTAGGTGACGGCGTAACCTTTCTTCTCGTGACATCAACACCACAACGCATCGGGTTCTTTGGCCCATTCGGTACTTTCACCGAACAAGCTCTTCTGACGCAGGCTGATCTTGCTGCGTCTGAATTGGTGCCGTATCGCAGCGTGCCAGACGTACTTGATGCTGTTGCGCGCGGTGATGTTGATGCTGGGTTTGTTCCCATTGAGAATTCCATTGAAGGAACAGTCAACTTCACACAAGATGCTCTGATCTTTGATTACGAATTGTTGATTCAACGTGAAGTTGTTCTTGACATTGAACATTGTTTGCTGGCAGCTGCTGGAACATCGTTGTCTGATGTTTCAGTTGTGTTATCAATCCCTGTTGCAACAGCACAATGCAGTGCGTGGTTGCGTGACACGCTGCCGAACGCTGATGTTCAAGCTGCAAACTCCACTGCTGATGCTGCGCGCAGTGTGGGCGAGCGAAGTGTTGCTGGCGAACAAGGTTTAGCAGCGTTAGCGCCTGCGAACGCCGCAGAGCTGTACGGTCTTGCCGTTGTTGCACGAGATATTGCAGACCACGCCGGGAACCAAACACGTTTCGTGTTGGTGTCGCAGCAAGGCATTCCGCAACCAACGGGTCATGACAAAACAGGCATCGTGGTATTTCAGCGTGCCGACGAACCAGGCAGTCTTATTTCGATCTTGCAAGAATTCGCTGCACGTCGCATCAACTTGTCGTTGCTGTCATCGCGCCCCACAAAAGCTGGTGGGCTTGGTGATTACTGCTTCATTATTTATGCAGACGGCCACGTGGGCGACGAACTGATGGCAGACGTATTGCGTGACCTGCACACAAAGCAGGGTGGCGTGAAATTCCTTGGGTCGTACCCCGCAGCCGGGGATCAGGCACATACGGCACGGGAACATGCCGACGCCCGTTGGCAAGATGCCGACGACTGGGTAGCCCATTTGCGCACTCAAATTCGCGACTAACTCGGGGTTCTCATCCGATAGCGTGTCAGGCGGAACGGTGGCAGAGCGGCCTAATGCACTTGTCTTGAAAACAAGAGGGTTAATAGCCCCGAAGGTTCAAATCCTTTCCGTTCCGCCAGATGATGTACACCTCAACGGAGTACATCGAGCACCAAAGTCCCACTCGTTCATTGCAACGGCTGGGATTTTTGCTTATGTTGGGATACGTGCATAAGTAATCGGTCGGGTTCGATAGGTCCTACGATCATCCAATGAAGTGCATCGCAGTTGTCATGGCCATGAACTCAGAGGCATCGCCAATTGTGACTCTGCTGAACGCAGAGCCGTTAGAACCGATTCCGTTTATGCCCTTTCAGTTGTATGAAGCCCGTCGAAATGATTGTCGCATCATTATTTCCGTCAATGGACGCGACAAGAGACATGGTGTTGATTCGATTGGTACGCAAACAGCAGCACTGAATGCATATGTGGTTGCAGAACGTTTTTCACCAGAGTTGATGATTACGGCAGGCACTGCTGGCGGTTGGACTCATCGAGGCGCTGAGATTGGTGATGTATACGTCAGCGATCAAAAATTTGTTCACCACGATCGACGTATTGCAATTCCTGGTTTTGCGGAATATGGAATTGGTTCGTATCCGGCTGTGCCGACAACCAAACTTGCGCAATCACTGAACTTAAAACGGGGAATCATCACAACCAGTAATTCACTTGATGAGAATGATGATGATCATCGACTGATTGCTGAGACCGGTGGAGTTGTTAAAGAGATGGAAGCAGCTGCTGTTGCGTACGTCTGTGACTTAATGGGTATTCCAGTGATGGCGCTGAAGGCGATCACAGATTTAGTTGATCACCATGCTGCAACGGCAGATCAATTCGCTGCCAATCTACACACGGCATCTGAACAACTTGCTGAAAAATTAATTCGGGTGATTGATTTTTGTGCTTCACGGTCGATAGCTGACCTGGGATAGCGACGACTGTTGCCGCAGAGGCAGTGTTACGCCAATAGGCGCGACATGATTCGTCGAAATTCCACCGTGTTGCGGTCTGCACGCGTGTGTGCCTGACCGACCTCTAACGGTATTTCGTTGTCCCACAAGTGTTCCAAAATGCCGATGTCTTCGGCGAGAACTGTAAGTTCGTATGTCACTGCAGCATCACGTGATGCCTGATCGGTGAAGTCATTGCGCAACATGGCGCAATACAAACGAGTTGAATGTGCATCAAGTGGTTGCAAGAAAATTGCTATTGCATTGATTTGGTTCGCCAGAGGCAAGTCGAGCCGCAGGCAACATACAAATGGCGCACCGAACGAATACTTCATGACGCGTGGTTGCAGTAGCGGATTTTTTCCCGTTGCGACTAACGGATCTTCATGGTTATTGATGAAGTGGTGGTAGTCAACTGTGAAGCCCCAGCCGTCCATCGTGGGTTGTACTTCATACGGCAAAATATTTGCGTCTTCGCCAGCGCCAAAGGTTCCGGTGTGCACGAAGGGGAAATGGCCAAAGTCAAGAAAATTATCGATGAACTGACCAGCTGTTGCTTTGATATCAATACAGGGCATCCACACGGCAGACAATGTTGGGTCAGACCATTCAGGAATATCTAAGACGTCGCACACTGGATCATCGGGTGCAATCCAGATGAGGTCGTACTTTTCTTGTACGTGAGCGCTTGGTTGCAAGCGGCTGGTTGGCGGCACTGTTGCGCCTTCGCCCAATGCAGGAATATGCGTGCACGTACCACTCGAGTCAAATTCCCAGCCGTGATAGGGACACTGCAATTGGTCGCGCACAATGCATCCGTCGCTGAGACGTGCATTGCGGTGGGGGCACTTATCGACAAACACACTGATCACGCCGTTTAGTCGAGCCAACACCCAGGCATCGCCAAGAAGTTCAACACGAATCGGAGCATCGGTGAGTTCTGATGCTCGCATCACGGGGTGCCACGACTGGCGTAGGCCAGGAGAATCGTTGCGAAGGGGAGCGGCCATATCTCGATGCTAATGACACCAGCATCTCTGGCGAAAGGTGACGAGTAGAATCAAGCTATGTCACGTCCCCCCGCATCACTCAGGGCTCTCGCGGTCGCACGCGGCGATGAGCCTGCCGACATCCTTCTTACTGGTGGCTTTGTTCTGTCGCCTGCAACTCGTGAATGGGTCAAGACCGATCTTGCTATTGCCGATGGTGTTGTCGCAGGGTGGGGTCACAGAGAAGCAAAAGAAGTCATCGATGTCAGCGGTTGCTATCTTGCGCCGGGTTTTGTAGATGCCCACATGCACCTTGAATCTTCAAAAATGTGGGTCAGCGAATACGTAAAGGCTGTATTGCCGTATGGCACCACAGCTGTTGCAGCAGATCCGCACGAAATTGCAAACGTTGCGGGCATGGAAGGTATTCGTGCGCTCATCGATTCCGCTGAGCAGTTGCCGTTTACGTTTGGTGTTGCAGCGTCATCGTGCGTGCCAGAATCTCCGTTTGCATCAGCTGGTGCAGCTTTTACCGTGAAAGAAGTACGTGCACTGATTGAAGAGCACGGCGCAATTGGTGTTGCTGAAGTGATGAACTATCCGGCTGTCATTAATGGTGACCCGATGTTCCGCGACATTATTGCTTCTGCTGGTTGGCGTCGCGTTGATGGTCATGCACCAGGATTGCGCGGACCACAACTTGATGCGTACCTAGCAGCTGGTGTTGAAAGTGATCATGAGGTGTTTGAACTTGATGAAGCACACGAGAAGCGCCAAAAGGGTATGTGGGTGTTCTTACGTCAAGGTTCTGTTAGCCAAGACCTCGTGCGACTACTTCCTACTGTTGTCTCACACGGCACCACAGCAACCTCGTTTTGCACAGATGACCGCGAACCAGACTTGTTGCGCGATGAAGGCCACCTCAACCATTGCATTCGTTTGGCCGTTGAATCAGGTCTTAGCGTGATTGATGCGTTGTGTGTTGCGTCGTATTACCCAGCGCAGTATCACAACTTCTTCCACCTTGGTTCGCTTGGGCCTGGATACCAAGCCGACGTAGTGGTGTTCGACAAGCTTGAAGGTTTTGTGCCGTCGTTGGTTTTGCAAAAGGGTCGTATTGTTGCACGCAACGGAGAAATTGTGGAAGGTATTGTTCCTGAAACGTCTCCGCCTGCTTCTTTATACAACCGCATCAATTTGCATCATCTTCCAACGCCGGCAGAACTCACGATCGAACCACCAACAAGTGGAATGGCAAATGTAATTGGTGTGAAGTCTGGAACTGTGCGCACACAAGCATTGCAACTGAATGTCTTAGACCCATCTATCGACATTGCACGCATTGCAGTAGTGGAACGACACAAAGCAACGGGACGTATTGGTCTTGGCTATTTGTCGGGTTATGGCATGACCCGAGGCGCTATTGCGTCAACCGTGGCCCATGATGCGCACAACATCATGGTGGTTGGTGCACGTGATGCATCAGGTACCAAAGACATGGCTGTTGCCATTGCGCGTGTTGCCGAACTCGGTGGCGGACAAGTGGTAGTTGTTGACGGAAAAGTGATAGCTGAAATTGCATTGCCCGTCTGCGGGCTTATCAGCGATCAGCCACTTGCAGTTGTTGCAGCACAAGTTGATGCTGTGGTGGAAGCAGCACACAGTATTGGCATCACTCTTGATGCACCATTCATGACATTGTCATTCCTCGGATTGTCAGTGATTCCTGATTTGCGCATCACAGACCTTGGTCTGATTGATGTGAATTTGTTCGCACAAATTCCTGTCAGTATTTAACGTTCTTCACGTTCGTACGGAACGCCCAACGACGCTGGCGCTCCAAGACGACGCTTCGCCCAACCGCCGGACACAACAACAAGAATGATGATGGTCATACCAAATGGCATTGCATTCAATATGTCGCCGTTGATGTGCACGTTGCGTGCTTTCAAGATGAGACTCAAACTTTGGAATGCACCGAATAAGTACGCACCAACAAGTGTGAGGTCTGGTCGCCAGAAGCCAAAGATGACAAGTGCAATAGCAATCCAACCAGCACCCTTGGTCATGCCATCGACCCATGTTGGGATAACGGTAAGGCTGTAATACGTGCCGCCGATGCCTGCGAGCAATCCACCGATCACTGTGTGGATATAGCGATACTTCACCACGTTGATGCCCATTGCATCTGCAGTTTGTGGACTTTCACCTACTGCGCGCAATTGCAAACCGATGCGTGTGCGGAACAAATAAATGGTGGAGACCACAACAAGCACCCACGAGAAGTAGGTGAGAATTGTTTGGTGAAATAAAATGGGGCCGACGATGGGAGCATCAGCAAAGCCACCAACATTGAGAATGCGAATCGGGTGTGTGGCGGGACGAGCTGCGACTCCCCATACTGATGCGAAGTACGACGAAAGACCGAGTCCTCCTGCAAAAATGGTGATGGCTAAACCGGCAACAGTCTGATTCACGCGCAGGGTGACAGCTAAGAATGCATGCAGTAACGCAACAAGCCCTGCTGAACCTGCGCCCACCAAAATGCTGACAAGAACTACAAACCAACTAGTGCCAGATAGATGTTGCGATGTCCATGACGCAGTGACTCCACCGATGAGCATCATTCCTTCAACACCAAGGTTCAGAACACCACTACGCTCTGCAAATAATTCTCCGAGTGCAGCAAAGAATAATGGTGTGCCGTAGAAGATGGCCGATGCAGCCATGATGACAAACAAGTTGTGGTTCATGCCGTTACCGCCATTGCTTCGTGACCTGCACGTCGTATGCGATAGCGAGTCAATACCTCACCAGCAACTGCAGTAAACAAGATCAAACCCTGCAAGGTTCCGACTAAACCACTAGGGAAGTCGGGGCCTTGTAATGCATAACCAGCATTAGTGAGACCACCAATGAGAACGGCAACAAAAATTGCACCGAATGGGTTGTAGCGGGCAAGTGCCGCAACAACAATTCCGGTGTAGCCGTATCCTGCAAGTTGTAAACCTTTGGCATCAAGAATGTGGCGAAAGTTTCCGACGTCTGATGCGCCACCGATACCAGCGACAGCACCAGCTAGGCCCATCACAACAACGATCTTCCAGCGTGTTCGAATGCCGACGTATCGAGCAGCGGCAGGAGCATCAGAGATGACACCCATTTCAAAACCGAAACGTGTGCGTGAATACATAAACCACAACACAGCGCCTACGCCGATAGCTAATACAAAACCGAAGGGAATGTCCATACCAAGGTGGAAGATTGGCCAACGCGCAGCGTCAACAATTGGTTTTCCAGACGGGAACCCAAATGACTTTGGATCACGCCAGTACGAGTTGCTGTCGAAGATGAGGTAGTCAAGGATGATTCCTGCGATGTAGTTCATCATCAGCGTGATGATGATTTCGTTTGTATTGAATTTGGCTTTCAAACCACCAGCGATTGCTGCATATCCACCACCAAATACCATGCCGGTGAGAATCATGCCGATGATGATGATCGTTTTTGGTTGGCCACCCATTGCGATGCCCGCAAGAGATGCGCCGACTGCACCCATAAAGAATTGACCTTCACCACCGATGTTGATGATGCCGCTTCGAAATGTAATGGCTGCGCACAAGCCAGTGAATGCCAACGGTGTTGCGCTGCGCAATGTTCCCTCTAGCGAATCAAACGATGTGAAGGCAGTTGTGAGAATGCGGTGGTAGGTAGAGATGGGGTTTTTCCCAGTGAGCATCAACACAATTGCGCCGATAACTAAAGCACCGACGACCGAGAGAACAGGCACAAGCCAGTTCAGAGATTTTGGTTGAGTAAGTCGGCGTTCAAGCCGCACAGGAGATTTCATTGTGCACCTGCTGTTGTAACGCCACCCATAAGAAGGCCAATTGATTCACGGTCTGCTTCAGCGGCTGACACATTGCCCACGATGCGGCCTTCATACATCACGAGAATTCGGTCTGACATGGACATGAGTTCCTCGAGATCTTCACTAATAAGAAGAATACCAACGCCTTTGTCAGCAGCTTCTACTAAACGAATGCGGACGTTTTCGATAGCACCGACATCCAGGCCACGTGTTGGTGACGCCGCAACTAACAGTTTGGGGCTGGCCGAAAATTCACGAGCCAGCAGTACTTTTTGCACGTTGCCGCCCGATAACAAACGAACTGGCGTTGCAGTATCTGGGGTCTTTACGTCGTAGCGCTCGACCATTGTGTCTGCGTTCGACTTGATGGTCTTACGCATCAGCACAGACCACTTCGACATTGGGCGATGGCGGTACGACTTCAGTATCAAGTTGTCTTCCACGCTGTGGCTTGGCGCAAGGCCAGTATGTAAACGATCTTCAGGAACATGAGCGATGCCTGCCGCGATGGATTGGCGCACACTACCAGACTTCACAGCCTCACCTTCAATCAAAATGGTCCCAGCGGTTGCGTGTCGCATACCACCAATGACTTCAGCAAGTTCGCGTTGGCCATTGCCAGATACTCCTGCAATGCCAACAATTTCACCAGCATTCACACTAAAAGAAATCTCGTGCAGTGCTTGATTACCACGATCATCAGTTGCACTGACACTTGACACGTGAAGAACAGTTTTGTGGGCATCAGGATGTGCCGCACGTTCAACGCGGTTGAACACCACTTCGCGGCCCACCATGAGACGAGCCAAATCGCGAGCAGTAGTTGATGCAGTATCAACAGTGCCGACAGTTTTTCCACCGCGCAACACAGTGACGCGATCTGACACTGCCATTACCTCATCAAGTTTGTGGGAGATGAAAATTACTGTGCGGCCCTCAGCCACCATTGCGCGAAGAGTGACAAATAAAGCTTCAGACTCTTGCGGAGTCAGAACTGCAGTTGGTTCATCGAGAATAAGAATCTTTGCTCCGCGATAGAGAACTTTAAGAATCTCTACACGTTGTTGTTCGCCCACACTGAGTTGCCAAATTTTTGCACGAGGATCAACCGCAAGTGAGTAGCGCTGCGACAATCCAGCAACGGTGTCAGCTACTGAATTGGTGTTAAGAAATGTGCTGGTTGTTTGGTCACCAAGAACAACGTTTTCAGCAACGGAAAATGAATTCACTAAACGAAAATGTTGGTGCACCATTCCGATGCCAGCATTCAATGCGTCGCGAGGACTTCCGAAGGACACTTCATGTCCGTCGAGGAACATGTGTCCTTCATCAGGTCGGTACAAACCAGTGAGAACATTCGACAATGTTGATTTTCCTGCGCCATTTTCACCAAGCAGTGCGTGCACTTCACCGAGGCGAGCTCCAAATTCAACACCGTCGTTTGCCACAACACCGGGGAATCGCTTCACGATTCCAGTCATTCGCACCGCAACTGTTTCATTGCTGTTCATGTATTTACCCCTCGTGTAACCGTATATGCGAAAGGGGGGCGAGCTCTAAAGCCCACCCCCCTTCACGGGAACTGTTTTTAGCTCTTTGGAATGTCGCCGATGACGCCTTCAACCAAGTAGCTCATGCTCATCAGGTCACCGTAGGAAGCTGTTGCTCCTTCAGCGATCTTGACTGTGCCGTCTTGAGCCTTGATTGGTCCTGTGAATTGTGATCCAGGAGTTTCAGCAAGTGCAGCTTCTTTTTCCTTGATCTTTGCTTGTGTATCAGCGGTTACCAATTTACCGAAGTTAGCCATCTTGACGAATCCGTCTTTCAGGTTTCCGTAGTAGTCACCAGGAACCCATGTACCGCCAAGAATTTGTCCGATACGAGGAACTTCGTAAACACCCCAGTGGAACGTGGTTGCTGTGAGCCAGATGTCTGCAAAGTTTGCACTCTGGTCACTGTCGTAACCAACCCAAGGAATGTTCTTTACCTTTGCTGCTTCACCAGCAGCTGGTGAGTCTTGTGCTGAAGAGATTGTGTCTGCACCAGCTGAGATAAGTGACTCAGCAGCTTGACGCTCTTTTGTTGGGTCGAACCATGTGTTGGTCCACACAACTTGTACTGTTGCAGCAGGATTGATTGAACGAGCGCCAAGTGTGAATGCATTCACCCCGCGAATTACTTCTGGGATTGCGAATGGTGCAAGGTAACCAATTTTTCCGGTCTTTGATGCAGCACCGGCGGCCATACCTGCAAGGTAATCGCCGTCTTCGCCAGCGCCATATGCCTCAGAAAGGTTTGGTCCGAACTTGTAACCGGTCTCCATTTCGAAACACACTTTCGGGTACTTCGCTGCAGACTCGACCATTGCATCTTGGAAACCAAATGATGTTGCGAAGATGACAGTGTTGCCATCTTTTACCAACTGATCAATTGTTGTACCGACTTGCGGTCCTTCAGGAACATTTTCTTTGTACGTTGCGATGACTTTGTCACCGTATGCGGCTTCGACAGCCTTCAAGCCTTCATGGTGAGCTTGTGTCCAACCACCGTCTGTGATTGGGCCAACATAAATCCATGCTGCTTTGAGTGCTGAACCATCTGCAGGCTTGCAATCAAGAACAACAGCATCTTTCGATGGTGTGAAGTTTGCAAGTGTTGTTGCAGCTGGTGCAGTCGAGTCTGCCGGTGCAGCTGTTGTGTCTGAGCTTGAACTGCTTCCACCGCAAGCGGCTACGAGTAGTGAAGCGGTTGCTGCCAGTGTGGCTAGCTTCCAGAATTTCTTCATGTAATTGGTCTCCCTGATTTGTGGCTCTGCAAGCAGTGCCGATGACGAAACCTTACTCGCCATGAAACAGGCCGAATTCACCCGAAACCGTGAATTAACAAAGAGTCTGGCTGCTGCGAGGTTCCACAAACAAGGAGTTGCACGGGCTTGCGTGCAGGTACACTTCAAGCCTTCCCAGGAGAGGTGCCAGAGTGGCCGAATGGGGCGCCCTGCTAAGGCGTTGTCTGTCTTAAAGCGGACCGTGGGTTCAAATCCCACCCTCTCCGCCATATGAGTTTGCTCCGCAAACCCCTGGCAGCCCTTGTGGTTGCAGGCGCGCTGGTGTTCAGCGGGCCAGCCCCGGCAGGGGCGAAAGTGGCGACGGGCTGCGCCAAGACCTACACCGTGGTGTCGAATGATTCCTGGAATCGCATAGCCAGCAGGATTCACGTGACTATGAGCCTGTTGCTAAAGGTCAATAAGGCCAATACAAAATCGCTCCTATTAATAGGTGACGTTATTTGTCTGCCGAAATCAGCCACCACCAAGGATCCTTCAACAACCTTGAAGTTGAAGGCACCAGCCAAGCGCTACACAGTTGAGCAATCCATAGCCATTATCCGTGAGATTTGGCCAGACAAGCTGGAGGACAGGGCAATTGCCATTGCCAAGCGGGAAAGCAATCTGAACGCAGCCTCATATAACGGCTGCTGCGTGGGGTTATTTCAAATTCACTGGCTGGCGCATCGCAGTTGGCTGAAAGACATTGGAATCACCTCGGCCCACCAGTTGTTGGATGCCAGAGTGAATGCCAAGGCTGGATACGCCATATATAAGCGATCAAACGGCTGGGGTGCCTGGAATTAAATCTCACAGGTAGAGTTATTTTCCTAATAACAAGCGCTCGTAGCTCAATGGATAGAGCATCTGACTACGGATCAGAAGGTTGTCGGTTCAAGTCCGGCCGAGCGCACCAATAGAAATGCCCTCGCAATTGCGGGGGCTTTTTTACTTTTTCTTGTTCGCTTTCGCGAGGCTCTGGAATTTTTCAGAGCCACCGACCAGGTTCACGATGGTCTCCATGGCTAGGTCAACCCAATCTTCTTCAAGTTCAGGCAATTGTGAGAAGTCCAACATGATATGGCCGAACAGCAGACCCTGAATCAAGTAGGTCACGGCATGAAGATCGTGCTGTGGATGGATCCATCCTCGTGTGCGAAGAATCTCCAAAGATTCAGTGAAATACAGATTGCCGTTTACTTGTGCGACGCGAATAGCTTCAGCAAGTTTGTCGTTGTGTGTGGCTGAAGCAAATACCTGAATACGACGACGACGAAATTCGGTGAATTCCTTAGCGGATGTAGCTTTCATGAGTTCAGACAATTTATTGAAAAAGTCTTTTTCCGACTCTGACGTCTCAACTAGATATCGAAAGACTTGATTGTCGTTGTTGAGACTTTCAACGAGCTCTTCCAACTGCGCTGTATAAATCAAGTCAAATTTGCTACCGAAGTGGTGGTACAGCGAGCTACGAGCAGCCTCTGCATTTACAAGGACAGCTTCCACATCAAAATTGTCGACACCATTTTTAGCTAGCTCAATGCGCGCCTGCTTCATAAGACGAGCCATCGTCTCGATGCCGTCAATTCTTTTAGGGGTGTCTTTTGGTGTCGCCATGTCTAAATTCAATCCGTCCTCTTAAACCTAGTCCTAAAACTAAATAAAAAATCTAATTGGAGTTTACTAGTCCAATCTTTTCATCAGGTACCAGGTTCATAAGGGTCTGTAATCTCTAGACATGTCTGATACCTCTGACCCGTCTATCGAAAGCGATCTACTGGCTGATGCCACACCGGCAACTACGCCGGTTGAAGTAGCAGAGAAGCGTCGTTGGCGCTGGCTGTTGCGCTTTATGAAGCGTGAGGGCGAACGCCGCGACCGGTCGATGATGATTAATGCGGCTATCACCAT
>JBBANJ010000005.1:22073-95480 GCA_040402055.1 Ilumatobacteraceae bacterium
AACTACTAATAGAAACCTGAATGAGACTCGTCGCGGTGCTCGAGTTGTAGCACTCGTGGAAGAGTGGTCAGTCACAGTTGCTGATGCTTCATCGGCAATTGAAATATTGGGCCAACGGGCTAACGATTTGTGGGCCTATGGTGCAGCCATAGAACAACAAGGCGTCATCCTTGATGAGGCACTTGCAAGTGAAGCGACAAAGGAAACGGCGTATCTAAAAGTGCGCCAGTCACTTGCATTTTCTTCAGCAAAGGCTGGCCTAGTTTCTTCTGAAGTAACCAACAAATGCCTTGACAAATTTGTGGCCATGTTAGACACCTGGCAGAATGCTTTGAACTGGACCCGTTCTTCTCTGCAAGTAGAGGGAAGTGTGGAATCAGGAATCAATGCAGTTGCTATGCAGCAAGAGAATCGCACAGCACTGTCTGATTCTTTGTCAATTGTGCGCAACTTGGCGCGAACAGAACTTGATACTGCAGGTACCGATGGGTCATCAGTGAAATGTTCAATCCCCACTGAAGATGAGCTGTGGGGAAAGCTGATTCCTTCAGAAGAATCAGAATAACTAGACCTCGAGAGTTTCAATTCCTCGACAAAATAGTTCAACTAGTTGAGTAAGGCTCTTATCTAGTGCGTATGGCTCTGGGTGCCCTTCATCTTTTTCAAGAACACAAAAACCATGTAATGCACTTCGTAACGTGCGAGCACAGTGCGCGCGTTGTGATGCTGACAGTGTGTAACCATCAAGTGATTGTGCAAGGACGGCCACTACACGGGCCAAAGACAATTCAATATCCAAGTCGCCGACAGAAGGGACACGGTCTGTAGCGCTGTAGAGCCCTGGGTGTTGCTGCACGAAGCCACGCCATGCATGAGCAACTGCAAGTACTGCGGAATCACGCGTCGTATCTGCGATGGAATTTGTGAGATCAGTGACTAGAAGTTCACGTGCACGTAGTGATAACAAGGTCCAGAGTTCTTCGATACCTGTGACATGGCGATATAAAGCTGGTTGTTTCACTCCTGCGTCTAGAGCAATGCGGCTGAGCGTGACGGCGTCAATGCCTTCGGAATCAGCAATGACTGCTGCCATGTCAATGACGGTCGCGCGACTGAGGCGAATCTTTTGTTGGGTCATGATGTCTGGTGAAAGAAGCGAGCCATCCAGCCGGCAATGCGGTGTTGGTCGAGTGGTTCAGACAATGTTGCTCGCGCAGCGTTGGCCTTTTCTTCGCCAAAGAGGGCAAGACGTGTTGCGAGCAAACTATCTGCGAGGGCAGGCGAGAATTCTGGATGCACTTGAAGAGTCCATGCTCGATCACCAATCAACATTCCACCAACTGGGCAATACGGCGCGCGTGCCATAAGGCGTGCGCCATCGGGAAGTGATTGCACTTGGTCTTGGTGGCTTGCTGCAAGAACAATGTCGGCGTTTGAATCCATCCACGGTTGTGGTTCCACAATTTCATAGTGCTTTGCGCCGATGCCCCAACCGAAGTCTGATTTGGCAACAGTGGCACCCATTGCCTGGGCCATGAGTTGATGACCAAAGCAGATTCCTACATATGGCGTTTCGTGTGCGACAAAGTCGCAAAGCAATTGTTCAACGTCGCGCAACCATGCATGGTCGTCGTACACACTGAGACGGCTGGGCGAACACACCCAACCATCTTGTTCGTTCACGGAATATGGTATTTGGCCCTCGTCGCACCGATACGTAGTGAGTTCGATATCTAATGGCGCCAGTAGTGCGTTGTATAGCTCGGGGTAATCACCACCGACATGAAGACTTCCGGCATCAATATGGCCGACCAAGAGAAGACCAATCTTTTTCATCGGAATGAAAATACCTTTGTTGGTCCGCCTTCAAGTGCTGGCAAATATCCGCGCTCGCGCAAGATAGGCATAACGCCTTCACCAAACCAATACGCCTCTTCAAGATGCGGGTAACCAGACATGATGAATGCCTCGATACCGAGGTTGTGGTACTCAACAATGCGATCAGCGACTTCTTCGTAACTTCCCACAAGCGCAGTACCAACCCCGCCGCGTACAAGACCAATGCCTGCCCAGACGTTCGGGTGAATCTCAAGCTTTGTCAGATCACCGCCATGTAATTCAAACTGTCGACGTTGGCCAACAGATTGCGTCTTCAAGAAGTCTTCTCGTGCAGCTGCAATTGCATCGGGCGCCATTGAATTCAAAATGCTATCTGCAACTGCCCATGCCTCTTCGCTGGTTGGTCGTGCAATGGTGTGAAAACGAATTCCAAACCGCATGGTGCGTCCTTGTGCTGCAGCAATGGCTGCAACACGATCTTGGCGCTCTTTGATGGCGTCTGGTGTTTCGCCCCATGACAAGTACAGATCAACATTGTCACCTGCCACCTTTTCAGCAGATGCTGAGGCGCCACCAAAGTAAATAGGAGGAATTGGGTTTGGTACTTCACGCGTTGTTGCATCAGTTACTTCGAAATACTTTCCCTTGTAACTGAAGGGTTCGCCAGACCAAGCGCCTCGCATGACCTCAATGAATTCTCCTGTGCGTTCGTACCGGGTTTCTTTGTCTTCAGTTACTCCGAATCGGGCAAGTTCGGCTTGTTCGGCACCCGTCACAATATTGACAAGGCAACGGCCGTTCGACATGCGCTGGAAGGTGCTCGCCATCTGGGCGGCGAGTGTTGGCGTAAGCAGTGCTGGGCGAAATGCCACAAGAAACTTGATACGCGATGTGAGCGCAATGAGAGACGCAGTTGCAAGCCATGCATCTTCGCATCCGGTGCCACACGGTGTGAGCAAAGCATCAAAACCAAGTTCTTCACATGCACGGGCGATTTGTGCGAGGTATGCGTGGCTGGGTGCGCGGTTGATAGAGCTGTCGTCTGGCAGCACGTCACGTGAATCGCCACCAGTTGGCAAAAACCAATTCATTTCAATCATGGGAGGGTTCCTTACAAATTAAGTGGGATAAGACGGATAGTAATAACAGACGTTGCGAGCACCAATAGCCAAGAACAGAATCCAAGAATTATTGGACGTGAACCCAAGAGGCGAAGTTTCTTGATGTTCACCCCAGCACCAAGGCCAACGAGAGCCAATGCAAGAAAGGTTTTTTCGATCTGTTTGAGAGTGGTGAGTAGATCACCAGAAAGCGCACCAGTTGTACGAATACTGACGGCGACGAGGAATAGAACAATGAACATCGGCAATAGGGAGACACGTTGTGAACCTGTGTGCGGATGCTGATGTGGTTCTTCATGTTTTTGTGTCTGGCTGTGTCGGTAGCCGTAGAAGGCGACGAGAGGTGCCAATAGAACTACTCGCGTGAGTTTTACAATTACTGCTGGTGCGAGCGAATGAGGCGAATAGGCGGTTGCGCTGGCAACAACTTGCGCAACATCGTGCACTGATGAGCCTGCCCACATACCGAAACGAACGTCGCTCATATTCATGAGGTGACCAAGTGCAGGAAGAACGAATATTGAAATGCTGCCGAACAAGGTGACGAGTGCAATTGCGTAGGTTGCATCTTCTTCGTCACCATCGATTGCACCTGTCATTGCGCTAATTGCAGATACACCACAAATGGAATAGCCAGTAGCTGTGAGAAGACCAAGTCCAGGGGAGACTCCGAGTAGTCGCGCAATGTATTGCGTTCCGAAAAAGGTAACGGTGACAACTGCGATCACTGCAAGAAATCCGCGACTTCCCAAATGTGCAACTTCACTGAAGGACAATTGGAATCCCAGCAGCACGATGCCTGCCCGCAGAATATGTCGTGATGCAAACTTCAGACCTGGTTCACATGCAGATGGAATGAGTCCAAGGTTGCCTACGAGAGCACCTATCAATAAGGACACAGTGAGAGGAGACACGCTTGTCCATTGCCAACTCACGAAAAAGCCGCAGAAAACTGCAATACCCGCGGCAACGAGACCGGGGGCTATGAGGCTGGTCTTCCTAAACATGTTAGAGACTCTAACAATTCCGGTAGGTGGCCCCAACCAGCTATGAAGACCCCAGGCCCATATAAATGGCTCAATCTGGGGTCAGGCCTTACCCAATCTTTACCGAGTGCCTCGTACCTTTAATCGAGACGAGAAGTCACCATCCGTATGAATACCTCTATAAAGACTCCCACCAAGCCAGCAGGCCGCAGCAGTGCGTCAGAAGTGCAACGGTTGGCGCCCGCCCCCCGGACGCGAGCCATTAATAGTGACGTGCCGATCTTTATTGGGTTCATAGTTCTGGTTGCCACAGGTGTGTGGGCAGTCAATGGTGGATGGGACGAAGTGATTGGTGGCTGGTCGCACATGTGGCGCGCCAGTGCTTCACTCACAGGTATCTGGACATCTCTTGCAGCGTTGACCGGTTTGTTGTTGGCAGCTCGACTTCCGTGGATGGAACGTTCTGCTGGGCTTGATCGAATTCTCATTTGGCACAGAATGGCCGGCGACACCATGGGTGTGATGTTGGGTGTACATGTTTTTACTTCGTTAATGGCAGAGATGCCATTGCGCGGCGGACTTGTTGCAACTGTGAAAGACATGATTGGCCGCGAGTCATACATGGGCATGGCTTCTATTGGTGCACTCATAGTTGCTGTTGTCGTTGTGTCTTCATTGAAAAATGTTCGCAACCGTTTGTCGTATGAGACGTGGTACTTATTGCACCTCAGTGCTTATGTCGGTGTCATCATTTCTTACAGTCACACCATCACCCTTGGCTCGCTGTTGTCAGGTGACCGATTGATTCGTTACTTCTGGGGCATCTTCTTTGCCTACGTTCTGGTTTTGGTGATTCTTGCGCGGTGGTCAGGTGTAATCAATGCAATTCGCAAACCACTACGTGTTGTAGATGTTCAACGCGAAACAGAAGACACGGTCAGTGTTGTTCTCGGCGGGCCAAACATCACTACGTACGCAGGCGAAGCTGGTCAGTTCATCACGATGCGAATGATGAAGCGTGGAACATGGTGGAAATCGAATCCGTATTCATTGTCTGCTGCACCCACAACTGCCGGTTTTCGCATCACTGTGAAAGATCGTGGCGATGCAAGTGCAGCAACTTTCCGCTTAAAGCGCGGAGACAGAGTTGCAGTGGAAGGTCCGTACGGCATTGCAACGCCAGACATCTTCGACGGCTCTCGTCCGTTGCTGATTGCTGGCGGTGTTGGGGTAACCCCCGTGCGAGCCATGCTTGAATGCTTGCCCAAAGGTTCACACCCTTTAGTGCTGTTGCGTGCTCGCAAAGTAGACGAGATTCCTCACTACAAAGAAATCTGTGATCTCACTGAATCTCGCGGTGGGGAAGTGCGTTTAGTGCTTGGCCGTACTGCACAGTTGAAGGCACGTGACCCGTTTGCGCCGAAAGTATTGCACTCGCTCGTTCCCAACCTGACGAATTGCGTTGCATTTGTGTGCGGCCCAACGTCTCTTACATTTGCTGCACGTAAAGGTCTGCGCGAAGCAGGTCTGGCCCCGTCCCGTATTCATCTCGAATTGCCATGGTGGTAAATAATGTCTCACCGTAAACCGTCCATTGTTCGCCGGGTATTTCCGGCTCTTGCACTGACAACCGTTGGTGTTGGCATGGTGCATGCACTAGATCGCCCGGCAATTGTCGGAGCACAAGGAAATCTGATGCCTCTTGTTGACCCAGGTGCAACAACTGTTGTTCCTCCAGTGACTGATGCACCTGGCGCTACAGTAGCCCCGGTTGTCACGAATGCACCGGTTGTCACGAATGCACCTGCAGCGACGAATGCACCAGCAGTTACCGCGGCACCCGTTGTTACTGCTGCACCTGCTGCTCCTGCAGCGAATGACTGTGGAGCCCTGACCGGTAACGGTTCACCAGTGACTATTACGTGGCGTCGTGATTATGGCGTAATTCAAGTGACTGCAAAATTCATGTCAGATGGAACATTGTGCAAGGCAACAGCTTCATACCAAACATATGACAGTCGTTCAGAACGGTATGAGTCATACGCGATCCCCATTTTGAATAAGCAGGCATCAAATGCCGGCAATGCAAATATCCAAGGGGTCTCAGGTGCAACTGCAGTATCTGATGCATACACAAAATCTCTTCAGTCAGCTATCGACAACAAAGCGTAAATATGCGAGCAACTCATCGCACATCGTTTCCCATTATGGGAACTACCGCAAGTGTGCACGTAAACGATTCCGTTACAAACTGTGAATTTATTTCTGCTATCTCAGAGTTGCAACAAGAACTGAATCGCCTAGAAGAGATTTTTTCTGTCTATCGCGAGACCAGCGAGATAAGCAGAATCAATGCGGGAACTCTGCATCACCTTGATGCCTCACCAGAGGTGTTTGCTGTACTTGATGCTTGTTCATGGTTGGAGCAAGCCTCGAATGGTGCTTTTTCTATTCGTCGGTCACGCACTGAATCAGAAATCAATCCGTCTGGTTTTGTCAAGGGGTGGGCAGGTGAGCGCAGCGCTTCAATTCTGAGCAATGCAGGCTTTAAGCATTTCTATTTAGGTATCGGTGGCGATTTTGTTCTGCGTGGTGGGTTAACCGAATCAGAACCGTGGAGCATTGGAATTACAGACCCTCGTGATCCGACGCAATTGGTTGCAACTGTTGATGTTGTTGATGGTGCGATTGCAACGTCGGGAAGCGCAGAACGTGGCGCACATATTTGGGACCCACGTACTGGTGCGCCGGCTGATGAGTTTTTGTCTGTCACCGTGACTGGCCCAAGCCTCGCCTGGGCTGATGCGTATGCCACCACAGTGTTTGTGATGGGGGAACCCGGACTCGAATGGATTACACAGTTCGGACAATACGACGTAATGCCGGTTCGCCGTAGCGATTAGCCGTTAGTTGTGAAGCCGGCTAAGGCCAATGCTTCATTCAAAGTGCTAGCGCGACGAATAGTGCAGCCAGACTGAATATCTGGTGCGCTGGCCGGAACAATGGCCTGAGTAAAACCCAGGCGCGATGCTTCATTGAGTCGACGAGCTAAGTGACCGACTTGACGAACTTCGCCCGCAAGACCAACTTCGCCAATAACAACAAGGTCTGCTGGCAACGGAATGTTTGATACTGCAGAGACCAAGGCAAGGCACATGCCGAGGTCTGCACCTGGCTCTGTGAGTTTTACTCCGCCAACAACTGACGCATACACCTCGTGGCTAGACAAACTGATGCGCGCGCGACGTTCGAGTACTGCAAGCAACATGGACAAACGTCCTTGGTCGAGACCTTGTGCACTGCGGCGGGCAGGAACAGACGCACTGACTTGATTGGTAAGTGCTTGCAGTTCGACCAACAACGGGCGTTGTCCTTCAATGGTGGGGACAACGACGGAACCAGGAACTCCCGTGCGGCGATCTGTAAGGAATAGTTGACTCGCATCAGGAACACCAACAAGGCCAGCTTCAGTCATTTCAAAAAGGCCAAGTTCGTTGGTTGGGCCAAAACGATGTTTGGCGGCGCGCATCAGACGCAATGCATTGTGGCGTTCGCCTTCAAACGACAGCACGGTGTCAACAACATGTTCAAGAACGCGTGGACCAGCGAGCCCACCTTCTTTGGTGACATGCCCAACAAGCACGACAGAAATATTGCGACGCTTTGCTTCTTGCACTAATCGATGCGCACACCCGCGTACTTGCACAACTGAACCGGGTGATGAACCAAGTTCTGGGTCGACCACGGTTTGGATGGAGTCGATAACAACGAGACTTGGAGAAATTTTGTCAATGGCCGCAATGATGTTCGGCAATGACATTTCAGGAAGCAGCCATAAGTCTGGGCTGATTGCACCGAGACGGTCTGCGCGTAAACGGACTTGTTGAGCGCTTTCTTCAGCGGTGACGTACAGAGACGGCCCTTTTGCTCCGCCAAGAAGTTGCAGTAGCAACGTGCTCTTTCCGATACCGGGTTCACCGCCAAGCAATGTGACAGAGCCAGGAACGAGACCGCCACCAAGCACACGATCAAGTTCATCAATACCTGTTGGTACAGGATCTGATTCGTTCGGGTTCACATCACCAATAGGTGTTGCAAGACCTGGAGGTACGAGTGCAAGACCAGCAGCAAGCGAGACGCGTGATTCTTCGGGGCCTTCTACTTCTTCAACTAGTGAGTTCCATGCAGTACAGACTGAACATTGGCCAGACCATTTCGGAAATGATGCTCCGCACTCGGAGCACCGATGAATGAGTCGAAGTTTTGCCACACCGTGACTTTATATGCGGGGTGTGGGGCGTCGTCTATTACGAGCGCGCATCACCATCAAGATGAGTATCACAGAGGCAATTATCCACAGATATAACAAACCAAGGACCAGTACTTTGGCAAACCGCGAAATACTGGATGCGATATCAACGTTGGTAACACTGGTTGCAAGGCTTGTGGGAGTGCCATCCATTGGCACACGCCACGTAATCACGCCATCGGTCGTTTGACCGGTTGTGTTGTTGACCTTGCCAGGCAAGATGACATTGAATGTGATTCCTACTGCGTCACCGAGGTCGAGACCAGCTGCTTGCACATCTGCTGCATATGGTGCGCCACCGAGAAGATTCAGGGTGGCATCATCGGCGAATGCACTCAGGCCACCATTGACTTCAAGTCTGCCGGCCAAGGTATATGTGCTGTTTGTGTCTTTCCCAGTGCGGGTCATGACCATCTCATGCAATGGCCCGCGGGTCCCGTTGATCTGCCCAAGCAACGCGGTTGCCTCTGCAGGCCCAAGAAAATCATGAGTAAGCGTGAGGGTGAGTCCACCATCTTTGGTATCTGTCGGGCCAACAACTTTCCAACCAGCTGCAACAAGGTCATCAGTTCGTACATCAGCCTTGAGACCAGGTGCTTTCGCAATGATGTCTTTGTCGGCAGTGATGACAACCGAGACGGTGCCGGTGCCATTTGGTTTCACTGCAAGCGTGACGTTGGAGTCAACACGACATGACGACAGAACAATTACTGCAACGAATGACGCTGCGATGCGAGAAATTGTTTTAGGGGTCACTCGACAGCAGCAGGCGTGTCACCAGCAAGTGGTGGTTCGCTTGGTGCAACGATGCCTTCAACAGCGCGGAAGGTCATGCGACGCTTACCAACATTGTCTGGGTCGTCTTCAGTATCAACAACAATGATCTGACCAGCAGAGAACTGCTTGTACAGAATCTTTTCAGACAGTTGATCTTCGATTTGACGCTGAATTGCGCGACGCAAAGGACGTGCACCCATCTGTGGGTCGTAACCAACGTCTGCCAAGAGTTCTTTCGCTGACTGCGTGAGTTCAATACCAAGACCTTGTGATTCAAGTTGGCCGGTCAGGCGCTTGATCATCATGTCAACCATTTGAACAACCTCAGCCTTAGCCAATTCATGGAAGACAATTGTTTCGTCAATACGGTTCAAGAATTCTGGACGGAAGTGCAACTTCAATGCGTCGTTAACTTTGTCCTTCATGCGCTCGTATGAAACAGCTTGATCACCAGTGGTGAAACCAAGATTTGCTTTACGCAGGTCTTGAGTACCCAAGTTGCTTGTCATGATGATGACAGTGTTACGGAAGTCAACACTGCGGCCTTGGCTGTCGGTGAGACGACCTTCTTCAAGGATCTGTAACAACGTGTTGAACACGTCGGGGTGAGCCTTTTCAATTTCGTCGAACAGAACAACAGAGAATGGCTTGCGACGTACTGCCTCAGTAAGTTGGCCGCCTTCTTCGTAGCCGACGTATCCCGGAGGCGAACCAACGAGACGACTAACGGTGTGCTTTTCCATGTACTCAGACATGTCGAGCGTGATGAGTGCTTGATCGTCACCGAACAAGAATTCAGCAAGCGTCTTTGCAAGTTCTGTTTTACCAACACCAGTTGGTCCGAGGAAGATGAATGAACCGCTAGGACGACGAGGGTCTTTCAGACCGGCACGTGTACGGCGGATGCTTTGCGAAACAGCTGTAACGGCGTCTTCTTGACCGATGATGCGCTTGTGAAGTTCGGCTTCCATGTTGAGAAGCTTTGCGGTTTCTTCTTCGGTGAGTTTGTAGACAGGAATACCGGTCCAGATGCTGAGCACTTCTGCAATGGCTTCTTCGTCGACTTCGTCGAACAAGTTGATACCAGATGCCTTGATTTCAGCTTCTTTTTCAGACTTCTCTTCGAGCAATGAACGCTCTTGGTCACGCAAGCGACCAGCTTCTTCGAAGCGCTGGTCTTCGATTGCCTTCTTCTTTGCTTCTTGTACTTCAGACACACGGTTTTCAAGATCTTTGAGATCTGGAGGTGTTTGCATGCGCTTGATGCGAAGACGTGAACCCGCCTCGTCAATAAGGTCGATTGCTTTGTCTGGCAAGAAACGATCAGCGATGTAGCGGTCGGCCAAGTTGGCTGCGGCAACGATTGCTTGGTCTGTAATTGTGACGCGGTGATGAGTCTCGTACTTGTCGCGAACACCCTTAAGAATTTCAATGGTGTGAGCAACTGTTGGTTCTTCAACCTTGACAGGCTGGAAACGACGCTCGAGTGCAGGATCTTTTTCAAGATGCTTGCGGTATTCATCTGTTGTTGTTGCACCGATTGTCTGCAATTCGCCACGTGCAAGCATTGGCTTAAGAATGCTTGCGGCATCAATTGCGCCTTCGGCGGCACCAGCACCTACAAGTGTGTGGATCTCGTCAATGAACAAAACAATGTCACCACGTGACTTGATTTCTTTCAGAACTTTTTTGAGACGCTCTTCGAAGTCACCGCGGTAACGGCTACCTGCAACAAGTGCTCCAAGGTCAAGTGTGTAGAGCTGCTTGTCTTTCAAAGTTTCAGGAATGTCGCCAGAAACAATTTTCTGTGCAAGACCTTCGACGATTGCTGTCTTACCAACACCAGGCTCACCGATAAGAACTGGGTTGTTCTTTGTACGACGAGAAAGAATCTGCATCACGCGCTCAAGTTCGCGAGTACGGCCAATGACGGGGTCGAGTTTCTTTTCGCGTGCTAACTGAGTGAGGTTGCGACCGAACTGATCGAGAATTTGGCTTCCACCTTTTTCGCCTGGCTCTTCTTTGTTGCCTGGGGCTGCTGCACTGCCGGCAGCTTCACCTTTATTGCCTGGGCCCTGATAGCCAGAAAGCAACTGAATAACTTGCTGACGAACTTTGCCGAGGTCTGCACCCAACTTCACGAGTACCTGAGTAGCAACGCCTTCACCTTCACGAAGAAGCCCAAGAAGGATGTGCTCTGTACCTATGTAGTTGTGACCAAGTTGAAGGGCTTCACGTAATGAAAGTTCGAGAACTTTCTTGGCACGCGGAGTAAAAGGAATATGACCAGACGGTGATGATCCACCCTGGCCAATGATCTCTTCGACTTGGGCACGTACTGCGTCAAGAGAGATGGACAAAGACTCAAGTGCCTTTGCTGCAACACCTTCACCTTCGTGAATCAGTCCGAGCAGAATGTGCTCTGTACCGATGTACGAGTGATTGAGAAGGCGCGCCTCTTCTTGGGCAAGGACAACAACCCTGCGGGCACGATCTGTGAAACGTTCAAACATGTGGGGCCACCCCATTCGGACTCGGTGGATATTGAAAGAAAGTGTATCGGTACAGCAAGGGAGTACCCCTGCAGAGCCCGTAGTCTAAAAACCGTGATTATGTCGCCGCTTCTTTCGTTGCCTTTTATGGAAAATGACCGCCAACGGGTGGAAAAGGCTTTGGTGGCATCAGTCACCACAAGCGACGCATATATGACTGAAATTGCGTCACATCTCATCTCGGCAGGTGGGAAGCGATTGCGTCCAGTTTTCACCATTATTGGTTCCCAAGTGGGCAACGACACGGTTGCAACTGAGGAAGCTATTGCGGGTGGAGTTTCGTGTGAACTTGTTCATCTTGGTTCTCTGTATCACGACGATGTGATGGACGAATCCGACATGCGCCGTGGTGTTGAAACTGTCAACGCACGGTGGGGCAATCTGCAGGCCATTTTGGCTGGTGACTTTTTGTTGGCAAAGGCCTCAGAAATTGCTGCTTCTCTTGGCACTGAAGTTGCAGCATTGTTGGCTCGCACGATTGGTCGCCTTTGTGAAGGCCAAATTGAAGAATTGCGCCACACATATAACGTCGCGCGCACTGTTGATTCGTATCTTGATTCCATTGATGGCAAAACCGCTGCGTTGTATTCCACCGCCGCTCGCATTGGTGGTTTAGTTGCTGGTCATGATCGTGCTGTTGTTGACGCACTCACTGCTTACGGCACCGCATACGGCATGGTGTTCCAAATTGTCGATGATGTTTTGGACCTCACGGCTACTGATGAGGAACTTGGTAAGCCGGCTGGCAACGATATGAAAGAGGGCGTGTACACATTGCCTGTATTGCATACGTTGGCAAAGGGCGGCAAAGACGCAGACACACTGAAGTCAATTCTTGGAAAGCCTTTGACCGTTGAAGAACGCGACACAGTGCTGAAGATTGTGCGCACGAATGGTGGCGTTGAAGTAGCTATCGATAAAGCTCGCGCGTTTGTCGCCGACGCTGAACGCGCGTGTGATGCATTGCCAACCGGCATCACATCTGACGCAATGCGCGCAGCAACTGCTGCGCTTCTTGCAACTGTCTCCTAGTTACGACAGTGCGCGGGCAGCAGCTAGTCCACTAAGAGCTGCACCTTCAACGCGAGGACCAGCAAAAGCGTCGCCGGCGATTGCCAAGGTGTCAGAGTCATCAACCCAACACGCATCTGGCCACAACTTCTTCGGAATGGCAAAACGCCACTTCTTCATCTCACTTGACGTGACCTGAGCAGTGCCGAGCCATGGAGTTGCAGCTTCGAGGAGAGCATCATGAATCTCGCGATTGGTGAGGTCGAAGTTTGCAAGGCTCCATTCAGGGTTTGCATGAAAGGTAAGTGCAGGAGCTGCGCTAATTCCTTTCGCACTGTTGTCACCGATGAATGAAAACACGTCATCGGGAAATTGCATTCCACCAGGTGAAACAACATTGTGATTGTTGGAATCAAGTGTTACCAGAAGGCCCAATGTGCGGTCGTAGTCAGTGTTGCGAAGTTCGGTAGGCATTTCAATTCCACCACCAAACATGAGCGAAAATGACTGCGGAATTGGTGCTGTGAGAATCACGCGGTCCGCATGGTGCGCAACACCATCATCAGTAGTGATTATCCAGTCGGTGTCGCCACGTGTGAGAGAAAAGACCAGTGCACTAAGACGAACATTGAGCCCTGTAGCTAGATGTTTCGCGATTGATGTCATTCCGTTCGCACCGACATAACGAGGATGTCCGTCTTCTTCGGAAAACCCGCGACACCATTCACGCACAACTCCGGAAGTCAGCCATTCATCAACGTGTTTTTGGAACTCATCACTGCGAACCGTGAAGAACTGCGCACCGTGATCGAGTGTCGCATCTTTGACGCGCCGCGTAGCCAAACGACCGCCGACACCAAGACCCTTATCAAAAACTGTTACGTCATGACCATGCGAGACACACTCGCGTGCTGCCATGAGTCCGGAAAGACCTGCGCCAACAACAATGATGCGCATTGTTAGACCGCAACGGCAGCTGCGTGCCCGTGTGGAACAAAAACCTTTTCAGCACGACCGAGGAATTCGAGCAAGATGCGATTGAAGGTAGAAGCATGTTCAATGTGAAGACCGTGTGCACCACCGCTGATGATGACTAATTCTGCTGTCGGAATCAGTGAAGCAATCTCTTCAGCATCGCCACGCGGAGTGAGGATGTCTTGATTGCCAACGACCACCATTGTGGGGCATTCAATATTGCCCAGGTCTGCATTTAGCGAACGATCATCAGTTGTGAGAATCGCTTGCACTTGCGACACAAAAGCATTGGCCGGGTTGAACAATTGCAATGGTCCGATGCTTCCGAGAGCAGGAAGTATGCGGCGAAACGAGCGCGGACCAATCATCCAGCGCGCAGCTTCTTTACCTACTGAACCCATACCTTCTTTTGATGCCATATCAGCCCATGATTGCAATAGATCTGCACGCCACTGATGATTACGACATGCGGTAGCAACAAGCGTGAGTGAACGAACACGGTTCGGGTGTTTCAACGCAATGATCTGGCTGATTGCGCCACCCATTGATAAGCCAACAACATGAGCTGATTCAATACCAGCGGCATCTAGCACGGCGATTGCATCGTCTGCCATTTGTTCAAGGTCGTATGTGCCGTCTGGTTTATCGCTCTTGCCTGCACCGCGATTATCAAACGCCACTGCGCGATGACGCAATGCAAGTGCTGCACGCTGAAGGTTCCAAGAATTCTTTTCGCCACCGAGCCCTTGCACCAAAAGAACGGGTGCTCTTTTGGTGATGCCTGTTACTTCGTAATGAATACGTATTCCGTCGGCTGCTACTGCGTATGGCATGTTATGCAACCTGCCTACGGGCTGGAATACGTTCGATGCTTGGCCATAAGTACAAATTGCGCACAACTTCTGTTGTTGAGTGACGGGGGGCAAATCGCAACAAGTGCGCTGCTTCGTTACTGGCTGCTAAGCGACCATGCTGGATGAGATCAGCAACGTGGTCTGGCATTGGTGCACCAGCAAGAGAAGAAACATTTTTTGCCATCCACCAGCCTGGGCCGAATGATGGAAGTGGAACGCGACGACCGATAGATGTTGCACGCAACATGCTGATTGCACCATTAGCAACAATGTTCACAACGCCGTCTGCATCACGTTCGGCTGCCTGAATAAATGCAGTTGCTGCATCAAAATCTTCAACAACAGAAAATATTGGGTTACCGATTCCGTAGTACGGGATAACTGGCAAACGCAGAAGACGACCAAGAGGGCTTGGTACGTGCGCTCCAAGAACTGGCGCAAGTCGCAACGTACACACATTGATGCCACGAGCAGAACGAAGTTCGGTTGCTTGCGATTCAATATTGCGACACATGTAGCCATATGTAGTGTTTGGTGCAGTAGGTGTTGACTCCACTGCAATGTCAGGGGAGTACGCACCAGCGCCGTACATTTCTGTTCCACTGCGCACAACAACTGTCTCTAGAGATTCGGTTTGGTGCGCCGCATCAAAGACTGCTTTAGCAACTAGTGCAGTACATGTTTCTGCTTCGGGTGTTGCAAGACGAGCATGTGGTTCCCACACACCAACATGCAACAACACGTGCGGATTGAATTCCTGAATCAGTTCCGCAATGCGGTCATGTTCGGTTGCGTCAACACGAACAAACTGTGAGCGCTTCAGTAAGCGCCTTGGTGGATCAACATCAATCCCTAAAATCTCGCCGGCCCATTCTGTATTTTCAGCGAGCGCTGCCACGAGAGAGCCGAGTTCTCCACCCATTCCGGTGATGAGTACTCGACGATTTTTCATATCGACAAACCAGTTGGTCGTTGTCCGAAGGACATCTACCGCAGGTTGTGTACTCCGAGAATCAATTCACGAGCCCAAGTATCAAGCTGGCGACCACCGATGTTTTCAGTGATGATGATGGCTTGCGATGGGTCATCGATCATTCCGCTCCAGCGGATGTACCCACCGATGATGCCGAGCAAACGATCGCCGACTTCTTCTGAGTGGATGATGAGCTTCTGGTTACGCCCGAGCATTCCTTGTAATTCCTTGTAGAACACTTTCAAGAAGGCATCGGTGTCATCAGCACCACTGAGTGGGCGATGGTGGTAGGGCATATTGAGTTCTTCGTATGCGTGCAGGTTGTGTGGCGCAGCGATGATGGAGACAACGAGGTCGAAATGGTTCTCGCGTAGCCAGATGATCTCTTCTTGACGACGAACGCGGCGATGGTTGTCGCCGTATCCCCCTGGTCGCTCACATATGGCAAGGCAATCCTTGATGACCCAGGTGAAATTGCGAGGGGTAATTCCAAGGGCCCATTTTCCGCGAAGTTTCGGGGGCATTCAGGTCTCCTTGAAGTAGTTGGCTCGGTCCGGCGGCGCAAAAACGCCGCACATCAAGTTACCCCAGCATCTGCAGTATGAGCCTCTGTTTACTGCGACGAATTTCACGATTTTCCCCAATATCGCAGGCCAAGGTCTCGCCACGGGCAACTGCCATGATGCGCTCAAGGGTGGCGAGGTCTGGCGGGTATGGGTCTGACAGCCAGCGGCGAAGTGCACGGCGGGCAAGGGGGGCTGGAGCAACTGCCAAAGCCACAGCATCGGTGGGGTCGATATTCAGGGCTAGTTCTTCCAGTAGGTCATTGTCGTCGCGCAACACATCCGCACTGCGAACAAGAAGCGGCACGGGGTCGCGCAAGGAAATTTCAGTCATGAGAGGCAGTAATTCGTTACGTACGCGATTGCGCTGAAACTTCGGATCAGTATTTGTGGAATCAGTAATGGGTGCGATTCCTGCTTCAGCACACACCGCATGAGTATCACTGCGGCGCAACGCTAAGAGGGGGCGCGAGAATCCAGGTCGCATAGCGCCAAGACCTTGCGCACCGGCACCGCGCAACAAGTTAATGAGCACTGTTTCTGCTTGGTCATCTGCAGTGTGGCCAGTCATCACATTGTCTGGCATAACGCCATACCGTGCTGCACGAGCACGTGCTTCAAGGTTCGGGCCATGTTCCACTTGCACCGAATGCACGATCACTGAAATACCAAGAGATTCAGCAACGGGGTCGATTACATCGATATCACTGGCTGATTCAGCACGTAGACCGTGATCAACATGAATAGCGGTGACGATGAGCCCGTGCGCATGGGCCAACAGCATGAGGGCCATGGAATCGGGTCCACCCGAGACAGCGCACGAAACGGCTGTACCAGCAGGTGGGAAAGTGCAGCGACGAAGTAGATCGTCGATCAAGAAAAGTGGTTACTTCTGCTTGAGGGCTTGGCGTTGGCGGCGGTTTGGGTAGCGGGTTGAGCTGACCTTGGCTACATAGCCAGCAACTACTGAAAGCACTGCCCCGATACTTCCGAGAAGAAGGAATACACCAATCCACCAATGCCATACATTCGCTGCGAACATGTCTCTAGCGTAGCCAATGGCAGGCCAATACGGCCTACTTACTGTGGTCAGTCTGATTCGGGTTGCGGCTCAAAGCAGGCCAGGAGGCGGTCCGTGAAGCCTTCAGGCAGATGATCTCGCTTGGCCTTCACCCGCACAATGGTGCGCAATTCGGCATGGAATTCATAGGCGCCTTGGCAATCTGTGCATCCTGTGAGATGGACCATGATTTCTTCGATTCGGGCGTTCGGCAGTTCTGAATCGAGGAACAATTCCAGTTCTTTCAGTGTTTCTTGGCAATTTGGCATATCGATGGCTTTGCTCGCTCTGGCGATTATTCGCCGGTTCCTTCAATTGTCACGGGCTCGACAATGAGCCCCCTGTCACGTGCGTACTCGTACAACATCTTTTGCATCGCTTTTCTTCCCCGATGCAGGCGGGACATCACGGTGCCGATCGGTATTTCCAGCATTTCAGCGATTTCCTTGTACGCAAAGCCATTTACATCAGACAAAAGCACCGGGATACGAAAGTCTTCAGGCAGGGATTCGAGGGCGCTTTTCACTTCGTCATCTGTGAATAGTTCGAGCATCTGATCTTCGGCCGAACTGCTGAGTTGTGACTGATCAATTGAACCCAAGCGCTTGTACAAGAAAAGTTCCTCTATGTCGTCGAGTTCAACTTCGGTGCCTTTGCGTTTCTTCGCGTTGTACTTATTGATATACGTGTTCGTCATAATGCGAAACAACCATGCGCGCAAGTTTGTTCCTTCTTGGAATGTGTGAAACGAACGCCACCCCTTGATGTATGTCTCTTGCACTAAATCTTCTGCGTCAGAACGATTACGTGTCATACGCAATGCAGTAGAAAACAATTGCGGCGCATATTGCATGGCGTCAGAAGTAAATTCTTTTGTGCTCATTCTGTAGGCGATGCGTGACTAGTGATGGCGGTGCTTTTTTGCCTTGATTGCTGCATCAACTGAGAGGGTGAATCGCTCCATCAAATCAGCTAAAACAAAGCGCTCGTCTGGTTCAAAATCATTCATGACTGCAAACAAGATTGCGCGACGACGATCATTGACTTCACCGTGAATGCGACGGCCGCGTTCTGTTGCTGCAATTGCAACAACTCGGCCATCACCTGCATGTTGTACGCGCTCTGCCAAGTTGTCCTTGATAAGGCGTTGTACTGCGCGAGTTGCAGTGCTTCGGTCAATGCGAAGGTATTCGGCTAGGTCTCCCATGCGACACGAATCGACGACAACAAGAAGTTCAAGCGCATCCATCTGTCCTGGCTCAATTGCACTGCCACCGACACCAAAGATGGCATCTCGAGCTTGGCCTGCGGTAGCCCCACGGCGAATTTCGCGCCAGGCTCTTCCGATACGCCCTGCAACCTCGATATCGCGATCACTGGTCTGATCAGCTGGTGTCTTTATTGTCGTCATATACTTACTAGGGTACCCACATGGCAGACAACGAAATGGGTCAGGACAGACCCGAGACCCCGCTCGACGCGCTGGGAATTATGGCGAGCCAGCAAGCAATTCTTGGGCCAAACCTGCGTCAGGTTGAGATGTATACGCGGCGTGGTCTTTTGTCACTTTTATGGCATGAACCAGACACCGCTGAGCAAAAGGTTGGCGTTGTCATGGTGGGCGGCGCCATGGGTGGAACGCTGGGGCCTGGCGACAGTTTGTTCCATGCGTTAGGCGAAGTTCTCGTGGCAGTAGGTGTTCCCTCTATACGCCTCAGTTATCGCAAGCCGAACGACATGGATTCGTGCTGTGTTGATACAGCCGCCGCGGTGCAACTGCTTGTGGGCAGCGGTGCCGACGCTGTGGTCATCATGGGCCACAGTTTTGGTGGTGCAGTTGCCATTCGCGTGGCAGTGGGCTTGTCGGAAATGGTCTGCGGTGTTGTCACGTTCGCAACACAATCCGCTGGTTGTGAAATTGCTGGTGGACTTCAAACGACTCCGCTGTTGATGTTTCATGGTGACAGTGACTCCATCTTGCCGCTCGAGGCAAGTGAAGTTGTGCGGGCCATCGCTGGTACGGGAGACTTACACGTAATGCATGGCGATGATCACCTGTTAGCAAAAAGTCACGACGTGATGTTTTCCACGACGATGGAATGGCTGAACACAGTGTTCGCCGGAGCCACTACATGATCGCCTCGCCAAAGAACGTAGTTGTTCTGCTACTCGACAGTTTGAATCGCCACGAACTGGGCGCATACGGCGGTGGCAACTTTGATACACCAAACCTTGATCGTTTGGCTGCACGTTCCGTTCGCTTTACAAACCACCACACCGGTTCATTGCCGTGCATCCCTGCACGACATGACATTTTGGTCGGTGCATGGGACTTCTTGTGGAAGCCGTGGGGCTCTATTGAGTTATGGGAAGAACCTATAACTGCTTCTTTGCGACGTGCCGGGGTTGTTACTCAACTCATTACAGACCACCCGCATTTGTTCGAAGTTGGTGGTGAGAATTACCACACTGACTTCACTGCGTGGAGCTATGAGCGCGGACATGAAAGTGACGCATGGAAAACACGACCAGATGCCTCGTGGTTAGGCGCACCATCGTTTGGCCGTGGCCATACTCATTACGACAACTCACGCGGCTTCTTCAAAGACGAAGAAGACTTTCCAGGCCCACGTACTATGCAGGCAACTGCACGGTGGTTGTTAGAAGATGCACCAGTGCATCGCGCACAAGGCGAACGTTTCTTTTTGTTTGTTGACGAATTTGACCCGCACGAACCCTTTGATACTCCGGCTCGTTGGGCCGACAGATACGACGACACATGGGAAGGCGAACACATGGTGTGGCCTCCGTATGCGGTTGATGCCATTAAAGAAGGTGTTCTGACTGAACGTGACGCCGTACAAATACGTGCGCAATATGGCGGCAAATTGTCAATGATTGATCATTGGTTGGGCAAAGTTCTTGATTCCCTTGATGCAACAAATGCATGGGAAGACACGGTCGTAGTGTTGTGTACAGATCACGGGCATTACTTGGGCGACAAAGACATCTACAACCGAGATGTGTGGGGAAAGCCCGGTATTCCGGTGTACAAGCCACTTGGTCATATACCAATGCTTATTGCGTGGCCTGGAGTTGCTCCCACTACAAATGATGCACTCACCACGTCAACAGATATTCACGCAACGCTTGCAGATATTTTTGATGCACCAATCAAGCACACAGCTCATGGTTCATCGTTAGTTCCATTGTTGAATGACACATCCACGCAAGTGCGCGACTGGTTGCTGACTGGCGTGTGGGGCCGCGAAGTGCAACTGGTAACTAACGATTGGCGTTACACACGCGGACCACACGGCATCAACATGCCGCAAACAATGTGGTCAAACAGGTGGAGCACAATGCCCATTGGTTCCATGCCAGATTTCAAAATGCCAATGCCTGATTCACGCGCTGTTCTTGATTACATGCCAGGCAGCACGGTTCCTGTTATTCGTCAGCCGTTCCGTGAAGGCGACTTGTTGCCGTTCTGGGGCTACGCGAAGCAATACGAAACAATGATGTTTCACCGCGGTGAAGACCCAGATGAAACTGTGAACCGAATTGACGACAGCATTGCAAAAGACGCCGAGGAATTACTACGCGTTGCGTTGCATCAGGTGAATGCGCCATCCGAACAATTTGAGCGGTTAGCTCTTACTTAAGTCAGTGGCGTTCGTTGGCGAAACGCCAGCACACATAGCGCAATCAGCATCAGTAGTCCTGCGATAACTGTTGCAAGTATGAATGTTCCATGAGGTAAACCGAAACTGACCACAATGTCGCCAGTGATCCCTGAGGGAACAGTGATCATCGGCATTGCACCAGCCAACCCAGTGAACGCAACTGTTTTTCCACCAACAGTGATGTTCATGCCCGGTGTAATAGGGCGTGAGAGCAACACTTTGCCTCCGGTTGATGACGTGATTGAAACTCCATCGGCGATGTCAGTAACAACAACTCCGGCTTCGTGATACGAAACAATGGTTGGCTTCACCGCTGACGAGTTGGTGTACAAAACCCACGCTGGCTGTTCATATGAAATGGCCCAGCCAGTAAAGTCCGCAGCTTCGAACCATTGCTGTTGCTGACCACGTTGCACCATGACTGCGGTGACGCCCATGAGTTCAATCCATGTCTTTCCTGTTGTGGGTTCAACCGTGAACAATGCGGGAGCTGTTCCTTCGCTTGACCATCCAAACACTCGTGTTTGCAACAGGTTTTCTAAGCCTTCGTGGGGCATTGCAGAATAACCGGTAACAAATTCAGCATCAATGTTGGCGGACTGAATAACGTTGCCGTCAGCCATCTCTGTCGCGGTCACAGCGCCAGGAGCATTCGGCACTAAACGAAAGCGGCCACGCTTACGTTCAATGGTCATTGCACCCGCCAAGTCAGACTGCAGAACAAATACACGATGACCAGAAAGTACTGAATACTGATTTGCAATTGCTGCACGCGATGCTGGCGCATTGCGGTCACCAGGCATTGCTGGTGACGGGCTAGCGAACATCAACCATCCGGTGGTTGCAACAACAGATACAACCAATAGCGGTGCAAACATGCGTTGACCATACGTAATGAAAATGTGATGTGCGATTGGTATTGCAATGAACAACAATGCAGTTAGCAACATTGGAATCAGTCGCGGCCGCAACGCAGTAAGTGCCAACCACACAACCGGTGCGATCCATCGCCATGATTGTTCAAATCGTGTGCGAGTAGAACCGGCAGAAGGTGCAGCCTGCAGTGCACGCATCGCCACCATCACTACAAGAAATGCAGCAAAAGGTTGAAAGCGAAACGGCCAACGAGTCGGACCAAGAATGCTTGGCCCCAGCATTCCAACGCTGACAATGCCCGCAACAATCGCGTCAACTCGCACAAGGCGGCGCACTGTCTGAGAGGTCACAACCCAATACACAGCCAATGGCAATACCCATGTAATGTATGTGATCGGTTCGAACATAAACCCTTGACCCGCAAAGCCGTCAACGTATGGCTGAACGAAGGGCGAGAATGACAACACCAATGCATCAAGCTGATGCGTGAGGAATCCATCGTTGAAGAGTCCGTGAGGCGCGCGAGCTGCCCATTCTGCAAACACCTGTGCTGATACCCACACTGGTGAAGACACCAATGCAGTAGTCACGCAAGCTGCGGTGTAGATCAGTGCTTCACGTGTGCGCCATGTGCGCGTGAACAATTGTTCAAGACCAACTACTAATGCCACAACACCGCCAGCAATCATGGCGTGAGGCCAGCCAGCACTGACTAGTAAATACCCAGCAATGGGAATGAATGGCGCAAACCGTATTGAACGCCGGGTCCACCACACTGCAGCCACAAACCACGTGAACCACGAAAAGCCAATCAGGGCTGGAGTCCAGCTGCTTGCATCCCAATACAAAAGGTGCACGTTGAACGTGCAGAACAGCGATGCGGCAACAGACATAGATGGCGAAATTGCAAGCGCGCGTGCTGCAATGTATGCGCCAATTGCGGCAATCACTAAGTACATCAGTGCGATCAACATTGCGCTACGAGCCAAGTTGTCACCCGACGCTGCAATCCAGTCGCGCACGCGGCTGACAGGGTTAAACACCCCGAATTGAATCTCGCCAGTTATTAGCGACAAGAACCACGACTTGTTGAACCCACCGAGAGCGTTAATTCCATAGCCGTTGTGGTGCAATGCTGTGAAGACACCCATGTGCTGATGCTCGACATCGTCACGATAAAAAAAGTCCTGATTACGGGCGTACATCATGAACACTGATGCAACGGTGACAAAAACTGTGGCGCTAAGGCCAGTGACTTCACGCTTGATAGCGGGGGAGGACATCTCTATATTCTGGCACTGTGGTCTTTGCCGTCGTGACCAAACGGACAATGACGGCAAATATTCGCACAACAACTGCCCCGTTTCAACAAGTACAGCGAAGTCATGACCATTAGCCCAGTTTCAGGGTCTGTATAGAAATCTTGACCGCGATCAACCGCGTTCTGGTGGGCTAGTTCCACAGCAGGAGACATGTGATCAGCCAGGGAATGCTTTCGGTGATAACGCGTTCCATGTAGCGGAGTCGATAATCCCCAATTGTTGGAGACCCTTCTTGCCTTGGAATGCGTAGACAGCCTTCGCCATTGCTGGCCCGAAGTATCCGTCAACGCTGACTGTGTATCCAGCAGCTCGTAGTTGTTTCTGCATCACTGTGACTGCACCACCTGTATCGCACTTCTCCAATGGCAGTGACACTGCTGCAAAGTACCCCGTGCACTCAGTGGCAAGTGAAACATTTATTTCGCCTTTGCTCGGTGTGCAACCTGTTTCTTCCACGAACGACAATGACTTGTTAGCTTGCCAAATAATGCAGGCGACATCCTTCGGCGGAATTTCTGCCAATGTTGCTGGCCCGGCGTTCGGCACATAGCAACTGAGTGCAAATCGAGTCAGTGGTTTGTCGCGCCTACAGATTGCAGGTGATGTCCATTTGGTATCGACAAGGTGATAAAGACGAGTCTGCGCGCATCCCTCTTTAGGGCAGTTCCATGTGTCTTGATCAGTGTCGCCCATGGCCCACGTGGTGGTGCAGAACTCAAGCTTGACCTTTTCGCCGTAACTTGCGCCCACTGCTTTGCTGTCGCACGTAACGGCTTGCTCGCCGGATGCCGGATTGAAAATTTCTGCGACCGTAGTGGTCGGCGCAGGAATCGTCGTTGGAGTTGCTACAACACTTGGGTCAGTCGCATTAGATGATGAGGATGATCCACCACACGCAGTCAATATCAAGAGGGCAATAGGTACTAAACGCTTCAACATGGTGTTGTCAGCCTAGAGGCCTACTTACGGCGATGCATTTCTATGGCGCTGCAAACTGTGACCCAGACGGTGATTGCTTCCACAAAGAGTGAAGCAAGGCCCAAAGGTTCGCCCCAGTTACCAATATCTTCCATTGCCCTTGGCATACCAACGGTGCGATTGATAATAAACCCAGCAAGGACTGCAATGGCGAGAGCTGCGCTCGCGTACATCGCACGTTTGTCGTTTCGTGTTGAAATGATTTCTGCAAGTACTAAAGACGCAGCGATAACGAGAACATATCCAACGCCAAGGTAGCGAGTCTCGGCCCACTTGCCGGGAAGGTCAAGTATGTGAATAAGTGCGATGGAAAGAAGACCAATAACTGTTGCGCCGCGGCGAAGCGGGTTTTGATCAACAGCGTTGTTGTCAATTGTTTGGGGTGAAAAGGTTTGTGTGTAACTCATGATGGCAGGGTAAGCATGCCAAACGCACGAAGTCTGCCCACTTCTGATTATTAGCGGAGGGTTTACCAAGAATTGGATAAACCCTTAACTTGTTGTGACGGGCATCACTTCGTCAATGTGCGAAAAATTGAATGGAGCCCAAGAGGGGAATCGAACCCCTGACCTACGCATTACGAGTGCGTTGCTCTACCGACTGAGCTACCTGGGCAGGAATGCCACTTTATCTCTCGGGCAACTATGTCCCTCGGCTGTACATACAAAAGGGGCCGGATAGCGAACTACCCGACCCCTTTTGAAAAGAATTAACTATTTCTTGATCGTGATTTTGATCTTGGTAGTTGTGGTCTTTGGCTTCTTTACCTTGGCAGTTGCCTTCGGTGTCACCTTGACGCTGATTGAGCACGTTCCCGGAAGAAGTGACTTCACAGATGTTCCAGAAATTGAGCAGAACTTCTTCGACGCTGCAGCAACAGTGAGCACAACTTTGGCGCCCTTCGGTACCGACACTTTTGAGGTCTTGTTGATGGTGGTGAAAGAAGTGACTTTGCCCTTCTTCATCACCGCAACCTTTGAGACAACAGCAGTTGGTGTGTACGTGTTGTAGTTCGGTGTGTTAGTAACCGTTGGTGTGATTGTTGTTAGAGATGATGAACTGACACCACATGCGATGTTATTTACGCGCACACAGAACACCTTGGCGGCTAGGGCACCCTTACCGCGGATTCGATACTTCGTGGAAACTGTTGGGCAGACAACAAGCTTCGCTTGCCCGTTCGTACCCGCTGTGGCTTGAAGAACTGCAGAACAAGTAGCAGTTGCTTTGACACTCATGGCACGAACTAACGATGCCTTACTTACGGTCTCTGTAGAAACTGCACCTGCGGTGCAAATGGTGTCAAGTTTTGCAGAAGTTGAAATTAATCCACCAGATTCGCAGCCAGGGGAAACAGTTTCTGCAACCTGCTTGATTCCGCCCATTGGTGTTCCACCTTCATCTTTAACTTCTGTGGAAACTTCCACGCCACCATTGGCGTCTGGCTTCAAGTCAACTTCAGGGGTAGTTGGGTCGGCATCAGTCTCTACTGCTGGTGTTGATGGATCAGCATCTGGCAAGGTGACTTTGACGCTAGCCATAAACGGCAACTTGACAGTCTCTGTAAGAGAAGCGAAATTTATCAAAACAGCCTGGTTAAAAACGGTGTCGTCGTATGCAACTTGAGCATCGAAGGCGCCTGAACGAGTTCCCTTGTTAAACGATTGGAACGTGACAGTGCCATCGGTACCAGTTACGTACTTTGGTGGCGAAACAAAGCAGTACGAGCAATTCATTTGCCCTAGGTAACCCATTGTGTCTTTTGGTCGAGATGACCAAGCGGAGGTGCTGCCGCCAGAAGACTCATACGCATACGTGAGATAATTATTCTTCAACTGCACTGTCGCCGAGGGCACAGGCGTACCGTTCTCTAAGGTGACAATGATTTTGCGAGTAAAAACCGTTGGTGGTTTTGGAACCGAGACATCAACAGTGCCCGAGTCAGCGACCAGCACAGTGATTGTTGCAGATTGAAGCGTAGCTCCGCTTGCAAGTGTGCCCGTAGGAACTGGAATCGTGGTTGTAGTCGTTGGAGAGCTGCAAGTTGGAGGACAAACTGTTGAAGTAGGACCACAGTTGGGTGGACACATATTAGAAGTGTTAGCAGGGGTTGACAATGTGAATGTCACCGGACCATTTGGAAGGTAAACGTTGGCTTGGCCAAAGGAATCTGTTTTGTCGTCGTTGCTAGCACTACTTCCCAACGTCAATGTTCCAACGGCATCGGGTGCATTCCATCGAATTGCAACGCCCGCAAGGCTCTCGCTGGTGTCTGAAATCTTGACGGAAATTTGGCGGTATTTCAAACTGCTTGAACGAACACCTGAAAGAACTTTCATAGGTATGTAGTTGGCACTGTCAGTGCTGCCAGTTACAGAAGCCACATAATTAAATGCCGACGCAGTAGAAGCTGAAAAAGCTGTTACAGGAGTTACCGCATTTGTGTTAGATGAAACTCCGCACGTCGAACATGAGAAGATCCAAGCATCGGCAGAAAGAATTCCGGTCGGAAGAAGAAAATAAAGTTTTGACATCTCATTGCCGGTACTAATTCCGTAGAAGATGTTAAGAGGTTTTGCCATCACTGCAACAGGCGATACTTTCGTAGCACTCTTTGGACCAGTTGGACCAGATGAACCTGCACCGCAGGACATCGTGTCATTGGAATAAATGCATAAGCCTGGATTTCCGTAGGTTGCAGCTGTCATGTATACGGCTTGAGAGTTCTCGCCGTTTTCAACGGTAGTTGGATCCCCAAACGCGCCATTTTGAAAGGTACGGCAAATTGTTGTTGGTCCTGCAAAACAAATGGACAACGCACCCCAAGTATCAGCTGGCATCGCAATATCAACCACACTTGATAGCCCCGCATCGACCCATGTCCATATCAATGCTTTTTGAGTGGTCACGCTCGTGCGTGTGACTTTCACAATAAGGCTTTGTGTGCCACACGGCCAAGCCCCCCATGAATCGGTTGTAAATTCATATCCCAGACCATCGCTGTTGCAGTCCCATTTATGTTCTGAATTTGTAATTGTTTCTGAATCACCGCCCGTAGTAATTTTCGCACAGGCAGTTAATCCATCAGTTTTTAGAACGCAAATAGTGGGTGTAGAAGCCCCATTATTAGTTTGGTTAGAACCAACTTGTACTTTGACAACTTTTGTGGAAGATGCCTCATTACTTGTTAGAGAATTAAGAGTGATCCACTTTGTGGAAAATGCCACATCAGGAATCCAAACATTGCTCGCGACCGGAGTTGAAGAGTAAATTACACTATTCGTCTGATCTAAGATTTCGAGTTTATTTGTGTCTGATGTTTTTCTTTTGTTTTCTTTCCAAACATTGGCTTCTAAGAATTGTTCATCAATATTAACGTTTGTACGTTGTGAGTAGTTTCCTGTCCAGTTGCCAGAACCAACGCATTTGACACCTCCATCTGCGACAACGCAAGTTGTAAGACCATTTGTCGAAACATCAGTAACCCCGGTGAGCGCAACTCCATTTTCTACAGCAGTTACCGGTGTTGATAGAGATGAGGTTGTGTTTCCATTTCCAAGTTGCCCGTAACTGTTGTTGCCCCAACATTTCAAGGCCAAAGCGATAATTGCGCAACCTCCGCTTACAGATACTGGATCAAAAACTTTAGTGGCAGTGTTGTACACACTGGTGTTGGTGTCGAAAGTATCGATTTTAGTTGCTGAAGTGATTGACGATCCGATAGTGGTTTGGGCTGTGAATGCAGGAACAAATGTCTTTGAAGTTGGACATCCATAGCAACCTATTGGTGTGTATTCAGATTCAACAGGGGCAATTTTGTAGAGGCCTGAAGTTTCTACTGCTGCAGCTGCTTTCGCTGGACTTAGTGGCGATGTCGCGAGTGTGACGAGAGATCCTGCTGCAAGTGCGAAGAGGACGGCAATGGAACGGGTCTTGTTGTTCATGTCCGCAACCTATCGGTTAACTGAATGCAACGTAAGACCTGACGTAAACAAAAACGCAAACTTTTTATCTATAAAGAAACTGAGTTGTAAGTTTTTTTAAACGATGTCACCAGGAACATGCAGTTGTTCTCTGTTTGCTTTTGCGATGCGTAAGGCAACCCACACAAACAAAAATTGAAATGGTAAGCGGGCCCATGAGATGAATTGCTGTGATGCAACTTCATTGCGCCAGTCCCAGACCATATAGATGTTCGCTGGGTACACGGCGATGAACAGCCATGCTGCGGCAAGTGCACCAGTTCGTCGAGTGGATGGATGAAGCAGGGCAATGGCAACGGACAATTCGGCGACACCACTTATATACGTCCAGAATGCGCGACTTGGTGGAAGCCATGGCGGGACGATGTCGTTAAAAAACGAGGGGCTTGCGAAATGCATAATTCCGGCGAAGCCAAGAAATAGGGCAAGGACTTTGGCGAGGCGATTCGGGTTCATTCGGCGTTTTCTGAAAGGACGAACTGCAGGGCAGCGTCGGCGGATGGGGAAGGAAGCGACCAAATGAGATCGCGTAACAAAATAGCTTCGTTGACATTGAGGGATAGACGACGCATACCTTCGTGAAGTCTGTTGATTGCAGTGACATAGGCCTCGGGGCGATGAATGTTCGGATTACGTGCAAGTTCGTCGCGGTAGATACTTGCAATAGCAGTGAGACCTGAACGCAGTTCATCTGTGCGGTACCGACGGATCTCACGCTTGTGGCGATCTTCCAACATTTTCTTTCCACCACGCTTTACGCCCATGAGCGCCAGAGTCTTTTCGGTGTCAACGACTTCCTGCGCGTGTTGATTGCTGAGAGGCTCAACTGCATCGTCGATAAGCGCAAGAATTTGTTCAACGATGGCAGCAACGGTTGCACCAGTGCCATCGATGCGGCGAGGAATGTTGGCGAAGAACTCACGGCGTTGTGCAAGTTGCGGATCTGATGCAAGCAACTTTGCGCGTGACATGCTGCCGGCTGATGATTGCGCTGCTGCATTTGCAAGAGCTGGTGCAATGCCTGAATTGATAAGAGCCTGTTCAATATCTGCGTTTTCGAGCAAGCCGAAGTGCACAGTGAGGCAACGTGATGCGATAGTGGCGAGAGAATCGTCGACTTGATCAGCAAGCAGGATGAAGAAAACCCCAGAGGGTGGTTCTTCAACGGTCTTGAGAAGTTTCGCCGCGGTGACAGGCGCCATGAGATGAACCTCATGAACAATGATGACTTTGCGTGCACCTTCACTAGGAGTGATCGATGCGATCTTAATAATGTCTTCTGCTTGTTCTTTCAGAATCGATGCACCATCGCGACGCACTTCATGAACATCAGGGTGCGCGCCACGCATCGCCATTTCGTTGATGCGTTCTGTTGGATTGTCAGTACCCGACAACAACATGGAAGCGAATGCGCGAGATGCTGCGTCTTTGCCGCACCCTTCTGTACCTACAAGAAGATACGCGTGTACGGGAGAGACTGCGGCGTGTTGCAATTGTTCAACAGCACGGCCTTGGCCAACCACTGAATCCCATACTGAAGCCATGTAGGCAGGCTACTAATTCAGTCTGTCAAGAACTGCAACGCGGATGGCTGCCTCGACATCGTCCTTTGGAACGGTGCCGTCAATGACAATCCAGCGATCTGGGTCTGCTTCACGCAATTCGGTAAAGCCATCATTGATGCGAGCGAAAAAATCAGCGCCTTCACGTTCGAAGCGGTCAAGGTCTCTCTTGGCGAGGCGTTCATTCAGAATGTCGGTGGGAACAGAAATGAAGACCACCATGTCAGGCAGTCGGCCGTTCAGTGCCCAGGTGGAGATATTCAAAAGGTCTGGTGTGCCGAGACGGCGGCCATACCCCTGGTAGGCGAGTGTGGAATAAATAGAACGATCGCTAACGACATGTTGACCACGGTCTAATGCAGGTTGCACGATTTCAGACATGTGTTGCGCGCGATCTGCTGCCATCAACAATGCTTCGGTGCGTGGTGCAAGATCTGTGTTTTCGGGGTCTGCCAAAATGGCGCGAAGAAGTGCTCCGATACGAGTGCCACCAGGTTCACGTGTGAGCACTGCATTCAGGTGTTCGCCGAGTCGCTTGGTGTGCGTACTTTTTCCGCAGCCCTCTAAGCCTTCAAGCGCAATGTACGCCGGAGTGCTCACTCGTCATCCGAAGAAGTTGGTGCTGCCTTTTTCTTAGGAGCAGCTTTCTTTGCTGCGGCCTTCTTAGCCGGAGCCTTTTTTGCGGCAGCTTTTTTGACAGCGGTCTTTTTTGCAGGAGCCTTCTTTGCAGCGACTTTACGTCCGCCGGCTTTCTTCTTCTTTGGTCCGCCGTTTGCTTCGATGTATTCACGACGCAATTGCAAGAGTTCATATGCGCGTTCGTTTGTCATTTGTTCCATGCGGTCACCGCGAGTAAGTCCGGCATTAGTTTCGCCATCAGTGATGTAATCACCAAACTTGCCTTCTTTACCGACAACTGGTTTTTCACTTGCGGGGTCAATTCCGAATTCGCGAAGTGGTGGCTTTGCAGCTGCACGACCTTTGCCAAATACGCGTGGTGTTGCGAGAAGCGCAAGCGCATCTTCCAAAGTGACAGTGAGAAGTTGTTCTTCAGTTTGAAGCGTGCGGCTTTCTTTACCCTTGTTCACATATGGGCCGTAGCGGCCATTTTGTGCAGTGATTAGCTCGCCATCAGTTGGGTCTGCACCAACTGTGCGTGGCAATGACAACAGGTCAAGTGCATCTTGCATTGACAACCGATCAATGTTCATTGTTTTGAACAAGGAAGTCATCTTTGGCTTTTCCATACCTTCTGGTGGAACATCCATGGTGCCCCACTGAACGTATGGGCCATAGCGACCTGACTTTGCGAACACTGGGTAACCCTCATGTTCACCCATTGGGGTGTCTCCCTTTGGGGCTTTCAATAATGTGACGGCTGCATCAAGTGTGAGTTCGTCTGGTGTCATTGTGTCAGGCACGCTGGCCGTGTTTTCACCGGAGCGAACATATGGGCCGTACAAGCCAGGCTTGACGATAACTACTTCACCGGTGTCGGGGTGCGCGCCGAGTTCGAACGTATTGACAGCAGCTGCATCAATTGAGCCGCCTTCAAGTTTCGCCGCAACTATTCCGTGCAGACCTTCTTTGCCGTCTATTCCGAAATAGAAATCATGAAGCCATGTTCCTTTTTTCACTTCGCCATTTGCAATGGCGTCCAAGCCGCTTTCAAGTTTGGCGGTGAATTCATAATCAACAAGGGTGTCGAAGTTTTCTTCCAACAAACGAATAACAGAAAACGCAGTCCATGTGGGTACTAGTGATGTTCCCTTTTTCCATAAGTAATGGCCACGATCAACCATGGTGGAAATAATGCTTGCCCATGTTGAAGGGCGACCAATTCCCTTACTTTCCAGTTCCTTAACCAATGACGCTTCGGTGTAGCGAGGAGGAGGAGTGGTGGAGTGCGACGTTGGTGAGTACTCGCTAACAGGAACATTTTGACCAGGCGTAAGGACGGGAAGCAATAATGCGTTCTCATCGTCTGACGGAGTTTCGTCTTCGTCACGGGCCTCTTCGTATGCCTGGCGGTAACCAGGGAACGTAATAGTGGTTCCGCTAGCAGAGAACTCACAGTCTGTGCGCTGAGCATCAGCTGCTGTTGCTCCGAGACGCACGCTGACAGTGGTGCCGAGCGTGTCTGACATTTGTGAAGCAAGTGTGCGCTGCCAAATGAGTCGGTACACGCCAGCATCTTGTCCGCGCAGTTCGCCACCGAGTTGTTCTGGTGAACGCAATGGCAAAGCAGGACGAATTGCTTCGTGAGCTTCTTGTGCGTTCTTTACTTTTGAATTGTGCTTACGTGGACCGTCAGTAAGAAACTGCTTGCCGTAATCACGCTGTACGTATGAGCGCACTTCGTTGATTGCTTCATCAGACAATGAAATGGAGTCGGTACGCATGTACGTAATGAATCCGCGTTCGTACAAACTCTGTGCTGCACTCATTACCTGACGGCTCGACAAACGCAATTTGCGGCCAGCTTCTTGTTGCAATGTACTGGTAGTGAATGGAGGCTTCGGCGATGAACGGTATGGCTTTTCGTCAACGGTACGAACTACAAGATCAACTTTGTCTAGGCCAGCTGTGATCTCCGCACCACGAGCTGCAGTAAGAATGGTGACATCTGGGTTGACAACACCTTGTTCAGAAAAATCTTTTCCTGTTGCAATGCGAGTGCCATTGACAGAAAGCAATTTCGCCGTAAATGAAGGTGTGGTGTCAGTGACGGCTTCAAGAGAGAAGTAGTCAGCTGAGATGAAATTGATGCGCTGCCATTCGCGTTCAACAATGAGGCGAAGTGCTGGGCTCTGTACGCGGCCGGCTGACAAGCCACGGTTAACGCGACGCCACAACACGGGCGACACTTCGTATCCGAATAAGCGGTCAAGGATGCGGCGGGTTTCAGCTGCATCAACAAGTGGCTGATCAAGTTCGCGTGGGTTTGCCACGGCTTCCTGAATCGACTTCGCATTGATTTCGTGGAACACCATGCGATGCACAGGAACTTTGGGCTTGAGGTGCTGCAGGAGGTGCCAGGAGATTGATTCGCCTTCTCTGTCTTCGTCCGTTGCTAGATATAAGGCATCAGATGACTTGAGAAGGTCTTTGAGTTCTTTGACAACGGTGCGGCCGCGCTCGGTGAGCTCATAAGTAGGTGCGAATCCGTTGTCGACGTCGACTGCCATTCCCTTGCTTGGAAGGTCGGCAATATGGCCTACTGAAGCGCGGACGTTGAAGTCCGAACCGAGGTATTGGGAGATCGTTTTTGCCTTTGCGGGGGACTCAACTATTACGAGAAACTTGGCCATATCTTTTTCAGGGCTATGTGATTTGCTACCCCCTTGTCAAGGCAATAGGCGCAAACCCTTATTTCATCAGGGTATCGGGACCGGCTTTGTGTGGTGCTTGCCTTCCACGTTGATCTTTGGCAACAGGCGATCAAGCCAGGCGGGCATCCACCAGTTCCGGGCGCCGAGGAGCTCCATAGTGGCGGGCACCAGAACCATTCGAACGATGGTGGCGTCAATGAAGACTGCCACGGCCATTCCGAGTCCAAAGAGCTTCAATTGGCGGTCATTAGCAAGGACAAAGGCGCCGAAAACGCAGACCATGATGAGGGCGGCAGCGGTGATGACTCGGGCCGTTGCGGCTACACCGTCGGCAACCGCGGTGGCATTGTCGCCGGTGCGATTGAACTCTTCCTTCATGCGTGACAGCAAGAAGACCTCGTAGTCCATCGACAAACCGAACACGATTGCAAAGAGGAACATTGGTGCCCACGCTTCGACGGGACCAGCTTTTCCAACACCGATTGCACTTGCACCCCAACCCCATTGGAACACGGCAACGATGACGCCGTATGCAGCACCAACTGACAACAAGTTCATAAGAACTGCTTTCAACGGAACGAGCAAGCTGCGGAACACAGCCATGAGAAGAAGGAACGACACGATAAGCACAATGCCGATGAGATATGGCAAACGTTGGCCGAGATAATCAGAAAAGTCAACTGAGCCAGCAGTGAAACCGCCGACACGCGCTGTGACTCCGGTTGTAGGAATGACGGAGTTGCGAAGTGTGTGAACCAAGTGTGATGTTGCTTCATCTTGAGGAGACGTTGTGGGGTACGCCATAACAAGAGCAACTTTGTCACTCTTCATTGGTGCAACACCTGCAAAAGCCATTCCAGGTGTACTGCTGATGGTTTCTGCAAATTTCGCCAATGCTTTTTCATTAGTCACGGTGTCGCCAGTGACGGCGATGTACAGCGGGCCATTGAAGCCAGGACCAAAACCTTCGCTCATCATGTCGTATGCCTTGCGCACATCTGACGACTTTGGATCGTTTCCTGCGTCACCGAACCCGAGACGAATAGAAAACATAGGAATTGCAAGAATGATGAGGAAGAGAGATGCAGCCACGAATGAAATCCATGGTCTGTGTTGTACGACTCGACTCCATCGCCACCAGATCGTGTTCTGGTGATCATTCTGAGCGCGATGCGGAATCGCGGTACGCAATGAGGGAACAACAAAACGAGCTAATTGACCAAGAATTGCGAGTGCCAGTCCGATAAGGAAGATTGCCAGGCTCTTGGCAAAAACAGCAACAAAACCACTAGCAACGATGGCTGTAAGAGAAACAACAGCTGCACGCGATGTTGTATCAATACGGCTACCCACCATGGAAAGTAGCGCCGGCAACAAGGTGACAGACGCAACGATCATGACTGCTACACCAATTGCCATTCCGACAGCGAGACCGTTCACAAAAGATAGACCGATAGCTAGCAAGCCGAGAAGAGCAACGATGACCGTTACTCCGGCAAAAACAACAGCGCGACCAGAAGTGTCAATTGCTTCAATGATCGACTCCTCAACGGTTAAACCGTCATGGAGTGCTTCGCGGAATCGCGTAACTATGAATAAGGCGTAGTCAATACCAACACCAAGCCCAATCATGCCGACCATTGATGTCACCGCATCAGGCATGGACATAAAGTTGCTGACGATACCAACAATTGAAGTCGCAATGATGAGACCGATGAGCGCAATACCGATGGGAAGACCCATAGCGATGATGGAACCAAATGCCAGAACCAAAATCACGATTGCGGCCAAGATGCCTAGTGCCTCTGTATTTGGTAATTGCATCTGTTGGAAAATCATTCCGCCATAACCAACGTTGATACCTGAAGCGCGAAGAGGAGCCGTTACCTCCTTAATTTTTGTTCCAAGAGTTTTGAATTGTGCTTGATTCAAACGCGGGACACTGATTTGTGCAAATGCAATGGTGCGGCTTTTGTTTGCCTGACTGGGAGCATCGTAGGGCGTGTTGATGTCAACTTGATCAATTGCATCTACTGCAGCGATTGCCTCTGTGATGGCCTTCTTAACTTGTGCGTCGTCGATTGTTGATGAAACTTGAAAAACTAACTGCGAAGACACGCCACCCTGATTGGGATTGACCTGTGCAAGCAACTCCTCGGCCTGGCGAGCTTCACTTTGTGGCATTGCCATTTCAGTGCGGAAATCTGGACCGATCGCGGAACTAGCGAAAACCATCGCGATTGCTAATGGGATCCAGATAGCAAAAACAACGATGCGCTTGTGGCGCACAGAGAAACGGGCAAGTGAAGAGAGCATGAGGGTCCAATTCGGGGGAAAGGGGTTGCTCTCAGGTTACGAAACCAAACACTGTGATGGCTACATGGCGGTACCGTTTCGGTAGATGGAAACACATGTCACACCGCCAAATGCGCCTGAAGATCAGGTGTTATCTGGGCGCATCACTCGGTTGGATCGTGGGTGGAGCACGGTGTTGTTGGATACCGCAGAGGCAATCCGAGTGCGCAATATCGGCGTAGAAGTTGCTGTTGGCGACATGGTGTCTGTCTCTGCCGATTTTGAACGTATAGATATGGTGCACCCGAGGCGGAGTGCGTTAACACGACGTAACTCGTTTGAAGGTGCACGAGGAATGCGGCAAATAGTTGCGTCAAACATTGACACAGTATTTTTGGTTCATTCTGTTAACTCTCCACCGAATCAGCGACGACTTGAGCGTGAGTTGGTGCTGGCGTTTGATAGTGGAGCAACGCCAGTCCTTGTATTGACAAAAATCGACGCCATTAGTCCTGAAGCAGCTGAAGCTGCTCGTGAAGTGTTTGCAGAGATCACTTTTGATGTTGATATTGCATTGGTCAGTTCTGTAACCGGTGAAGGTCTAGAAAAAATACGCGCATACGCACGACCACACACCACGATTGTTTTTATTGGCGCAAGTGGAGTTGGTAAGTCAACTTTGGTTAACGCGCTTGTTGGCTACGAGATTCAACGCACGGCTGAAGTGCGCGAAGATGATCAACGCGGACGTCACACCACAGTTGCAGCCGAACTAATTGCATTGCCAGGTGATGCATGGTTGCTGGATACACCGGGATTACGTGCAGTTACTTTGTGGACAAGCAGTAACGGAATCGAACGCGCATTTCCTGATGTATTTGATTTGGCTGGTTCGTGCAGATTTCGTGATTGCAAACACCTTGACGAACCGGACTGTGCTGTGACAGCGGCGATAGCCACAGGTGCTTTGCCGGCCATACGACTTGAATCAATGCGCCGGTTGGTGGCAGAAGAACTCAATGTTGAAGAAGAACAAACCGAGCGCGAGCGTCAAGAAAATCGCCGTGGGTTTCGAAAATCGCCTAAACCGTTGGAATAGGGAATTGCAATCCGACGATTGCTCCGCCACCTGCATTGTCTAAGACATATGCACTGGCATTGTGATCAGAGGCGAATTGCGACACGATTGACAGGCCAAGTCCAGACCCTGGCATTGAGCGAGTGGCAGTTGCTCTGTAGAAACGGTCGAACACAAGAGGCTTGTCAGCTTCAGAAATTCCAATGCCTTTATCGCGAACTTCTACGCGGAATGAACCGCAATGAATTTGAATTTCGGACCCATCATTAGTGAATTTAATGGCGTTATCGACCAAGTTACTGAGTGCGCGCTCGAGTTGATTCGGGCGTGCAACGACGGTTGTGCCAGGAGTTGAGTGAATAGTTACTGGAGCCCCGGAACGACGGGAAGCACGAGTTGCAATTTCCTGTGCAACATCTAAAAGGTCAATAGGTACTGGTTCTTCTATGGCGCGATTATCGATTGCCAGCGCGCTCAATTCGGCGCTGAGATCTGCAAGTTCGTCGACCTCTGCGCGCATATCCGCCAGGATTGATGTGCGGTCAGCATCTGACAATGTGCCACGCTCAAGTAATTCTGTATTCGCACGAAGGCTGGTTAATGGTGTGCGAAGTTCATGACTTGCGTCTTGCACCAATTGCCGTTGGCGGGCGACACTGCCTCGCAACGCCTCGAGCATGGTGTTGAAACTGGTGGCTAACTGTGCCACTTCATCACGACCAGACACACTGATAGTGCGGTCTAGGTCTTGAGTTGCGGCGATTGATTCTGCAGTAAGCGCCAAGTCTTCGATGGGCTTACTGATACGACGAGCAAAGAGCCATCCAAATAATGCGGAAATTACAACGGCGATAGCTGCGTAGATGGGAAACCACATGCGCATGCCATTTTGGGCATTCAAAATGATTTGTGTATCTTTTGCTACTTGAATAAGTGAACCGTCATCTGCAATCACAGTGAGAGTGCGAAATTTATGACGGTCAATGATTGTAGAAGATCGATGAATTCGTTTGCCGTCAACTGAAAGTGAACGATCTCTTTTGTTGATCGGTAGGCGAGGGTATTCACGACGTCCAAGCACTTGACCATTCGGAAGAACGATCTGTGTAATGGCATCAACTTCAGTCTGCATAATCGCTTGGTTCACCGGGCCAGGGCCAAATGAGTCATTCCAATTAAAATCGCGCCCACCCATGATTTGAAGAATGCGTGACGCGCGCTGATCAAGTGATCTTTCAACTTGACCTTGTAGTTGGTTCGAAGCGATGTGATACGCACCAATACTCATACCGGTAGCGAGCACGAACATAAGAGTTGCCGAAACGAGAACGAATCGGGTGCGTAGGTTCATGATTGCTTCACCGTGTATCCGACACCACGTACTGTAAACACAACACGTGATTCATTGTTCTCTTCAGTCTTGCGACGTAGGTACCCGATGTACACATCGAGTGATTTTGAATTCGTCTCAAAGTTGTATCCCCAAATTGCTTCATAGATGGTCTCTCGAGAAACAACAATTCCTGGTTGCTGCATGAGCAATTCGAGTAAGTCAAATTCCGTTTTCGTTAATTCGATTGCACGCTCGCCACGGTGCACTTCTCGTGTCAGTGAATTTAGTGTGAGATCACCGACGCGCAGTTGAGTACTTGCACCAGTCGGTTGTGAACGGCGAAGCAGCGCACGACACCGTGCAAGAAGTTCGTCAATAACAAATGGCTTCACCAAGTAGTCATCTGCGCCTGCATCGAGACCAGCAACACGGTCGCCCACTTCAACACGAGCGGTAAGCAACAAGATAGGAATGTCAATGCCACGATGACGTGCTTCGCGACACACGGTCAGGCCATCGGCAAAAGGCATCATCACGTCGAGCACTGCAAGATCAAAGCGCGAATTAGCAAGAGCCTCGAGGGCTGCCTTGCCGTCATTAACGGCCGTGACCACATAATTCTCAAGCTCAAGGACCCGCTGAACGGCCTTACGAACTGAGGAATCATCTTCGGCAATCAGTACTTTGCGGCTGTCCATAAAGACACGGTACCCATGATTTGCAACGGTTTGCCGTACCTTGGCCCAATTCTTGACTTCCTCTTACCTTCCTCATGTTTACTTCTTACCTAGCCCCATGAAAGTGGAGTCACGCCAGAACAACTCTGGAGTACACCCACAAAAAGGAAAATAGAACAATGAAGATCAAATCTCGTTTTACAAAAATTGCGGTGGCCTCAGGGCTCATCGTGGCAACCGGAGCATCAGTGCTCGGCATCACCGGCTTTGCAAGTGCGCAAGTTGCACAGCGAAGCAATGTTGTTGCAGTTGCACAGGCAACTGACACCACACTCCCAACGAATCCTGCAGCAGGAACAACTGCTGTTGATCCAGCAGCTCCATCAGTTGATGCCCCAACTGCGATGCCATCTGAAATGAAAGGTGATCGACCATCTCCTCTTGTTGCCGCTTCAAAAGTTTTGGGAATCACCGAAACAGAATTGGAGACAGAGCTTGAGGCTGGAAAATCAGTTGCTGATGTTGCCAAGGCAAAGAACATTGACCTTGCAGCAGTGAAAGCCGCTCTTCTTGCAGAAGCGAAGGCACATATTGATGCGGAAGTTGCTGCCGGAAAGCACACCGCAGCTGAAGGTGCAGCCGAACTTGCTGACATGACATCACGTATCGACAACATGTTGACCACCGCTGGTTTGCCAGCACGTGGCCCGCAAGGAATGGACGGTCATGAAGGCAGGGGTGGCCCTGGCAAGATGATGTCTGAAGCAGTTGCAAAAGTATTGAAACTGACTACTACCGAATTGAAGACACAACTTCATTCTGGAAAATCAATTGCTGATGTTGCAAAGGCACAGAGTGTTGATATTGCAGATGTAAAGACTGTCTTGACGTCAGACTTCACAGCACACCTTGCAGAAGAAGTGACGTCTGGTGAGCACACACAAGCTGAAGCCGATGCAAAGCTTGCTGAGTTCAAGACCAACCTTGACACCATGGTGAATCGTGTTGGTCCTGCAGGCGGCATGAAGGGTGAAGGTCGTGGACCTGGCGCACCGTCAGCTCAGAACACTTCTGCTTCGGCATAACAACATCGCACACCAATTGGTGTGATTATCTCCCCCTTAAGAACAGCCGGAGCTCGCAGCAATGCGGGCTCCGGTTTTGTTTATCCCAGTACCAGTGGTGGTTCACGCATCATGGTTGCTGTTCCGTGTAACGACAGCGAAGGGAGCCAACGGCCGAGTAGAGGAAATCGTTTCTTCATAGTGGCATTTACTGTGATCAGCCCGGTTAAATCATCTGTGATTGTTACTGCAGAGACATGAGATAGCTCAGCGATAGCAGTAGTCGCATCTGATGGGTTGTCGGATGTGATTGCTGACCGCACGGCGTTGCGAGCGATGTCGCTTAATCGCAATGTGTCGAGACACACTGACAACGTTGCGAGCAGTAACAGAGCGCACAACACAACCAGCGGTGCCATCAAAGCAAATTCAACAGTTGCCTGTCCGCGATTGTCACGGCGTGGTGTTTGATGCACGAGCAAATATGTCGTTAAATACGGTGTCAAAGAGGGAACCAATTTTTCCGGCTCCGCCACCTGCAGTGGCCCACGCAATGACAAGTAGGGCGATTATGGCTGCGACTAGCAAGATAAGTGCGTATTCGGTGGTGGCTTGGCCTCTTGAGCGTTCTGGTGAGTGATGAAACATGATTCTTCTTTCGTTATGAAGTGGCTGAGGGAAGCGAGATTGAGAGCTGACTAAGACTGGCAAGAACAAGTGGAGCAACAGACAGCAGAAGAAATGAAGGAAGGACGCAGAGAACCAAAGGGATAGAGAGACGTGTCGGTAGTTGTCGAATGCGAGTGTCTATCTGTCTGCGGCGTTCGTTGCGATGGTCTGCGGCAAGCCGCAACACTGTGTCAAGAACGGGTAATCCATCGCGCTCTGCCTCAACAATTGTGTGACCGAGATTTTTGCCGGTTATCGGATGTGCGGTTGCAATTGGGAGCAGTGCTTCTTCTAATGGTGCTCCGGCACTGATGAGATCAGCCACAGAACTACCCATTGGGGAAACCGTCCGCCACCGTTCGCACGCGAGGGTCATAGATAAACCGGTGCGCAATGACACGCACAGATGTTCAGTGAGTTGACCGATGTCGTCAGGTTGGTCATGCACTGCCCGAGCAATAAGTGATGTGATCCATCGCCAACCGACTCGATTAAGCGCCATACCAATTAGCAAGGGGCACACAACAATGGGGGACCACAGTGATGATCGGAATTGAGAACTAACGATAATTGCGCCACCCAGGAGAACGAACGGGAGCATCGACAAGAGCCGCGCCGAGAGTTGAGCCTGCGAAGCCGCAACCGCAAGTTCTGCACTGCATGCGGCGCGATCTCGCAACACAGAGGACGCGTGGTCAAGAGCACTGGGAACAAAATTCCCGTGGACCATTGCAGATTCAAGGAGTGAGAGGCACTCTGCATCGTTGCTGTGCGGTTGAGAGGATTCCCTCGCTGCAGCGAGTGCGCTGTCACACGACTGCATCGCAGCCACATTGTCATAAAGAATCAGCCAGCACGGATTACGAAACTGGTGCCGTTGCAGACTGGTGAGTAGTGCGTCGTGGGGTGACGCACCACTGCGGGTGACCCGCGCAAGTGAATCACAAAGTGATGCAAGATCCAGCATGGTCGACCCGTCTTTTTGCCGATGTCTGACCAGGACAAGCGATGGTTTAACGTCTTCAGTAATGCGATCTGCACCGTGTAGTCGCCGTTGCATCTCGAACACATCGACAAGGCGAAAGACACGCGGTGTAGCAAACCAAACGAGCGAAAGAGCGAAAGAACTTCCTGCTAACAGATCAATCATGATTAGCTGACTGATACACAGTGTGAAGTTCTGAATCACTACAACGGACTATTTGAACAATTGAACGGTGTCGTGAAGAAACTCGTTGCACAAAGATTATTGCGCCCACTGCACTATGAATAGTTGACACCGCTTGGTCATGCGCCCACTGTGGTGAATCACGGAGAACCATGGCAGCAAGGCGGTCAATGGTCTCAGTTGCTGAATTGGCGTGAACCGTTGACCAGCACCCGCGATGCCCCGATGACAATGCCAACAGCATGTCGACGACTTCTGCACCGCGAACTTCGCCAACAATAAGACGGTCAGGTCGGAGACGAAGGGACGCGCGAACAAGCGATTGAAGAGTTATTTCGCCGTGGCCTTCAGAATTGGCCGGTCGTGTTTGCAGTTGCACAACATGAGGATGTGCGAATCTGAGCTCTGCTGTGTCTTCAACGCATACGATGCGCTCGTGTGGCCCAAAGGATTGACTAACTGCAGATAACAGGGATGTCTTTCCAGACGATGTTGCACCAGCCACAACAACGTTGATGTTTTGTTGTACGAGATCGCGCACGATGTCAGTGCATGCGGCGGGACCAAAGGAAGCAAGAGGCAAAATTCGGCGAGAAAACTTCCGGATAGAGATGGTTGTGCCGCCTACGGCAATCGGCGAGATAACTACGCATGCTCGTGATCCGTCAGATAGTCGTGCATCGAGAATGGGCGACAGAAGATCAAGTCTGCGTCCAGAGGCGCGCGTAATGCGTTCGAGACTGATATTCATCTCGCTATCGGTGAGTGTGCCAACTTGGCGAAGACCTATTGCATCTTCAACCCACACTTGTTTTCCACCGATGACCATAATTTCACTGATGTCTGGATCATCAAGGTGTGTCTGTAGAGGACCAAGGCCATGGTGCATGGCAGTTACGACAGAGAGATGAATGGGCCGAATAATTGCTCGGCGCGTGACGGCAGCATTCCGGCATCAACAGCACGACTAATTGCAGATGTATATGGAATTTCACATGTCACGGGCATGCCGAGTACATGGCCAACATCTTTTATAGTGAGCGCTCGAGCCTCTTCACACACAACAAACAATTGCGTCGGTCTTTGCATGCGTGATGCGCGACGTAGAGACAAATAGCACGGCTTCACCACCATGGTGATGTGCGAAACAGCTTGTCGCATTTCATCGGGAATAAAAGAGGTGCCTGCATCAATGATGATATTCATCGGCAGAGTTGTGATTGCATTTGCTAAATCTTCCCAGCGAGGTTGCCCTTCTACAAAGGACGAACCTCGATGCACAATGACAAGATCGTTATCAAACGGAGTTCCTAGCGTGACAAGGGATTGTGCGTCAGAGACGGAACTTTCACCTAGCCAATCATTGATGCCCGGTGTTGTTGGTTCAGCCATGCCTGCTGCGGCAGGAATATCTCCGCAGAGATCTAAGAGAACCGTTGGAATACCACTAGCCGCCAAAAGCAAGGCATATGCAGTGGCAGTAACGGTGGTGCAGTTGCCACCTTTTGGTGACATGAAGATGGTTGACATATGTGACTCCTGTTCGTCAGAAGCAATGTGTGCAACAGCATCAACAATTGGAACTACAAATTGACCTCATTGATGAGAGGTTCGCCTGCGACATAGCGCGCAAAGTTCTTCACAAAAATGTCTTCACTTCGTAGCCCAGACTGGGCCGATGCAGAAGAACTATGGGGGGTGATGATGACATTGTCCATATTCCACAGCGGGGAATCAGTGGGAAGCGGTTCGGTGGCAAAGACGTCGAGAGCTGCTCCGGCGAGATGACCAGATTGCAATGCCGCTATCAACGCGTCTTCGTCAACGAGTTCACCACGACCAACATTGATGAAATGTGCGCCAGGCTTCATGGCGGCAAACATCTCGGCATTGAAGATCTGGCGAGTGTCATCGGTGAGTGGCAGTGCAACAGCTACCCAGTCGGCTTGGCCGAGAACCCGTGTTAATTGGTCAAATGAAAATGTGGGGCATGGCTCGGTTCCGTTAGGCGTGCGACGAATGGCTTCCACATTCATGTTGAGCGCAACGCCAAGTCGTGCAGTTTCTATGCCGATTGGCCCCATGCCAATGACTGCGAGCCGAGCACCATCAAGTTCCACAAACTCATGGCGAGTCCATTCGTGCTTGTCTTGGTGCTGAAACCATGCACGAGCATTGCGACTGAGAGCCAACATGTAGAGCACAGTTGTTTGAGCAATGGGAGATGCAGTGACACCGGAAGAATTCGTGAGTCGAACTCCGCGTTCCATGAGCTGAACAAAAAACGGACTGTCAACACCAGCAGAAAATGTATGCATCCATTTCAATGAAGTGGCCTTAAGGACGGACAGTACAAAACCGCGCGAGCGATCTGGCCACAAGTCACTGGAAAAGAAAACCGTTTTAACGGTGGAGATGACTTCATCAGGGAGAACTTCGTCACCTTCGTAGATGATGGGATTAATTCCGGGGGAGATTGTTCGAATTGCATCGCCATGGCGAGCCCACACATTGTCGCTGACTAGCAGCGTGATTGGTTCTTCAATCTTTGCCATGTACATAGGTTAGGGATTACGAGACCCAGGGGCATTACCGTTAGAACATGCGTCTGATTCTGGGTCTCTTGTCCGTATTGCCGTTTTCTCCACAACACATGGGGTCTGGTGACAGCGTGCAACCGCGCGACACGGTGTCAGTTATTGAGTCTGTTTCGCCAGCACTGCCCGCCGGAGTGGCTGTGGACATCGTGGGCTCGGACACCTTTGTTCGTGTCCGTTCAGTTGGCCACGATGTGATGATTACCGGCTATCAAGATGAGCCGTACATGCACATCACGACAACGGGTGATGTCTTTGTGAACGACGGCTCACAAACAACTCTGATCAACGGCAATCGATACGGCAATGTTGACACCAGTAATTTTGTGGAAAGCCCAACCCCTGTCTGGCGAAAAATTGGCACAAACGGAATTGCAATGTGGCATGACCATCGCGTGCATTGGATGAGTCCCAAGCGGCCTGCACCTATTGACACAATTGGCACAGTAGTGGAATGGAAAGTTCCGTTCAGTGTTGATGGGGTAGCAACAACAATGACAGGAACACTTTTTCTGCGCGATAAAGCAAGTGTGTTGTGGTGGCTCGCAGGTTTTGCTGCTTTGTTGTGCGCTGTTGTTTTGTCAGTACGACGACGGAGAGAATTCTTTGTTGCGACTTTTCTCATGTCGGTAGTAGGAGTAGTTGTCGGGGCTATCCAATATGTTGGGTTACCAGACGGAGCACGAATCACGCCGTTGATATTGATGTTTTCAGCTGGTGCCTCGGTGGTTGCTGCAATATCTATGTTGATGCAACGTCGCGGTCAAGCATCTCAGCACGTTGCTGTGTCATTAAACGCAGGAGCCGGAGCAACCTTGGTTGTGTGCGTTTGGTTGTGTGCAGATCAAGTTCGCGCAGCGTATGTGCCTGGCATTGATCAAGAATGGCTAATGCGCATGTTGATACCAACGATGCTTGGCATTGGTTTCGTAGCAACGATTGACGGTGTGATGCGCATTGTGCGCAATACGACCGATTAGTTATACGGAGAGAAGGTCGCGAGCACCGGTGTCTGATGACGGGTGGCGCAACTTGCTCATGGCACGAGCTTCGATTTGACGAATGCGCTCACGAGTGAGGTTGAAGTGTTCGCCAACTTCTTCAAGGGTGCGTCCTTCGCCACTGCCACCAAGTCCGAAGCGCAAGCGCAAGATTTCACGCTCACGTTCATCAAGTGGTGCAAGCAAGCGCTGAATTTCTTCAGGCAGCAATGCAGTTGCAGCTGTTTCGAACGGTGATTCAGCAGAACGGTCTTCAACGACATCGCCAAGTTCAGCATCGCCGTCTTCACGAAGTGGCTCTGACAATGACAAAGGCTCAGCAGCAAAGCGCAATGCTTCGGTGACCTTGTCTTCTGGCATTTCTACTTCTTTTGCCAATTCAGCAAGAGTTGCAGTGCGACCAAACTTCAGTTCCAGGCGTGAGCGGGCTTTTTGCAAACGAGCAAGCGTGTCGCCAGCGTGGACCGGCAAACGAATGGTGCGGCCGGTGTTTGCGATACCGCGAGTGATGGCCTGACGGATCCACCATGTTGCATACGTAGAGAATTTGAAACCTTTACGCCAGTCGAACTTTTCAACGGCATGCATAAGGCCCAAGTTGCCTTCTTGAATGAGGTCAAGAAGTGGAAGACCAGATGCTTGGTACTTCTTTGCAATGGAGACAACGAGACGAAGGTTTGACTGAACGAATGCTCGTTCTGCGACTTCACCTTCGCGAATTGCTTTGCGCAGTTCACGGCGCTTGGTAGCGGTAGGGGTCTTGATCTTTGCCATTTCGGCAACAGCTTCTTTGCCGGCTTCGATGGCCTTAGCAAGACGCACTTCGTCGTCCTTAGTAAGGAGGGCATACTGACCGATGTCTGTGAGATACAGCCGGACGAGATCCTCTTCGTCGCGATCGACACGATCCTTTGCCACTCTGATACCTCGCCTAAATCTTGCATCGACCACCACGCGGGTCGAATATGGGCAGGCTATCTAGATGCGTGTCGGGTGCCACAGCCCGACCAAGAACATTTCGACAACATCTGGCAGAGTATGAGGAATGGCTGAAAATAACCCCGAAAATGCTGATTCTGGCGAGGTAGAGCTGGTCATCGTGACAATGTCCTTCGACGCCTCGGATATGGGCGCCCTTGTCGCCATCCTGTCCAAATACATCGTGCTGACCCGAATGGAACAGGGATGCCGCAATGTGGACATGATCGTGTCAGATACTCGCCCGAACCGAATTCTTATCATTGAAAAATGGGACTCCCCAGTAACCCAGCAGGCCCATTTTGGTGGCGCCACCATGGTGGAAATGGCGAAGTCCTGCACCGGCATTTTGACTGGTGCTCCCGACATTGACATGTGGCAGTCGATGAGCGCGCACGACCTTACGTAGTTTTACGGCAGAGAAATAATCGCTTCGTGTTCTAGCGAAGCCACAACAGTGCCATCTACCACGATGTGAAAATCAACAACAACGCGTTCGCCGTGAGCGGTAAATCTGTCAACAATGGCTCCGTGAATTTCTGCGTGTGAACCTGCAGTAACGCGTGCATGGTGACGAATGATGCTGCGCGTGTGTACCCAACTAGATGTTGCAATTTCCGTATGAACAACGTCGTTAGCCAAAGTAGGCCAAACAGCCGGGTGCACAAGGTTGTGTTGCGCGTATAACCCCAGGTCATCGCCGGCTAATAAGCCGCGGTCTGTGCCGTGAACGCCGTCTAACAGCAAGTAATGCGCGGGTAAAACATCACCGGCGCGTATGGCGGGAACCGGGCCAGCATCACGCACTGCACGAAAAGTTGCTCGGGGTTGGTCTGGCTCTGAAGTAATTGCCTGAATCTCTACGGCATCACCATCGGGCGTAGGAACACACTGCACGGTGTCGTGATCAAAGACGGGACGGCGAAGACGTAACTCACCACCACCATGGCTCAGCCAGTGTTCGCCCCATGCAGCTGCAATTGGGTGAGTGAGATACGCATACGTGGTGACGCCAGCGACCAAGGCACGGGGAAAACCTGCTGCCTGCGCACCCGCATCAGTGTGGATGGGGTTACGAGCATGCTCGGCAAGATTCTGCGCGGTGACAGTCCAAGAGATGGGTGCAGACGTTTCGATGAGATTGATTCTGACACCGACCCGACCCCTGTCGCATACTGGCGGTGGTTACTGTTGTGGCTATGGCTAATCCATTACTTACCGACAAGGCCATGGGCCTTGGAAATCTTGACAAGCAGAATGGTTCATGGGCTCCCCCCACCGTTCAACCAATGAATGACGGACCAGTGACTCGCTGGGATGGCGGAATCATGACCGTTGCCGGAACTGCAAGCGCAACCATGATGTTGTTGGTTTTGATTCTTGCGTCAGCAACAGTGACATGGTTGTCGATTGATGCACCTGCTCCAGGTGCGTTGGTGCAAATTCCATTTGTATGGGTTATCGGCGGATTCATTGTCGGACTCATCGCTGTCATGGTCGGAAGTTTCAAGCCGCATCTTGCTCGTATTGCTGGCCCTATCTATGCACTTGCTGAAGGTGTTGTGCTTGGTGCAATTAGCCGGGCATATTCCGAGCAGTACAACGGCATTGTGTTGCAAGCTGTTGGCGCAACACTCGGTGTGTTTGTAGTGATGTTACTTCTGTATCGCAGCCGCATCATCAAGGTCACTGATCGCACACGCCGCATTGTCATGGGCGCGATGATGGGACTTATGGCGTTCTACTTGGTGTCGTTCGTCATCGGAATGTTTGGCTCAATGCCATCGTTCATTCATGATGCGAGTCCAATGGGAATCGCATTCAGTTTGTTCGTTGCAGGGCTTGCTGCATTTAACTTGGCGCTTGACTTCGACATGATTGAAAAAGGCGTTGCAAACAAATTGCCAGCGCACATGGAATGGTTCTGTGCACTTGGTGTTGTTGTGACACTGGTGTGGTTGTACCTAGAAATCTTGCGCTTGTTGTCGAAACTGCGCGAGCGCTAGAGACGCCGCCTTAGGCGGTGACAGACACTGTGTTGGCGCTGAGCGCGTTCAGTTCTGCCCATGTGGAGTTCGTTGAATTCCACACTTTTTCAAACACTGCATCAACGGCGTCTGAGAATCCGTGACGGTTGCGGAAGTTGTACACCCACGCTTGTTTGTTCACTTCAATGTCCATGTGTGCAATGCGACCCATGATGTACGTATCCCAGATAGCTGCTTGTGGCAACGACAACTCTGTGTCGGCCGGCGCCTCTGCAAAACCACCCCGTAACCGATCGCGTGCACGCAACATACCGCGCGCCATGGTGATGGTGGTGTTCAGTTCACTTTGCTGACGAGGCCGACGCGTATCTTCAAGCGCACCCGAATGAGGTGTGATTGTGATGAGTGAATCAGTGACCTCAACTTCAATGCGCGTCAACGATGAGTTTTCGTTAATTGCAATGAGTACATCGATGTCATCAAGACCAAGCTGCGTTGCCATATGCTCTGCAATACGCGTGGTGTACGCAGTATCGAAAGCGACAAAGTTGTAAGTGTCTGGGGTGACCGTAAGGGTCATGATTAGTTAGCTGCTGCGGCTTGCTTCTCGCGAAGTTGCGCCTTGCGCTCATTGAGGGCTTGCATTCCGAGGTCTGCAATATGGTCATTTTCGTCCTCGGAGAAACCAGCAAGTTCGCGGAATCGGCGAGCAATTGCAAAGCTTGATTCTTCAGAGTCGCTACGGCTTCCACCGTACGAAAACATCTTGTCGACAATGCCCTGGAACTCGAGAGCCTTCTTGCGACGCTCTGGATCGTTCTCTGTAATTTTACGCAACCAGTCGCTACCCATTTTCACGTGAGTTACTTCGTCTGCAAGCATCCAGTCTTCACAGAATTCAAGGTACGGATCGCCAGCGATTTCGCCGAACTCTTTCATTGTGGTGAACACGTCAATTGCAAGACCTTCAAGTGCGCGGTTCACGCCTGCAAGACGGAGTACTGGATCGTTTGAGCATGCAGCTTGGAAGAGCACGGTGTTCTCGGCGTATTGACCGATTTCGCTTCCCATCCAGTCGCTGAGCTTCAAACTGATTTCAACGTGACGAGCTTCGTCCCATGCCTGGCGAGCCATGTCGAGTTTGAGTTCGAATGGTGCTTCTTCACCTGTGGTGAAGTCCCAACAAGTACGGCCGGCGCCTTCAAGCGCTTGAATTTCACCAACGAAAATGCCGTGCATCAATGCACGTGCCGCTTCACTTGCATCTGCACGTGCTGGTGTCAGGCGATTTGAACGTCGCGATTTTTCAGAATCGGCGATGAGCGCGTTGCGGCCATCGGCCATGCGATCTGCTTGTGTGATTTGGTTGAAACGCTCGTCGCGTGCCAACTCTTCAACGGGCATGAACTTTTTCATGACAGTGCTCCTTGTGGTGCTTGGGTGTTGATTCCGATGCTTCCGTGACCAGCGATACCGCCGGCCTCGAGCATAAGTTTTTCGAGCTTTGCTTGGTGAGCAGCAGCGCGATCTACGTGTTCTGGAGTTTCGAGCAGCGACTGGATGAGCATTTCGCCATCGCGCCAATCTTCGAACTCGTCTTGCAAAATAAATTTCAGTGACCGAATGGTTGGCATATCGGTGATTTCACTGGTGTTGTTGAGGTGATACGTGTACGCCGAGATGAAGTGGGGGATGTACACGCGGTACACGCCAACAAGCTTTTCAATGGTGAGGCTTGCGTCTTCCGGTTCGGTCATTGCATCAACAAAGCGAACGAGTGCATCGTTGGCCGGAAGAGTGAGGCGAGCTGGGTTCATTTCACGAAGTTCTGGCAAACGCTTGTGCCACAGTTCTGCGTGCCATGCATGCTTGTAGCAATGCGTGCCAAGACGAAGTTTGATGTCGAGTTCAGGGACAGTTGCGATCCAGCCGCCAAGAACTTCAAACAATTTTGTTTCGGCCCATTTGTAATTGCCGACACGGCGTGCGGTTTCTTCCACACTGAAACTGCCTGGCAGTTCGCGACGATCCCACGGAGCAAACGATGCTCTCGGCTTAGTTGGATCTGCCACGGTGACTCCTTGATCTCACAGTTACTTGCACAACACAATTAACTGTTCAGTTACTTCCTAGATTCTAACCTCTTGTCGCGCCTAAAGCGAGACGTACGTCACAATCAGGGGTTATTTCGGCGGGCTGTTGGCTGAGTAACAAGAAGGTCTGCGCTGAGCGGCTGGCCGGTGACTTCGTCCACCCAATAGGTGTCGTTATCAAGGCGGGTAAGAGCTGCATCAACATCGGCAAGGTCACGCTCGATGGCATCAAGGTCGAGGGGGCTGACATGTTCGCTCATGACCCCATCGTAGACAATCCGGGGTCGGCAAGGCGAAAGGTTCATCGGGTGCCTTGTAGCGTCATCGGGATGAGTTTCCCCTTTCCCCCACTTGACGGTTCCGCACAAAAGAATCAGAAATTCCCATCAGCCCCTGAAATGGGAATTGATCCGACGAAGCGTTACACCGCAACCATGGAAACATCAATGGGAACATTGGTCATCGCGCTTGACCCAATCAAGGCACCAAAGACAGTAAACAGTTTCGTGTACCTCGCTGCGTACCACTACTACGACGACATTATTTTTCACCGCATCATCAAGGGCTTCGTGTGCCAAGGCGGAGACCCAACAGGAACCGGCCGCAGCGGCCCTGGATACCAATATGAAGACGAGTTGCCAAAAGCTGGGCAGTACCAAATCGGTTCGTTGGCAATGGCTAACGCCGGACCGAACACAAACGGTTCACAGTTCTTTCTCATTAGTGGACAGAGCGGCGTGCAATTGCCTCCGTCGTATGCACTCTTCGGTCAAGTTGTCAAAGGACTTGAAGTTGTGGAAGCAATGCAGAACGTTGAAACAGATCGCAGTGACAAGCCACTGGTTGACGTTGTAATCAAGAGTGTCACGGTCACCGTCGCAGACTGAAATAAGTCGTGATTCGGCGAGACGCATTGCGTTAGCCGCTCAAGGTTTTGCAACGCCTCGTCCTACGGGGCGTATAGACAGACGTCATCTTCGACGTGTGATTGATTCAGTCGGACTGATTCAAATTGACAGTGTCAATGTGTTGGTACGCAGTCAAGAGATGCCTCTTTTTTCACGGTTGGGTAATCATCCGCGCACGTTGATACCAGATGTAACTGCTGACGGCGAACTATTTGAGTACTGGTGTCACGAGGCTTCACATCTTCCCGTCTCTATGCATCCGTTAGTGCGTTGGCGAATGGAAGAAGCACGTAACGGTTCGATGTGGCCTGGGTTGCGCCGCGTCGCAAAAGAGAAACCGAAATTGTTGAAGGAGATTCGCGATCGGATTTTCAATGATGGACCAATTGTTGCCGGTGATGTTCGAACACGTGTTGGCCCCAAAGGATCCTGGTGGGACTGGGATGAAGGGAAAGCGATTCTTGAATACTTGTTTTGGACGGGGGAGATAACAGCCCAACGTCGCCCCAACGATTTTGCGCGTGTGTATTACGCGCCACACGAGGTCTTGCCACAAGAGATTTTGAACTTGCCGACACCATCACAAGGCGAGGCACGACGAGAAATGTTGTTGTTGGCTGCGCGAAGTGTTGGAGTAGGTACCGCAACGGACTTGTTTGATTACCACAGGCAAAAACCCCAACAGGCACGGCCATATTTGGCTGAATTGGTTGAGGAGGGAACCATTGAGGAAGTTCGTGTTGAAGGGTGGCGTGACCCCGCATACATGTTGCCCAGCGCTGTGCGGCCGCGCAGTATTGATGTGCGGGCACTTGTGTCACCATTTGATTCGTTGGTGTGGTGTCGGCCGCGAATAGAACGTCTCTTTGATTTTCACTATCGCATTGAGATTTATGTTCCTGCTCCAAAACGTATCTATGGGTACTACGTCTTGCCGTTTGTTCTTGGTGATCGCATAGTTGCGCGGGTTGATCTGAAAGCTGATCGTCATGCAGGTGAGTTAGTGGTGCCAGGTGCATTCAGTGAAGATGGTGTTGACATCAAACATGTAGCAGCAGAACTGATGAATGAATTACGCGAGATGGCTACGTGGCTAGGGCTAGACCACGTACGTATTGGTACGAATGGTGACTTGACTACACCGCTGGCGAAACAAAATCGCCAGAAGTAGCCCACCGAATGGTGGACGAGATGATTTGTCCGATTGGTTTGACGACGAGTTGCTCTGTCACTGGTAAGTGGGGCAGTCGCAAATCAGCACGAGCCCATGTGGGAAGAATTGCAATTGCAGCAGCTGCAATAAGTGAGTACGGAATACGTGCGGCAAGATCAAGTGGCGGCGTGAGTAGCAAATACTTTGCAGCATCACGTGATTCGGTAGTGCCGCATAGTTCTGGGCGAAACTGCGCAATCTGATCTTTCAGTCCTTGCACTGAAGTTGGTGGTGCAGGTACTCCCAATTTGCGTGCGATGATCGCCATGTCTGCGACGTATGCGTCATACCCAGCAGTATCTAACGGAGTGGCTCCGTATGCCTGATGCGCGCGCATAAAGCTGTCAACTTCAGCAACATGCACCCAACGCAAGAGGTGTGGGTCTGAAGCAGAGTACTCACGACCGTCGCTAGCAGTTCCTTTGACTCGCTTATGAACATTCACCACGATGTCGACTGCACGTTGTGCAACGTCAGCCGGGGCAAACGATGTTGCAGCTACAAAATCTGCAGTGCGTTGCAGTCGACCCCATGGGTCTCCGCGATAATCGGAATGTTGGGCAACGCCCGCCATTGCTAATGGGTGAAGAGATTGAAACAGAAGAGCCCGCATGCCGCCAATGAACATGGATGAGTCTGAATGGACGGTGTACAGGGGAGACGACTCAGAAAACCATCGAGGGCCCGTGGCGTTCATAATGGCATCGCGCTTTTCCTCAGCGTTGTCACCAATGACGCGGTCCCGTAGGGCGCCCGCAATTGCTAGGCGAACTGACTCAACTCGGTCTGAGACTGCTGTAGGCACTGCGGGCATGTCTCTATCGTGCCACCCCCAGTGGGGAATTGCACGGCGAATGCGTCACAGGATGGCGTACCTATACGCTTTGCCACGTGACCGATGCACCAGTCTCTGCAAGCCAATCTTCACGGATGCCTCGGTGGGTGCCCCGCGCAGTAGTGATTTTTTGGATGGGGTTCATAGGCACCCTTGTTCTGCGATTCACGTTTCATCGCTTGAACAACTTCCTCATTCTTATGTTGGTGTCGTTGTTTATCGCCCTTGCACTCGAGCCAGCTGTAAACAAACTTGTTGCCAAAGGCAGGGGGCGTCGAGCGTCGACAGGAATATTGATGTTGGGGCTGCTCGTCATCGTGTTTACATTCGTGGGGGCTGTTGGCACCGTAGTTGGGCAACAAGTAGCAGATGTTTTGTCGAACAGTGAACAGTATGTGAATGACACTGTAAAAATTTTGAATGACACATTTGGTTCTCATATTGATGCCGCATCGGTAAATATGAAAATTAACGATCCGACTGGACCGGTTCAGAACTTCATCAATTCACAACAAGACAAAGTGTTTAACCTTTCAGTGCAAGCCCTGGGCGTGATCTTTCAGATGTTTACTGTGCTGCTGTTCTCGTATTATTTGGTTGCAGATGGACCACGATTGCGACGATCGATTTGTTCTCGATTACGGCCTGACAGGCAGCGACAAGTTTTGCATGCATGGGAGCTGGCCATTACCAAAACGGGTGGGTACCTCTACTCTCGTGCATTGCTGGCAGTAATATCTTCGTTTTTTCATTGGATTGCATTCCAAGCCATCGGAATTCCTGCACCAATCGCAATGGCCTTGTGGGTCGGATTTGTTTCTCAGTTCTTGCCTGTCATTGGCACATATATTGCAGGCGTATTGCCATTGGTGTTGACATTTGTTGAGTCGCCGATAAAGGCCCTTGTAGTCATTGGATTTATCGCGGTGTATCAACAAGTCGAGAATTACTTGTTCGCACCAAAAGTGACAGCACGAACTTTGGAATTGCATCCTGCTTTGGCGTTTGGCGGCGCGCTAGTTGGCGGTGCTGTTCTCGGCCCAGTTGGCGCAATTCTTGCGTTGCCTGCTGTTGCAATGGGTCAAGCGCTTACTTCCTCATGGGGAACACGCCATGAAGTGATTGATGATCCATTGACTTTCTTGCAACCTACAAAACCGCCTCGAACTAAACGTGGTTCTCGAAAGAAACCATCAGCGTGACGGGTGTATTGCCATCGCAGTTTGTGCCAGTCGCAGTTGTTTCTCGCAGTGGTGTCGACGAGAGCATTCATTTTGGTGCAGTGGTATGCCTTAATTCGCAGGGCAATATCGAGTTCTCACTGGGTGATTCTCATGCTCAGATATTTCCCCGATCATCGACGAAACCAATGCAAGCCCTTGCCATGGTGCGCGCCGGCTTGTCTCTTCCTGCAGAAAAATTGGCCTTAGTGTGCTCTAGCCACAATGGTGAACTAATTCATCAACAAACTGCACTTGCAATTTTGGCCGAGTTTGGACTTGACGAAAGTGCATTAGGCAACACGCATGATTACCCCATGCACACACATTCTGCACACGACGCAATTCGTGCGGGACTTCCAAAATCCGCGTTGCAGATGGGATGCAGTGGAAAGCATTCCGGCATGGTGGCAACGTGTGTCATCAACGGTTGGTCAATAGAGAATTACCTTGAACAAGATCATCCATTGCAACAAGCAATTACTCGCACTGTTGCCGACGTCACTGGTCAAGAGGCATTTGCGATTGGAATTGATGGCTGCGGTGCGCCAGCACATGTTGTTGAACTGGTTGGACTTGCCCGTGCAATGCGCGTAATGGCAAATGGTTCCGCTGGAGAATCCGGCACACAGATTTATAACGCGATGTCACAATATCCGTACATGGTTGGTGGCAAAGGTCGTGATGTGACAACGATTGTTTCAGGCATTGATGGTTTGTTCGCGAAAGATGGTGCAGATGCTGTGTATGCAGCAGCATTGCCAGATGGTCGCGCTGTTGCCTTGAAAATTTCTGACGGCTACGGGCGCGGAACACCCACGGTGCTTCTTGCAGCATTGAAAAAACTAGGCGTGGACATCACAGGGGTTGACAACAGCATCATGGAAATTGTCCGAGGGCATGGGAAACCGGTCGGTTCCGTGCGTGCGATTGGGTTTGACTGAACATGGCTATTCCGTTTGTTTCTCGCATTGATGATGCGCCATACGCAGAGATCACACAGGTGTCACCGCTAATTCAGCGAGTGATTGCTGAGAATCCGTCAAAGTTCAGTTATCACGGAACAGGTACGTACATTTTGGGCACCAATGATGTTGTTGTCATCGACCCAGGTCCGAAACTTGATAGTCATCGTGATGCGTTACGGGCAGCATTAGATGGCAGAAACGTTGTGGGCATTGTGGTGACGCATTGTCATTCAGACCATTCGCCGTTGACCGAATGGCTTCATGGGGAAACTGGTGCTACGCGGTACGCCATTGGGCCTCATCGTGTGTACGAAGGTTTTGTTGAAGAAGATGATCACGATGCATCTGAAGATGACCCGGCCGATGCTGTTGAAAGTGACGAAGAGAAAGAAACAACTGACCTAACGTTCTCTCCTGATGCAGCAGTTATTGATGGAGAGAAATTTCTGTCGACTAAAGAGTTCGCACTAACTGCGGTTGCTACTCCTGGCCACACATCGAATCACCTGTGCGTCTCTATGGATGCAGAAGGTGCCTTGTTCACTGGCGATCATGTGATGGGTTGGTCAACCACAATCGTTTCTCCGCCCGATGGCGACATGCGTCAGTACATGGATTCAATGCGCAAGGTCATTGCACGTGATGACCGCATTTTGTGGCCAACACATGGTGGACCAGTTACAGACCCACAACCATTTCTCATTGCGTATCACGAGCATCGTTTAGAACGCGAACGTCAGATTGTTGTACAAATCGCAAACGGCAATAACACCATTCCAGGAATTGTCAAAGTGCTGTACGCGGCGATTGACAAAAAACTTCATAGGCCAGCACGACGCAGTGTCTGGTCGCATCTACGCAAATTGGTAGATGACGGAGTGGTAGCAACAGATGATTGTGCAGAACCACGACTGCTTGGCTCGTACCATCTAGTGGGCTAACCACTACTTCTTCTTGTTTGCCTTACGGTGGCGCATTACGAATCCCAAGATGCGGTCAGTGATAACTGCGAGAGTGACGACAATCAGGGTGTACCACCACAACGGAATGTTGTGAGCTTTGTACACAATAAAGTTGATGTCGATACTCGAAGTATTTGCAGTCACTAATGCACCAATAATGAACGCACCAATAATTGCAATCATGGTGCCCAGGCCTAGGCCTTGGTTTACTTCTGTTGCGGTGTTGTCGTCGTCAACCATATGAATTGTCCTTTGTGGGTACTTCACACTGTATGCAGGTAGTGAGCTATTACTTGACCGCTCCTGCTGGCAATGTTTCAGGGTCGAATAGGGCGAAGAATTCCTTAGTGGAACCATTGAGATGACGATTCGGGTCTCCCATGCGATTGTCAATGATTTCACCCCAACGGGTGGCCTCACCGAAATCGCTGTAGACAGCAAAATACGGCCACTCACCATTGATGTCTAGTTCCATGCCGGTCTTGCAGCCGAGAACCACAAGAGTGTCAGCCAACATGCCGATGTTGACTTTGCCAACTGCGACAAACATCATGAGACCATCTGTACGAAGACAAACTGCCGAACGAAAGTTGTAGACCTTGTTTCCGAAATCTTGACCCCAATCGACTTTGGGGTAATTGGCGTAGACGGATTTTCCGTTGTGTACTAGTGGTGGCAAGTTCTGACGCAACGACGCCCACGACCCTTCGTCGGTAATGGTGTCTCCCCAAATACCAACGGTGCTTGTACCGTCCTGAGCAATTGCAAAAGTGGCGTAACCCTTGCGCATTTTGCGCACAGTCTTTCCCTCGGTGACATAGCCACCTGGTTCATGTTCAAAACGAAACCCACCGTTAAAACTGGCAATCAAAGATCGCAATGCAGTGCCACGAATCTTGGAAGAATTCTTCCAACCCGAACCACCTGGCATTTCGGTGCCATTAAACATTGCAGTATGAACTCGGGTCGGGTCAAAAGTTGCCATTGTCGCTACGACAGAACCAAAGCACCACAGCGGGCGGATAGAAGTGGCGTACACAATTGGTTTCGTGCGCACACGCATAATGGCTTGCCATTTTCCTTCGCCTGGCAACGCTGGAAGAAGTTGTGACTGTACATCTGCTGGCTTGGCAGGGATGGTTGTCGTCGTAGTAGTCGAGGTTGCCCCGGGAATTGTCGTCATTGTTGTAGTTGTTGACGTAGTTGTGGTTGTAGTCGTTGAGGTAACAACCGTGGCGACGGTGTTGTCGATGGGGCACGAAGTTGTTGCCACAGTGGGGCGTATTTGTAGTGGGGTGATGATGTCCGGAATAGATGTAGTCGTAGACGATTCGCCGGGCAATGCGGTCACTGTTGTCGAAGTTTGTTGCGGTGCATCGGTAACGGGTGTAATTGCAAGAGCGAGTGAGTCGGCGGGTGCAACAGCTGGTGGGTCATTATGCAGCCACGCTTCGAGTTTGTCGACGACAGGCCCCATCTTGTTTTCACGAGCCCATGACGCAATGTTTTGCTGCAGTGGATCGCGGGGATGAGCACGTACGTACTGAGTGGCAGAAATTGTGGCGACCAACAAGAACACTGCAATGAGAGCGCCAATGACACGGAGAAATAGGCGGCGTGTCATGCGATTACAGGCTATGCGTGTTAGCTAGGAAGCACTGCCCTTATCTCGCAAATGCCTGCCAATATAGGCAACGACAACTTGCTGAGTCTCGTCATCGAAATATAGGTGAATACGAACTAGATGAGTTTTGCGGCCACGGCGAAGATGTGCTTCTGCACGAACTGTGCGGCCCCGCCAGTCAATGAGGTAATCCTCTTCGTATTTCTGGCGGGCCGTTACTGAAATTGCGGGCACGAAGTCAAGCCCCATTTGGCGACATGCCAATTTGATACTGGTGCCGGTGATTTCCCCCGACATCCATGCTCGTGCCACTTCATTAAGGCGAACTAAGTCTTGTAACACGCTGACAGGCTCTGGCCCTTCAAGACCTTCACCCGATTCAATGGCTCTGTCGTGAAACACGAGGAATGGGCAATGCAAACGTGCAAGGCGTAGCGCTTCGGTCATTGACGGCACTGCACGAACCTGAGCTGTATTTCCCGATTGAGTTTCAAGCGACACATTGCGAAGAATCAATTCATCAAGTTGGCCACCTTTTCGTTCCAACTGTGTGCGTTGTTCCGATAACAATCGGTCTGCATCTGCAAGCGCAGCTTCAAGTTCGTCAACTGATGCTTCAAGTTGTTCGATGTGAAGCGCCTGCTCTTCGTTTTCGGTTTCTTCGTCTGGCAGTTCGCGAACAGGAAGGTCAACAATTTCGAAGTCTCGTCGCGGTGGGGGAGGTACACGTGGTGGAGCAACTGAACGAGCTGCTGTATCTATAACGAGTTGGATAATTCGGTGTTGCTCACGGATTTCGTACGCTGCGGGCAATTCACGACGTCGGGTGATATCAGGTTCGGTGTTTCCCGCCCACTGAACAATGATGCAACCTGGACCAATTAGTGAGTAGCTAGCTAATTCTTCGAAGCCCTTTAATGCTGCAGCATTTGTAATTTGAAAAACATGAGCTAATCCGACTAGTGGCCCTGCACCAATTGCAACGAGTGGTGGCGTACGCCGTTCGAAGTCAATAATTTCAACAATCGCTGGAAGTCGTCGTCCTGGCGCAAGAATAAATGCCGCAACTTCTTGGCCACCAAGTTCAGTGTCGACCAATGTTGCAGCATCAGTGATGTATCTGTTTGCATCTTCCGATGGCACCGTGCGCAATGCAGTACGAACTAATTGCACAACACGTGGTGGCAACATTGGTGGGGTGTACGGCACAACTTTGGCTGTACTTGGGGTCGACACAAGACGTACGTCAAATGTCAATACATCTTCCAGCAAGACAACACTGATTGTCAAAGTTTCAACGTGTGTACTGCCGGGTGCACTTTCAGTAATGGTGAGACGAAACACCGGATCATCAGATGAGTGGCGAGTACGCACTGTTGTGCCAGGGCCGTATGAATCAATGGGGTAGTGCGCGACGAGCCAATCATCAACGACATCAATGAGTGCCATGCGCTGTGAATTACTGCAGTCACGCGTGGCAAGTGACAGGGCGTACGTCGTAATCATCGACGACTCGAATTGCTACAAAGAGAACTAGCGGTAGGGCGTGAGCGCATCGTGAACGAGCGACAAGAGGGAGGTAACTGTGGCTGCGTCATCAGGATCGAGTGTAAGCAAACGGTCAAAGGCAGAGGACTCGAAGTCAATCGCAGGGTGCAACTGGTAGCGCTGGTGGGCAGGAAGCGGCGGTTCCGGGGTCTCGAGGCGGGCAGTCCCAGGGGATTCCCGGTCAATCCAGCACTGGGCAGCTGAGCCAAGGGCTTGAATCGTCCAGCCAGTTTCGAGGTGAACAGACCAAGGTCCAGCTGGTTCAGCGGGAAGGCTGATTGCATCAGGGGCGTGGGTGACGGGCACCTGCATCCGCATGATTGGCCCAGAATGATCGCGATGATTTACCTCGGCAACCACGGTGTCGTGGGCAACCGGCAACACCATTAGGTCGTCTTGCATGCGAGCAGAAGCGTTGTATTGAGTAGGTGTCACCACTTCCCATACCCATGGGCGGCCACCTGTATCAATGACGGGAACATTCATGCCGACCCATGCAACATCGAGGCCAGGCATGGTGACGCGGCGCCACGTAAGAGATTCTGGGTGTTCGGCGAGTGACCGTCTCACCCCATCTACAAATGTATGCACGAGCCTTCATGTTGGTGTGAAATCGCCTGAGAATGGTGGATACCCCCACGAATGCGAGACTTGAGTCATGCCGATTTTCGAGTCAGAGGATATTTCGATCAACTATCAGATCACTGGTGCTGGGCCTCGAGTGTTGTTCTTCAATGGTTCTGGCGCAACATTGAAAGGGAGTGAACTTCTTCTTCGTTCGCTGTCGAAAGAGTGCGAGGTGCTTGCACATGACCAACGAGGTCTTGGTCTTACTTCTGTACCTGAAGGCCCGTACACCATGGCGCAGTATGCAGCAGATGCAGCTGCACTTCTTGACCATGTTGGTTGGAACAAATGCGCAGTCATTGGTATCAGTTTTGGTGGAATGGTTGCGCAAGAATTTGCAGTGACTTTTCCTGAACGTGTTGAGAGATTGGCTTTGTTGTGCACCTCAACAGGTGGGGCCGGCGGTTCGTCATACCCATTGCATGAACTGGGCGCTTTGTCTGCTGAAGAGCGAGCCGCAAAAATGCCGACGCTAAGTGATACTCGTTTTACTCCTGAATGGCTTGCGTCGCATCCGTCCGATGCACAGATGATGGGTTTACGAAATGAACAAGCAGCAATTACAAAATCCGCTGATGTGATTCGTGGTGAACGTCTGCAGCTTGCTGCTCGTGTAGGTCACGACGTTGCGAATCGTTTGTATCTAATTCCTTGTCCAACATTCGTTACTGGCGGAAAGTTTGACGGAATTGCACCGCCCGTTAACTCAGAGGCCATTGTTGAGCGCATTCCTGATGCAACAATGTCGTTGTATGAAGGCGGACACATGTTTGTTGCACAAGATCCCATTGCAATTCGTGAAATCCGCGCGTTTCTCTCAACTGGTGTTCGTCCAGGGAATAAGTAGCTCGCTATGGCAATGAATGTTCTTCTCATCACGCTTGATCAATTTCGTGGAGATTGTTTATCGATAGCTGGCCACCCTGTTGTAAAAACACCCAACCTTGATCGTTTGTGCGAGCGCGGCGTTCGGTTGTCACGGCATTACAGCCAAGCCTCACCGTGTTCGCCCGGTCGTGCGTCTTTGTATACGGGCATGTACCAAATGAACCATCGAGTGCTTGCAAATGGAACACCTCTTGACAAAGAGTTTGACAACATTGCACTTGCTGCACGTCGTGCCGGGTACAACCCAACTCTTTTCGGGTACACCGATCAGTCAATTGACCCCCGCGTCACAACTGGCGCTGATGACCCTCGACTTCAAACGTATGAAGGAATATTGCCTGGTTTCGATTGCGCACTTGACTTGACGAGACAAATGAATCCGTGGAGAGAACTTCTTGCTGAAAAGGGATATGACACATCACCAGGAATTTTGCAGTTGCTCGCAACTGAACATGAGCGCCCAGTTGAAGTGAGTGTCAGCAATTTCTTGACCAACAACTTGATTGATTGGATTGATGCTCAAGATTCTGCTTGGTTCGCACATGCAAGTTTTATCCGCCCACATCCGCCATATTCGGCAGCGGGCGAATACTCCACGATGTATGACCCGTCTTGTGTTGGTCAACCAATTCAACGAGCAGAAGAAGTGCACCCATTTCACGAAGTGATGTTGATGCTTGACGCTACGAAAGCACCGACTGACCCTGATGACATGGCACATATGCGTGCGCAGTATTTCGGAATGATTAGCGAAGTTGATTACCAACTGGGGCGCTTGTTTGACTCGTTAGTGGAATCAGGCGAGTGGGACAACACAGTCATTGTCGTCACTGCCGATCATGCAGAGATGTTGGGCGATCATGGACTTCGTGAAAAAGTTGGCTATTGGGAAACAAGCCAGCACATCATTGGAATTGTTGCTGACCCTCGTCATTCAAACACTCACGGAGCTGTGGTTGACAAGTTCACAGAGAACATTGACATCATGCCGACGTTGTGTGAAGTGATGGATATCGCTAGCCCAGCACAATGTGATGGGCTTCCATTGACGCATTTCGTGAACGGTACGGAACCGCCATGGTGGCGTAATGCGGCTCATTGGGAATACGACTGGCGTTTTGCTCTTATCCCGGCTGACAGGTACGTGTGGCCATGGCGTCGACGTCTTGAACAACTCAATCTTGCAGTTCGACGTAGCGAGACTCACGCATACGTTCAATTCGGCGACGGAGATTTCTTATGTTTCGATTTGGAAGCCGACAGCACGTGGCGCACCTTGACTACGGACGCAGAAGTGATTTCAGAAAATGCACGAGCAATGTTGACATGGCGAATGGAACATGCGAACAGAACCCTCACCGGATTTCTTGTAGAGGGCGGCGGAGTTGGCCGGTGGCCAGAGAACGTTGAGTGGCGTACTGAGTCTTAGTCAGACCAGCGGTCGTATTTGACCATCTGACTAAGTGGTGCGCGACGTAGCGGACCATGATTTCCCATGGGGTGACCAAGTGGAACCATGGCGTACACGCCCCATGGCTCTGGTATTTCAAGCAATTCACGAACTTTCACTTCGCTTGCGGAAATAAGAGTTGTGAGAACTCCGCCTAAGCCTTCTGCGCGAGCAGCAAGCAACAAGTTCTGTACTGCGGGGTACAAGGACGCTCCGCCCACAACTGGTGTACGTCCAAGGTTTCCATCGGTCACGAATACTTCACGCGGATCATGAATGAACATGACGACAACGGGAACATCGGCAAGTGACTCAGCAAGTCGTGTTCCGACGGCAAGGCCGGTACGTGTTGCTTCCACAATGTTCTCCGGCATTCCCTCAACACGCTTCATGTTCATTTCAACATATTTGGCCCATTCGGCGGCGTAAATCTCTCCGAGTTTCTGTTTCAGCGCACGATCACGTACTGCAATGATTCGCCATGGTTGTCTGTTGCCACCACTTGGTGCCCAGATTGCAGCTTGCAACACGCGTTCGAGGGTTGCATCGTCAACGGGTTTATCGCTGATGCGCCGGATGGATCGGGTGGTGGAAAGAATTGAATACAGATTGTCAGCGTCGCTCATGACTGCAATCTAATCGGTATGATGACTGCCTTTAGCGTTGTGATGCACTGGCTGGCCATGGCGACATTTCTAGCCCAACGCCTTGGTACACCCCGTACAGCAACGCTGCGTATTCGACAGAGATATGAGCACGCGCGAGACGAACGAGTTCATCACGAAAGAGAACTCCATGAGAGTCAGCTCCGACAATAACGTGGGCTACTTCGTGTAGAGCCGTAGCAGCAGTGGTGACTTTTCCCCGGAGACAAATTGTGTGTGACTCAATATCGGCAGATGCCAACGATGTTCGAGTTGCGCGTCCAACAATTATCTGGGGCAGATCAATATCTTCGCGAGTGCATAGATGTTGCAGCCACTGTTCAATGTGATGCGAACTAAAATTACGTGAGCCAAGTTCATTGTCAACAATGTCTTCGCACGCATATGTCAGTGCTTGTTCTGGAGAACACTTCGAATACTCGTCGGCACGCGCGAGAGCTACCTGAACAAATGTGTTGAGAGCGTTCAATTCAATTCTCCACGAACACCAGCAGTAAAGGACCGACCTGAACCGCCGAAGCCACTACCTGCATTTTTTCCGTTGATGTATGCGCCAGAGGATGTGTCGCTATATGTGTAGCCGCCACGAAGTCGTGGACCATTGACGCGCAATTCGTGTTCAGCACGTTTCATGCGATCAGCAAGCACCAGCCCGGAACCAGGAGTTTCGGATACGAAATCTTTGCGGGCTACCGAGAGTGATTCTTGAATACCTAACTGGAACCCTTTCCACCATGCAACCCGCCACGACCTATCACCGCGAGGCAAGAGACGTGCGCCCATGGCATCGGCAGCAGCAAACAATGTTCGAGTTGCAAAAATATCAGCTGCGCGACCATAGAGAACCAGAATACATTCATCGTTTTCATCTTCTGTGCGATAGCCAGCACAGGAATGCAACAGCGCGATGGTGTACAAAATATTTTGACGGCGAACGCGATACAGCCCGCCGACCCGAACGCGTTCCACTACGACAGTGGCATCCTCGTCTGTACGAGACGATGTGATATCTGACTGCGATAGACCATGTTTTTGCATCAGCTTTGATGCCATTGCAAGCGCAGATTCAGCTTCGGCCTGCGGAGTATTGGGGTGCTGAGCCAGGTTCAACATGGCATTGATACGGTCACGCTGGTCGCTCATTGCGGAAACTCTACGTGTGGGGTGGTTAGTGGTTGAGGACGCTTGAAAGGAACGCACGTGTACGTTCCTCAACTGGTGATGAAATCACTTGGGATGGTGGGCCCTGTTCCACGATGACACCGCCATCCATAAACACCACTCGGTCTGCGACACCTTTTGCAAAGCCCATTTCGTGGGTGACGACCAACATGGTCATTCCGTCTTGTGCCAATGATTGCATCACTTGCAGCACTTCGCCCACTAATTCGGGGTCGAGCGCACTAGTTGCTTCATCAAACAAGATGACGTCTGGGTTCATGGCTAGCGAGCGAGCGATTGCAACTCGTTGTTGTTGTCCACCGGAAAGTTGTGCGGGATACGCATTGTCTTTCTCAACAAGTCCGACACGAGCAAGAAGACCATGCGCTATTTTTGCTGCTTCATCTGCACTTCGCTTCAATACTTTGCGTTGCGCGACACACACATTTTCTAGTGCGGTCATATGAGGAAACAAATTGAACTGTTGAAAAACCATTCCAATGTGTGCACGAGCTTCATCAAGATCGCAATCAATGTCGGTCAGTTCACGACCAAGAACTACGACAGTGCCGGCAGTTGGCGTTTCCAACATATTGACGCAACGTAACAATGTGCTTTTCCCCGAACCGGATGGGCCAATGATGCAGACCACCTCACCACGGTTTACTTGCAGATCAATTCCTCGCAAGACATGGTTATCACCGAATGATTTATTGAGATTGGTGATGTTGACAACGACATCAGTGTTCATCGGCTTGCTGCCTTTGCACGCCGTTCCATCCAAGCCACAAGTTGTGTGAGAGGGATGGTCATAGCTAAGTACACAAGACCAGCCACGATGAGAGGAGTTGCATTCGCGGTGTGGTTCACGCCATCGCGACCAAAACGTGCAAGGTCTCGAGTTCCTTCGGTAACACCAAGAACCGAAATAAGTGACGTGTCTTTAATAAGTAGGACAAATTCATTTGTCAGTGGCGGCACGATGATTCGTAATGCCTGAGGAATAATGATTGTGATCATCGCGCGTGAATAGGACATGCCCAACGAGCGCGCGGCTTCCATTTGACCTTTCGGTACTGCCTCAATACCTGCGCGAATTGTCTCTGCCATATAGGCGCTTGCGACAAGAGCTAACGGAACTGCACCTTGAACATATGGGTTGGGCCAATGCCAACCAGTTGCAATGGGAATACCAAAGCCAAGAATTAAAAGAGTCACGAGAAGCGGGATTCCCCGGAAGATCTCGATGTATGTTGCTGCAAACCAGCGATACGGGCGAATGGTGCTGAGGCGCATGAGTGCGAACAACAGACCAAATGAGAGACCACCCGCAAAGCCAAAAATGGTGAAGATGATTGTGTTCTTTGCGGCATTAGTGAGGATGCCTGGGAATTGTTCAATCACGATGTCCCACTGGAACATTGCGCTTTGAAGTCGACCCCAATCAACAACAAGAGCCACGGCCAACAGGGCGACTACAGAAAGTACATACACGGCTATTCGCCTGTATTGCGCCTTCTTGCGCTTGCTGATGGCCATGGCTCTCAGAGGTTGTTATAGGTAATGGAATGTGACCGGAAAGGGCCTATCCGAAGTACTTCTTGAAAATGCCGTCGTATACGCCGTTGGTGCGGAATTCAGCAAGGCTCTCGTTGATTGCTTTTACAAGTTCTGTGTTGTCTTGTGATGCTGCAAAACCGTATTTTTCAGATTCTGTATCAAACTTGATGGACACTACAGAAGTTCCCATTTTTGTTGCACGGTAAGCGTTGATGGGGAAGTCCTGAAGAACTGCATCAACTTGCTTTGACTCAAGAGCCAAGAACATTGCTGCTGCATCGTCGAATGACTGAATCTTGGCATCAGGTGCGTTGGTCTTTGCGTACTCTTCACCGGTTGTGCCGGTTTGTACTGCAACAGTCTTGCCACTGAGTGACGCAAGTGAATTCAATGTGTCTTTGTCTGCTGTGCGGACAAGAAGTGACTGGAACGAATCGAAGTAGCCCTCTGAGAACGCTGCGTTTGCAGCACGCTCTTCGGTGATGGTCAGTGAAGATGCCACGACGTCACATGTGCCAGCTTTTGGAGCCAACCAAATACCATCGAATGGTTGAACAGTTACTTCAAGAGCAAGTCCGTAGCGCTGTGCGATGGCAGTCATGATGTCCATGTCGAAGCCGGTCCACGACTTGTCTTCGTTCTGGAATTCGAATGGTTCGTATGGAGCATCTGAACAGACAGTCAATTTGCCTTCGGCAACTGGTGTGAATTTCAGTTCTTGTGTTGCAGTTGAGGCAGATGCAGCAGTTGTGTCTGATGACGAGCTACTGCCGCCGCAAGATGCGACGACGAATGAAAGTGCTGCAAGCGATGCAAGCAGGCGGGTGGTACGTGCCATGGTGACTCCTAAGGGTGTCGTTGGAAATGTTTCTACGACCTTAGACCACCCACCGAGGGGGAGCCATTTTGGCCGGATTTGACGGTGCCCGCATCCTTAGTCTCTAAGCGGCAATACTCGTAACGGTGAAACGGCGTACGGATATAGAAGGACTTCGTGCCGTTGCTGTGCTTGCGGTCCTACTTTTTCACGCAGGAGTGCCCGGGGTCAGCGGGGGCTATGTAGGAGTTGACGTCTTCTTCGTGGTGTCGGGCTTTCTCATTACTTCTTTATTGGTGGCAGAAAAGACCAATACCGGGAAAGTTTCTTTAGGGGCGTTCTATGCCAGGCGCGCTCGGCGCATTCTGCCGGTCTCGGCATTGGTGGCAGTCGCAACTCTCTTTGCATCATGGATCTGGTTGGAGCCACTGCGATTGCGTTCGCTATCTCATGATGTTCTCGCTGTTGCCTTGTTCTCATCAAACTTTGTGTTTGCGAATCGCGGTGCCGACTACTTGCAATCAACATTGCCGCCCTCGCCACTGCAGCACTACTGGAGCTTGGCCGTTGAAGAACAGTTCTACGTGGTGTGGCCAGCTCTTGTGATGTTGGTATGCATTGGTATTGGTACTCGCACCATGCGCAATGTCCGTCTTTGGGTTGGCATTACTGCTGGCGTTGCAGCAGTCGCTTCATTTGTTTCTTGCATGGCACTGATGAATACCTCGCAACCGTGGGCATTCTTTTCGCCACATACACGTGCATTTGAATTAGCGATTGGTGCGTTAGTTGCCGTCGTGCCTGTTGGAGTCTCTGTCGTGGCAGTTCGAGTCAATGCGACGATCGCGTGGTGCGGGCTCGCTGGAATTATTGCAACGGTGGCTTTGTTCTCAGAGACCACAACATTCCCCGGTCCGTGGGCACTTGCTCCAGTTATGGCAACTGCATTCTTGTTACGCGGCGGAAATGCAACTGCATGGTCGCCTGAAGTAGTACTTCGCCTGTCGCCATTGCAGTGGTTAGGTTCGCGTTCCTACTCTGCGTATCTATGGCATTGGCCAGTATTGATCATTGCTGCAGCAGCCCTTGACAAGAAACTCTCAGTATTTGAGGGACTGATATGCCTCATGATCTCACTTGCGCTCTCAGAGTTTTCTTATCGATTCGTGGAAAACCCTGTGCGTCGAAACCAGAACATTGCCGGAGTTCGTGCTCTGGTGTTAGCCGTTTCGTTGATCGCTGTTGTCAGTGGAAGTGCAGTATTGGCAGAGAATAATCAACCTTCACTCGACGGTGGTGTGGCTGCAACGGTCCCAACATTGGTTACTGAGTCGTCAACAACGATCAACTCGAATGTTTCAACAACAACTGTTCCTACTGAACCTGAGTTACCCAACGAGGGTGCCCCGGTTGATGCCATCGTCCAGGCAATGGCCGCAACTGGTTTGCCATCAAATATCACGCCCAAACTGCAACAAGCATTGTCTGATATGCCAACGATTTATAACAACAATTGTCATGCGAGTTTCTCCGCAGTGCGCCCTAAGAATTGTGTGTATGGAGATGCAACATCTTCTACGGTCATCGGATTGTACGGAGACTCACACGCGGCTCAATGGTTTCCTGCCTTTGAAAAATTAGCGATCAAGCGCAATTGGAAATTAATAACTTACACAAAGCGTGGTTGCCCACCAGCGGATATACCTACTTACAGCAAAGTGTTGGGAAAGATCTATAAAGAATGTGCGCCGTGGCGCGAGAATGTCTTGAAGCAAATGGTTGCAGATGGTGTCCAGACCGTCTTCATTGCGCACTTTGATCGCTTGCTGTCTGCTTCAACTCGTGTGCCAATGTGGCAAAAGGAATGGCGGGCAGCACTGCAGTTAACAGTTGATGCGTTGACTGCTACAGGAATAACTCCTGTATTGATGGAAGATACGCCGTATCCCGGTCAAGATGTGCCCACGTGCCTCAGCCGTCATTACACAAATGTGCAGCTGTGCAACCCAATCATTAGTTCTGCCTATCGCGATGACATACATCAGATGTTGCAAGATTTTGATGCTGCAAAAGTTCATGTCTTGTGGACGCGTCAATGGTTTTGTACGGAGGCCGGTTGCCCAACCGTGGTGGGGAACATCTTGGTGTATCGCGACGATAACCATATGACGGTTACCTTTGCCTCATTTATTGCGCCGCTTCTTGATGCTGCGATTGTGGACGTGGTGAATTGGGTATCAAGTCACCCTCAATAAGTGCAACACTTCTTGTATGGAACAACGCAAATCACAGAGTGAAATTCTTAAGCAATTGGTTTCAGACGGGCACCTATCGTTGGAACAGGCTGACGAAGTCGCACAAGCTCCGATACTCGCTTTTTCGGCTCGCGAATTGGTGTCGTATCTAGCGGCGATACTGATCACAATTGGTGTCGGCTTCGTGGTGTCCGGACTTGTTGTCAATGTTCCTAAAGCTGGCATTGCAGTTCTTTTGTATGTGGTTGCTGCAGCACTTGCTTATTTTTCACACAAATTGTCTACTGCCAAAAGTGAGAGACAGCGAGTGGGCGAAGTGCTGGAGATTGCATCCGTATTTGCTATCGCGGTTGCATCAGGAATATTGCTTGATATGACAAGCATGAGGTCAGAGTGGTCTGCCTGCATACCTTCGATCATTGCTGGAACATGGGGCACAGTGCGAGCATCGCGTTCACAATTCTCTGGTTCGGTTTTAATGACGGCATCAGTGCCAGTTGCGATTATGTCATTCTCGTCAATTATCAAATCGAGCGGCGATACCAACTCGATTGTGATTGGTCTTATGTTGATGGCAGGTGGTGCTTGCTTGATCTACATGGGGATGAGAAACATTGGTTTTGGTCTGCTTCCGCGCGCAGTTGGTTCTTTGCTCATCGTCATCGGCTCAATCACATTGGCAAATGTCTTCAGTATGGGGTTTGGTGGTCTGATACCTATAGGTATTGGCACGGCATTGTTTGCCCTTGGTTCGCGTGAGAGGTCACCAGAAAACTTGCTTACTGGTGCTCTTGGAATCATTGTCGGCGTGATTATGACAATTGCGTATTGGATTCCTGGCAATCTTCTGCAAGGACTTGCAATTATTGGTTGTGGAGTCGTAATGCTTCTTGTTCTGAGAAAACAGTTAACTCGCGCTAATCAACTAGAGCCTGATGCACCAACTGCTTAAGTTGCGGACGCAACGGCCACGTACTTGATGGCATGAGCTGCGTCATGATCATGTACACAAGGTCTTCCTTCGGATCAACGGTGAAGTTGGTGCTTGCAGCACCACCCCATCCGTAATCTCCAGCACTTCCCGGCACTTTTGCTTTCACTGGGTCAAGTGTAACGCTGACGCCAAGTCCGAACCCCACACCATCAAATGCAGTCTCTGCAAAGAGTGGGCGACCACACTCGGTGAGATCAGCATTGTTTGGCAAATGGTTTGAAGCCATAAATGCAACAGTGCGGTTCGACAAAATGCGCGTGCCGTTGTATTCGCCACCACCGCGCAACATTTCTGCAAACTTCAAGTAGTCACTTGTAGTGGAAACAAGTCCGCCGCCACCCATGTGCGCCTTCGGCTCGTTCAATGCACCAGCAGCACCGGCATCGTTACGCAAGATTTTCTTGTCTGCAGGGTTCGGTACATACAAAGCAGCAAGTCGGTCTGCTTTGTCTGCTGAACAATGGAATGCAGTGTCGGTCATGCCAAGTGGATCAAAGATGCGCTTCTTCATGAACTCACCAAGCGTCATGCCGGAGAGTATTTCTACAACGCGACCCAAAACATCAATTGACATTGAATATGCCCATTCAGTTCCGGGCTGGAACATCAGTGGAAGGCCAGCGAGGATGTCGCAAATGTCAGCCAGTGATGCGCCAGGGGGCGTGCCCCATTCGAAACCTGCGTTGCGATACATCTGGTCAACTGGATTTGAATACACGAAGCCGTATGTCATGCCGGCAGTGTGTGAGAACAGATGCCACATTTCCATTGGCTCCGTAATTGGTTCGTAACGCGGTGCGGTGAACGTGCCAGAGCGGAATACTTTTTGATCACCGAATGAAGGAATGAACCACTTCACCTGATCATGCATTTCAAACAAGCCCTCTTCCCACAACATAAGTGCAGCAACTGCACAGATGGGCTTGGTCATTGAATAGGCACGATAGATAGTGTCGTTTTCAATTGGCTTTTTGTTTTCCACATCGGCGTGACCATAAAGATCGCTGTATGCCAACTTTCCACCACGCGAGACAGTGATGTGGTAACCAGGCAACTTGCCGCTGTCGACGTACTTGCCAAAGTGGGAACGAATACGTGCAAGACGTGTTGGGTCTAGTCCGACTTCTGATGGATCAACTGTTACTTCGAGATTCGACATAACAGCAATCTAGAACCACCCTGGGGGGTGGGTACCACTGGAGAGGCGAGTTATTCCGGCTTGGGAGCGAAGTCGCGAAAGGCTGCCAATGCTCGGGGGCCATAGACAGTGCCAGGCCCACCGCTCATCGCAATCACGACACCAATCGTCTCAGCAACTTCAGCCTCAGTTGCCTTATTCACTGCCGCCCCACGTGCATGGCTGGCAATACAACCATCGCAACGAACTGCAATTGCAATTGCGAGCGCCAGCAGTTCCTTTGTCTTTTTGTCAAGTACACCTTCTGCAAACGCGGCGGTATGTAGTTGAGCAAACCCTTCATAGACGCCAGGAATAAGAGCCTTCAGTTCGCGACCCTCAGGCGCTAACTGTGAAAGAACTCCTCGGCCATGGTCATGGTTGTGATCTGTCACGCAATTACTTTCAATGCATCGTTATCTGCGACGCAATCTAATGAACGAAGCAACATGTCTGTAACAAGTTGTTTCCCGCGTTCATTTTGCTCTGGGTAACTTGCGAAAGAGGTGACTCCGTAGGTCACACAGAAACAAAGAGCCACTAAGTATTGGCGCCACATCTCCGCGCGATCAATTGTGATTCCATGAAATTCCAAACGATCAAGGTAAATGTTAACAAGTTCTTGGTCATGACCGCGTCGCACTTCAGTTGCAATTGACTGGCTAATGAAATACCCAACGTCGTACATGCCAGATCCAGTGCCAACAATCTGGAAGTCGATAACAACTGGCTCATCGCCGTCAAACATCATGTTGTCTGCGCGGTAATCACCATGAGCCAATGTCAATGGCGCCATCATGTTGCCTAGCATCCATGGAACTTTGCTTCCCCAAATGTCCCCGATGCCACTAACACTGTCAGGAAGTAAATGACCGGCATACTGTTCGACCATTGGCCAACCTTGTGCCCACAACATTGGAAGCACCATTTCGTATGTTGGATTCAGAAGTGAGGGGAAAACATCTTGCATTGCTGGCAACTTCGGGCTGTTCCACCACATTGCATGGAAGTCAGCAAGTTTTTCTAACATGATTTTTGAATCAGCAAGGCTGACACCGTCTAATTGGTTGAGAGGGCGGTAGTGGCTGATGTCTTCCATTGCAATCGTGAAGTTGGTGTTTTCACTCTCAATTGCTTGGCCGTAGCACTTTGCGGTTTTGAATGGCGCACTCGGCGCACAGTCGCGGTAAAAAGTGAGTTCGCGAATATAGAACACCAAAGCATCTGCAGTTCCGCGTTGTACTGGGTCATCAGTTGGGTATTTCACAACGATTGACTTTGGTGCTTTCGTGGCACCTGAATATGTAGGAGTCACTCGCTGCAAGATGCTGAGAATTCCGACACCTTCGCCGATGCGCTCTGTTGAGACCGCAGTCACAGTGACGCCATCTTCAAGATTGCCGCTTCCGCGCATTACCCCTTCGACCCACGTTGGTGTGATGTCCTTTTCAGATGCAAGTAATCCGAGTCCGGATGAAATGAGATCAACAATTGCCATGAGAATTCCCCCTCTTGGTCGTTCCCCCCGGAACAACAGAAGAAAACACTAGTTGTCTTTACGATGAACGCAAACTAGAGGGGCGTAGCCTTACTTATATGTCAGAACTGCGCATCGGCGTTATTGGTACTGGAATGATGGGCTGCGAGCATTTGCGCAATCTCATGGGCATCGAAAATGTTGCGGTAACTGCCATTAGCGACCCCCATGAAGAACAACATGGGTGGGCCCGTCATACCCTGGGCGACCAGGCAGTAGGGGTGGCTGAGTTCACGGATCACCGCGACCTTCTTAATAGTGGTCTTGTTGACGCAGTTCTTGTTGCTGCACCCAACTTCACTCACAAGTCGTTATTAGACGACATCTTTGAGACGAACATTCCGGTTCTTGTAGAGAAACCAATGTGCACCACTGTTGAGGATTGTGTTTCAGTCGTGAAAGCTCAATCTCAACGCTCGGCCGTTACATGGGTGGGTCTTGAGTATCGGTACATGGCACCAATTGCAGGACTTCTTCATGAATTGCGTTCAGGGATCATTGGCAACATGAAGATGATGTCAATCCGTGAACATCGGTTTCCATTTCTTGTCAAGGTTGACAATTGGAATCGTTTTTCACAGAACACGGGCGGCACCTTGGTAGAGAAGTGTTGCCATTTCTTTGACCTAATGAATGTGGCTGTTGGTTCACAACCTGTTCGTGTGATTGCTAGTGGCGGTCAAGACGTGAATCATCTTGATGAGGTGTACGACGGAAAGCGCAGTGACATTCTTGATAATGCGTATGTAATTGTGGAATACGCAAACGGTGCGCGCACCATGCTCGACTTGTCAATGTTTGCTGAAGGTGGGCAACACGAACAAGAGATCACTGTCGTGGGCGATAAGGGAAAGCTTGAAGCATTTATCCCTGGCAATGGGAAAATCTTCTTCGGTGAACGTTCGTCTCGATCAGTGCGAGAAATTGAAGTGCCGACAGACCCTGACATAGCGCACATGGGTTTTCACTTTGGCGCCAGCTTTATTGAATGCAAACGCTTTGTTGATGCAGTGCTGAACAATACGCAACCAGAAGTCACGGTTGTCGACGGTTTGTGGTCAGTTGTAATTGGTGCAGCCGCACACAAATCAATTGATGAACAACGGCCTGTTTTGATTTCAGAATACGGACTCTGACATGGACGATTTCGTACTAACAGTTCATCTTGTATCTGCTTGCATCATGGTGGGAGTCATTTGGTTTGTGCAGTTGGTGCATTATCCATTGCTTGCAGTGGTGCCGGTCGAAAGCGCGAAGCAAGTTGCCGAAAAACATCAGAAGTGGACAGGGATTGTTGT
>JBBANJ010000006.1:0-3383 GCA_040402055.1 Ilumatobacteraceae bacterium
GACAACGCAGAACTTGGCACAGATACATTGCCAGCAAGATCAGTGACTACTGAAGTCACGGACCATACACCATCGCTCAATGCCGGCAAATCACAAGTCGTCACCGTCGCAGATGCAACATATGTGCATGACACTGTCGTGCCATCAGATTTACGCGCTGTCACAGTCACCGAAGTACCAACAGGCAACACACCACCAGAGATCGCCGGTGTTGTGTCCGACGTGAGATTATCCGTCGCAGAAGCTCCAGTGTCCGATGAATCAACAAGATCTGGAGTTCCAGGCGCAGACACAGACGTAGCAATTGTCATCGACAAAGCTGAAGTGTTCCCCGTGTTTCCCGAGGCATCGGTGACTTTTGCAACCACGGACCATGAACCATCGGTCAATGTGCCGAGGGTGCAAGATGAAGCAACCCCCACTGTGTACGTGCACGTGACATCGGCGGCACCCGAACGAGATGCAGTGATGACCACAACATCACCCGTTGCTTGGCCCGTAAGTGAGAAAGTTGGAGTTGCATCCGACGTGTCGTTATCGGTGGAGGATGAGCCGGTGTCCGACGACGAAGCAAGGTCCACGGCAAGTCCGCCCACAGCACTTGTATCAATTCCAACAGAGAGTGACGTTGGATTATTAGTGGTATTGCCAGCGGGGTCAGTCACGGCTGATGTGATGTTCCATGTACCGTCGCTCAACGTAGGCAATGTGCAACTAGTCGCACTGCCAAGCACATACGAGCAAGTCACCGTACTGGTGCCATTGGTAGCACTGAGCGTGACGGTGTCTCCGGAACTGCCGCCCGTTGCACTCAATGTGGGGGTGTTGTCATTCGTATTGTTATCGGTGCTGCTTGTTCCCGTATCTGAACTTGTCGCAAGATCAGGCACACCTGGTGCGGCCGGCGCACTTGCATCAATCGAGACCGACAGCGCTGCTGATGCTGTCGACGCACCCGAAGTGGGGTGAGACTCGGTAGCAGTAATTGACCACGTGCCGTCGGAAAGCGTGCCGAGGCTGCAACCACTTGCCGGCAGCACGTAGCTACAGGTCACATTGGTCGCACCAGAACGTGAAGCAGTCACAGTGATGGTGTTTCCACTTGTACCTGAACCAGCCAATTCAATCAACGGTGTGTTGTCGTTTGTGATGTTGTCAGTACTTGAATTGCCCAAGTCAGAACTTGTTGCAAGATCGGGGGCTGAGGGAGCAGCCGGGCGTACTGACAAGCTTCCCGTGCCCGAAGAGGCTGCAAAAGATCCACTATCTGTCGGAGTAAGACTTGCACCTACAGCAAGTGTTCCTGAGGCGATCGGCGTGTGCGTCAATGTCGCTACATATCCCGATACACCAAACCGATAAACACCAGAGTCATTCATTGCTGCACCGGCAATGAAAAGCAATCCATTGAACAGCGAGAGAGAACGTTCACTGTTCTGACCAACACCAAAACCTGAGTTGCAGTTGCTGCAGCTTAACGGATGATACCTACGCCATGTCCCTGCTGGAGAAATCTGAACAATGCCGTAGCCATTCGGATGCCCAGCAAGATCATTAGTGCAATGCCATCCATAGAGATTCCCCACAGCATCAATTACTAATTGCCCCTGAACCGCACAGGAGCCATCCAGGAATCGAGTAGGTGCACCACCACCACTTGGGATTGACTGAATATCGCCGTTGCCATCTGAGACAAAGAGAACACCGGTCGTGCGATTGATTTCAATTCCACAAGGACTCGTCAGTCCAGTTGCATACGTTGAAACTGCGCCAGCAGGCGTGATTTTTAGGACTGTTCCGGAAGCACGGTTAGCAACATAAACATTGTCGTTACCGTCAGTGGTCATATGACAGGGATTGTTGAGTAGGCCGCCACTTGCAAATTCCGTTGTGTTTGCGTTATGTGAAGTGCGCTTATAAATCTTGTTTGATGCCCCTACCGCCTCGTAGATGACGCCATCTGATGCAACCGTCAATCCCGTGACTACAACATTCACGCCATTCCAGGATTGATTCGCGAAATGATTCACGGTTCCATTCGTCATCAGCATCTTGCTGACACATCGTGCACCACCGCAATCAGATGGATTCTGAGACGAAACAAAGAGATTGCCTGAAGCATCATTGTCGGTCGCCATTGCAACACTGTTCCCGGTGTAAGCCCAAGCTTGCTGACTGGCCCCAGAGGCACCTGACCCGACAGCAGTGCCAGTGCCCACTACTTGGCCGCCAATAGTGAACGATACTGCACCAGGCGCGCTCGGTGTGGCTGTCAGCGTCACTGACTGCCCCACAATGGCAGGGTTCGGTGACATTGCCACTGTTGTTGTGGTTGCAGAAAGAGCCTCTACAGGCGCCACATGCACAAACACGAGACACGAGGATGTCACCAAGAGGGCTACACCAGTGCGAAAAACAGATTTCATTATTTATTTCTCCTAACAGAAACAACGCATATCAAGCGACGAGGCCGCTTGCGAGAAAGGACTTAACGAGTTGACGGCAATGTCGTTTCGCCAGAGCGATAAATCACACCAAAATCCAAGGTGTAATCGCTTTCGCCGCCTTTCAAGGCAAGTGATACTGCCTTGAAAGTCGAGGAGTTCTTTCCGCGGTCTTTTTTGCCTTCCGTTGTTGGGAAGAAATTCTCTGGATATTTTATGCGCACGATGTAACGACCGGGTGGCAAATTCCTGAAGAGGTACTTGCCATCACTCTTCGTCGTCTGTTTTTTGAATAGACGACCAAAGATGTCTGAGACACGAAGACCGTCATAGTCGGTAATCGACAAGACTGCGCCTTTGATTCCAGTATCTCCAGGTCCTTGAAGACCATTTCCGTTTCGGTCTTTCCAGACATAATTACCAACCTCAACGCTTTCATTACTTGCAGGCTTGTAGAAACCAAAATCCAAAGTGGGATCACGTTGACCATCCGTTGTGAGATTGACGGAAAGTGCTGAACCATGGGATGAATCCACTGCGGTTTCCGAGACTGAGTTGAGGAGTGTTCGGCTGTAACCGTCAGGATCCACAACCGATACTCGATACTGACCTGCTGGCAGGTTGTCGAAACTGTAACGACCCTTGCTGTCGGTCTTAGTCGCCCTGACAATTTGCCCATCAACGTCATACACGAGAGATCCGTCGGCTTTTCTAATGGACAGAACGACATTTTTGATGCCTTTTTCAGATGCGTCCTGTATGCCGTCTCTGTCAGTATCCAGCCATACATAATCACCGACCGAAACCTTGATGACTGATGCAATCAGGTTTCTACTCGGAGCTGTCGTAGTCGTGACGGAAGGGACTGTTGTTGTCGACACAACGGTCGTCGAAGAAGCAATGGTTGTAGTGGTCACCGAAGCAGTCGTTGTTGTTGTC
>JBBANJ010000006.1:3483-35425 GCA_040402055.1 Ilumatobacteraceae bacterium
GTCGGTGCTGCAGTCGTCGTCGTCGGTGCTGCAGTCGTCGTCGTCGGTGCTGCAGTCGTCGTCGTCGGTGCTGCAGACGTTGGGGTAGTCGCCCCAATCAACTTGAATCCAAAGTCGTAGGTGTGGTTATTTGATCCCGAAGCGACAGTTGCCACCGTCACTTGCGGGTACGAATCGACCAGCGTCGCATTGTTGTCGACTGATGTATCAAGTGCCGTTGCGCTAGATAGCGCACTTGCTTGGGTCAATTCGTAGCCAGCAGGTGCAGCCGCAGTTCCGCCATAGGGCCAGTCCATACGAAGTCGATACGACCGTCCCGGTACTAGCCCCCCTCCAACGTGGTCAGGATTATTTTGCCACGAATCTTCAGTGACGTTGCTTGAGAAATAGAACTCCCCATTGGCATCTGTACGGACCATGCTCAGATGATTAAAGACTCCAGTGGCACCAGTTGCCGCGTAGAGAAAAATGTAGACACCAGCAACAGGCGGTTCGCCCGGGTCTTGAATTCCGTTCAAGTTGGAATCAATCCACACTCGATTTCCAATTTGAACCGGAGCGCGGTCACATATCAATTCGATGTCGCCCATGGAGGTGGACTTAAGGAATGATGACGTCCACGTCTGATTGTTTCCTGAGTCGGAGGATCCATTGAAGACTGCGCCTGAGACATACTGGCCAAACGTGGACAATGAAGTATCACCTGTCAGATAACGAATGCCGCCGGTGTATAAGTCATTCGCAGGGTCCATCATCGTTACGGCCAACTCTTTTGTTGCAGGGTTATATGCAAGACCACCAATGGTCAATTCCATATGCCCACCGCTATTGAGGTTGTCGTCAAAGACCTCGTGATAATCCCTTTTTCCACCGAGTCCACCGCGCGACAACATGTAGGAATCGTCAGACGTTGCAGCAGTACAACCATCGGCATTGTTCTGAATGTATGAACCACCACTCGGACAAAGCATCAGGGTGTCTCCCGCAACATAGCCAGTGACCAAATCAGCATTTACGTTTGGAGCGCTATATGTCGGCTTCCGATTATTTGTTCCCATCTGCATTCCAAAACGGTCCATGACTCCGAGAACGATCTGTCCCGATGGGAGAACCTCAATATCGGCAATCAATGGCTGTGGCCACCAGAGCTTTTGCACAGTCGCTGAAGACCCATCTGTCGGGAAATTCGTAACGCCATCGAAGCTCAACAATGCACCAGGGAGAGCTTCGATTGCGGCGAAATCGTCCGTCCAGGAATGCCAACGTGTTCGGAGACATGCCGCACCTGTTGGAGTTGAAATCGTGGGGTCACTTGTTCTGCAAGTCTCCCCCGGATTATTTGAAGTACCGATTTCAACGCCTCGGACGTAATCCAAGTCAACTGTTGACACAGTGGAGAAAGTTGATGACGAAATGGTCAGTTTCACAATGACGGCGGGATCAGGAAGTGAAGTCGTGCCAGCTCCCGTGTTCAGAGTCGGTGTTTGTGTCTCTTTGCTACACGTCACACCAATGAGAACCGTGTTGTCTTGAGAGTTGTAGTTCAAACCCCATGGCCGAGACGTTGTGCTTGAACAAGTATTCGCAGGGATCGTGAAGCTAGTAACCGCACCTAATTCCGGCACACCATCATTGTTCGCATCGCTTACAGCAATGCGATGAATCTTCTTTTCATACAGGTTGGACACAAATAGCCACTGTCCATTCGGCGACATGTCAATGTCACCAATGCCAACCTTGCCTACATTCGCGTAACCAATCGGGTCTGCAGAAAGAAAGTCCGAGTTATCGAGCCCTCTATTTGCATCTGAGAAGTTTGAATTGTTCGCGCTGAAAGTCAAGTTAAACGGAGCTTGAGAAAGATCCCAAGATGCGACAACACCGCCAGTTGCACTACTTGTGGCGTAAAGGCCCGCTATTCCTTTGGGTCCCAACCCAGAATGACGACGCAATGCTGCCGATGCAAAAATCACTTCTCGTTGGCTATCAAACGCCATGCCCCATAGGGATCCCGTGTCTTCATTCTTTGTCAGTAGAGAGGGGCCTGTTCCTCTCCAAATCGTCTTCGAAATAGAAGAGGCATTTTTCGAAGAGGCAAAGGACGTTGTGCCCGGACGAATACAAATTCCAGCAACACCAGTTCCGGGGTTGTCCTGGCAATAATTTCCGGGAATCAGAATTCCGAAGTTGACGTTGCTAGAAGGCAAAGAAACGAACTGAACACTTGTACCGTTGCCGGCGCCTTGAAAAGATGGCTCGTAACCGTTCGGTGTTGTGAATTCGACACGAACATCAGTTGTCGCCGCAGACGAAACGGACAATGAATAGGTTCCATTTCCTCCGGTCGTGGCTGTCCCCACCTGCACACCCGTGCTGTCATACGCCGTGACAACAACACCTGAGACGCCAGCATCGGTTCCGTCATTCACTCCATTGGAGTTCTTATCGTTAAAAACTGTTCCCGAAATTGCACCAGCCGCAGCTTGTACATCGCTGATGGCAATTTGAAGACCTAATAATGAGATACAAACGGCAAAAACACCAGTTGCGTTCTTTATCTTCATGGCTTAGCCCCTGTCAAACACGCCGATTATCATGAAAACGATCAATGCCGAGTCTAAGAATGGGAAAAGTTTTCCCATAAGTAAGGAATTTTTTTACTTATTTTTGAATGGGTCCTACAGACGCATTCTGGGATCAGAATCCAGATGTGAGCTGCATGATTTCATCATCAGACTCAGCGTCCACCCAGTATTTTTTCGCTGGAAAACTCACATCTTGAGGGCCGTGTTCACGGAAATCGATCAAGATGGGCTGGTTACCTAATTCATTTGAACCCTCAAAACGAAGCAAAAGCCCCGTGTCCTCAGCAATCCAGAACACATTTCGCTTCCCATATCGAAGGACCTGCACATCCACGCCCCGCAATGCATCATCCCGCAGAAACACTGAGCCTGGCTTCTGCAAGATGAGTTGAGAGTTTTCTGGCTGCTCCGCCGCCAAACCCATGATGATGGAAATCACCTGATCGATTCTGCGATTCATATTTGGCTTGCGCACGATGGCGAGTGGCTGAGCAGCACCGAACTTCAGAAGCTGATTGTCAAAGGACGGGCGACGTTCCGCCACAATCTTGCTGAGCCAAGCGATTCCTGTCAATGTCGAGTTCGACTCATCGGCCGAGACACTCGCATTCCCAATGTGATTCTTCCAATCAATGGCACCCGACACTTGCAATGCACCTTGACCAGGTGCAATCACAGTCGAAACAGTGAACGCCGCCCCGCCTTTGACGTAATTGAGGTGTAATGACTGAGCGAGATTGGCTGCCTCCTGTTGTGTCAATGGCCGCGCCATTTCCTTTGATGACGACGAACCGCACGACACCAAGGATGCAATCGTGCATCCGGAGAGAACGACCAATCCAATTCGCTTCATTGTCATTTTGGAAGTGCGATGGAATCAATATTTGGATACGAAGGTTCACCTACAACAGGCGACCATGGTGCAGTGTTCGCATCCTTCATGTTTGGCTGTGAGCCCGGCTTGACCACGTTCTGATAGCTAGGCCCTGCAGGTGCTACTGGGAACAAGAAAACTCCGGAAGGCACTTGTCCCTTGCTCCCACACGCCATGACCTTCTCGATGCTTACTGGACTGGATGATTCAAAGCGATTCCGCTCAAAACAATTCTCGTTGCCATCAGAGGACAAAGATTTGTAGACCAAATCAGTTCCGTTTTTCATAAGGTGGTTTTCACTGATCACATTTCCTTGTGGCTCAAACTTGTTAAGAGTGAGGAGCACAATGCCAGCACCAACATGACTTGTCACTTTGTTCTTAATGATGGTGTTCTTTGTGCCCCCACCAACAGCAATACCTGCCCCAAAGAAACCTTCCGGAATTTTGGGGGCATTGGGATTGTCATTATCCTCAACCAAGTTTCCCGCAACAACTGTGGATGACTGTGGCGACAACTTCTCGGCATCTTGCGAATTTGGTGCAATCCCTAAACGATTCTTCCGATAGATGGAATTAACGACATAGACATTTCCCGAAGCATTGGTTCCGTAGTACCCAATCGCATTGTTTTCTGAAATGTTGTCCCGCAAGACAGCGTTACACGGGCGACATTGACCTACATACAGCCCTGAGTCTGGATGACCCGAGGCATAGGAATTTTCGATGACACCATTGCGAGAAGCAAAGGCATAGATGCCATAGAGACCGTTATTGTAAGCAGTGACATGGTCAACGCGATATCCGTCAACCACTGATCCTTCGGAATCACCGGAATAGGAGTATTCGTCATCCTCATTCTCACCAGAGGGAAGAACGCCAGTGAAGATGATTCCGTTTTGTTGGTATGAATGCACAGTGAGATTCTGAATAGTGACGCCATTCCCTGTCACCGTGAAGCCATTGGAAAACTTTCCTTGGCCGTCGAGAACTACCGCATTGCGATCAACTCCGCGGATAGTGATGCCATCGTTTTCTACGGCCACTGTTTCGGAATACACACCTTTTTCGATTAGAACCAAATCACCCGACCTGGCCTTATTGACAGCATCTTGAATAGTGCCCTGCTCACTTGGCACTCGGATGATTTGTGATGCGCCGGAATCACTGGAGCAAGACGAGAGTGCTGAGCTCGCAAGAACGACAGTCGCAGCAAGCAAAAGAACGCGTGGTCGGCAAATTGAAGTGATCGGGTTGGCCTTCATGTACTGAAATGTATTCCGTCTTCTCTACCACAGAAGATTTCTGCGTCTTCGGAAGAAGAGAATAACTCCAACGAACATGAGGGTAAGTCCGTATTCAAGAAGAACTCCGTTCCGTGCTCCCGTTGCAGGCAAGGTTGGAGCAGAATTACTGATGGTCAATGAAATTGAATCATTTCGAAGTACACCTTTTGAATTCTTTATGGAGACTTGTGTTCGAACGTATCCAGTAAATCCTCGAATCGGGTTGAATCTAATTCGACCATCTTCGTGCGCCCATGTTCCCTGAGCAGTTTTGAGTCGTTTCACAGATTTTCCATTAGGTCCGACAAAACCAAAGGAAGAAAGCACAAGGGTTTCACCGGGCAATGCCTCAAAAACTTCAGTGATCGCAATACTCACCTGGGAGCCCGGCTTGAAACTAAATGAGTCAGTCGATTCTTGGGCAACGACAGGACCAATATCTTCCGGTAGCGCATCAAGAGCAGCTATCAGAACAGAGTGAGAGCTCACAACCGATGAACCGTCGTTGTCGGTGATCTTGAAAGTGAATTGCTTCATCGTGACTTCACTTGAGCCAGATGCTGGCTCAACAACAACTTGCCCGTCCACAACTGTGTACTTGCCAGAAGAGTCGGAATAAGACGAAGTCCACTTCTTGGATTTTGGATCAAGAATAACGAGCGAATTTGTATTGAATCCGTTAGACGGCACAACCAAGCCACTCAATGGATTTACTTTTGCTGGACCATCTGGTGTTACAACACTGAGATCTTTTGCACCATCTACTCGATAAGCATCAACGATGCCTCTCGATGTTGCGCCACCGGAAGCATTTGAGTTGGAACTGTTGTTTGTATTCGTATTCGAATTGTTGTTCGAATACGAGTTTGAATTGTTGTTCGAATTGTTGTTCGTATTTGAATTCGAGTTATTGATAATCGGACAACTTCCTGGAACCGTTGTTGTAGGAGCAGATGTCGTGGTAGGTGCAATTGTGGTCGTCGTTGCTGCTGGGACAGTCGTAGTCGTCGTTGCAGGAATGGTTGTTGTTGTTGTGGTGGACGTCGTCGTAACAACAACCAGCCTCTGGGCGACATTCACTGTTGCGGCCAAGATAAAAGCATCTTCCAGTCGACCACCGATGTATGGATTTCCGTTATTGACGGAGCCGAGATCTGCCTGCAACGTGATTTCGGAGAATGTTCCAGAGAACTTCACGGAACCACATCCGGCAGACGCAGTTGCGCCGTAACCGTTTGTCGTCGAGCCGCAATTAGTAGTTGGATTCTTTGATATCAATTCAATTCGATTTGAACCAACCACTCGAAGATTCTTCTGTCCCATAAGAGTGAGAGTCACTCCTGGATTCATCACTTGAAATTCTGTCCAACTGGTGGTCTTCCCGTTATTTGAGGAGTTGTAGCCACCACCACCTAGGCCGGAGAAGTGAAGGATGGGATCAGTGGCAGCAGGAGAGAAAGAAATCTTGAACTGTCCGCGATTAGGGCACATCTGCCCGTAGGTGCACACATCATCTGTTGTCACCAACTGCGCACCTGATACTCCAACAACTGCATTTTCTGAGAACATCCCATTGGCGCCGCCACGATCGCTCATTTTTTGTGGATTTGCTTGAATGCCAACACCATCTCCCACTGCACTCACAGTGACTCGTGTGCCAGAAGGAAGTGAAGTTGCACGTTGAGAAGAAAAGTTCCACGCAACACCATCAATGGTTCGTGAAGTTCCCGTCGCACCGGAAACCCAATTCCAACCACCATTAGTCGTCATTCGTGGAACTTGCGCGATTCCTGGCGTGTTTGCAACTTTACTCACGCTTGTGCTTCCGACACTCTTCACTGAACGCAATGATCCGCGGACAAAAACGGACGAAGCAATGGGGCATGTCAATGTCGTCGATGCGCCTGAACTAGCTGACGTCGGTCCTTGATTGCCTGCCGCATCCTGCACAGCATTTGCACTTAAACGTGCAATAAGAGTTCCAGCACCAGTGCAAGTGACAGACACTGTGATTGAAGTACCAGAACTTCCTGAAGGCGAAAAGGTACAGCCCGTTGCGGTGCCACTATTGGTGAAGTCAGATGAGGACAGACCAGAGACTGTCTCGCTGAAGGTCAATGTAAATGATGACGACAAACCATTACTCGCACCTGATGACCAAGATGCAGTCGGTGGGGTGGTATCTGAGAGTGGAACATTGACGGAAACGGAGACTGTTCCTCCACCAAGGGTGGTTTGCGCGTTACCCGCAGAGTCCGAAAGTGAGAAAGACCCTGAAGCAGTTAAAGAGGAAGTTATTGACCCACCACCAGCGGTTGCAGAGGATGTTGCATTGATTCGGCATGTCGTCGAATTGCTTTGAACAAACGAGTCAATACTCGCGATGTTTGTTGTCGTGAATTGACTTGAGGACAATGTTGAACAATCGATTGTCTCATTACTTGAAATCGAGAACGCAATCGAAGTGCTCGTTGATGAAGTAGAAATCGCAGCGAGCGTAAGGTTCGGTGCCGTGGTATCCGCAATCGTCACAGTAACCGAAGACGGTGACCCACTCACTGCTGTTTGAGCATTTCCAGCAGTGTCTGACACAGAAAAACTTGAATTTCTGGTCAAGGTTGACGTTCGAGGAGTCCCAGCTACTGCTGTGGACACTGCGTTGATTGTGCACACTGACGATGAAGTCTGGACAATTGAAGTGATGGAGGAGATATTTGTGAATGTGAAATCCACTCCGCTCGATGAAGACAAAGTTGTGCAATTAATAGCTTCATTGCCAGTCAATGTGAACGAGACTGCGGTTGAGTTTGACGTCGATGAAGTAGCTGCAAGTGTCAATGTCGGAGGCGTTACGTCGACTACTGATGGCGTGTAGCGCACAATGACGATGCCATCACCACCTTCCGACACTCTGCTTCCTGTAGTTGGTGCACCAGCGCCTCCGCCCGTGTTATCGACTCCATCATTTCCCGTAGTTCCTGATGAGCCATTTCCCCCACCGTGTTGGCCGGTTCCAGGGGTACTTCCGCCCCCACCGCCACCACCGCCATAGAACTGTGCTGAACCCGTGATGTCACTCGAACAGCCTGCACCACCGTCGCCACCTACCGTGCCGTTACCTGCTTGGCCCGCTGAACATGCACCGCCGCCGCCACCACCGCCTGCGCCTGCACTCGCCGTGTTCGATGAGCTTCCGCCCGCGTACCCAAGACCAGCAGTTCCGAAACCAACACCACCGGCGTTGAGTCGGCCAGTGGACTTAGCGGAAGCCCCTCCGCCACTGCCACCATTGTCGTCTCCACCAGTGGTGTCGCTGGTGCTTCCTTCACCACCGGGTTCTGCACTCACCGTGGTGAGACCACTTGTCGCTGGATCAAAATACGACGCGGAAAGTGAACCGCCTTCATAGGGAAGGACGTATACCGATTGTTCGGCCGAAGTAAACGAGTAAGACAACTGTTCAACAACTTGACCACCTCCACCGGCACCTTTACCTGCCGAGCCAGAAAGTCCACTATCTCCACCACCGCCGACGACCAGCACTCTCACTGCGGTCACACCAAGAGGCTTCGTCCACGTTGTTCGTGTGCCACCGGCACGGGTGAACTGGACAACACAATCAGTGCCGATGTCTGTGACCACCACTCCACTGTTGGCGTCACCACCAGATCCATCGTTATAAGTGACAGAACAATCTCCGTTCGTAGCCACTAATGCTGAGGCTCTTTGCGCATGTGGCGTCATCACAACTAGACAGCCAGCTAGGGCAAAGATGACTGTAGAAAGACGAGCAATTCGGAGTGATAAACGCGACACGGAGTAAGTGTAGAAACACGGTCGCTACCGAGATTGGAGAAAAATTTTTCTTTTTCTCTTGTCTTGATTCAAGATGTCCACAACTAGACGGTGGCATACCAGTCATGCCTCTATAGAGAAGCAACGAACAACAACATCACAATGACGAAGGCGATGCCGTTGTATTTCGCTCCAGGAGGTGTTCCCTTGGTGATCACACTCTTCTTGCGACTCGCAACGTAACGCATCACTGGGTCAAGTGCGACCGTGAGAAGAATCATGGCCGTGAATCCCGGATAACGGACGTACAACACAACAAGAAGAACAGCAAGAATGAGTTGTATTGCTCCCCATTGATGAAACATCGCGATGATGTTGTTGCCGCCTTCCACCGACGTGTCCACACCACCAATACGTTGAGCACCACCATCCGATGCAAAGAGATGCACACAACTACGCGCCACCATCACGAACAAAAGCAGAGCCAAAGCAATACGAATGAATTGAGATCCTCCATACCTTGAAGGGTCATCGGGGAGCACTGCGCTGAAGTCAAGATCCATCATGAAATCAATGTACTGAAAGCTCGCAACGAGGAGCGTTACGTTTCAAAATGTTCCCCATTCCAAAGAAATATGGCGTAGGTATCTCTGATAACCGAATAGTTTTGACTCTATGAAATCAGTCGGACTCGTCCTTTACCCACGATTTACTGCCCTCGACATCGTCGGCCCTTTTCAAACATTGGTTGATGTCCCTGGACTCAACGTTTTCTTTATTGCAGCACAGAAGGGACCCATCGTCGATCACACTGGGAAACTCACACTCGAAGCAACACATTCATTCGATGAGATTGATTCCTTAGACGTTCTTGTCGTACCTGGCGGAATGGCTGATCGTGACATCGACGCCTCAAATGGCGTTGTTCAGTTCATCAAGAAGATTCATCCGTCAACTACATGGACGACAAGCGTCTGCACCGGTTCCATCTTCTTGGCTCATGCAGGAGTCCTGAATGGTCTCACCGCAACAACTCACTGGGCCTCTTATGACCGCTTGCAGGCTCTTGGTGCGATCCCAACAGAGCAGAGAGTTGTCACTCAAGGGAAAGTCATTACCGCTGCGGGAGTCTCTTCTGGAATCGATATGGGTCTCGTTTTGGTTGCAGCGATGGAAGGTGAAGACATGGCAAAGCTGATTCAACTTGCAATCGAATATGACCCCCAACCACCTTTTGACTCTGGCGCCCCATCAAAAGTGAGCCCGGAATTCAAGCAATTCGCATTAGGTCTTTTCAACAATCGCGACTGATCGTTGTTCCAATACGAGGCAATATCTATTGAATTCATGATGCCACTCGCATCTGATATGACATCCTGCAGCCTCAAGCAAAAGTAGTATTGACGTATGGCATCCGAAGTCCGGGAACACCTACTGAAATCCGCACGTAAAGAGATTGAGGAATTTGGTGTATTGGGCTTTCGTGTCTCGCGCGTAGCAACTGATGCCAACTGTTCAATCACACAGATCTATCGATACTTTGACAGTCGCAATGGACTAGTTGCCCGTGCATTATCAGATCTTTACCAAGAGATTCTCGACGCAGCACTGAAGACAGCGGAAAAATACGTCAGCGACTTTCAGACAATGACCATCGATGATGTACTCAGGATCTTCATTGGCCCCCGCGAGATGGCACAGATGTCGATGATGCCAGTTCGTCTACAAATTCTTGCAGTTGCATCGACCATCCCAGAGCTAGAAGAACAACTCTCTGCAATTACTGAGAAACAGTATGTCCGTTGGTTGCAACTCATTGAGGAGATCCGCTCGAGATTGCCAGCCAGTGTCGTTCTTGACGAACGAGCTATCACCATTGACCTGGTGATGTTGATGCCGTATTACTCCCGACTTTTAGGTGCCAACGCAGTCTCATCGGACGAATACATTGCATGGGTGCGCCACAAGCTTTTCCCAGCTCAATGACATCATTCGTGTCATAGTCGCTGATTCAGTTTTGTCACCACTCCACAGAAACTGGCGTTACTTTCCCTTGGTGTCTCTCTAATGCGAATCCTGCTTCAAGAATCAAGTCTTCACGCCATGCATGTGCTGCAATCTGAACACCGATGGGAGCGCCCTCATGTTTCCCCATGGGAAATGACATTGCAGGGATTCCAAGCGTAGGAATATTCAACATATAGCGAGCCAGTTCAGCCACTCGAAACATGGCTCCCGCACCTTCTCGGTCTTGACCGCGACGCATCATTGGTTCTGCAAAACCCGGAAACACCACAAGTGGGTATTCCATCAAGAAGTCATTCCAAGCTCGAATAACTTGATCACGCAACATATGGGCTTTCATGAAGCCGTGCCCTGAATGGTCGACGAATGCATTCTCCCAGTCTGCGAACACTTCCGAAAGTCCTACATCGTTAGCGACACCCATTGCGGGGAGGAGTCCAAACGTGATGTCAATTGAAGCGAGTGATGTCCACAGCGAGAAAAAGTCATCCAACATCGATGGTGCTGCTTCTTCCACGATGTAGCCAGCATCCTCGAGAACCCGACCCGCTTCTCGCACCGTTGACACAACTGTCGGATGTAAGCCAAACGAGTCATGAGTGACCAATGCAACTCTGATTGGAGCTGTTGATTGCGGGAAGGACAGCGGTGCAGGAACCCAAAACGGGTCCAACCAATTGGCGACATTCATTGCTGTGAATGCCGCCTCTAGATCTTCCATGGTGCGCGCGATAGGACCATGGGTTGCCATATTCGCAGGCATCCATCCACGCAGGTTCGCATTGGTTCCACCAACAACCATGCGCCCCATCGTGGGTCGCAGGCCAATCACACCATTGCAATATGCCGGCCAACGAAGAGAACCTCCCACGTCGCTTCCTTGGGCAACATGGCAGAGACCAGCTGCAACTGCCGCGGCTGCACCTCCACTAGAGCCACCACATGAGATGTGCTCACCATGAGGGTTCAGTGTTTCACCGTGAAGTTCATTATCTGTATGGAGACGCATGGAGAGCGCAGGAGCATTTGTTCTCCCCATCATTGCCATTCCAGAGTCCAGAAGACCTTCAACACATGCTGCGGTCTTGAGAGACTGATTCTCTGCCATTCCTCGCACACCATTGTCGTTCACATAGCCAATGTGATCAGTATTGATTTTTGTGGTCATCGTCATCCCGTTATTCGGAGCGACAATCTTTCCGTCATCAATGATCTGTGCAGTTGTTCGGGCATCATCAGTTCGAGAAGCAACGATGGCGTTGATCTTTCCATTGACATCGTCGATCCTTTGTATTTGGGACTCAACAACTTCCCTGGCGCTGATCTGTTTCTCTCGCACTAATCGGCGAACATCGCCACCACTCATAAACCATGGCTGGCTGCTTTCATCACGATGTTGCATGACAAGTCCCCTTCCACAGCACAACAGTCAGCCCCAGTTTGATTCTGAGTGCGTAGCTTTCCACTATCGGAAGCTGGAAGAGAAAATTATTTCTCTGAAGTGCGAATTGAATCCAAGATCTCTGCGACGCGGAGAGAACTCGATGCGGGGAAGACTTCTGCGCTTTCACCACGAATAGCCGCACTAACATCTTGCACCATCAACGAAAAAGCATCATCAGGAGCGAAAGTCTCCACTGTGTCACCAATCAACAGCGTTTGGTCAAAACTCTTTGATACTTCTTTCAACAATTCCACGAAACTGTCGCTTGCCGCCGTGTTCTGGACCGCAACCACAACTACATGGTCAAGTTTCGATAGCAACTTTCTATTTCTTGCACTCCGGACTTCCGATCTCCTATCAGTTGTCATACAACGCAGGAACCGGATCAGGAACCGTGCCAACAACCGAAACCGGATTAAACACAGGCGCAACCCCAACACTCGCCGCAGGCACAGCAATCACCCCACCAGCAAACCAAACCTTCACGGGTTGGAACTGCGACAACAGCATCGGCGCCAAAAAAGCTGGTGTCACAGTCACAATGCCCGCAGCAAACGTCATCTGCACCGCACAATACACACCAAGCGAATCCTCATCTTCTACCGACGTCAAGGAAGCAACGTCAGACAACTCAAGTGGAAAACGTGGAGCCAACCAAATTCTTGAGCCACTAAGCAACGACAAATTGACTAGTTCTTCAAAATGGAAATCTTCTTCGATGCGATTGTGTGGACCTCAACAATCAACACCAAATTGCACTCGTCGTACACTGACAGTCGAAGGCGAAGGAACATATGTAATCGACACCAAAGGGAGGGTCATCTTTACACCCGAACCAAATTTTGTTGGCAATGCGACACGAGTGAAATATCAGGTATCGGATACTCGCGGCCGTGTTGTTGCTGCTGCAATCAGAATTTCGGTTACTGATCAAGAATTACCTAAATCTGGCAGCAATTCTCAGACGATGTTCTTCATCGCTCTTATGCTGGTATCTCTTGGAATTCTCCAGCGCTCAATTCTGAGATTCAGACAAAGTTGTGGGTAAGACTCAAGCAAACGCGTAATTCACGCGTTCCAAAAAATAGCGTTTCGCGTTCCAAACATTTACTGAAACCCCGGCCACTACCCCATCAATACTGAGGTTTGGAATTACGCACCAGCCTCTCGAAGGCGGGGATGGTGCGAAATGTAGAAGTTTATTCGCCGACACACCTCACGTCATCTAAGAAGAGGTTACTCACCCTTTGGTAAGTCGGCGACGTCTGCAATGTCTCGTGGACGACCAGTTGCCAATTTGTTGGTTCGAAGATCATCCAACGAAATGAATGGCACCTGGACATTCCCAATCGTTACGTAGACGCGATTCTCATACGCATCAGAGAAGTGAAGTCCGGATGCAAAAGTCAGGATGTCGATACGTTGAGGTTCGTGACCTAGTTGCACCATGACATCCGGATCTTGAAAATCAGTAGCCGTGAGGCCAAGATTGCCGAAACCGAATGCTTCTATCGCGGCAATGATTCGCTGAGAATTCTCTGCACGAGGCCACACCCAAACGTCAAGATCTTTGGTGTATCTAGGATGACCGTGCGCTGCTAGTGCGTATCCGCCGACAATGAGGAATTCGACCTCATGCGCGACGAATAATTCGACAAATTCTTGAAAGTCTTGGTTCAGGTTCATTGGTCCATCCGTGGTACTCGGCGCGCAACTCTTCAACCATTGCGAGCCGCTCAGTTACGGGGCGCGATACCCAATATTTCCAGGCAGAATCGTCGTCACCTTTACGCTTTCGTGTCACGACCTTCTGCATGGAATTCATCTCTTTTATTATACCCGACAGCCCACCTCAGCCCGGCCGCTAACCCGCACCACTACCCGTCAACACTGGGGTTTGAAATTTCGCACCAGCCTCACGAAGGCGGGGGATGGTGCGAAATGTGGTGCGAAATTCGCCGACACACCTTGCGTTATCTACATAGGGGTTACTACTGCCAGCAAGATGCTGACAAAGTACCCCCGGATTTGATTATCCCCAGATTGACGCTGCAAACAAAAGCATTGCTACGACGAATGCTGGCGCGTTCAATGCTGCGCCGGGTGGCCTTCTTGTGGAGGTCACGCTCAGGACGCGACTAGCAACAAAACGCATCACGGGGTCAAATGCGAGAGTAAGCACGATCAATGGGGTGAATCCTGGATAGCGAAAGAACAGCACGTAGAGAAGCACGCCAAGAATTAGCTGGATAGCTCCCCATTGATGGAACATTGCGATGATGTTCTTTCCACCTTCAACTGAAGTGTCTATCCCTGCGATGCGCTCAGCTCCACCATCAGCTGCAAACAAGTGAATACAACTACGCACCACAACCACAAATAGAAGCAACGCTGTGATTATCCGAACGAATTGAAAACCTTCAAAACTCGACGGGTTCGTTGGAAATACTTTATTGATGTCTATGTTCATGATTTTCTCCCTTTCCCAAGGTACGTCAAGTGCCATAACCAGCCGTGAAATGAGTTCTATTCCCCTTCCACTCGAAATTCGTCCTGCAGCGTACTCGTCCTAAACCAAACGAATCACGACGTTGCAGATTCTTAAAAGCCTCTGCTTTGGTTACGCAATTGCGTTCGTCATGACAGCTTGTCCAACCATCTGGAGATTTGGATATCCATCGGCCACAGCTTTACCCGTTGCTGCCCATCAGTCACTTGCTCGAACTGCAGTAGTAAAAGATGCCCAAGCCTCTAACGAGTCAAAATCAATGACATAGTGCCTACGATTCACTTCTCCGCCAGCCATTGGTTCTAGAAGTCTCGGGTTCTTTGCCCCAAGAGACACATGAATAGGCGCTGCATTGCGTGACCCTTCGGTCAACAGCATTAGTGCTGCGGGAGTTCCCTCCCAGGTTGTGATTACTGAAATAGTCATTTTATTTTCCTTAATAGATCGAGCTCAGGACGAACACGATGGTTGCGGCAGTGATAGCGAGAATATAGATCTGATAAACAATCCATGGCTGCTTTGATTCGCTTGTTCCAAGAGCTGTTGCCTTTTCTGCAGCAGTTAGATCTTTGGCATCGTTCTGAAATGCAAGTAGCGCATTGCTCGTGCAAATCCACGCGGCCACAGACGTCATAATCGCAAAAAATGCGACCAATCGCTTGGTGCTATCTGATGCCATTGCAATGTCTGCAAACACAATAATTGCAACGATGGCGACGGTGGCGACCTGGTACAACGCACCAAGGGCCATATTCAATCGAGCAGTAGCACTCTGACGATTCTTAAATTCTTCCATGAGTGTTTTCTTTCTCTGTTTGTTGTGAGTTTTTAAAGGTGGTGTATTTCAGATCTTCAATCAGATCTGAAATTTCAGCGGACATTTTCATGCCCCCAAGTCTTGAGTGTTACACACATTTACAGACCCATTTCACAATCAAGAACATTGAGTCAGAATTCAAACAAGAGCAAGTATTAGGTTCCTCATGCAACCGACCCATACAAGGGTCGAACACCAAGCCCAGCACGGGCGAAAACACCACATCAAATCGCTACTACGTTTCGCTTCATCCCACTACGCCCTCTAGTGGTGGGATGAACCGATTCATTACTTTACGAAAATCTTTTCGCTAGTAATCGATTGATTAGTGCCGTGCTGTCCGAATATGACTACATCACCACAAGCACAAATCGTTATCGACGCGTTTGCAACATTCGACCGTTTGCAACCAGAACCATTCTTTGAGTTCTTCTCAGATGATGTAATTATCGTCGATGAAATCGGCAAGAAATGGCTTCGAGGAAAAGATGCAGCGATTGCAACGTGGACACCACTCCTTGGTCTCTTTCAGTCAAGCAAATCGGTAGTTTCAGATATTCATGTCGACAACGCTGGCGATGTATCAATTGTGACCTGCATGCTTGACCAAACGTATGTCCTTGATGGTCAAACTGTGACCATTACTGCTCCCACAACGTGTCTCGTTCGCAAGGACAACGGAGTGCTGAAGATCATCCTCGCGCACACCATCCCATTCCCAGAAGACTGAGATACCTGAATTGCACTAGTGATTCTTGGGGAAGTTTTTTCGCCAAGAGGAGAAGCTCTTCACAGAACCCGCATGAGGCATTCGCAACCACGGGTACGGATAGACCTCTGCAAGGTTTTTGTACTTCTTAAATGAAGGAACTGGTACAAAGGTCACCGCAACTGCATGGTCCATTGCGAATTGGTATGGGTCACCGAGATAGACACGAAGATCTCTTCGTGTTGACAAATCGTGAAGAGTCTGAAGATAAAACGCGATTCGTTGTGAGCTGAGTTGGAGCTTGCGCAATGCAGGCTCGTTGAACACAAATACAACTGGGAGTTCAGGATGAGCAACTAGCGCAGGGTCAGCATCGCCGAGTGAATCAATGGTTAGCAACACATATTCCGGACTCTTATTCAACTGTGGTGCTATTGGCCCCCGAGTTGCAGCAAGTCCAGGGTCAATCTCAAGTCGGTCATTGATCGCAGTGTGAGCAAGCGTCGTCTCCTCGGGCAACTCAGCTACCGGACAATTGTCAACAAGTGAGCACTTCGTACATAACCCAGGAGCGCGTTTATCGACTTGCCATTTTGAAAACCCGTACGGTTTTCCCGTGCCGGAACCGACGGTCCACTGCCAGCCAAGAAGATTTGCAGCACGTGACCCGTCGAGCAATTGTTGATGCATTCGTTCTTGCCCGAACAGCCAACCCTTCTCATCGCGCACAGTCCATTGGGAAGCCAGCCACATTCGGGTTTGGTTCACTAGCCACCCATCGGTTTCTAATTCGGTAACAACTTCATCGATACAACGCATTTCGCGATTCCAGCCATCGCCAGCCTGATCTCTATTTGTTTCAAACCGGAGATTCTCAAAAAGTTCGACTCCTATCCGGGCATACAAATGTCTCGCATATTCCTGCCACAAAAGTTCGTCTTGAAACTTTTCACGATCTTTGTACGGCGCTGTGCGTACCGCTTTAGAGACATCGCTAAGAGTCAGAATGTTGTGGCGAATATAGGGCGACAATACCGAGGCCCCACGACTTGATTTTGGGAAAACTTGATTGCGCGCGTTGGCGTATCCAGTGATATCCAAATTTTTTAGAGCCTGGTTAGCTGCAGTTTGGCCACCACTTATGGAACTAACTCCCAAGGCACCTGAGTACAGCCCCTTGAAATCACGATCGATAATTGCATCGACATTCTCTAAATCTTGAACTGAAATTTGCAACATCTGATGAACTTAACAGGATTCCTATCGGTCGCAGTGCGTCAATCAAGGTTACCTTACACACAGTCTGTAACAGAAAATTCAGAGATCACACGCGGGCGAATCGCTCCGCTTCTTCACTAAAACGTTGACGAATTTCAGTTGTGACTGAAGCCTTTGTGCGAGCAATTGCAACATCAATGTCATCAGAAGAAACGTACGACGGTTCTATGCCATCACGAATGCGATCAAATGCCGAGGTGGCTGCTCGTTGGGCGGCCAATTCAACATCTCCGGGGGTGTAGCCCTCGGTTGCTTTCGCAACCTTTTCAATGTCAACCCCTTGTTGATTAATACGTGACAGCGCGGCTTCCCAAAGTGCAAGACGAGCAGTGAGGTCTGGTGGTCCAATGGGAATGACTAAGTCAAATCTGCCTGGACGCAAAACTGCGGCATCGATGTCACCAACAAAATTCGTGGCACACACCAAAAGATGGCCGGGGGTCGAGCGATACGACGGGATCATTTTCAATAACTCGTTCACCACACCTTTTGTGGCCGGGTTACGTTCTCTCGCGGATGCGATTTCATCAAACTCATCAATGAATACAACAGCTCGTTCCAATTGCAGTAACTCAGTCATTGCTTGACGAAGTTCGGACGACATTGAATCACCTCCACTTTCTAATTTGGAAGGGAGCAACTCAATAAACGGCCAACCAAGTCGTCCGGCAATCGCTTTAGCAAATGTTGTCTTGCCAGTTCCTGGAGGACCAAAAAGCAAAACAGTCGCGGGAGCTTTCACGCCTACTCTCTCTGCAGTGGTTGGGTCAGCCAAAGGCGCCACAACACGACCATCAATGATTTTCTTCTCGGCATGCATACCCGCCACACGATCCCAAAGGTCGGGAGGCAGAATTTCTCCGCCATATTGATCAACGATGCGCATAGCAGTGGGTGCAATTGGCTCTAATTTTTCGTACAAAATCAGATCGTGAATTGTGGAAAACCCACGATTAACGAGAGCTGTCTCTCCGGCTTGTGATTTCGACAGCAATGCGGAAATTTTTCGGACACCAAGGTGCATCAGTTTTTCCTCAAGACGCAACAACATTTTTGAACCGATTCCCTGATGACGATAGGCAGAATCAATCGTCACAACATTTATCCACGCATCATCAGACACAACGCGAGCCTGAATGACTCCGATGATTCGGTCACCATCGACGGCGACTACACCTGGCGCATTAGACGACACATCATTGACGAATTGAGCAATGTCGGCAGGCTTTGTGTCGGGCAACGATCGGCACTCTTCCAACAAACGCACTGCAGGGCCAATATCAGAAGACAACAAATCGCGAATAATCAAGGTCATGCCCGAATTTATACCAGCCAGAACTGGAACTCAACCCTTATGCAAACAGTGGTTCTGATAACTTTTCTGAATTATGACAACACCATTCGACTTCGCACAAAAAGTGGCCGTTATTGCTGGGGGTACAGGCGGACTTGGCACTGTTCTGCGTAGCGAGCTTGAAGCCAGAGGCTGTGTTGTTGTCTCAATCTCGCGCGCCCAAACTGTTGAGTCTTCCCACATCACAGCTGATCTCCGCTCCCCTGATGCAGCGGGGAAAGCAATAAGCGAAGTAGTCGCTCGACACGGCTCTGTAGACATTGTTATTAATGCCATGGGTGTTGTGGCTTTCGGGCCTATCAATACGACATCAGTTGACACGGTTGAGGAACTATTTCTCACCAACACATTCGGACACATATTTCTCATGCAGGCAGCTCTTCAGAACATGAAAACGGGATCAGTTCTCGTTGGGATCTCCGGGGTTATTGCCGAACAGAATTTGCCAGGCATGTCTGTGTACGGTGCATCAAAAGCAGCCACACGTTCATTCAATGAGGCTCTCGGGAGAGAAGCCCGTCGTTCAGGCGTCAGAGTTATTGACGCCCGTCCACCACATACAGAAACTGGTTTAGCGTCGCGGGCTATTGCCGGAACCCCACCAAAGTTTCCAGCTGGGCTAGATCCAATTCACGTGGCACGACGCATTGTTCAAGCAATTGCCGATGGTCAGACCGATCTCCCGTCGGGTGCTTTCGCGCCGTAGCTAATCAGCCTCGATCTGCAACGTTTGACGTAAGGCATCTCCGTCAATATCAACACTGAGCCACAACGGCCGATCTTCATGAGCCGATTCTGTGGCAGTTGTAGCGAAAACTAATGAGCCGGCATCTGCGACTTCATTGAGAAATTCCTGGTGCAGTGAGAAGCTGAATGCAACCGCAAATGTTGCCTGTACTGGACTTGTCAATTGCACTCCCACCAAGACAGCGTCATCTTGACGAATTGCATGAGTAGTGACATCACCAATTCCCTCTACTGCGTGAACGCGGGCAAGATCGGCAACTTCTGGAGATTGCGAAACATCAATGGTGACTGTGGGCATCCACGTGTCTTCATCGAGCAGCGTGTGGCCTATCTCTTGGGCAACAAACAATGGCACGCTCATGAAGTCTCCTATGACTTGTCAATATTGTAGGCAACTGCAAAACATTGTTACCCTCTACTTCGTCATGATTTTTCAATTTTGGGGTGCAACTCCCGAAGAGATTCACAGCTCAGTTGTTGGAGACGGCTTATGCGAAAACGCATCGCTGATTGCAACACGCTCCATAACCATTAGCGCTCCCCCACAAGATGTGTTTCCGTGGATTCGACAAATGGGTTTCGGACGAGCTGGTTGGTACAGCTACGACTGGCTCGACAATCTTGGTCGCAAGAGTGCAACCACTATTCATGATGAATGGCAAATAGTCGAAACAGGTGACAAAGTACCTTCTGGTCCAATTTCATTCACCGCTGCCATTGTTGAGGCACCGCGGCACTTTGTACTGGAGATCAAATCTCTTGGCAAGAAGGCGCCCAAACTGCACTTCACTCTCGCCTACGAATTGCGTGATGACCCGCAAGGGACTCGACTGGTGACCCGCATGCGATCTCACGCCAACTTTCCTCTGGGCTCACTTTTCGAAAAGCTTGTCCTCGGCCCTGGTGACGGCTTCATGCTTCGCCGTCAGTTACTCACCATCAGTAAAAACGCGTCACGGGCATCTCAATAACCGCACTGATATTCACTCGGTGTGACAATAGGGACATGGCTCGAGTTTCTGCGCCACACAGGGCGGCAGATAATGTCATAGGGAATGAAAACAGGCACTATTCGCGTCGGGCTTCTTGCTTATGGTGCAATCGGACATGAGCACAACCTGGCAGTCCAGAACACAAATGGTCTCGAACTATTGGCCGTGTGCGACACGAACCCAGAACGTGTTGAAGCAGCACTGCAACTTGCTCCAGATGCCACGGCATTTAGTGATGCCACCCAAATGCTTGATTCTGGTCTCCTTGATCTTGTCGTAATCTCGACGCCTCCGAATAGCCATTTCCAATGGGCGAAGGAATCATTGTCGCGCGGCATTCATGTTGTTCTTGAGAAACCAATGGCGCTCACCGCTGATCAGTGCGATGAATTGATTGCACTTGCATCATCTAGGAACCTCATGCTGGTGGTGTACCAGAACCGCAGATTCGATGATGACTTTGTAACAATGCGCGAAATCATTCGATCAGGCGAAATTGGTGATGTGTACCACTACGACAGTTTTGTTGGTGGGTACTCTCGCCCATGCGATTATTGGCATTCGAATGCCGAAGTGTCTGGCGGTGCGATTTTCGACTGGGGAAGCCATTTCCTTGATCAGATTCTGAACATCATTCCTGATGATGTTGCTCATGTCAGCGGGCAAAACCACAAACGAGTATGGACCCATGCAACAAACGCAGACCACGCTCACGTCACTGTGACATTCACGACCGGCAAACAAGCAACGTTTGTTCATTCTGATCTTGCTGCTGCTCGTAAGCCGAAGTTCTATGTACTTGGCACTGAAGGCGCAATCATCGGTGATTGGGACCCATCAGGCGAACCAGCTGTTGCTGACTTGCCTGCAATCTTGACCGTGCACCACATTGATGGCACTTCCCGTGTTGCGCCATTGCAACCGCTTCAGCCACACGAGTTTCATCGCTCTATTGTTGAATTCATCAACAACGGAACTGCAATGGAAGTAAATGCGTTTCAGTCGCGCAATGTTGTTGCAATCATGCAAGCTGCTGAAGAATCTGCCATTCAAAACGCATTCCCCGTTGCCCCAGTTCTTCGTCGGTCATAACAAGTGACAGTTAACTGGGGCTTTCTTGGCGCTGGCTTTGTTGCTAGTCGTGGTCTCGCCCCAGCAGTGCATGCGTCGCGTGGAGCGAACTTGTATGCCGTTGCCAGCCGTGATGAAGAGCGGTCTGCAACTCTAGAACCGGAACGTGTTCATACAACGTACGACGACTTGTTGGCAGATGAACGTGTTGATGCTGTGTACATCAGTTTGTCGAACAGCCAACATATTGAATGGGTAACGAAGTCACTTGAAGCCGGCAAGCATGTTCTGTGTGAAAAGCCACTAGGGCTTAATGCCGTTGAGACTGCAGCGATGTTTGATGTTGCTACGCGTAATGGACGATTGCTTATTGAAGCTGTATGGGGCCGTTGGCATCCACGTTTTGCTCGCATGGTTGACCTTGTTACAACTGGGTCAATTGGCGAAATTCAACATATTGAGACCGCATTCACTTTCACTTCTGAAATGACCGACAACTATCGCCTCAGCCCGTCAATGGGTGGTGGGGCGTTGCTTGATGTGGGTTGTTACCAGGCCCACGCGTGGGTAGCGCTTACTCATGACGCCGCTGAGTTTTCCATCAGTGACCTTGCGCGGACAGTCGGCCCAACTGGTATTGACCTCACCACTGATGTGCATGTGCGTATCAACAACATCACCGCACATGCAGTGAGTTCGTTTGCATTACCAAGTAATCAACAATTCACCGTACGAGGCAGCGAGGGCCAGATCAGCACTGCTGCCGGGGAGTCCTTCACAACTTGGAATGAAGCCAGTTCCCTACTAGTAAATGATGTGCTCGAGGAATTCCCCGTCACAAATGCATTCGTTGAGATGGTGGAGAACGCCAGTCGAGTAATTGATGGCGATGACGGTTGGTTTGTGTCTGCTTCGGACTCAATTCGCGTAGCCCAAATACTTGACACAATTGCCTCCACAACATTCTGAATTTCCTCAACGTAGAGACGAGCTAATCATTGGGAATAACCCTGATTAGTAAAGGCGTGGATTTCTTACGACTATGGTTAAGTACTGGATGCTTCTTCCCCAGCTTGCAATGAAACGATTATTCCAATGACAAACTCTCCTTACATTCTCTACGGAGGACCAGTTTCCCTGTACACCGGAAAAGTGCGTTCCTACTTGCGTAAGAACAACATCAATTTTGTGGAAGTACACCCCAACAGTGAGCGCTATTTAAAGCACATCGTTCCTGCGGTCGGGCGCTGGATCATGCCATGTCTTGAAACTCCAGATGGCCGCATCATTCAAGACGGCGCTGACATCATTGACTTTTTTGACAATGAAGTCAAGTTGTCACAGTTCCCTATTCGCCCGACAACCCCTGTCCATCGGGCCGTTAGTCATTTGTTCGAAATCTTCGGTGGCGAAGGCCTTTTGCGTCCTGCAATGCATTACCGCTGGAATTTCGACGAACAGAACATTGCGTTTTTGGAAAGTGAATTTTCTATCAGTGTGATTCCGAAAATGACAGAAGGAAAAGAGCAGATCAACTTTGCTCGCTCTAGCGGTCGAATGCGCAAAGCTGCCATCACGTTCGGCGTTGGCCCTCATTCACAAGAAGCTATTGAGACTTCATTTGCGGAATGGCTTGATTTGTTTAGTGCACACCTGGCTGAGAATGCATACCTCCTTGGTGATAAACCCACGCTTGGCGACTACTGCCTCATGGGGCCAATGTGGGCGCACCTGTTCCGCGACCCAGCACCAACTGCACTCATCAAAAAGACAGCACCGCGCGTTGGTCGTTGGGTAGAGCGCATGAGTACGTACGAGCCATACGACGGTGAATACTTCGATTCAGCCACTTCCCCCCGCGAACTAATTGCCAACGACGCTTTGCCCGACACCTTGGTGGCCATGATGCGTTTCGTGGCCGAGGAATACCTCTCTGAAATAACCGCACACGTTGAACATGCAAACAACTGGCTTACGGAACAGACTGACCTGGTTACCGGCACCAATGGATTGCCAGACCCAGGTGCTCGCGGAATTGGCAAGACTGCGTACGCTTGGCGCGGTATCGAAATAGAGACTGCTGTTATGCCCTATCGCTTCTGGTTGTTGCAACGCCTTCACGATGCGGTTGCTGCAAGTGACGCAGCTTCTCAGACCGCCATTCGCACGGCGTTCGCCAAGGCTGGCCTTGAATCGATTCTTGACCTACGCACAATTCGTCGCGTGGAACGAGCAAACCACCTTGAGGTGTGGGGACCACTCCTCTAATACACAGGCTATTCAGCCTCATTACGGCCCTTCGGCTGACTGTGGTTTACCATTTCTTCGTCGGTCACAAACCTTGAAGGAACACCATGTCAGACAAACCTCGCCTCAGTCACAACTACGGAACAATTGATAAGGAATACGCCATGTCCCTTGCAACTCGCCCGCCTGAAGAAGATGGCCCGTTGTACATGGTGAACCTCATGAAGTATCACGAGGTAGCTCAGTATTCAGAAGATGGTGTCGTCGATCATGCAATCAGCGGACGTGAAGCAGATGACCGTTACAACCCGGCATCAATCTTGAACAAGATTGGCGCAACCATTGTGTTCGCAGGTGACGTCACCAGCAACAATGTTGGCGACGAAGACTGGGATCGTATTGCCATAGTTCGCTACGCCACTCGCAAGTCATTTATCGAAATGCAAAGCCGCAAAGATTTCGGTGACAAGCATGTACATAAGGCTGCCGGAATGATGCGCACCACATTGGTGTGCTGTCGCCCAGAAGATGAATCACTTGACTCGCGTAACCGCCCAACACCACTTGAACTTCGCACTGTTGCAATGATCGTGCGCCAGACTCCAGACCGTGCTGGCGCCTTTGCTGCACTTCCTGGCGCGATCAACTTCTCTGCAGAAGGAACCGTCATTGGCGATGGCCGCAAATGGGACACAGTGCAGTTTGTGCCCGTGAACTCAGAGGCAGAAGTTGCCGAACTCGCAGCCTCCCTTGACTATTGCAAGCCCGGCGAAAGCTACGTAATGGGTATTCAAGTAGTCCTGGATTCAATTACACTTCCGTAAACCATGGTTCTTCAATCACTCTCAATTTCTCGCACAGAATTCGAAACCGCCACTGGCTGGCAGTTGAAACCTGAAGGTGCCTGCCACGGAGAAATCTGTGTGCCCCTGCCTCAATCAGTAAGTGCAGATATTGCTAATGGGATTGTTGATGTCAGCGCGGTTGCAGAACGTTTAGGTATGCCCATTGTGCATGATGCAGAAATGGGACTGTGGGCCCTTGGTCCCGCTTCATTGTCTGGCCGGGCTCTTGCTACAGCCGTTGCACCAGAGTTAGAACTTCCAGACATCAACGGCAACATGTTTCAACTGTCGTCGTTGCGTGGCAAAAAGGTTGTCATCGTTTCTTGGGCGCCTTATTGAGGTTGTTCACGTGACTTGCCAGTGTGGCAAGCCTTTCGAAACGAAGTACACACACGTGGACTAGAAATAGTCACTGTAGGAATGGACACCTTGGGTGCCGAGTCGTGTCGCCCATTTATTGAAGCGGCTAACGCAGAACACCCATCACTGATTGACGTCAACCATGTAATGGCTGAACGATTTGGTGTTATCAATATTCCGAACGGAATCTGGATAGACGAAGAAGGAATCATTGTTCGCCCTGCGGAACCGGCGCCGGTTCCCGGCGGTAAGACTCCTCCACCGAGTGCTCCCCCTGTTGGTCTTCCGCAACGCATGGCGGACATAATGACCGAGGCCTCAAAGATAGTGACAGACAGAGAGTCATACAGTGCTGCGCTATATGACTGGATTGAGAACGGTTCCAAGAGCAAATTTGCGTTGTCTCCAGACGAGGTCATCGCACGATCAGGTAACCGTGACACTTCAACCGCTGAAGCTTCTGCACATTTTTCTCTTGCTCAATACTTATGGAATGCAGGGCACCGGGATGCTGCGATTAAACATTTCCGTGAGACTCATCGTCTGCAACCAGACAATTTCTCTTACAAGCGTCAAGCATGGTCATTAATGGCGCCGCCAGAGGCTGGTCCGTTTGCACGATTCATACAGGGCCCAATGGAAGGTCAGGAATCTGATTGGCCGTTCGAAGGCGACTGGGTCACCGATGTACGCGCCATGGGTGCTGAGAATTACTACCCCGCGTTCAAGGAATAGTTAGATTCAGATCTAACCGCGTCCGGCCATTCCGCCAGCGATTGTCAGAGTCTCTACGTCGCGCACAATGCGCGGCAAGATGTGCGCACGAATTGATTGAAGTGCCGTATCAGCAAGCGTGTTACCCGCACGTTGCAGCACGTCTAGGTCTGTCATGCAGTCTTGCAATGCATAGCTAAGCTCACGATGTGCAGCACGAATTGGTTCCTGAGCAGCTGGCATCGGCACATTAGCTAGCGCACCAAGCGTGGTAGCGCGGGCACGTATGCGATCAGCCTCAGGGCCCGATGTATCACCAAGTGCTGCAGCAACATCACGCAACACTTGAGTCATCTCGTTATGTTCTTGAGCAATGTACGTGTCATAGACAGGCAAAGATTGTCGTACTTCTTGAATGAGCGACTGCACCATCTGACACATCACATGTGCTTTCGGGCTGCTGACATGCGGCATTATTTCGTTTTCCAAAGAAACGATCAGACCTTCTAGAAGATCGTCAAGAGTCGGATTGGTCATCATGCTGGTACCCCCGCATATCCCATGAGCTGTGCCATTGCTGGCAACGCACCCATACTTGATTGAGCAACGTAGAACGGAAGTAACAACATGTACTCCTTGTTTACGCGACGTGAAACAAATTGTTGAACTGGCACTGCAATTTGCATGGTGCCAAACAATGTGAAGTACCCAAGTTCTTCAGGCGTGATGTCATTACCGGTGAGCTTGTTGTAATAGGAAAGGAAACCACCTTCCTTTTTCGGATAATCCATTACGTGAGAGTTACTGATGATGTCCATTAGGACCATCCACCCAAGATCTTCACGCGGGTCACCGACGCGACTTGCTTCCCAGTCAATAAGAGCGGATACTTGCCCGTCTTTGTACAAGAAGTTGGCTGGGTTGAAGTCACCATGAACAATCGCCAACGGCATAGGGCGTGGTTTGTTACGGCGCAACGTGTACACCGCGTCAAGCGCAATCATAAGAATCGGATCGTAATTAAGGGTGGGGTACGACGACTCAAAGAATTCAATAGTTGAATCCATGAACGAGTCCCACGAATCAATCTTAATTCCACGATGAAACGGATCTGTCAATTCACCATTGGGGTCAATCTTGTTAATCGGACACTTATGAAGTTCAACAAGGGTCTCGCACAGATGCTTAATGACACTTTCTGCTTGGTCTTCGTCAGCACCGCCATTAAACAAAGCAGAAGTTTGGCCGCTTCCCGATGCCCGCTCAATAATCATTGCGGGCTCACCAAAATGTTTTGGATTCATTTCGTATCCATAGCTTTGGCTGACCGGAATAGTGGTACGAAGTCGCAGCGACTCGATGAGGTTGTGTTCAACAGCTCTGTCAGTTTTAAGAATTGCTTCTACATCTGGCGGATCTTTGCGCAAGATCAGAGGCATTACCTCCTCTTTGCCACCGCGTGTCACACGAGCATCGCATTTGAATGTTTCTCGTGAGAAACCACCAGCTATCTGTTGAAAATCCTCAACAACAATGCTTGTGGCATCTGGCAAAATGCGTTCTAAGAACGTCACTATCGATTGCTCCATCAGTCCCCCCGGATGATCAAACTTTTTTATGAGTGTAGACCAAATGAACAAAGGGTGAAATCACGAAGTCGGGACGAGGGGCTCAGTAGGCGCCTAGCACTCCTAGGACAGTTAGCCTTGCGCTATGACAACACCACGCGAGATCTGGCAGAAGGCTTTTTCTGAATCATCTGTGCGACCTGGTGCGTACGAAACCATGTCAGGCATTCCCGTACAACCCGTGTACGGCCCTGACGACGGGGAATTTCCTGGCGTCTACCCATATACGCGTGGGCCATATGCCTCTATGTACCGTTCGAAACTGTGGACCATGCGCATGTTCGCTGGCTTCGGAACTGCAGACGACACCAATAAGCGATTCAAGGACATCATCAGCTCCGGCGGCGACGGGCTGTCAACCGCGTTTGACATGCCCACACTCTTAGGTCTTGACAGTGACGACACCATGTCTCTTGGCGAAGTAGGACGCTGTGGTGTTGCTATTGACACTGTCGAAGACATGGATGATCTGTATCGCGACATTGACTTGGGCAAAATTACAACTTCAATGACCATCAACTCACCTGCTGCAGTGTTGTTCTCTATGTTCATCGCCCAGGCTGAACGCAATGGCACTCCCCGCGCACGCCTTGGTGGCACATTGCAGAATGACATTCTGAAGGAATACCAAGCACAGAAAGAATTTGTCTTCCCTCCACGCCAGGGCATGCGCCTCGTTCGGGACACCATTGCATTCACCGCAGCGGAAATGCCAAAATGGCATTCAGTGTCTATCTCGGGGTATCACATTCGTGAGGCAGGCTCTACTGCGGCGGAAGAATTGGCATTCACTTTGGCAAATGGTTTTGCCTATGTTGAACTTGCTGCACAAACGGGATTATCAGTTGATGCGTTCGCGCCACGACTTTCATTCTTCTTCAACGCGCACATTGACTTCTTCGAAGAGATTGCGAAATACCGTGCTGCTCGTCGCATTTGGGCCCGCTGGTTGAAAGAACGCTATGGCGCCACCAGCGAGCGTTCATTACAGCTTCGCTTTCACACTCAAACTGCCGGCGTGTCACTTACTGCTCAGCAACCAGAAGTAAACATTGTTCGCACAGCCATTGAGGCATTAGCCGGCGTCCTCGGCGGCACTCAGTCATTGCATACCAACTCAATGGATGAAGCGATGGCCTTGCCTACAGAGCGTGCAGCCCGTATTGCACTGCGTACGCAACAAGTAATTGCTAACGAAACCAACGTGACTGCAGTTGCAGACCCACTTGGTGGTTCGTGGTACGTAGAAGAACTCACCAATGAAATGGAACGCAGAGCCGAAGAGATCTTTGCTGACATTGAAGCATTCGGTAATGGTTCAATGCTTGATGGTTGCATCAACGGCATCGAAGAGAACTGGTTCCAGAGCCGTATCGCTGATTCTGCCTATGACCTTGAACGCAAGTTCAACTCAGGCGAGCGCATCATTGTTGGCGTCAGCCACTTCTTAGAAGGTAACGACGAAGAAGAAATTGACCTATTGCGTATCACTAATGAAGACGAACAGAAACAGCGTCGTCGCCTTGAGGCCGTGCGTTCATCACGTAACTCTGCCGCCGTGGCCGAATCACTTGCAGTTCTTGAAACCGTAGCCGCAGACCCAGAAATTAATCTCATGCCAGCGCTAATTAACGCATCGAATGCGCAGGCTACGGTTGGCGAAATGATGAAGTCCATGGGCACCGTATTTGGCCGCCACGTTGAAGTGCCAACAATCTGATGACTCTTCGTGTGCTTGTTGCAAAGATCGGACTTGACGGTCACGATCGCGGAATCAAGATTGTTGCCCGTCTTCTGCGTGATGCAGGAATGGAAGTTATCTATACGGGGCTGTTTCAAACACCCGACACTGTTGCCTCTGCAGCAATTGACGAAGACGTTGATGTCATCGGTTTATCAATGCTGTCTGGCGCACACATGACACTTGCTCCGTTAGTTGTTGAAGCCTTGCGATCACGGGGGGCATCAATTCCGGTAGTCGTGGGCGGTATCGTGCCGAAACAAGACATACCGCTATTAAAGGCAGCTGGCATTTCTGAAGTGTTAGGTCCTGGAGCACCAGGAACTGCAGTTGTCGACACTATTCGTGCCGCAGCAAACGCGTCGTAACTACTGACGATTCATTTCTGCTTGTGCTTCAGCTTTTGCAGTATCAACGCGACGTGGTCCCGATTCAATAATGATTTCGTGCAGTTCACCTGTGTAGGCATACGGTGCGCTGTAACGAGTTGACACCGGTGAACCGTGGTCGAATCCGACGCTTGGCCCTACAGATGAAATCATGCGCATGTACAACGACACTTCTGCTGAACCGCCCGAGACTCCATCAATTGTGACTTCCAAGTATCCAGACATTCCATCACCACGACGAAGTACGGCACGGAGTTCGTGATCACCTTCTGGAACGAGACCAGCTGATTCGATAATGGTGTGATCACCAAATGCGTTGTAGTCAAGAAGTAGTCGTCCATTTTGAACGAATACTGAAATTCCGGAGTTCTGCGTGCCTGACGCATACAACACACCTTCGTCACCCTTTTTGTATGTGACCTTGGCAACGATGTCAACGTTGCGACCACCGACACCACCTGATGCTTGTGCAGGCATTGGTGACATTGGTGGGCGGTACACATAACGACGATCTTCGGGGTGTGGAGAGTTCTTACGGAAACGAGAGCCGAAGAGTTCAACTCCTCGATCATCTAGTGGCAGTACACCATGAATCTCTGCCTGTTCCCACCAGTGAGCAATCATCTCTTCGAGCTTGGCTGGTTCACTGTCGGCGAGGTCGTTGCACTCTGAACGGTCAATCGACAGGTGATACAGCTCCCACTTTTCATTGCTGTATGGCTGGCCAGCAGTGTGCTTTAAGACGGCTTTCCATTCGCCAGCAACAATGGCCAAACTGCCACCATTTTCAAAATGCTGAACTGTGTTTGTTGCAGGCGCCTTCGCGTCTTTCAGGAATGACTTAAAGGAATGTCCCGTGACAGGCATTTGTTCAAGACCTTTACGAACCTTCGGAGGTGTAACACCAATGATGTCGTACATCGTTGGAACGATGTCGGCAACAAACACGAACTGATCGCGCTTTGTTCCTCTTTGCTCTTTCGGTATTCCGTTCGGCCAATGCATCACCATTGGTACGTGCACTCCACCTTCGTGTGTGTTCTGCTTGTACCAGCGGTACGGGGTGTTACCTACTTGCGCCCAACCCCACGGATAGTTGTTGTGGCTATTTGGTCCACCAATGTCATCAATGCTCTTGATTGCTTGATCAGGTGTTTCGAAAATACCGTTGAAGAACTTCATTTCGTGCATGACCCCGTATGGGCCACCCTCTTGTGATGCGCCATTGTCAGCATGAATGACAAGCACTGTGTTGTCGAGTTGACCAATTTTGCGCAAGCCTTCAACAAGGCGCCCAATCTGATCATCTGTGTGGTCAAGGAACGCTGCGAATGCTTCTTGCAAACGTGCAGCAAGGCGTTGTTCGTTCTCTGACAATTTGTCCCATGGCTGTACGCCAGGGTTACGTGGCGACAACACTGTGTCTGCAGGAATTACGCCTGTTGCAATTTGCTTCTTGAACCAACGCTCACGGACAATGTCCCAACCTTCGTCGTACTTGCCGCGATATTTCGCCATGTACGACGCAGGAGCTTGGTGAGGCGCATGAGTTGCACCAAATGCGATGTAACCAAGGAACGGGCGGTCTGGTCGAACGCCTTTGTAGTCAGAAATAATGCGTAGCGCTTGATCAACAAGATCTTCTGAAAGGTGGTAACCCTCTTCTGCAGTGCGTGGTGCATCGACAGGGTGATTGTCCGCAACAAGTTCAGGGTGGAACTGATCTGTTTCGCCATCCATGAATCCGTAGAAACGGTTAAAGCCTCGTGCAAGTGGCCACTGATCAAAAGGGCCAGCAGCTGAAGCCTGCTCCATTGGCGCAAGATGCCATTTGCCAACAGCAAATGTTCCGTAGCCCTCGTCACCTAAAACTTCAGCCACAGTTGCTGCATGGTTTGAGATGTGTCCGAGTTGGTTTGGAAAGCCAGTGATGAAGTTCGACACGGTGCGCATACCAACTGCATGGTTAGAACGACCGCTAATAAGAGCCGCACGTGTAGGTGAGCACAGTGGCGTTACGTGGAAGTTTGTGAACTGCAAACCATTTGCAGCGAGACCATCGATGTTTGGGGTATCGATGTCAGACCCGAAGCAACCCATCTGGGCGAAACCAGTGTCGTCAAGAAGAACGAGAATGACGTTCGGAGCATCAGGGCCAGGGTGAGCAGGAGTCGCGAACCATGGCTCTGACTCCGCCAACGTGCGTCCAATTTTTCCTTCAAATCCGTAGTTCTCAGCCATGGTCTCCCCTATTACTTACGAGACACCATCTTTGCTGGCGTCCGACCCAACAAAGGGTGTCGAATCAGAATAGATGCTGTTCCTGTGGGATTATCAATGGACCCCACACACCCCATAAGTTCAGTACGAACAAGGAGACCCCATGCATTTAGAGATCGACCGATCCAACCTTCGCAACCACCGCATTGCGGCAACTACGGCGCCTGCTACGGCACCCGACGGTTCAGTGGTCCTGAAGCTCGCGCGGTTTGCGCTGACTGCAAACAACATCAGTTACGTGATGTCGGGCGA
>JBBANJ010000006.1:35435-57049 GCA_040402055.1 Ilumatobacteraceae bacterium
TCTTGATTACTGGGGTTTCTTTCCCACAGAAGATGGATGGGGTCGCTTGCCCACCATGGGCTTCGGTGTTGTCACCTCGTCTGGCGTTACTGGCGTGAATGTTGGCGAACGCTTCTTTGGTTTCTACCCCGCCAGCGATCACCACGTGGTCCAAGCCGAGGCAATTAGTTCTGGTTTCGTAGACGTCTCACCTCACCGCGAATCTCATGCCATGGCATACCGCGGTTTCGACAGAGTGTCACCTACAGAAACTGAAAAAGACAATGCAACTCTTGTGTTACGCGGTCTCTTCGTTACATCGTTCTTGGCTGAAGACTTCCTTCGTGAAGCAGATTTCTTCGGAGCAACTCAGGTTCTTGTTACAAGTGCTTCCAGTAAGACTTCAATCGCCCTTGCGCATTCTCTTCGCGAGAATTCAAAAACCAGAGTCATCGCACTTACATCAGCTGCCAATGTTGACTTCACATACGGCGTTGATCTATATCACCAAGTCATTACCTACGAAGACATTGAATCTCTCGACCCTTCCATTCCGACCGTAATCGTTGACATGGCAGGAAACGCCAGTGTTATTTCACGCGTGCATAACCACTTCAATGATGCGCTGAAATATTCATGTCGCGTCGGTGGTACACACTGGGATCAGTCAGGTTCAACAAAGGGAATACCCGGACCACGTCCAGAGTTCTTCTTTGCACCTACTCAAATGGCAAAACGCGGCAAAGAATGGGGGCGCGACGTATTCAACGAACGTATCGCAACTGCATTGTCGCTCTTTCTCGATGACTCAACGCGTTGGCTCACCATTCAACATTCACACGGCGCAGACGCTCTTTCCGATGTTTACATGCAGTTAGTGGAGGGGCGCGTGCGCCCAGAAGCCGGACACATTCTTTCTCTATAAATCACTACCAAAGGAACAACACCATGTCACCAAACAAACCAACATACGGACAAGTTGACCGCGACTACGGAATGCGCATGTTCACTACCCCTCCAGAGCAAGACGGCCCTGTGTGGATGGTGAACTTCATGAAGTACAAAGAAGAAGCCACATATGCAGATGGCTCGAGAGGTATTACGGGTCAAGAAGCTGACGACAAGTACGCCCCTACTGAAATTCTTACTGAATTGGGCGCAGAAGTTCCGTTCTTTGGTGGCGTTGTCTTGCAGCTGGCAGGAAAAGATTACAAATGGGACCGTGTCGGCGTTGTTAAATACCCAACACGCGCTGCGTTTCTTGGCATGCAGAATCGCAAAGATTTCCTCGACAAGCATGAGCACAAAGAAGCCGGAATGGAATTCACATTCGTCATTGGTTGCCAGCCAGTTGAACTGGGCAGCAAGTTCCGTGTGAAGCCAGAATCATGGGACAGCATCGAACACAGCCCAACAGAAGAAGACGGCCCCATCATGGTTGTGCATCTTTTGAAGTTTGTCGAAGGCGGTCGTCAGGGCGACATGGAGGAATACCAATCAAAGGCTTTCACTGTTGCTCAGAAGCACGGTGGTGGAGCAGCTGCAGTCTTTACTGTTGAAGGCACAATCATGGGCGACGGTCGCCAATGGGATGAATGTCGCTTCATTGCATACCCTTCTATGCGTTCATTCATGGCTGTCGTACAAGACCCAGAGCGTCTTGAAGCACAAGGCAACCATCGTGTTGCTGCAATTGCAGATACCTACACAGTTATTGTCCGCCCACAGAACGATACGTTCACAACTCACGGAGCCATCTAATGGAAGTAATGCGTACCCCCGATAGTTGTTTTGAGAATCTCCCCGATTACAACTTTGCACCGCATTACACAACCATTACTGCCACAGACGGCACGGCTCTTCGTTTTCATTTTGTAGACGAAGGCCCGCGTGATGCGGCACCAATTGTGTTGATGCACGGAAACCCTTCGTGGTCGTACTTACACCGACACATGATCACTGGGCTAGTTGCTCTCGGTCACCGCGTGCTGTCACTTGACCTCATGGGGCTTGGCAGATCTGACAAACCAAATGAAGCCTCGTACTACACACTTGCTAGCCATGTTGACTGGGTAACGAAATGGTTTGAAGCAGAGAACCTTTCCAATGTCACCTTGTACATGCAGGACTGGGGCGGCACTATCGGGTTGAACGTATTGCCTCACATCGCAGACAGGGTCTCTCGTGTCATTGCGTCGAATACCGGAGTGCCTGTTGGTGAAGGTGCCAACAAAGCAATGCGTGACTGGTTGGAGTATTCCAGTTCAGTTCCCGGACTTCCAATTGGCAACTTGGTGAATGGCGGATCAACTCGCACACTTAGTGCTGCAGAGATTGCCGCATACAACGCGCCATACCCCGACGGCAGTTACCAAACAAGCCCCAAGATTTTCCCAAGCCTTATTCCTGTGCAACCAGACAACCCTGGTGTTCCACAGTGCAAAGAAACATGGAAGTTTCTTGAGACTTGGACAAAGCCATTCCTCACCGCATTCGGTTCAGCAGACCCGATTGCATTTAAGCCTGGTGCGCACCTTGCATTCCAAAATCGTGTGCCTGGTGCTGCAGGGCTCACACATCACGTGATTGAAGGGGCTAACCACTTCATTCAAGAAGATGCACCGTCAGAACTTGTCACTATTATTCACAACTTTGCACAGTAGGTAGTTATGTCGACTCCAGAATTTGTACGCAGCCCAGACAGTAGTTTTGCTGACCTAGCTGATTATCCGTTTGCTCCTAACTATTTTGACATTGACGGTCTGCGCATGCACTACATCGACGAAGGGCCTCGTGACGCACCTGTCATCTTGATGATGCACGGCATGCCGTCGTGGTCGTACTTGTATCGCCACATCATTCCCGTCATGCTGGAAGCCGGATACCGTTGTGTCGCACCTGACCACATTGGTTTCGGTAAATCAGACAAGGTAGTTGACCCTGCGTGGTACAACATTGCGCGCCACACGGCTAACACCGCAGCGCTTGTAAAACACCTAGATCTCACTGACATCACCATCATGGTGCAAGATTGGGGTGGCCCTACCGGACTTGCGCAAGTTGCAAACATGCCAGAACGTTTCTCTCGCGTGTGCATTATGAATACATGGCTGCACCATGCTGAATTCGATTACTCCCCTGGTATTCGTCAATGGATCGAGCAGAATTCGTCAGGTGGCATTTTTCGCGACAACGTTCCCGGCAAGTTTCTGTGGGGCACATTGATGGCAATGGCTACCGACAGAATTTCGCCAGCCGATTCTCTGTTTGTCGTGCTCCAAGGCGGAATACCGAACTTCGAAGGCGAAGCACTTGATGTGAAAACCGCCTACGATGCACCATTTGTTGGCCTCGGAGAAGACGGAGTTAATGGCCCGCGCCGTTTCCCACTTAGTATTCCGTTACATGACCCTGTCTCGGGTGACGCTGAGAATCAGGAAAAGAACTTCGCAACGATTAACGCACTGAAGATTCCCGTGCATTTCTTGTGGGCAACAAAAGACGATGTGTTCACGTTGGAATGGGGCAAGAAATGGCACTCACTTATTCCACATTCAACTTTTGAAGAGATCGCTGGTGCTCGTCACTTCTTGCAAGACACGCACGGCCCTGAAATAGCCAGCCGTTTACTTGCATATATGCAATAGCTGCTACAGATCGCGGCGAACTGTTAACCGATTAACCGAATGACCCACAAGGTCAGTAAAAGTTCGGTTTGGCTCGATAGCAATGATTTCACCGAGTACGCGCGCAAGTGCTCGCTCACGAGAACCAAGACTTGCATTGATTTCACCTATCCAAGAAACAACACCGTGGTCGCGGCACACGTGGTCGATATGCCCAAGCAGGGCCAAAGCAACAGCCCCAGAGCGCTCGCCTTCCTTGATGTTCATATGCACATGTGCGCCAATATCAATCGGCAATCGCTTCCGAGATTTCCACACAGTAAGGGAATCCAAGAATCTCAGGCGATAAAACTTTCGACTACGTGCAGTTAATCGGAACGTGACAAGTCGGATGAACACTCGTCGCGTCAGTTTCTTCGCTACCTTTGCAAGCCATTCGTCATATGCCACAGGATCTGTACAAACCAATGCGTACCCAACTACTTCATTGTCGCGAATCGCTACGGCGCCTAGATGTGCAGCATTTGTCAGGTACCAAGCAAGGCTTAGTTCTTCATACAAGCCAACTTCATCAAGCGAGAAGCCCAAGGGTCTTCCCATAAGAAATGTCTCATGAAAAAGGTGACGAACCTCTGATTCATATTGACCGAGAGGTTCTAACCGAATCTGGTGCTCAAGAATGATTGACATACTGAGAAATTCCGATACTCGATGCGAACAGTTCAACCATTCGTTCACCGGTGACAGTCCAATTGAAATTGCTAGCACGTAATTCGCATTGAAGACGTAGGTCTTCGCGCGAGAACTGGCGGAGTTGATTAATTGCGGCAACAATTTCTTCGGGTTGTAGATCTACAACCACACCGCATGTTCTGTCAACAACTTCACATGATGCACCAGCTGAAGCCACAATGACTGGTGTGCCAACTGCAAGTGCCTCTAATGACACAAGTCCAAATGTCTCAATATGGCCAAGATTCAAAACCACATCTGCAAATGCAAGCAAGTTTGCAAGCGCATCGCGGTCACTGATGTGCCCCATGAAATGAACCGGCAAACCAATTGCCTGTTCCTGAAGGCTATTCATCAATGGGCCGTCACCTAAGACCAACATCTGGCAGACATTATTTCTGCAGAAAATTCGGAGAGCTTCGATTGCGACATCAACGTTCTTCTCGGGTGACAAACGCGCACAGACAACAAGCGTGAATGGCGTTCCCCAATTAGAGGACTTCTGGCTACTTGAGAATTGCGCGCCATCAACACCAAGCGGGACAATGTGGACCGAGTCTGACTGGCCCTCAAATTCTGCAGCGGCAAAGCGAGACGCACACACAATTACATCTGCTGAACGAGAAATAGCCCGTCGGAAATAGCTCACAATTGGAATTAGAGGGAATCGTTTCCACCCCAATGAATTGAGCGCCAGATCTGTTCGTTCATGAGAAATGACAACACACGTAATGCCGTTTTTTCTGCACCATTTTGGAACCCAATATAACGTCGACTTATCAGACAGTTCCACTACATCAGGTGTAAGACTGAGCAAAATATGCTTCAATTCTCGTCGACCAACTATTACTCGATAGCCACCTGTCATCGGCAGAACTGGCCCGCGAATCGTGAAGTCTTTTACCGCATTGGTTTCGTCTGAACATGAATCGATGCCAGGACGAATGAGTACAACCTCGTGCCCTTGGGCAAGATACTGATTCTGAAGTGCTCCTAATGCGGTCCGCATTCCCCCCGATGTCTCGTGGATAAAGTTTGCGACCTGGACAATTTTCATGTCAGTTGAATCTTCTTCAGAGCAGATGATTTTTGGTGTACAGAAGTCGGGAATTCGTATGCACACATCTCGGCATAGGTCACCGAGTCATAGCCCCGCGAAAGAAACTGCGTGATGAGCCTTAAGTTCGCCTCTCGCAAACGAGGAGACATCAAGTCGGCTGGGTGAATTGCTATTCGTAGTGGTTTCCCGCGTGTCTCGACATATTTGGCTATGCCATTGGTAACTGCCACACCAGGAAGACTTAAGAGGCTGCGCGGGCGTTGCGACGTGACCACGACAAGCTTTTTTGCACCAGTTTGGGTATTGATCAGGTGAGTGTGGTTGTTCGTGTATTGGAAACCCGTGTCACGAAGTGCATCAAGCGTTGCTTCAGACATCATCCAGGCCGGCGCAACGAATCCAGTTGCTTGAAACCCACATTTAGCCATGACGGACTTTCCTTGTATGAGGCGTTTAAAAGCTTCTTCATAAGGAAGTTCCCAAAATTCCTGGCACCCTCTTCCCAACAATTGGCCAACTTGTGATCGACGTGATGCAGTTGCGAAATTCTTGTCGCGTGTGTGCAACAAGCCATGTTGAACAATCTCATGTCCACGTGATTCGGCCGCATGAAGCCAATCAACAAATGCTGGAGACTTACTTAGTTCCTGACCGTTCCAACGACCCGGAATAACCAATAGAGATGCACGAACTCCGAGAGTCTCGAGCAGATCCAACCAGCGCCGTGATAGTTCAGCTGTTGCTGGTGCAACATCATGTAACGAAACAACAATCTGACTCATGCTGCGACTCCGCGGTACGCAAAGCTAAGCCCGCCGATGACTGATCGATAATGGCCTTCCAATTCATCCATCACTTCACACCATGGTCGAACTTCAACTGATGGTCGAGCATTTGCAGCAAGACGTTCTCTCTTCACTGGGTACTTGGCTAGTTCTGCCACCGCACCGACAAGTGAATAGCGAGAGGTCTCTGTCCAAAGGAACCCGTTGTGACCATGTTGAACCAAGTCAAGTGGACCGCCTGACGCTGGAGCAACCACGGGAACTCCAGACGCAAGTGCTTCTTGTACGGCTTGGCAGAAAGTTTCATCTTGTCCTGTGTGTACAAAAACATCAAAAGATGCGTACAGCTTGCTGAGTTCCTCACCAGATTTGAAACCCATAAAGATTGCGCCTTGCAATTCTTTTTCTAGTTTGGCCCTCATTGGTCCGTCTCCCACAATGACCACCTTGATGTGTGGCATGCGACAGAGACCCTTGAGGCGTTCAATCTGTTTTTCACGAGCTAACCGGCCCACAAAACCAATGATCAATTGCCCATCTGGAGCAAGAGATTTTCGCAACTCGTCATCGCGAAACGAAGGATTGAAGCGTTCCAAGTCGACACCACGCATCCATCTCACAACGTTGTCCACTCCACGCTCTCGTAGGTCCCATACAGCTGCTGTAGATGGCGCCAGAGTTAAATCCGCACGTTTATGAATACTTGCGATGTATCGCCAAATTGATCGCCCAGCAAGGCCCATGTGATACCGAGAAGCAAAACCGGCCAAGTCGGTTTGATAAATCGCAACAGATGGAATTCCCAGGTCTTGCGCAGCGCTCAAACTTGCAGCACCTAACACAGCGGGAGAACCAAGGTGTACAAGATCTGGTTTGATCTCACGGAGTGCATCTCGAACGAACGAACGAGAATGACCTATGCGCAGTTCGGGATACCGCGGAAACCCAAAAGATGGAACTCTGATGATTCGGGCTTTTCCATACGCAGTAACACCTGGTGATGGAGCAATCACCGTTACTTCATGGCCTCGTGAGGTCATATGTTCGATCACACGGAGAATTGAATTAGTAACACCATTGATGGCAGGAAGAAAACTCTCGGCAACGATTGCAATTCTCATTGGCGCAAGAGATCCATAATCTATGACTTGATCCCCTCGCATCTTTAGTTCCGATATTTCATGCATGGGAGTTCCCCTCTAGAAAATTCCTACGCATTGGCAGAGACTTTCTATCTCGTTGGTTAATGAGTCCTACTGCTGCAGCCACGCCGCCCATCACCATCAGTTTGATGATGAGGCGCGATCCAGCTGAGTCGCCGTCCTTCGATAAATAGAAGGCAACAGCCGCTGTTACACAAGAAATAACAACACTTGATCCCCATGCAGACCATGGGAAGACATGCCGCATAGAGACGTCAAAAACATTCTTCAATCGACTGAGAATCCATACCCACGCCACAGAGAAGGCAAGAACGGACCCCATTGTCAACCCGACTAAGCCATGCACTTGAAGTCCGATGTATCCAAACACAAGATTAGAACCCAACAAAATCAGACTTGAATAGACGATTTCGACGCTTCGACCTGCAGCTCGCAACACTGCTCCGTACTCGGTCACGCGATGTAAGCCAATCAATGTGAAAATTTGAAATGGCAATACTGAAGTTCTATACGAGTGTGAAAAGAGAATCTCAAACAATTCCGGTGCAATCACTACTAGACCCACTGTTAGCGGCACTACTACTAATGACATCATTCGTGCCTGGTTCCACCACACGGAATGCGCACTTGAAACCTGATCGTCATGAAACATCGTGACCATTGACACCGCAATTGCCGCTCCGCCTGCATAAGGAAGCACAGCCAGAATTGGTACTTCAAACGCCGCAATTGAATAAATCCCGACCTTCAATGGCTCGTGCCATGCGACAAGCCATTTATCAATCGATCGAGTGAGCACACCAGCAGCAAGGGCAACACCAAGTGGCGCACAAAAGTACAGCTGACGCTTCAAGAGGCCGGGAGTGTGAACATGTTCTCCATTGACATAGCGACGAAACACAACGGTAAAAGATGTCAGGCGAATGAGGCCTGACGTAGCCAGGCCATAAGCAATGCCGGTCGCACCAAAGCCACACAGCGTTGGAATCATCAGAGCAAAGAACTGAATAAGTGCATGACTAGACCCCCACATGCTTGCGTAGCGTTCTTCACCACGCGCAATAAATGTCGGCGTCATCACCACAGTGGGAAGTTCGCATGCAACCGCACACGCAAGACACACTGCAATACCCATGGTGCCTAAAACCCCTGTACTGGCCTGCACGAGAACTATCCCCGCGCCGCAAACAAACCCAGACAGTCGTAACAAGTTGACTGTCTGATGAAGAAGTCGGTTTGTTTGGTGCTGCGTCAACTGAGGTAAGAAAAAGAGAATGCTGTGTTCAAGATTCAATGAACCAATTGTCACTGCAACCAAATAGACCGATAAGCCGAGAGCGATGATGTTCCACGCGGAAGGCGCCAAGAACCGCACTAACAAAATGGCGCTCAGTACCTGCCCCGTTCGTGCAACTCCTTCTCCTAGAGTCAACCAACCAATGCGTCGCCACAATGGCACTGCATTCTCAACCTGCGCTACCACCACGCTCATATTGCGACCAATTCGTTGTCACGGTTATGGCTACGGGTCATTTGGCGCAGGGAATCTTTTTCGAGGTTGTTCAATTTGAATGCCCGATGCTGAGTCACATCACTCACAATCCATCGTGACCAGACCCAAGACGGCCAATCAACAACTCTGCGATGAAGTCGTGCAAGGAAATGATCCTTTTCCCACGTGTTTAAACCATGAAACACTCTGATGAACAGATGTGAATGGTTTTCATCAAGCACCACGAGACCATTACTGTCCTTCACATCTCTGAGAAATATGCCGTCTTCGTTACGGGCCAAATGCGGATACCGCACGTCTCCCTTTCGAAACATCAGAGTTCCAGGCGTTGCAATTCCGCTGTCTCCTCGAAATGTCAACGACTGGTCAGCATCATCCTTGACATGCATCAATGTCCACTTCAAAGCCGAAGCACCTACATCTGCTTGAACAGCAGCACTGAGTTGAATTGCAAGTCGCTCTGGGTGATACCACTCGTCATCATCCCATTGCACACACCACTCGCCACGTGCTTCTTCAATTGAGATGTTGCGCAATTCCCCTAAAGACAACCGAGGACTAGCAGGCTCTAACTTGACGTACCGCACCAGGGAAGCGCAATCAAACTGCGCAATCATGTCGCTGTAATCTTCTCCACCGTCATCAATGATGACTAATTCCTTGTTGAGCCACGTTTGCGCTTGGAAGCATTCAATAGCCACACGAGCAATGTCTCCCCGATTTGCTGTAACCATTAGACAGCTCACGAGTGGCTGATCGTTAAGCGGCTCCGCAATCTCATCCTGCCGTCCCAGTTCGTACCGACTCTCAACAGTTTCAATCAATTCCGCCATAACAGTGCCCGCGCTACGAGTCCAGGAACATGATGCATCAATAGTTGGAATCAACTTCTTGTGATTCGACGCCGCATAGTGAATCAGATATGCCTCAGGAGAAAGGACCAATGTCTGATCAGAGAAGAAGCGAAAGCTTTCTCCCGGTGCTACTGAATAGAAGTGATTGACAGGAAGAACAGAGACCAATTGGGGAAAGTCCTTCGCAACCTGTGACACCAGAGTTGGCCCCGTTGCATATCTCACAGTGAAATCTGCATCAAGGCACGCAAGCAGAAGTTCTCGAATAAATGGTGATTGCGCAACAGCACCCATCACAGCATTATTTGGTTGTTTCTTCGACCAGATGGCATCGGACTTTTCAAGAGCACGCGCTAAATGCAATTTGCCACTAAACCAGGCACTATCAGCACGGCGTAGTAGCCAACTTGTCAACCAAAAAAGATTTCGCGGGTAAATGCACACCCACCACTTGCCGGCAACGCGGTCTTCGTCGCCTACCCATACGTTTTCTTCACCAATAAAACACTGATGACCCGCAAGATCAGACAATGACCGCGTCACCACAGTGTCAAAATCTAGGTATACCCCGCCGTGCAGATACAGCAAGGCGTACCGCAAAATGTTGCTTCGAGCTGAAGCCGACGATTCTGGAATCTTGTGAAAGATGGTCCCGACGCCTGATACTTCTGATGGCAACCGGGAGAAGATTTCCTTCGGGTCAATTCCCACGATGCTGACCCGGTCTAGACGGCGAAGATTCTCAAAATTCTCGTTCTGTGGCTCTGGTCCGACAATGTAGACCACGGCGGTGGCGCTGTCGTCGGAAGTAAGAAGGCTCTTAACCGCTAGAAGGTTGAGGTATGGAAAGGAATTTCCCGACCAAATGTAGAAATACTGGTTTGGTATTAATACGCCCACTCAGTAATCATCTATTACTGAGTTGTACAGACGGCTTACTTTACATGAACGCAGTTTTACAATTGAGGGTAACTATTTAGTGCCGAGGGCGCGCAAGAAATCTGGCGGAATCACAATGTCGTCGCGAGTGAGCTCGGAGATATTTGATTTACCCATACCAAGAAGCGCTGAGTCAATGCCGCCACGCAATACGTCGAGCACGTTTTCTACTCCGGCCTGACCATTAGCTGCCAAGCCCCACAAGTAGGCACGGCCAATCATGACTGCACGAGCACCAAGTGCCACGGCCTTGACCACATCGCTTCCGCGACGCACTCCGCCATCAAGAACGATCTCAATCTGGCTTCCCACGGCATCAGAAATTGCGGGCAACGCGCGAATTGGCGCTGGTGTGCCATCCAAGTTGTTTCCACCATGGTTTGAAACAGACAATGTTGTTGCGCCAAGGTCTACAACGCGCTTTGCATCATCAACACGGCTGACACCCTTCACCATGAATGGGCCACCCCACTGCTCACGAAGCCATGCAATGTCTTCCCAAGTAGGAAGTGGTGTTTGCATCCATTCGTAATACGCACCAAAAAATGTTGGTGCCTTTTCGCCAGGCTTTGCCATGTTCGGTGCACTGAGATCTGGAATACGGCCTGTCTTTGCAAACGCCCACAACCACGCTGGTTTCTGAATTACTTCAGGAGCCAACTTGATGATTGCCTTCAAGTCAATCTTTTCCGGAATCCACGGGCTGCCCCAGTCACGTCCATTACTGAATGACCAGTCGAGAGTAACGATGAGTCCTTTTGCACCAGCAGCACGAGCACGTTCCATGCGCTGTTCCAATGTGGCGCGATCGCCACACCAATACATCTGGAACAGAGTCGAATCATTCACTGCTGCAACGTCTTCAACGGACTTGCTTGCAAATGAACTAAGGCCCATAGGAATGCCGCGGTTAGCTGCTGCACGCGCAATTGCTACTTCACCTTGCGGGTGTACAGCCTGAACGCCAGTCGGAGAAATGATGACTGGCATTGACAACGACTGACCCATAACGGTTGTGCTCATGTCACGCGAATTTGAATTACCAGCAACGTGGGGGGCAAAACCGAGTTGATCGAACGAGGTCAAGTTGTCTGATGTTGACAAGCCTTTTTCAGAACCAGCAATAAGTGCACCGTAGACAGACTTCGGCAGGCGCGCTTTCGCGCGACGTTGTGCTTCTGCAACTGTTTCAAACCAGTCATTCGCCATTGGGGGTTCCTCTCGTGGACGACCCTAAAAGGTTACAAGCGGGACTCCCGCAATGGCGAAGTAACAGGGATATCTAGGCCAGATCGAACCTGTCTGCGTTCATTACTTTGGTCCAAGCGGCAACAAAGTCCGTGACAAATTTCTCTTTTGAGTCGTCTTGCGCATACACCTCTGCATACGAACGCAAGACCGAGTTTGAGCCAAAGACCAAGTCGACACGGGTAGCTGTATAGGCGACCTCGCCGGTAGCGCGATTACGAAGGTTGTACAAGTTGTCGCCTGCTGGTTCCCACGAAAACGACATATCAGTGAGTACCGAGAAGAAGTCATTCGTGAGGGCACCTTTCGACGCAGTAAACACTCCGTGATCGCTGCCGCCGTAGTTGGTTCCAAGCACTCGCATTCCACCGATCAGCACTGTCATTTCCCGCGCCGTCAGACCCAAAAGATGTGACCTATCAAGCAATAGCTCTTCCGGATTCGAAGCGTTACTTGCTTGCAACCAGTTACGGAATCCGTCATGTGTTGGCTCTAGTGGTGCAAAGGATTCAACATCAGTTTGCTCTGGTGTTGCATCACCACGACCCGGAGAGAATGGAACAACAACGGCATGGCCAGCAGCTGCAGCAGCCATTTCTATGCCCACGTTTCCGGCCAACACAATGACGTCAGCAATTGACGCACCTGTCTCTACTGCGATGGGGCTAAGAACACTAAGCACTCGTTCAAGTCGCTTGGGCTCGTTTCCTATCCAGTTGTTCTGAGGTGCCAGACGAATGCGTGCTCCGTTTGCGCCGCCTCGCTTATCTGACGAGCGAAAAGTGCGTGCACTGTCCCAGGCAGTATTGATCATGTCAACAGGCGATAGTCCTGATTTCCGAATACGTGTTGCAACATCGTCAATTGAGTATGTGACAGAGCCCGCATTTATGGGATCTTGCCAGATCAATTCTTCTTGCGGTACGTCTGGTCCAAAGTAACGAACCTTTGGCCCCATATCTCTGTGAGTCAACTTGAACCACGCCCGCGCAAACACATCTTCGAAGTATTCGGGCTCTTTGTGGAATCGTTCTGAAATCTTGCGATATTCAGGATCCATAATCATCGCCATGTCGGCATCGGTCATGATTGGGTTTTGGAGAACGCCTTTGTTTTCAACATCAACTGTCTTGTCTGCGTCGACAACATTGACTGGTTCCCACTGGTTTGCACCTGCTGGCGACTTCTTTAATTCCCACTCATATTTGAAGAGCAAGTCAAAGTACTCGTGATTCCATTTTGTGGGGTGCGTTGTCCACGCGCCTTCTATTCCGCTTGTCACGGTTTCGGCGCCATTGCTGCGTGGTCCATGATTAATCCAACCGAAGCCCTGTTGAACAATGTCTTCACCTTCGGGAGCCGGCCCCACTAATGATGCGTCGCCATTCCCGTGAGCTTTACCTACAGTGTGTCCACCAGCAGTTAGCGCAACAGTTTCTTCGTCGTTCATCGCCATACGGGCAAATGTTTCGCGCACGTGTTGTGCAGTCAACAACGGGTTTGGCACTCCATTTATGCCTTCAGGGTTGACATAGATCAAACCCATCGTTACTGCAGCGAGTGGATTTTCCAATGTTGAGGCATCGTTCAGATTTTCGTAACGAGAATCACTTGGGCCAACAAACTCAGTTTCACTTCCCCAGTAAATGTCTTTTTCTGGTTCCCAAATATCTTCGCGACCAAATGCAAAACCAAACGTTTGGAATCCCATCGACTCGTATGCGATGTTCCCAGCCAAGATGAAGAGGTCAGCCCAGCTCAGTGACTTTCCATACTTCTTCTTGATAGGCCACAACAACCGACGTGCTTTGTCGAGGTTGGCATTGTCAGGCCATGAGTTCAACGGAGCAAATCTTTGGTTGCCAGTGCCTGCGCCTCCTCGCCCGTCAGAGATGCGATACGTACCGGCTGAATGCCATGCCATACGAATCATGAGGCCGCCGTAATGTCCCCAGTCAGCTGGCCACCACGACTGACTCTCTGTCATGAGGGTGGCGAGATCCTGCTTCAAGGCGTCGACATCTAGCTTCTCTAGTTCTTCTCTGTAATTGAAGTTCTCGCCGAATGGATGTGTCTTCGTATCGTGTTGATGCAAAATGTCAACGTTCAAGGCGTTCGGCCACCATTGAGTATTTGATGTTTTGGCAGTTGTTGCTCCGCCATGAATTACTGGGCATTTTCCTGTTGTTTCCATTGTGTGTCCTTTTTCGAGCTGTTTGACCGGTGCATTCAGTATCGGGTCTATTGAGGTATAAGGCAAATTTCATTTAGTTATATTTGTAATAGGATTTAGTTATGAACATGCCGACAATCCAACAACTCGCATACCTGGTGGCACTTGCAGATGAGGGAAGTTTCAGCAGGGCCGCCGATGCCTGCTTTATTTCTCAGCCCGCACTCAGTGCTCAAATCAAAGGTTTAGAGAATCGGCTCGGACAACAGCTCGTTGAAAGAACTCCCCGCGGGATTTTGCTCACACATCAAGGCGCCCAAGTGGTCGAGCGCGCTCGTGTCTTGATGCGAGATCTGAATGATCTGGTAATGGAGGCAAACAACAGTGGTGACGAATTACGTCGCGATATTCACATCAGTGCAATTCCTACTATGGCTCCGTATTTGTTACCGGCTCTAGTGAAATCATTTCGCACACACCATCCGCATTCCCAAATACATCTTCATGAAGAACAAACGAATGAATTACTACAGTCGTTGCGATTCGGAAAAATAGATCTCGGTTTGTTGGCACTTCCAATTGAAGAACCAACGTTTTCCTCAGTTGTGCTCGCTAATGATCCTTTCCTAGTTGCAATGTCTACCGAGCACAGATGGGCGAACACATCGTCACCGATTAGTTTGGATCGTTTAGCAAAAGAAAACATTCTGTTATTAGAAGAAGGACACTGTTTGCGTGATCAAGCCGAAAACCTCTGTATTCGTAGCAATATCAAGCCGTCGGATTTTCAAGCAACTAGCTTGCCCACATTGGTTCAAATGGTTGCAGCCAACATGGGTGTCACACTGTTGCCGCGATCAGCTGCTCCGATTGAGGCCCGCGAAGGTAGCGGAGTAATTACACGACCCTTACGTTCTTCATATGCTGGTCGCTCAATAGGTCTCATTTGGCGCACGTCATCGCCGACAGGAAAATTCCTTGCGCCAATAATTTCTGACTTGTCAAAACTTTGGAATTAACAAGACTTATTCAGGGAAAATGTATTTGATGTCGGTGAATGAATCTGCAGCAAAGAAGTACAACAAACGCAGAGGCTCTGTGCCCGTATTCACGGCAACATGTTCAGAATTTCCAGGGATAAAAACAGCGTCACCCGTGCGTACGTCGCGTCGAGTTCCGTTCACCACCACATGGCCAGTGCCAGATAAGAAGTAATACACCTCAGATTGTGCGTGCATGTGGCCACGTTCTGGTTCAACGGCACCCACAGGAATTTCAGCCACACCAACGGTGAGGCCATTGGTCTCTGTGCGGTCACTGCTGAAAAGGGTCCACCAGTCGACAATCCCTGGCCACGATTCGGTCTCGCAGTCGTCTTCGCGCCGAAATATTGCATCACCTGTAGCCATATGCCCCCCGTGTGTTCTTCTGACCTTATTACTGATGTCTTTCCCAGTGATTCTCATTAGTGGGAATGATTCTCATTATTGGTATGGTTGTTTCCTGTGAAACGCTTCCTTGCCCTGATCTCAATCACTATTGCTGTGACAGCCTGCGGTAATTCGTCAACGCAGTCTGATGCGCAGAAAGATGCCATTTCAGTTGCGGCATCCTTCTACCCCATCGAAGAAATCGTTCGTCGCGTTGGTGGCACGCATGTCTCAGTCGTTGGTCTCACTCCGGCCGGCGAAGGTGCCCACGATGTGCAACTCACTGCAAAGAATCTTGATGAACTAGTTAACGCATCGGCAGTGTTCTACATCAGTGATGGGTTTCAACCAGATGTTGAAAAAGCAGTTGCATCGTTACCGAAGTCCGTAATCCCTGTAGACCTATTACAAACAGTGACTCTTTTGGATGTAGTCGCACAACTTGATGGCACTGAAGGTGAAACCGACGGTGAAGTACTGGCTTCTGGCAAAGACCCACACGTGTGGCTTGACCCAGCAAACATGATTGCAATGACTACTGCAGTGACAGATTCACTTTCACAGTTGAAGCCAGAATTTGCAACAGAATTTAGTACAGCGGCAAAGTCATACATTGCCGAACTTCAAGCTTTAGGCAGTGAAATTGATACAAAGCTTGCTACCTGCGAATCACGCGCCCTTGTTACTTCTCATCGGGCCTTCGCCTACTTGACGAAACGTGCCGACATTCGACAAGTAGCAATTGCTGGTGTTAACCCAGAAGAGGAACCTTCAGCAAAAAGCTTGGAAGCGATTGCCGCTTTTGCTCGAGCCAATAAAGTCAGCACCATCTTCTTTGAGACTCTTCTCCCTGCTGATCTTGCAAAGACACTGGCCGACAAAGTTGGCGCAACTGCAGACCTGCTTGACCCAATAGAGGGAATCAGTAGCAATGACCTTGCATCGGGTGCTTCGTATCTCACAGTTCAACGCGACAACTTGGCACGAATCACGAAAGGGCTTCGCTGCTCATGACCACTCACCCCGATTCCACTGTTCTTGCAGCTGTCGATGTCGCCGTTTCATACGATGATTACGAAGCACTTACCGCAAGCAGTTTCTCAGTTGACGCGGGTGAACTTATTGCAGTGGTAGGCCCAAACGGAGCCGGGAAATCAACCCTGTTTAAGGCACTTGCCGGGTTCATTGACCACGATGGCGATGTTGTGGTGCACGGCGAACAATGCCACCACCTCGAGCGTCAAGCAATTGCATATATTCCGCAGCAATCAGATGTTGACCTGCGGTTCCCCATCTCCGTTGCCGAAGTCGTGATGGCAGGTCGCCGCCGTTTTCACGGAGCGCGCATGCGGCCATCGCATAGTGACCACGACAACGTTGCAGATTGTTTGAAGCAAGTAGACCTGGCCGATATGGGTTCGCGTTCATTGGCAACATTGTCTGGTGGTCAAGTGCAACGTGTATTGCTGGCACGTGCGTTAGCTCAGGAAGCAGACGTGTTGTTACTAGACGAAGCGCTCTCTGGCGTTGATGTGCGCCACACGGCAGACCTCATTGGCTTATTCACTCAGCTGTGTGCACGCGGAACATCAGTCCTTGTGTCCACCCATGATCTTGGTCTTGTACGCACTCATTTCTCTCGCTGTCTCACATTGAACGGCCGCATCATTGGTGATGGCACTCCGGCTACTGAATTGGCTGGCGACAAACTGGAAGCAGTCTTCAGTCGCACGTCATCACAGGGGCGTTCATAATGCATTGGCTACTTGACCCTTTCCAATCTGATTTCTCACAACGCGCTGGCATCGTGTGCCTATTGGTGGGCGTCCTCGCTCCCGTCGTTGGCACATGGATCTCCTTGCGGCGTCTTGCCTACATGGGTGATGCCATGTCTCATTCGCTTCTCGGTGGTGTCGCGTTGGCCTTTGCATGGTTCGGCACAGCAGCAGTACTTCCGGGGGCTCTCGTTGCCGGAATTTTTATGGCTGTTGTCATTCATTTGCTCTCACAGAACCGACGCATTGCTCACGACTCAATCATTGCTGTTGTTGGCAGTGGCATGTTTGCCTTCGGTGTTCTTGCGCTCGGCAAAGTTGACACTTCGGTCTCTCTCACACATTTCTTGTTCGGACAATTACTTACGGTGAACACTCTCGACATGTGGATCACCTTTGCACTCACCATCGGCAGTTTGTTCTTTGTGTGGTTCCGTTTTGAAGACTTGAAGATTGCAACGTTTGATCGCGACCACGCCACTCAAGTCGGGGTTCGTGCCCAACGCCTTGATGCAGCAATGCTGGTTTTGTTAGCTATTTGTGTCGTGGTGTGCTTATCCACTGTCGGCACCGTACTCACAGTGTCTTTGTTGATTACCCCAACATCTACAGCCCGATTGTTCTTCAATCGAGTCAGTTCCATCACGCGGGCAGCGGTTGCTATTGGGTTAACGGAAGTTCTTGCCGGTTTCATTGTGTCGTATCACGCAAACCTTGCACCAGGACCAACCATCACCCTCATCACCACAGTTGTGTTCATCATTGTGTATGTCACTCGATTTGCAACATCAGATCGCACGTATGTTCATCACACGCACGAACATGAACATCACTAAACAATTTTCAATAGTTCTACCTAACATTAGTTTTGCCTAACAAAACATAGTTTTTCAACGGTAATTTTCTGATGGAGTGTGTCCTAACATGAATGTATGAGTAATCACACACCGCAAAAACGCCAGATCATTGTCGGAGTTGATGGTTCGCCCAACTCAGAAAAAGCAGTCGACTGGGCAGTTGCATACGCACACGCTGGCGACACAGTCACACTTGTCTCAGCATGGAGCCCAGTCATTGTTCCTGTCGAAATGGCAATGTCATACACATTCGACGACACAGGTGCTCGCACAATTCTTGATTCCGAAAACAAGCGCATCGCAAAAGCTGCAGAGGGCCGTGACATCACTGTCAACACACATTTCGAAAATAATGACCCACGCAATGCGCTACTTGGTCTGAAGTCTGACCTCATTGTTGTGGGCGCTCGCGGCCACGGTGCAGTCATGGGACTTCTTCTTGGTTCCGTTGCTGATTACGTCTCACGCCACGCCAAAGTGCCTGTCGTGATTGTCCCTGCCAACTAGTCGGTACCGTACGGGGCATGAATCCCGACCCACTTGCAGACTCAGGGCTTGACCTCACCACATTGACATTGTGCGACTACGCCAATGTTCGCGAAGGAATGCTGAACATAGTCAGTAGTGGCGTGACTCGTATTGCTCTTCATTCTGGTTTTCCATCAGAAGTTGATTCATACATCGCAATGTCGGTTTATGTGCAACCTCACCGGGTCGGTACTGCTCATCACGGCCGTGTAATCATTCGTTTTCCTGACACCGCTGAAGAGATCGCTCGGATCGATTTCGAATTCAATGTGGATGCGGAACGTCACCCCGGGGAAGGCTTGTTCTTTCCATTTGCATTGCCGCTCCGTGGCATCGGTTTCCCTCATGCAGGGCAAGTCGACATCTCAGTGAGTTTGAATGACCAGCCAGCAGGCCTCGTCAGCTTTTGGCTGATCGACAACTCTGCTTCTCAGTAACTCATTTCTGGTCTACTCTTCGGCTATGGAAAGCCTTGCACTTCTTGCAGCAGTCATCGTGCTAGTGATTGTCGTGTTAGGTGTCATTTCGTTATTTGCAGTTTTCCGCAAACCAAAAACTTCTGGTTCTCGGGGCATTTTTACTGTGCTGCACATCGCTTCAGTTTTTGCCGGCGGTTGGCTGATGTCACTTCACATTGGAATCGGTGCACGCATCATTGGGTTCGCAGTCTGTGCAGTTGGTTGCATCGGATTACTGCGGATTTTCCGCGGCACGTCTCGGTCCTAAACCCAGAAATGCAAACGGGCCGCCGGTTCGAGAGAACCGACAGCCCGAAGCTGAAATACTTGGAAAGAAATTAAGCGCGAAGGCCCTTGTTCACCATGTTGATAACTGCATCTTTCAACGGAATCATTCCGAGAATTATGGCGCCATTGGCGACGTAGGTCATCCATTCATCTGAGAATGAGACTCCCCAACCTGCGATCGGATTCATCTTCAACAACCACACCATGCCGATGGCAATGATGAGTGAAAGATGCGCTCCGATAATTGGCAACTTGCTGATAGCGCCATGAGCGCCGACAACTTGCAATACCGACTCAATGACCGAAACGACGGCACCAAGAAGGAGGGCGGATAGGAGCAAGGCTCCGAGTGTGTACATAAGGTTTCCCCAATTCTGCGGCACTTGGTCCGCATTGCGAACCCTAAAGGTGCATTTGTGAAAATTGGGGGATATCCACAGGCTTCATGACCCATAAGGGTTTACCGAGGTTTTTTTCCACAGGCAGACACAGTGGCGTGACGGTCGTCACAAAAAGTTGCCACAGCGACCGGCCCGCTAATGCTTGAGATGAGCCAGTCGTTCAATAGCTGCAAGTATCTCAGTCTCGGCAGCCTGACGGCCTTCCCAGCCCTTCACGGTGGTGTCTTTGTTCGGTTCAAGAAGCTTGTACACCTCAAAAAAGTTGCCAACTTCGTCGAGCAAGTGCTCGGGCAAATCACCAATGTCAACGTATTGATTCATTCGTGAGTCATGCGACGACACGCACAACACTTTTGCGTCAGGTCCTTTTTCATCCGTCATCCAGAACACTGCAACTGGGCGCACCCACACATGACAGCCGGGAAATGTTGGCTGGCTCAGCCATACCAAGGCATCAAGTGGGTCACCATCTTCACCGTGGGTGCCAGGAAAGAAACCATAATCAAGCGGATACTGCGTCGCTGTAAAAAGCGTGCGATCAAGCCAAATCTCTCCGGTCTCGTGATCCATTTCGTATTTGTTACGAGACCCTTGCGGAATCTCAACAATCATTTCAACTTCCATGTGGAGAGTCTACGTTCGTTTGTGCCCCTGCCGTAATAACAGAGTTGATAATTAAACGAAGAAGAACTTTCATCTCTTCGGCAGCAGCTTCTCGGTCTTCAATACCAACGAGGTCATCTAGGACCGACCCGAATGATTGAGTCATGATCAATGAGGCCAGTGGCGCAGCAAGCGCAACCGCAGCACTAATTGATGCTTCGGTATGACCTGGCTGTTGGGAAGCCACCTTTGTCAACGCAACTTTGAGAAAGCTGATCACTTGTGCTTGATGCTGAAGATGAATTGCCGCTAATCGCTTTTGCAGTTCAGGAAGCTCAACAGATGCCGCCAAAATCTGCAATCTTTGCCAGCGGCCGGGCATACGAAATTCTTGCTGCACAGTTGCGAACAAAATAGCGATGTCATCAAGTGACGGATTCTGCATTTCAACGAAGATGTCTGCATATGCAGAAAGTTTTTGGTAGCTATCCCCGTCATACAAACGAGTCAGCACTTCGGTCAACAAACCATCTCGATTGCCGTAGTACTTGTAGATCAGCGGTACAGACACTTCGGCTTTTTCTGCCACTACTTCCATGCGCAATCCGAGAATGCCTGACTCCAACAATTCCTGTTGGGTTGCTCTCAGAATTCGTTGGCGCGACGTGAGTTTTCCCACTGGATACATCGGACGATTGTACATTCCCTATTTCATTATTGAAATATCTTCACTTCTTCACGGTCAGAACATTTGTGCGCATCACCGTCTTGCCCTTTTTCGGCAGCAAAATCAACACAATTGTGCACTTCCCCACGCGAATCCCCTTCAGGCTCGTACCCACGAATGCGCAGTACTGCTTGCCCTTGGTAACGCTGATTCGCATCGTGCCCGCTGATCGCTTCGGGACAGTCATCGATACTGATGCAGCCAGTTTCGTAGCAGTCACCATCGATCCCCTCCGCATAACCACCGGGTGAATGAGAGACACAACTTTCGGTGCCGCCTTGACTACTGCCATCATTACCGGCGCGTCTGTTGTGGTGCTACTTGACGTAGTCGACGTTGTTGTAATTTTTGGTGCCGTCGTTGTTGGGGCGATTGTTGTTGGCGAAACAGTGATCAATGTTGTCGAAGTAGTGGTCGTTTTCGTACTCGTCTCAATTGTCGGCGCAACCGTTGTCGGTGCAACAGTCGTCGGTGC
>JBBANJ010000006.1:57149-78557 GCA_040402055.1 Ilumatobacteraceae bacterium
GTTGTCGGTGCAACAGTCGTCGGTGCAGCCGTTGTCGGTGCAACTGTCGTGGGAGCAATGGTTGTTGGTGCCACAGTTGTGGGAGCAATGGTTGTTGGTGCGACAGTTGTGGGAGCAATCGTTACTGGAGTTGTTGTCGTTGGCACGATATTCAGAGTTGCTATTGCAGTGGCTGACGAAACATTTGATTGTGAGCCGATTCCCAATTGTCCAAAATCATTAAGTCCCCAACAACGCACTTCCCCTGTCGACATCACTGCGCATGCATGGCTAGTGCCGGTCGTTACATCAACCACTGTGCCTGTGAGGCCAGTAACAACGGCAGCAGTTTCACGAACTGAACCTGCAACACCCGAACCCAACTGACCACTTGCGTTATCTCCAAAGCAATGAACTGTGGCGGTTGCCAACAATGCACATGTGAATTGCCCACCTGCAGCCACGTGAGTTGCTGTTGACGCAAGACCCACAAGTGTTGGTGAGGAACTTGATGCTGTAGCAAGAACCTGACCAAGCTGGCCCATGTTGTTGTTACCAAAGCATGTAACGGAACCGGTAGTTAATAAAGCGCACGTGTGCGCACCCCCTGCAGCCACTTCTGATGCGGTGCTACCTAAAGACGCTGTGGCAGTGGGAGTCACTGCATTCGACAATGCAGTTGTACCAAGCCGGCCACTCGTGAATTCACCCCAACACCACACAGCACCGAATACAGATACTGCACACGTATGCGTTGCACCGATTTCAAGATGAGCAACTGTAAATGACGCTGGAACGGACGATGTATCGACAGGTGATGTAACGGCGACCGTTCCCGAAGCGCCGTTACCCAACTGTCCTTTGTTGTTGCGACCCCAACACTGCACCCTGTTGTCAGACAACACTGCACAAGTTTCCGCTCCGCCCGCAGCAATCATGGTTGCGGTTGCGCCCACAATTACACGCACGGGGTCAGCCCGCGTGCCACCTGTTACCCCTAATGCACCCCAACCATTATCGCCCCAGCACCACACGGTGCCATCAGTTGCTAATACGCATGTGTGGTTTGCGCCAGCCACAATTCGTTTTGCTATACGCGATCCGGGCAGTGCAGTTGTTTGAACTGGAACAGACGAGAAATCATCTGAAAAAGTAGAGGACCCGAGTTGACTGTATGTGTTGTCGCCCCAACACCAGATGGTGTCGTTGACAGCAATTGCACATGTGTGTTTGTCACCTGCAGCAATACGTCCCGTTGGGTCTATTGCAGAAATGGAAACATTTGCACGAACGCGCACAGGAGAAGGCACCGCTAGATACATGCAAGCCGTAATGAAAACTGCACCGATTGAACCTGCGCGTCGCTTGCGCGACACATGCGCATGATCGAAGGCCCCCATGTGGGGAACCTAATTACTTTTGGTTGTCTTTTTCAAGCATCTCAATTTCAGCACGAACTTCGTCCATGTTTAGTTCTTCTGCTGAAGTGAGTATTTGTTCTAAAGAGTGCGCAGGTAGTGCTCCTGCTTGATTGAACAACATGATTCCATCGCGAAACAACATGAGTGTCGGAATCGATTGAATGTGCAATGCAGCTGCTAATCCTTGTTCTGCTTCGGTGTCCACTTTTGCAAATTTAATGTTTGGGTGACCTTCCGAAGCCTTTTCGAAAACCGGACCAAACATCTTGCATGGACCACACCATTCAGCCCAGAAATCAATGATGGTGATTCCTTCACCAAGCACAGTGGATTCGAATGTTTCTTCAGTAAGTGTGATGGTTGCCATGATGAGTTTCCGTTCTTGCTTCTTTATGTCAACACAATGTAGCGACGAGCTATTCCACCGAGACGCGAAGTTTGGTCGACATTGCAGGAAATTTTCCTTTTTTTGCCACTTTTAGTGTGACCACGCATGAAGCGGCAGCCTTAGGAGCTTTCAGTTTAGTGCCAACAATTGAACACGGACCAGACTCGCTCCAGGTCTTCTTCCCTGTTGACAACGACGAAACGAGCCAAGTGAGCGGTGTCTTTGAGTTCTTGTTTACGATCGATTTCTTGACGGTAAAGCCGGGGCGTGCAGCGAGCTGAAGTGTGGATGCCGCAACTTGCCCGGTTGCTGTTTTTGTGGTGATCGCAAATGTGTAATTCACGCCATTTTTCAAACCTGCAACCACACATGATGTTTCGGTTGTAGAGCAAGTGAAATTACCTGGGTTAGAAGTAACGACGTAGGTGACGTTGATTGAAGAAGTAACGGCAGGCCATGCAACTGTGACTGATTTGCTTCCCGTCACCGACATTGATGACATAGGAACGTCTGGTACTCCGTCAGCCAAACCTGTGGCTGTGGTTGCAGTGCCCGTGCCATACGTATTAGTTCCAACGACTGACACTGTGTAATTAGTACCGTTCACAAGACCAGTGATTGTGCATGATGTCATTGCGATTTCGGTTGAAGTGCACGTTCCCCCACCTGGTGTTGCAGTTACGGCATACGTGATTCCGGAACCATCCCCATCCGCTTGCACCCATGACACATCAAGTGCGTTCTTTTGTGTAGCGGCCACAAGACTTGTGACTGCGCTTGGTGGGCCTGTGGGTGTGCCAGACACCGCGGTGGAGGCTGCGCCGACCCCGCTGCCATTAGTAGCAGCGACAGAGAAAGAGTACGCAGTGTTGTTCACGAGTCCCGAAATAGTGCATGTCGTGCCAGACGGAACGGAACAAGACTTTCCACCTGGTGTTGCAGTTGCGGTGTATGCACTTATCACGGATCCATTTCCAGCAGCAACTTCTTCCCACGTGACAACAGAACTTTTGTTAGCCACTGTGGCTGTGACGCCATTAGGTGCACATGGCACCGTTGCAGGTGCCTCAACTGCCAATAAACGATTCGGAGTCTTTGCAAGTGCAGCACGCGAAGTATCCGTTGCCGAAGATTTGTAATACGTAATGGCGTTACATGTTGCATTTGTCTTCAGCCAATTCCATGCATCTGTAGGCGTGGCCGCAGTCACGGTTGCCGATTGCAAATACCTTGCAACAGCACCTGAAACGTGGGGCGCGGCCATTGAAGTTCCAGTTTCAATAAAATATGTATTAGTCAGCCAACTAGACAGAATATTTTGCCCAGGTGCAAAAATATCTACACAAGACCCGAAGTTCGTAAAAGAAGGCTCGCCGTCGTTCGACATGGATGCACCAACTGAAATAGTCCCGTCCGTTCCCGCGGGTGTAATTCCACATGCAGAATCGCCGTCATTGCCCGACGCAGCAACAATAACTATTCCTTCAGCCAAGAGACTCTTGATTGCAGCATCTATCGACTGAACGCCGCCAGTAAAACCAATGCTCATGTTGACCACTGCTTTTTCACCCAGTTGGTGATTATCCAATATCCAATTCAGTCCGTTCAACACCATGGTGGTGGTGCCGGCACCGCATGAATCAAGCACACGCACCGGAACGATAGAGACCGCTTTGGCGATGCCCGTACTACTGCCACCAATGGTTCCTGCAACGTGCGTGCCATGGCCGTCACCGTCAGTTGTTCCTACATCACTGCCACTACCCACACGATCTGCAAAAGTACAATACGAAATGCCATTCGCAGGATTTGCGATATTTGAATTTATCGATGCGTTGTAACTGTTGAGAGCCGTTGAATCGGCACGGTAACTCCAGCCGGACAACACGCGACTTGAAAAAACGGGATGCGAGGCATTTACACCTGAGTCGACAATGTATGCCTTCACGCCAGTGCCGTCTGTTGTGTAGGTAAACGTGTTGTCACGACCAGTGCGTGAATCAATACGGTCGAGCCCCCACGGGATCACATCATTTGGGGCTGAGAAACCTAAAGGCCCTGTCGTTTGTGTGCCAATTGCACGAGCAATCATTTCCGGTTCAGGCGTAGCGCTTGAGGCATGAACTGTTGTGGGCATCGCCAATGCCACGAGTGAAGAAGTCGCTAATGCAAATACAGCAACAAGACGACGCATTAGACGCGAACGCCTTGCATTGCGGCTGCATTCACTGTGTTTTCCATAAGGCAAGCAACGGTCATAATGCCGGTGCCACCAGGCATGGGAGTAAGTGCACCAGCGATTCCGGTAACCGATTCAGCATCAACATCGCCGACTATGCCTGCTTCGGTTCGTGAGATACCAACATCAATAACCGTTGCGCCTGGTACAACATGCTCTGCGGTAACTGAGCGCGCAACTCCTGTTGCAGAAATAACTATGTCTGCTGTTTGGCAAATTGCTGCAAGATTCTCGGTACGCGAATGCGCAAGCGTCACAGTGGCATCAATTCCCTTGCGTGCCAACAGCACAGACAAAGGAAGACCAACAAGTGTGGAACGACCAATTACAACTGCGTGTTTGCCGCTAGTTGTAATTCCGTAATGCTGCAACAGGCGTAAAACACCAAGAGGAGTACAACTGATATGGCCCGGTACGTCGCGCACGAGGCGGCCAAGTGATTGTTCGGTGAGACCATCGACATCTTTGTCAGCAGGGATAAGTCGTATTACGGCGTCGGTATCAAGATGTGAAGGAAGTGGTAACTGCACCAAGATGCCATGGACTCGCGGATCAGCTGCCAAACGAGACACTTCGGCTTCAAGTTCGACTTGCGTCGCAGTTGCAGGCAGTTCCACTTGCACCGATTCGATCCCGATTGACTGCGCAGTTGAGTGTTTACTGGCCACGTATTTGCGGCTCGGTGCGTCGTCTCCGACCAAAACTGTTGCAAGTGAGATGTGTGGCGAACCGGCCTTCTGAATTCGCTGCAAAAGACTGGCAAGAATGGCGTCGCGAGCGGGGGCGCCAGCCAAAACAATTGTGGATATTGGGGCGCCTGACATGACTCTTATCGTACTTGTGCACTTCTCTGAGCGAGTTCAGAGTTATCTAAGAATTGGCTAATCCTTATCAGTTCCTGGTGACGACGGCAGCAGAACAAGGGCGATTACAGACCCAACAAGGGCGACCGCCGAGGCGACAACACATGCTGTTCTAAAGCCGTGGATAAACGAGTTACTGACTGCTTCTTGGACACGATCTTGAATGGCTGCTGGGGATTTGCCTGCCACTTGATACGCAGCCCCAACAGACTTTTGGGCGATTTCATAGACACCAGCTGGAAGATTCTGAACGAAGTTTGGAATACCAGCAAAGCTGCTAGCGAGTTTTGGTGTGTACAAGCTGACGAATACTGAACCCACAATTGCAACACCTAAAGTTCCGCCGACTTCACGACCAACATCGTTGATTGCTGAGCCAACACCAGCTTTGTCACGATTCAGTGTTCCCATGATTGCATCGGTGCTCGGTGATGTGACCAACGAAAGGCCATTTGCCATGAAAACCATTCCGATAATTACATGTCCCCAATATGAAGAGTGCTGATCCATACGGCTTGCGATTGCGAGACCAATCGCCATATTTAGTAGCCCCATTGCAACAACGCGCTTTGTGCCGAAACGTAATGCAGCTCGTGCGGCAAATGGTGCAGTAACACCAGCGCCCACTGCGAATGGAATTGTGTGAACACCTGAACTTAGAGTGTCAAACCCCAATACGAACTGGAAGTATTGAGTGACTAAGAATGTGAACCCGAAGAGGCAGAAGAAAGCAACGAAAATGCTTCCTGCTGCTGCGCTAAGGCGAGGGTTTGAAAAAACGCGCACGTCGAGAAGTGGTTCTTTATTACGCATTTCAACTGCAATAAATGCCGCAAACGCAATGACAGCAATTACAAAACCAACGTTGGAATTTTGTGATCCCCAGCCCCAGTTGGGTGATTCAATCACGGTGAACACAAGCGAACCGACAGCAATGACCGACAATAAGAAGCCGGGCAGATCGATGCGGTGTGGATTCTCATCACGTGATTTTGGAATGAGAAATTTTCCAGCGATTAGTGCAATGACAACTATGGGGATATTGACAAGAAATACTGAACCCCACCAATAGTGCTGCAACAATGCGCCACCAACAATGGGGCCGAATGCAACTGCCATACCTGACACTGCAGACCACAAACCAATTGCTTTTGCGCGCTCAATTGGGTCAAGAAAAATATTAGTGATGATGGCAAGAGTTGCGGGGAACACAAGAGCTGCACCAATACCCATGGCACCACGCCAGAAGATCAGTTGATTGCTTGTAGTAGCGAATGCTGCGAAAGTGCTGCACACGACAAACAGAACAAGACCAATTTGCAATGCGCCTTTGCGACCGAAGCGGTCACCGAGTCCACCACCGGCAAGAAGCAATCCTGCAAACACCAAGGCATACGAATCAACAATCCACTGCAAGGAAGTAGTCGTTGCATTTAATTCGCTCTGCAACGTGGGCAGTGCCACGTTCACAATGAGGTTGTCGACAACCACAAGGAACACGCTGATGGCAAGTACTCCGAGCACCCACCAGCGACGGTCATACGTTTTCTGATCAATATTCACTTGACAGTGTCTAGTCGTTGTACTTGACACTGTCAAGTTGTACGGTGAGGCCATGGTTTCTGCCCCTTCTGAGCAACATGGCGATGTCCGACGCCTCGTGCTCGACGCAGCCATCGCCATCATTGAATCAAACGGTGCTGAATCCCTATCTATGCGCGAAGTTGCACGTCGGGCTGGTGTGAGTCACCAGGCGCCGTATCACTATTTTGGGGATCGCAGTGGAATTTTTGCTGCCATTTCTGAAGAAGGATTCAGCGGTTTGGCGCACGCTTTCCGTGATGTGCACGAGACTGAAATGCCTGCCGCAAAGGCAGGTTTCATTGCCTATTTGAACTTTGCGCGTGAACACATCGGACATTTTCGTGTGATGTTTCGTAATGATATTTGCGGTGTGGTCACGCATGAATTGACACAGCTTGCGGCGGATTCAGCATTCGATGAATTACGTCTGATGGTTGCGCGCATAACAGGCCCGGAAATCGACCCGAATAAGGCATTCACATTTGCCGCAATGCTGTGGTCACTCTCCCACGGCCTTGCCACCTTGGTCATTGACGGACCCCTTCCGAACAAGCTTCCACCGGGCACAAACCTCGAAGACCAAATCCAGGCAGTCATTAACCTTTCCTCCAATATGGTTGCCCTTGAGGTAGCCGAAATGGGACTTCTCCCTCGCCGATAGTAATTCCCGACCAAAGTTGTCGGGTTTTAGGAATTCGCCCATATCCTTTGGGTAGACATCAACTTCAAGGAGAACATCATGACTGTACGTTTAGGCGACATCGCACCCGATTTCACAGCAGACACCACACAAGGCACAATCAACTTCCACGAGTGGTTGGGCGAATCATGGGGCGTTCTCTTTAGTCACCCGAAGGACTTCACTCCGGTCTGCACAACAGAGCTTGGATACGTCGCTCGCATCAAGCCAGATTTCGACAAGCGCAATGTAAAAGTCATCGGACTTTCTGTTGACCCTGTTGATAGCCACGTGAAATGGGAAGCAGACATTGCTGAGACCCAGGGCACACCAGTGAACTTCCCAATGATCGGTGACGGAGACAAGAAAGTCTCTGACCTGTACGAAATGATCCACCCAAATGCAAGCGACACCATGACCGTTCGTTCAGTGTTCATTATTGGGCCAGACAAGAAAATTAAGTTGTCACTCACCTACCCCGCATCAACAGGCCGCAACTTCGACGAGATCCTTCGCGTCATTGACTCATTGCAATTGACTGCCAAATTCAAAGTGGCAACCCCAGCTAACTGGGTAAACGGCGGAGACGTCATTATTGGTGCTGCAGTTTCTGACGAAGATGCAAAGACTCTGTTCCCACAGGGTTGGAAGACCGTGAAGCCATATCTTCGCGTTCTTGCACAACCTAAGTAAAACTGGCTTAGTACAATGGGGAAATGACCCCCCAGACCACAACAATCGCTGCTTCTGCCACCTCTGCAACAAAGGTGTACGGCTCCGGCGATGACGCCGTGTACGCACTTCGCGATGTTTCAGTTGACTTCTACGAAGGACAGTTCACTGCCATCATGGGGCCCAGCGGTTCAGGCAAATCAACTCTGATGCATTGCATTGCTGGCCTTGATGAACTGTCGTCTGGCTCGGCAATCATTGACGGAACTGACCTGTCCACATTGAAGGACAAAAACCTCACTGAACTTCGTCGCGAAAAGATTGGCTTTGTATTTCAATCGTTCAACCTTGTTCCAACCTTGACTGCAAATGAAAACATCCGTCTGCCACTGATGTTGGGGAACAACAAAGGCGACGAAGCATGGATTCAAAAAGTAATTGACACAGTTCACTTGCAAGATCGTTTGTCTCATCGTCCAAGTGAACTGTCTGGTGGCCAGCAGCAGCGTGTTGCCGTTGCGCGTGCACTTGCATCACAGCCGCGCATTATTTTTGCAGACGAACCAACGGGAAACCTTGACTCCATCACCGGTGCAGAAATTCTTACGTTCATGCGCAAAGCAGTTGATGATCTCGGTCAGACAATTGTGATGGTCACCCATGACCCTGTTGCTGCTTCATATGCAGACCGAATCATCTTTTTGGCCGACGGCCACATTGTCAACGAAATGACAGAGCCCACAGCTGATCGTGTTCTTGACCTCATGAAGAGCATCGGACACTAAGCCGTGTTTCGCATTGCACTCAAGGGCATCTTGGGTAGAAAAGCCCGACTGATTCTCACATCACTTGCCGTCATTCTCGGCACCTCATTCTTGGCTGGTACTTCGGTTTTCTCTGACACCCTTAACCGCACGTTCGACAATTTGTTTTCCGATGTGTTTAAGAACGTTGATGCTTATGTTCGTTCAACACAAGTTATTGACGGCAACTTTGGCCAAGAAGAGCGTCAGCGAATATCGGCTGACCTTGTTTCAATCGTTGAAAAAGTGCCGGGCGTTCGAGATGCTTCACCAGATATTCAGGCATTCGCCCGCATCATTGGAAAAGATGGAAAACCACTTGGTTCTGATGGCCAGGGGCCGCCAACCTTTGGCAGCATCGGTGAAGAGTTTGCTGGTGCGCTGTGGAGCACCGCCGAAGGTGAATGGGCAAATGGCTCTAACGAAGTAGTCATTGACGAAGCATCAGCGAAAGCAGGAAAGTACGTCCTTGGAGACACCGTAAAGGTAGTTGCCCAATCGGGAAGTCGTGAGTTCACCCTTGTTGGTATTGCCTCGTACGGAGATGTTCGCTCGCCAGGTGGAGCCACCTTTGCACTGTTTGATTCAGTCACAGCAGCTGAGTTTCTTACACAGCCTGGCTTTATTGATGCAGTCCTTGTCAGCGGAGACGGATCAGTCTCAGATGCAAAATTATCTCAGGCAATTCAAGACGCGTTGCCAACAACCGGCAAAACAGAAACTCTCACTGGTGCCGAAATAACTTTAGAAACGCAAGATCAAATTGGCTCAGCACTTGATTTCTTTGGCATTTTGCTAAAGACGTTTAGCTTTATTGCACTCGGCGTTGGGTGCTTCGTTATCTACAACGTCTTTTCCATCAGTGCAGCACAACGTCAACGTGAGAATGCATTGCTACGAGCAATCGGTGCCAGTCGTAAACAGATCACTCGTGCCATGTTGATTGAGTCAATTGTGGTTGGCCTAATCGGTTCCGTTGTCGGATTGTTTGCCGGTATTGGCTTGTCTGCTGGACTCAGCGCACTCTTGCGTGCTGTGAATATTGATATCCCAAGTGGTGGACTTGTCTTGTCACAAAACACAGTGACATCGACCATCATTATTGGCCTCATCGTCACGGTGCTCTCAGCCATCCTGCCTGCACGACGAGCCGGCAAGGTTCCGCCACTTGCTGCAATGCGTGCAACAGCGCTAGAGATAGCTGAACCAGGCCGCAAGCGTCTGTACACAGGGCTCCTATCTATTGCTCTTGGTCTTGCAATAATCGTCGCCGTAGTCACGGGTGCCAGCAACAACTACCTGGGAATCGGCATCTTGTTTGTATTCATCGGAACAATAGTTTTGGGACCAATCATTGCTCGACCCGTTGCATTGTTCTTAGGAAGACCTGCTGCACGTTTTCGTGGCGTCACTGGAACTATGGCCCGTCAGAACTCTGCACGTAACCCAAAGCGCACATCACGTACTGCGTCCCCAGTACTTATCGGTGTTGCACTAGTTACCGCAGTCACTGCACTAGCAGCGTCTATTAAGGGTCAGATTGACGATGTCTTTACTGCCCAGTTCAAAGGTGACTACGCCATCAGTACTGATGCCAGAGGATTCGGCGGCCTGAGTCCATCTTTGGCAGTTGACCTGAATAAATTGCCACAAGTAGAAAAAGCAACTGGCTTTGGATTCCTCACTGTCAAGATTGATGGCAAGGGCCAGTACGTCACCACGATTAACCCTGAAACTATCGAGGGGCTTTGGAATATCGGCCTCGTCAATGCAACATACGCCGATCTCAAAACTTCAGACATGTTTGTTTCAGAGAAAGTGGCAAAGAAGAAGAACCTTGCAATTGGGTCAGTTCTTCAAACGTCTTTTGGCGATGGCTCGACGCGCCCCCTCACAGTGGCTGGCATCTATGTAAACAATGAAATAGGCGACTACATCGCCAACAGCAAACTTGTTGATGGATCAGCAATCATCATGTTTGATATTGGTGTTTACATTCAAACGAAGGACAACGTAAATAAAGCTGAAGCTTTTGCAGCGCTCGATACGGCCGTAAAGAAATACGGACAAGGCGAACTGTTAACTAAGCAGGAATACATCAATAAGCAATCGGGGCAAGTGAACCAGTTACTTGGACTCATCTATGGGTTGTTGATGCTGTCTGTCATCATCTCAATTGTGGGCATCATCATCACCTTGCTGCTAAGCGTGTTCGAGCGACAGCGAGAATTGGGGCTACTGCGTGCAGTGGGAATGACTCGATCTCAAGTGCGTACAACCGTGCGTTGGGAGAGCGTCATTACGTCGCTACTTGGAGCCGTGCTCGGAATCATTCTGGGAATTGGCCTCGGATGGGTGATTGTTCTCGTGCTGAAAGATCAAGGCCTTACATCTTTCAAATTGCCGGTTGTTCCTACAATCGTGATCATGATTATGTCGTTCATCGTAGGACTATTCGCCGCTATTTACCCAGCATGGCGTGCAACACGAGTGAATATTCTTGACGCACTCAACACGAACTGATCATGAGCTCGCAACCAATAATCACGTCAGAGATGCTGACATTTCTCAGCGAGTATCACTTGGCATCGCTGACTACCTTGCGCTCTGACGGTTCACCACATGTTGTTCCTGTTGGTTTTTCATACGATCCTGAAATTAATGTCGTGCGCGTGATTACATTTCCATCATCAGTGAAATACAAAAATGCACTACGTGGCGGACGAGCAGTCGTTTCACAAGTTGACGGTGGCAGGTGGCTCAGCCTCGAAGGCACAGTTACGGGCGTTAGCGACCCAACACGTGTTGCAGCTGCCGTCGCTGGTTATGCGGCTCGTTACCGAGATCCGAAAGATCGCGAAGACCGAGTAGCAATTGAAATTGCTGTTGATCGAGTTTTAGGTCGCGCCTAAAACTACGAAGCGGGACGACCGCGGAGAATATCGCTAATGAACTGTGAGCCGGCTGGGTGTGGGTCCATTGTCCGTGCAATCGGGTCTGAATCATCACGCACGGGGTACGGCTCGCAACCCACCTGGCACCCTGGGCACCAGTACAACAATCGGGCCATTTCGCCCATTTTTGTTAGGCGAATGACGTCTCCACAACGCACACACTTCTGACCATTGCGACCATAGACGGCTAAGCCCCCCGGCACATCCGGAGCAGTAATACGCACTGGTGAATATTGGTTCGCGCGCAATTGCGCAGCAGATGTCAACACAAGATCAAGACACGTTGATTGTGGTACATCAGAAACTTTCGCCCACGGATGCACTGCACACGCCCACAACACTTCGCACCGGTACACGTTGCCAACTCCACCCATCACGCGCGTGTCAAGCATTGCATCGGCAATAGTTGTGTTGGGTTTGTCATAGTGAAAAAGACGTGCAGCACATTCGTGCAGATCTGCTTCAAGATTTGTTAAGTCAGGGCCACGTCGACCGGCACGAGGATGACGTGTCTGATCAAATTCACGATATGTCTCAATAGAAGGAACTCTGAATGCAACTGCAATCCATTCTTCTGTTTCAATTATGACGCGTGCTAAATGTCGACGTGTACGCCACTTTTGGCCACGATGGTATAGCTCCCACTTGCCACGGAAACCCATCTTTGTATGTAGAACAATGCCGTCATCAAAAACAAGCTCAAGATATTTGCCGTGACTGACAACACTTTCGACAGCTGAACCTAATTGCGGAACTGGGCCATCAAGATCTGGCGCCTCAAATCGAGAGATAGTTTTCCCCACTAATGCCGTACGCAGCGCTGCGGCTGCTCGATAGTTGGTGTCGCCCTCTGGCACACACCAAATCTAGTTCAGGGAAGTTGACCCACTGAGGCAAGCGCTAAACGAATAAGTCGGTCGTGACCACTTGTCATTTCGCGAATGACTTTGTCGCTCACTGCTTCTTTCGGAGTGAACCACGCGAGATCGAGAGCTTGCTGGCTCGGCTGGCACTCACCTGTAACGGGAACAACGTAGGCCAAACTAACTGCGTGGTGGCGAGGGTCATAAAACCCAGAAACGGAAGGGTCCTGGAAGTACTCAATCACTGTGAATGGTGCTGGCTCTGGCGGAATGCGAGGCAGTGCAAGAGAACCAAGGTCTTTTTCGAGGTGGCGCATTAAGGCATCTCGGATGCGCTCGTTCAGCATGACGCGGCCTGACACGACCATACGGCTGATACTGCCGTCTGCAGCCTGGCGCAAAAGCATCCCGATATGGGTGACTTCACCGTCTGGATTCACCCGTACTGGTACCGCATCGACATAGATGATGGGAACCTGGTTACGAACCTGTGCGATGTCCTCAGGCGACAGCCACGCGTTCTGAGTATCTGTTTTCTGGTCGCTCACCTATGCGACATTACTATGCCGACTGCACTGTGGCTAGAGACTCAGGCAACTTTCACCATTCGGTGGAGACGTATTTTGTTTCCATAAACGCAAGAAGACCATCATGGCCACCTTCGCGTCCAAGACCAGACTGCTTCACTCCGCCAAACGGCGCTGCAGGGTCTGACACCAAGCCTCGATTGAGCCCGACCATTCCGGTTTCCAACGCGTTTGCAAGTCGCATACCGCGACCATGATTACGTGTGTAGATATATGAGACCAAACCGTGATCTACGGCGTTGTACAAAGGAATTGCATCTTCGATATTTGACACTTCGATGATTGGCGCAACAGGGCCAAATACTTCTTGCTGCACGACGTAATGGTCTTGCTTCACGCCGGTCAAAACCGTTGCGACATACCCGTGCATTGGCGCTGCTGTTGCTGTTCCACCACAGAGCACCGTTGCACCGTCTGCGATTGCCCGCTCAACCAACTCAGCAACTCGCTTTTGTTGGGCCGAACTAACAAGCGGACCGAGTGTTGTTGAAGCATCAAGTCCGTTACCAAGCACTAACGCTGACATGCGTGCTGTGAATTTCGAAGTGAACTCATCAAGAACTGACGACTGCACATAAAAACGATTTGCCGCAGTACACGCTGCTCCCCCATTGCGCATTTTTGCAATCATCGCGCCGTCAACAGCCGTATCAATATCAGCATCGTCACACACAATGAACGGCGCATTGCCGCCTAGTTCCATCGAGCAGTTCACAATCTTCTCTGCCGCTTGTGCAAGCAACACAGAACCCACTCGCGTGCTACCTGTGAATGACAACTTGCGCACAAGACCAGACGACAACAACGCCTGCACTGCTTCACCAGGTGGGTCTGGGGTGATGACTTGCACAACACCTTCAGGCAAACCTGCGCGCTGCAAAATGTCAGCAATTGCAAAAGCCGTCATTGGCGTTTCATGGGCCGCTTTCAACAGCACAGTGCAGCCAGCCGCTAACGCTGGCCCAATCTTTCGCGTCGCCATAGCAGCGGGGAAATTCCATGGCGTGATGCACAGGGCGACCCCTACAGGTTCACGGGTAACCGCTAGCCAGTTAGTGCCGTTTGGTGCCTGGCGAAGGTCACCATCAATGCGCACAGCCTCTTCGCTGAACCAGCGAAAGAACTCAGCTGCGTACGTCACTTCGGCACGGGCATCAGACAGCACCTTGCCGTTCTCACGAACGATAAGTGTGGCCAGCTGCTCTTGTTCGGCAATCATGATCTCAAACGCGCGACGCAGAATCTCAGCGCGTTGACGAGGCAATGTGGTGCGCCACGTAATGAAGGTGTCACTGGCCTTCTGAGCGGCCTCTAGACACTGAGCCACTGTGTGGTTCGGTACTTCCCCTTCGAGATTGCCGGTTGCTGGGTTCACGATGCGAATAGTTGCCATGCCCCTATTCTGCCTCAGAATGCCAAAAGGGCCCGGTGCTTTCGCACCGGGCCCTTAATGGTTGTTCGGGGTTGAACTACTTGATGTTTGCGGCAAGTGTCTTTGAGATTGCCACGATGTTCGCTGGCAATGCTGCATAACCCTTGAGTTCTCCAACTGCTGGAGCACATGTGTCAAGTACGTAGTTAACGAATCGCTGAGCTGTCAACATTTTTGCTGCAGTGTTTGCAGAGTTGGTGTTAGCTGAGGTGTTAGCCATTGCGTACGAAACTGCTGTGATTGGGTATGCCCCTACAGCCTTTGATGCGTAGTCGAAAGTAACTACACCAGTGGTGCTGTTAGTTGCTGCTGCTTCAACGAACTTCGCTGCACCGGCAGATGTTCCTGCAAGGAATTCGCCTGCTCCGTTCATAACTTTCGCTGATGCAATTGACTTACCAGCTACCTGACGCTCATTCACAAATGAAACTTCGGCGTAGCCGATTCCGCCATCTTTGTTCATGACGCCGTTTGCAACACCATCGTTACCCTGTGCACCGACGAATGAACCGTCAGTTGGGTTTGTTCCGGTAGGAACCACGAAAGCATCTGCTGCGGCTGTTGTCCATACTGCAGGAACGGTCTTGTTCAAGAAGTTGAGGAAGTTGTTTGTGGTTCCTGAAGTTTCCTTACGGTGGTACACGGTGATTGGTGTAGCAGGAAGAACTACTGAAGTTGCGTCGATTGACACAGTTCCCAAAATAACTTTGTTGTAGCTGATCGAGTACTCAGTACCTACTGCGTATGGGAGTGAAAGAACAACTTTTCCGGCTTTTGGCTTTGCGTTGTAAACCCTTTTACTTGTTACACCACCGTCAATTGACGAAGTGACAACCATGTTCGTGGTCTTGCCGTTAACGATGCTTGGCTTCAGGCTCACTGTAAGTGCAGCCTTTGTTCCCTTTTTTGCAAGAGCGAAGTTTGCTGCACCATTAAGGCCGCTCAACTTTGGCTTTGCGACAATCGGGTTATCAAGCTTGATTGATGCGTCATCCCATGTCTTGATGGTTCCTGCAAAAATCTTCGCGACAGTTGTTGGAGTCAATTGCAACACTGTTCCGGCTGGCTTCACACCATCGAGGCGGTAAGCCACGTTGATTGCACCAGAGATAAGTGGCAACCACACGAAAGATGTGCGGTAGTTAGTGTCGGATGTCTTGAACTGTGAGTCAGACATTGCGAAATCGTATGTGTTTCCGAAGAAGCTTGAGCGACCTGTACCTGAACCTACACCTGTGTAGTTCACAGTTGCTGCGGCTGGGTTTGCGGTTGAATCACCGGGGAAAGTTGCACGGCATGATTCGATGAGGTTCTGCGGGAATGTGGCTCCACCGGCAACGATGTTGTCAGTTGAAGCTGCTTGTACTGGATTGACCAGTCCTGCAGATCCGATCAATGCAGATGCTGCAACAGCTACTGCGAATTTCTTGGATAGTTTCATTTGGATATTTCCTCCTGGTAGGGATTAACTGCAGATAACTGTAAAGACATGAGGCAACGCCAAAGTGAGGAATGAATGGCCTTTGGAAAAACTAAAGGTTAACGGTAGGCAAACTCAGCCGAAGCGGCCTTGTACATAGTCAGCTGTACGGGGATCCGAAGGTGTACTAAAGATGACAGATGTGCGATCGGCTTCCACGATCACTCCTGGGCCACCATCACTAAGGAAAAAGGCACAGTGATCAGAAACTCGAGCTGCTTGTTGCATGTTGTGCGTAACAATGACAATGGTCATGTCTGACGACAACTGCACAACGGTCTCTTCCACCTTCAATGTTGACGCTGGGTCAAGAGCTGAACAGGGCTCATCCATTAGCAACACGTCAGGCTTCACAGCCAAGGCTCGGGCGATGCACAGACGCTGCTGCTGACCACCTGATAGCGAACCGCCAGAAGTCTTCAGGCGATCCTTCACTTCTTTCCACAGTCCGGCACGAGTAAGGCATTCTTCAAGCAGCGAATCTTTGTCTTGCACCTTAATGTTGGCCAACTTGAGCCCGGCAAGCACGTTTTGACCAATAGTCATTGATGGAAATGGGTTTGGCTTCTGGAAAACCATTCCCACTTTTAGTCGCATTGCGGTGACATCGACGTCTGGTGCATAGATCTCTTTGCCATCAAGAAACACTTCGCCAGCCATGGCAGCACCAGGAATGAACTCATGCATGCGGTTGAGTAATCGAAGGAATGTTGACTTGCCACACCCTGAAGGCCCAATAAGACCAGTCACACTATTTGCTGGAAAATCAAGCGAGATGTCTTCGAGAACATGGTGCTTGTTGAACCATACGTGTACACCCTTGGTTTGCAGACCATTGATGCCGACGCGACCTTCGTCTAACGGGTTTCCGCCTTGTGGTGCTGTGTTTGCGTCGGTATTCATGTTGCTCCCTGTTTGAATTGTTGCATCGTCCATTTTGTTACCCCTTTGCTCGCCCACTCGCAAGTCGGGCAATCGTAAAAATTATAAAAATCAATGTGAGGAGCACTGCTGCGCCACCCCATGCACGAGACAAGGCCAAGTCAGTTCCGTTCGAGAAATTCTGATAGATGTACATCGGCAACGATGCAAGTGGATGGCCAGACGTATCAGTTGAGAAGTTGGCTGAATAAAACGAAGTCATAATAAGGGGAGCAGTTTCGCCCGCAACTCGGGCCATACCGAGCATTGACGCAGTAACAAGGCCAGCTCGTGCTGCCGGTAGAACAATTCGAAACGTTGTAGCAGTTTGTGTTGCACCAAGTGCAAGTGCAGATGTGCGCAGATCTTCTGGCACCAACTTCAGAACTTCCTCTGCAGTTCTAGCAACGGTGGGAAGCATCAGAATTGACAAAGCGACAGCGCCAGAAATAGCACTGAATCCCCTACCTGACACCAAGATTGCAAACACGAAAAGTCCTGCAACGATTGAAGGCACACCGCTCATTGACTGAATCATGATGCGAACAAGACCACTAAATCTTCCTCTGATTTCTGTGATGTAGATAGCAGTAATAATTCCAAAAGGTATTGCGATCAGAGATGCGATCAGAAGAATGATTCCTGAACCAACGATTGCGTGGGATAATCCACCGAGGTTCAGTTCATCATCGCCAGATGTGACTGACATGTCTGACGTGAAGTATCCCCAGTAAATGGCTGACGCACCACGCTTAAACACCGTGAAAAGAATTGAAACCCACGGAATGAACGCAGTAAAGAACCCGGCGCAAATCAATGTGGTCATCACTTTGTCAAATGCCTTGATTTTGTCGTGGCGCATTCCGAATAGAAACGACACCGTGAGATACGCGGCCACAAATGCCACATAGCTGCCGAGTGGACCTGCGAGTCCGGTGAAGTTCACGATCAACACTGCTAGTGCACCGGCAATACCGAAAGTTGGAATCAACTCCTTATAGACATTCCGACGATTAACCCACGGGCGACGAGGAGTGACGAGTGATGTAGTGCTTGTCATTATTTTGTGCTCCTAGACGCACGGCCAACGATGATTGATGCCCCGAAGTTAACGAGCAGCGTCAATACGAACAACACCAAGCCAGCCGCCATAAGGGCTTTCAGTTCGAGAGGACCAGCTTCACCGAATCGGCTGGCGATGAGCGACGCCACGTTTCCGCCGGCACTTGCAAGAACTTGGAACTTGACTGCGAATACCAAGTTAAGCGTGAGCAATACAGCGATTGTTTCGCCTAATGCCCTACCGAGACCGAGCAACATTCCACCGACAAGACCACTGAGCCCAAACGGTAAAACGACAGCGCGAATGGCTCCCCATCGTGAAGCGCCTAATGCGTACGCTGCTGTGATTTGGTCTTGCGGTGCACGTGAATACACCTCACGAGTAACAGAACTTGCGATAGGCAGAATCATGAGACACAACACCAACGAAGCAACAAAAGGTGATGCATCGAAGTTCTCGCGATCAACGGCGAAGATGGGTATCCATCCGAGATATTTGTTGATGCTCGCAGCCCAATGAGATGCGTACGGCATGAGGACCAGATATCCCCACAAACCATAAATGATTGATGGAATTGCGGCCATAAGGTCGAGAATTGAAACGAGTACAAATCGAATCCGGCGGGAAATGTAGTACTCAAGAAAGAGTGATGTTCCCATCACAAAGGGAAGCGCGAAAATCATTGCCATGGTTGACACGATTATTGACCCCAACAACATTGCTGCAACACCGAATTGCGGAGCACGCGCATCTTCTACAGAACCAGCATCCCATTTTGATCGCGTGATGAAGTCAAAACCGAATGTTCGGAATACCTCGGTGCTTCGAAGAAACAGGAATCCGGCAATCAGCGCAAGAACCACAAAAGCGGACAATGCGCCGGCTGTTACAACGCCCTGAAATGCCTTATCCGATGGTCGAGAAACCGCCGTTATCTGTCTGCGTTCGGGGGCTGTCGTTTGCACCCTGTAATGGTGTCAGGGCGCAATGAACGCCAGACCCACGGTTCGTGAACAGAAGGTGAACGAGGGGTCAGATTTTGGTGATTTATGGGCTAGAACAGCCCAAGGGAACGGGTTGCCATGGCCTCGACATCGCTCAGGTCGTGGGTGACCAGAATCGTGGCTCCGGCAAAGCCACCAAGGACTTCTGGCAACAGTTCCCGTAGGGCAGCACGAGAGACAACGTCGACTGCAGACAATGGTTCATCAAGGAGCAGTACGCGCGGTTCTACGACAAGCGCACGGGCTAGTGCAACGCGTTGACGTTCTCCCCCACTGAGTTCACTTGGTCGTCGCGTTGCAAATAATGATAAGCCAACACGCGCAAGTACCGCAGTAGATCGACTGTGCGCTTCATCCTTAGAGACACCTTGCGCTCGAAGTCCGTATGACACATTTGCAATCACATTCATATGCGGAAAAAGTCGAAGATCTTGAAACACAACTGCACACGTTCTGTTTTCTGGTGCAACCCATTGTTTTGAATCCGGCGCATCCCACATTGCTCCGTCTGATTCCAAGTGTCCGCTACGAAGTGGAACAAGAGCAGCAATTGTGTGAATGATTGTTGATTTCCCGGAGCCGTTTGGTCCGGTGATGGCCAGCACTTCGCCGTCGGCAACAGAGAGATTGAGAGACCGCTCAAACTCTCCTCTGCCGATTGTTCCTTGAAGAGAAATACTCATTGGCCTGTCATCCATCGATCACGCATCGCGGCTAGCACACCTACTGAAATGAAAATTAGAACTAACGACAACACCAACGACAAGCGATAGTCAATAGAGACCAATTCATAAACAGCCATTGGAAGCGTCTGAGTACGACCAGGGAAACTGCCAGCGAAAGTAATTGATGCGCCGAACTCACCCAATGACCTAGCCCATGCAAGCGCGATGCCTGCAATGATGGCGGGACGTGCTGCTGGTAGCGCAATGGTAAAGAACACTCGACTTGGAGATGCACCCATCGTGCGCGCTGCATCTTCTAACCCTTGGTCGCTTTGACGAAATGCAGCTTCAACTGCGAGAACCAGAAAAGGCATTGCCACAAACACTTGTGCCATCACAACTGCAGTTCGAGTGAATGGCAAAGAGACATTGAACCAGTCATAAAGATATTGCCCAAGAATTCCTTGACGTCCAAAGGCTGTAAGCAAGGCAATACCGCCAACTACCGGTGGCAAAACCATTGGGGTTATGCAGATAACCCGGAGAACTGATAACCCTCTGGTGGCGGACCTAGCTAGGAACCACGCAAGGGGCACACCAAAAAGACATGACAAAAGGGCAGCAATGATTGATGTCTGTAATGAGATCAATAAGGCATCCCTTGTCGACTTCTGGGACAACATGTCCCCAAGGTCAGACCATGGCACCCGCACAAAGATGGACACCAACGGAAGCGCAACAAAAAGAGCTGCAACTGCTGCGACAATTTTTAGCGAAGGCGAGACTCTCGGTTTCATCACGGCGCTAGAAAACCAAACTTTGATTGCAGAGTTCCTGTGAAACCAGGACTGCTAACAAAGTCAACAAACTGCTGAGTAACTTTTCGTGTGTTGAGTGCAGCAACGTAGTAACTGTTAGTGGCATTCGCATCTGCTGGAATTGAGACGCACATCGCGCGCTTATTTTTTTGCGCGTGCACGCAATCACTGTGGTACACAATGCCAGCGTCAAGTTCGCCCATTTCAATCTTGCTGACTAGATCTTCAACAGATGGTGACTCCGTTTCTGCTATCGCTGTACGGGATATTCCTGCTTTCTCAAGAATGGAGTCAGCGAGGGCACCACAAGGTGCAGTAGCTACGCACAACCCAGCTTTGATTCCTGGGTTGGAAGACTTTGACAGGTTTGCAAGGCTCGTTACATTGTCGGCGAATCGCGATGAATTGTTCACCATGATCTCGCCACTGTTCCTTGCGAACAGTGTTGTGTTTACAGTGCGACCAGAATTTGAAACTGTTTTCATTGTTTTCTCGCTTGCAGAGATGAATACGTCTGCAGGTGATCCGTTCACAATTTGTGCAGCAAGAGTGGCAGACGAACCGTAACTAAACGCCACGTCGGTGATGCACGGATTCTCTGCAAGCAATTGCTCTTCAGCATTAGCAAATACAGGAGCCATAGAACTCGCAGCAAGCACCACAAGTGAACCCTTCATGGACTCATCAGGACACTGTGAAGCTTTCGGGGATGCGTTGTCGGCCGAGGAAGAACCACATGCCGATATGCCGAGCAGCAAGAAGGGCAGCAGCAGACGTGAACGCACCCTGTAATAGTAGTCAATATTTGACTACTTCAACAACGGCGGTAAGGTTTCCGTATGGCCCGCCAGGATGCACAGTTAGCTCGCAATGTTGTTCTGGCATTGGTTGTCCACACTCCTCGTCATGGTTGGGCGATTCATGAACAACTTTCCCCTACTGGAGACATTGGCCATGCATGGACTTTGTCGCGTCAGTTGGTGTACCGAGCAA
>JBBANJ010000007.1:0-66213 GCA_040402055.1 Ilumatobacteraceae bacterium
TGTTCATCACATAGGCAAAACCAAGTTCACGTGAAGGCTGAGCGAATGCACATGAACCGCCAGCGCCGTTGTGGCCGAAACTTGTCGGACCAGCAAACGCAGTACGTTCCGAATGCAACATGAAGCCCATTGCGAAATTAGTAGCAGACGCAAGAATCTCGTCCATTTCTCCATGCGGCGTATTGCTCGTAGTTGCTCTATTACGAGTCGATTCATTAAGCAAATGGACTCCATCAATATCTGATACGAGTGCAGCGTAAATACGCGCCAATGATCGAGCGTTGGAGATTCCGTTAGCCCCTGGAAGCTGCGATTGATGTACATCTTCTCTGTTGAAGGCTCCCTGACCAAATGCGCCGTTCAACGACAACGCTGCGGCTCCTTTTGTTCCTGGTCCACTTGTTTCCATCAGTGTTTTTACTTCTTCAGGTGAAAACTTAGGAATGGGATGAGCCATTAGACGCGCAACGCGGGGTTCGAGTTCCGAGGGCAACCCAACGTGCATTTCTACGCCCAACGGCCCAGCAATTTCTTCACGTACGAAATCACCGAGACTTTTACCCGTAACGCGACGAACCAATTCGCCAGCAAGCCAACCAAATGTCAATGCGTGATAGCCGTGGGTCGAGTCAACGGGAAACAACGGTGCAGTATCGGCGAGTCGCGCCGTGATTGTGCTCCAATCAAGTGCATCTTCCAACGAAATATCACCATCAACTGTGTACAAACCTGCGCGGTGCGACAACAATTGCGCAACAGTGATATCTGCTTTGCCACGTGCGGCAAATTCAGGCCAATAGGTAGAAACCTTTTCTTCATAACTCAACAAACCGCGCTCGACGCACATCGCTACCGCAATAGATGTAATGCCTTTTGTGGTTGAGAACACGACCTGAAGTGAATCGTTGTCATACGGAACCGTTTGGTCCTTGTCACGCCAACCACCCATGAGGTCAACAACACATTTGCCGCGGTGATACACCGCAACACCTGCGCCTCTGTCTTCCTTGATGTCAAAACTATGAATGAAGGCATCACGAACAGGCTCCCAACCGGGAGCCACCACATCAACTGTCAGTATTGACATGATCAGGCGTCGATAATCGAGCGAAGTTTTTCGATTTGGCCAACGGGGTCTGGGCCAATTGGGTTCACTGACAACACAGTGACACCTGATTCCTTGAAAGCAGCAACGCGCTCTTTGATGAAACCAGTCGAACCAACAAGGTTGGCATTCATGATCCATTCACCAGGAATTGCTGCAGCAGCTTCGGCCTTCTTACCTTCAAGGTAATAGTCTTGGATGTCAACTGCTTCTTTTTCAAACCCGTAATCGCGGCAGATGTCGTTGTAGAAGTTCTTACCGCGAGCTCCCATGCCTCCGACATAGAGCGCCATGTTCGGTCGTGCCATATCGAGGACCTTGGTTTGAGCATCACCAGTGAGTGAGTCATCAATAGCCAACATTCCGCCAGCTGAGATCTCTAGACGCCCACGTGATGGATCACGCTTTGCAAGTCCGGCCTTCAATTGATCGCCCCATACATTGTGGTAGCGCTCTGGGTAGAACATGACGGGAAGCCATCCGTCAGCCATTTCAGCTGTTGCTTCAACACTTCTGTCTTTCAATGAAGCCCACCAGATGGGGATGTCTTTACGAACTGGGTGGTTGATGATCTTGAGTGCCTTACCAAGGCCAGTTCCCTGGCCAGCAGGAAGTGGGATGTCAACTGTCTTGCCGTGGTATTCAAGTGGTGCTTCACGTGCCCACACATTGCGACATACTTCGATGTATTCCTTGATACGTTGCATTGGCTTTTCGTACGGAACTCCGTGGAAGCCTTCGATTACTTGAGGGCCAGATGCGCCAAGACCCAGAATGAAACGGCCTTCGCTGACGTAGTCACAACCGGCAGCAGTCATGGCCATCAACGCAGCAGTACGTGAGTACACATTGACAATTCCGGTGCCGATTTCAACGCGACTTGTTTTAGCGGCGAGGTAGCCCACTTGCGAGATGGCATCAAAACTGTATGCCTCTGCGATCCACACTTGGTCGAGGCCGGCCTTTTCAAGTTCGACGACCCGGTCGGCGGCTTGCTTGAAGCCATCTGAATAACTGATTCCCATTGACAATTTCATGGTTTCTCCCTTGAAGACATTCCGCAACTCTAGAACGACAAGAGTCACCCTTGCGAGTTCTGAGAATCTGGGTGCCAAACAGCCGATCTGGTGCGACAATGCAGGCGTGACAATCACGCCCATTTCGTTCCATGTTTCAACTCGTGACGGTATTTCCCTGCGCATGTTGCAATGGTCGTCGGTTGACGAGTGCCCCGGCATTCCCATTCTTCTCATTCACGGTCTTGCCTCAAATGCTCGACTGTGGAATGGACCAGCGCGGCGCCTTGCTGAACTTGGTCACGCAGTAACTGCTATCGACCTTCGCGGACATGGCCTCAGCGACAAACCCGACACCGGATACGACATGGCAAATATTGCCGACGATGTTCTTGATGTGGTCAACGCGCTCAGTGCTCGTCAGCGCAATTGGGTGCGGCCTCTTGTCCTTGGACAATCGTGGGGCGGAAACATTGTCGTGGAATATGCACATCGACATGGCGACACAATTCGCGGCATCGTTGCGGTCGACGGCGGAAGTATTGAGTTGTCACAAGCATTCCCTGAATGGGAACAGTGCAAGGTGACGATGGCACCACCAGCAATTGCTGGCATGCAGTACGACAAACTTCGTTCGTATATTCGCGCCGCTCATCTTGATTGGAGCGAAGAAGCGATTGACGGCCAGATGCACAACATGGAACGCATGCCGGACAACACCATTCGCCCACACCTCACGTTTGATCGACACATCGACGTTTTGCACGGACTATGGATGCACAGGCCTTCAATGTTGTGGTCAGAGATAAAGGTTCCGGTCATGTTCACGCCTGCCTCTCGCTCAGAAGACCACCACACCCAATCGAAACGTGCGCAGATTCAATTCGCCCTCGACAACCTTGCGCATGGCCGTGTCGAATGGTTCACGCCAGCTGATCATGATTTGCACGCGCAGTTTCCATTGCAATTTGCAGGCGTAGTAGACGACGCCATTACTTCAGGATTCTTCTCATGAGCCTTCCGCGTATTCTCGCAATTATGGGCTCCGGCGAAACTGCCCCCACCATGGTCACCACACATCGTCGTTTGACGTCGTTGCTTCCATCGCCAGTAAAAGCAGTCGTGCTTGATACTCCGTATGGCTTTCAAGAAAACGCACCTGAACTTGCCGCAAAGGCCGTTGAGTATTTCAAAACGTCTATCAATGTTGATCTTGCAGTCGCTGGACTCGTCCGCTTGCATGACACACATATTGCAGCAGACCCCGTTGCAATCGAACGTGGACTCCGTGCGCTTTCTGAAGCTGACTACATCTTTGCTGGGCCAGGATCTCCCACATACGCATTGCGTCAGTGGGCCGGGTCATCAGTTGCACGAATCATGATCGACAAACTCACAAATGGTGGAATTGTTACCTTTGCTTCAGCTGCCGCGCTCACACTCGGAAAAGCAACTGTGCCGGTATACGAGGTCTACAAAGTAGGACAAGACGTTCAGGCCCTTGAAGGATTAGACATCCTTGCATCTATCGGCATCAACGCGGCACTAATTCCGCACTACGACAACACCGAAGGCACAAACCACGACACTCGATTCTGTTACCTCGGTGAAGCACGTTTACAAATGTTTGAATCATTATTGGATGAAGAGACATACGTTCTCGGAGTTGACGAACATACTGGTTTGATAATTGACATCGATGCGGCTACAGCCACCGTTGTTGGTAATAGCAATGTCACAATTCGATTGCGCACTGAATCATTCGTCTACCCCACCGGCTCAGTCATCCCGCTTTCACTTCTCCAGTCACCCACGTCGTTGTTGACGGGATCTGGTGACGTGTCATCAAGTCATTCCGCCACAACCGTGCCCGTTGCGACAAACACTCAACCCGCTCAAGCCAATTCGCTCGATGCAGTGCTTGAGGCCGCGATTCAGACTTTTGGCGAGGCGATGGAACAGCGTGATGCACTTGCCGCTGTTAGAGCAGTTTTGGCTCTAGAACAAGCAATGCAGGATTGGTCGATTGACACGCTACAAAGCGATGTTCTGGTTAGAGCACGCGGTGCTCTTCGGTCGATGATTAGTCAATTGGGCGATGCTGCAATTGGCGGCGTCAGAGACCCTCGAGAAGTTGTGGCTCCATTTATCGAAGCAATGCTCTCTGTTCGCGCAACCGTGCGTGCCGAAAAGCGCTTCGACTTATCTGATGTAATTCGCGATGTGTTCGCTTCGCTTAATATTGAAGTGCGCGACACTCCAACAGGCGTTGAGTGGTCTCTACCTACTGAATAAAATCAGATGTGATGTAAACCAGAAATTCGTGTGCGTCCGCGAAGCCCTGTTACTGCGTACACCACGATAAACATCAATGTTCCGGTGAGGATGATGGTGGCACTTGCTGACGTATCAAGAAAGTATGCGAGATACATGCCGGTGAAAGCAGATACGGCCCCAATAATCGGCGAAATCCACAACATGCGCGCAAAAGAGTTTGTCAACATGCGTGCCACAGAAGCTGGAATAACCAATAGCGCAGAAATGAGAAGCGTGCCGATAACCCGCATCGTCACGAGAATCGTTAGAGACAGGAGCCCCATCAGCAAAGCTTCAATCCAGGCCACGCGAACTCCAGAAACCTGAGCGACCTCGGGGTCAAATGTGGCGAACAGGAAAGCTCGATACAGCGCAACCACGAGAACAACGCTAAGAATTGCAACTGCAGAGACAGCAACGATGTCAATCGTTTTCACGCCCAAAACGCTTCCGAATAACACGGCTTCGATGCTCTTCTTGGCCTGGCCGTAACGATTCAATAAGGCAAGACCCAAAGCGAAGGACGCAGTGGTGACAACTCCGATTGCAGCATCTGCCCCAATTAAACGACGGCGTGCAATGCGACCAATGATCACTCCGGAGGCGACCCCCCACACACCGGCACCAACAAAGTAATTGATATTCATCACTGCTGAGGCTGCAGCGCCGCCGAAGACTGCATGCGACAAACCATGACCGATGTAACTCATGCCGCGCAGTACAACAAACACTCCGAGTAAGCCACACAAGGCGCCAGCCATTGTGGCAACGATTATTCCGTTGTTAAAAAACTGATAGTGGAACGGAGTGAAGACCCCGGAAAGTACAAATGACATATCTAACCCAACCGAGACATTCGCTCGGCAATATCAGCGCCGACACCGTCGACTACCACCGGCATTCCGCCATGAATCAGAACTTCCATTGGGGCACCGAAAGTCTGTTCTAGAACTTCAGGAGTCAGCACTTCAACTGGTGAACCATCTGCGATGATCTCAGAATTCAGACACACCAGTCGTGGCAAGTGCGCTGCTAATCCATTCAGGTCATGAGTGGAGAGAATTATTGAGACGCCCTCATCATGAAGATCTGCAAGTAAATGTAGAACCTCGTGCCGGGTCCGAACATCAACACCCGATGTTGGTTCGTCGAGAACTAAAAGCTCTGGTCGGTGAAACAATGCGCGTGCAACAAACACTCGTTGTTGCTGTCCACCAGACAATTCACGGATGTGCCTATTCTCTAGACCTCCGAGACCTAAACGTTCCAGAACCAGCAAAGCATCAGCGCGTTCATCTTTTGTTACTCGTGGAAGGCGGCCTGTAGACGACCTTGTCATCACCACAACTTCAAGAACCGTTACAGGGAAGTTCCAATCAACTGTTTCCACTTGCGGTACGTAGCCCATTCGCAATTGAGGCTTCTTTGTTACGTGACCCTCAACCGGATTAATTGATCCGAGGATGGATTTCAACAGAGTGGTCTTGCCGGAACCTGACGGCCCCACGATCCCAACAAAGTCACCCTTACGAATGGTGAGGTCAATGTTCTTGACTGCGAGAGTTGAGTTATAGGCACACGACATGTGTGCTAATTCAACAAGAACTTCACCAATCACTGTGGATAGTTCGCCTTGTCGGTGGCAGAGATTTTCACATTGACAGCTTTCAAAGCAGACGCATCGCCACCAAGAGCTTCAACAATGGTTACGTAATCAAACTTCATAAGTCCAGCCCACGAATGTTCCGCATCTCCTGGCTTACCAAGAAGATCATCGTCACGAAGCACATCCACATAACGCACTCCGGTTTCTTTACCGATTTGTTCTAGTACTGGTGAAGGAAACACTTCACTGCCGAACACTGCCTTGACCTTCTTTGACTTCACTTGGTCAATGAGCGCAGCAATATCGCTCGGTGATGGCTCTTCGAATGACTGTGGTTGGATTGCGCCGATGACTTCATACCCAAAGTGGCGTGCAAAATACGCATAAGCATCGTGATACGTGAGAAGGCTGCGATCATTCACTGGAATCGTCTCTGTTGCTGTCTTCATCGCGGTATCAAGAGCCATCGCGACCCCTGAAACAGCGACGTAATTCTCGTCGTACTGACTCATGTGTTTCGGATCAGCAATCACAAGAACGTTTCGAATCAGGGAAAGATATGCAAGGACAGACGTTGGATTGGTCCAGAGATGAGGATTTGGCTTGCCTGCAGATTCTGGAAATGAGAAGTCATACATCCAACCACTCTTCGGAAGCACCGCAGTTCCAAGTTCACAAATCACCGCATTAGGAGCATTCGACTTTGCCATATCAAGTGTTGGGTCTTCCAACGCAAGACCATTCACAAAAATAATGTCAGCTTGTTCCAAAGTTGCAGCGGCACTCGGCGGCGGTTCGTAGGTATGAGAATTTGTGCCTTCGGGAACAATGCCCTGAACAATTGGTCCTGCATTGCCGGCGACTAAACCAACAAGATTTGTAATGGGTGCAACTGTTGTGACGATGCGTGGTGCACGTCCCTTTATTTCAGTACCCGCTGTACAAGCTGCTGTTGCGTCTTTTGAAGCCTGATCATTCTCTGTGGGGTCACTGACATTGCCATCGGTGATGTCGTCACCCGGTTGCGATACCGCTGTTGTGTCGGGTGAAGATTTACTTGAGGAACAACTTGTCAGAGTCAAGCAGGTAATAACGAGAGCGGCGGTGAGAAGATTTCTACGCATCGGTTCAGGTTACTTGCGATAGAACCCAGTTCACATGCTGTCTAGCGTGGTGTGACCCTTATCTTGAAGGACCGCACAGCACGGGCGAAGATATTTGCTTCTACGTCAGGTTCGGTGACTACAGCCAACTCAGTGGCTCGTGCAGATAGTTCTCGGAACATGGTCGTCAGTACTAGCCGTGCGAGATTTGCACCGACGCACAGGTGGGTACCAAATCCGAATGAAAGGTGTGGGTTTGGGCTCCTATGAATGTCAAAAACTGCCGGGTTAGCAAAGACGGCCTCGTCGCGATTCGCCGAGGGGTACAACAGAACAAGCCGATCTCCCGCAGCAATTCGTTGACCGCCAACAACATCGTCAGTCAATGCCATTCGAAAGAAGTTATTGAGAGGCGTGACCCACCGCAGTACTTCTTCAACTGCTGAATCAATAAGTTCTGGCGTAGCAGCCAATTCTTCCCACTGTTCTGGATGATCAATGAATGCACGAATGCCATGACTAATTGCAGTACGAGTTGTCTCTGCACCCCCAGCGATAAATAATCCCACCTCGTGAAAAATTGCTTCTGGTGGCAACTTCTGTCCATCGATTTCCGCGTGAGCCCAAATTGACATGAAGTCATTTCGCGGACAAGCAGTGACCTCTTCCATGATGGGCATCATTGCCCCAAGAAATTCCCTGTTGGCATCAATGAATTCATTCATGACTAGCGGATCACGATCACGCATATCAGTACGCATCAACCGTTCACTCCAGGACTTCACCTGGGGCCACATCTCTTCGGGGAATCCCAGCAATCGCGCAGTCAGCCGTGCAGGCAACTGACCAGCTATCAGTTCAACCACATCAAACTCGCCTTGTGATACTGCTTCTGCAATCAGTTCTGCTACTAGAACTTCTACTTCCGCAGTGCGTGTTGCGACGCCAGCATGAGTGAGTTGCGGCTGTACCAACATGCGTTGTTGGCGATGACGCGGATCGTCCTGAGCAATCATGTTGCTCTCCCCCGGCGAGAGCACTGCTCGGTACACACCCGATGAACAGAACACCGACGATCGTCGCTCTACATCCATGACATCTGCATGCCGCGTAATGCCCCACAACTTGTTCTTCTCATCTCGATACACGGGCTCATTGGCGCGCATCCACGCCCACACATCATGTGGATTCGATTGATACAACTCAGGATCTAATAGATCAACAATCATTCGTTCAATGTCTTGGCTCATGTCATGTCATTTCTGTGAAGCGGCCTGCGCCCACGATTGTCCGGACTGCGGGTTTGGCTCTGACGGCAGTTTTAACACTCGTTCACCCAAAATGTTTCGCTGCACTTCTCCAGTACCACCACCAATAGTGAGCGCCTTTGAGAACATGTAGCCGCTGTACCAACTTTTCGACGTGATCGACTTGCCTGCAACTGCATCATCTTGCCCTATCACCATTGCATTAGCGCCAGTGATATCGCGGGCAACCTCCATCACGGTCTGTCCGTGTTCATCGGCCATGATCTTTCGAATACTCGCTTCTGGGCCGGGCTGAGTTCCTCGAAGCCGAGCGGTCAATGTGCGCATCCGAATGATTTCTAGAATTGTGTGCTCGATGTATATGTCAACGAGCCGGTGACGCATTGTCTGATTCGTGATGGCCAATTTCTTCGCTTCAGCGATGACATCAAGCGCCGTTGGACCATTGCCCCACAAGACCCCGCCCGTAGACAATGAAACCCGTTCATTGCCCAACGTAACTTTTGCTAACCGCCACCCATCATTGACGTCACCAACCACGTTGGCGTGAGGAATGCGTACATCTGTAAAGAACACCTCATTAAAGCTTTCAGCACCGGCGATATTTTTGATGGTTCGTATTTCAATACCTGGTAAATCCATCGGGCAAATGAAGTACGAGATGCCTTTATGTTTCGGCGCATCTGGATCAGTTCGTGCAATCAGAATTCCAAACTTTGAATAATGAGCTCCTGTTGTCCAGACCTTTTGACCATTAACAATCCATTCGTCTCCATCCCGTACAGCACGTGTGCTCAAACTTGCTAAGTCACTTCCTGCACCGGGCTCTGAGAACAACTGACACCAAATTTCCTCAGCAGTGAGCGCAGGCATGATGTACCGATCTTTTTGTTCCTGCGTGCCAGCAAAGATGATGGTGGGAGCAGCCCATCCAATTCCAATTTGGTTCGACGGTCGTGACACGCCTGCACGCGCCAACTCGTCATCAATTATCAACTGATGAATTGGGTCCGCGCCGAGCCCCCATGGCTCTGGCCAATGCGGAGCCACATATCCTGATTCGGCAAGTTGAACATTCGTGGGGTTTGGATGTATCGCCAGCCATTCACGAATGACACTCCGCCGCGGATCATCGTTTCCCGGAAGCAATTCATCCATGCCCTCAGAGTAGGCGCACAGCAATTCTCAACGATCAGCCAGAGTTCCCCGACTCCTCAAATCGGAGTCTTTATGGGCGCCCGACTACGGTTGCTGGAATGAACAAATTGGGATATGACGGAAAAGTTGCAGTAATCACAGGAGCCGGCGGTGGCCTCGGGCGCCAGCACGCTCTCTTGCTTGCCTCACGCGGAGCACTCATCGTGGTCAATGACCTCGGCGGTGCCGTTGACGGTGGAGGCGCTGACGCCAGCGCTGCACAAAAGGTTGTTGATGAAATTCGAGCAGCTGGTGGAGAAGCAGTTGCAAACCATGACAGCGTGTCAACGCCTGAAGGTGGAGAAGCAATCATCAAAACCGCCATCGATGCATACGGTCGTGTTGACATTGTCATCAACAATGCTGGAATCTTGCGTGACAAGACATTCCACAACATGACTTCTGAATTTGTAGACCCAGTGATTGATGTTCACTTGAAGGGCGCATTTAACGTGACCCGCCCAGCATGGATTCACATGCGCGAACAGGGATACGGTCGCGTCATTTCAACATCTTCAGCAGCTGGAATTTTCGGTAACTTCGGCCAGGCCAACTACGGCGCGGCAAAAATGGGCCTTGTTGGGTTCACTCGCGTACTTGCAGCTGAAGGCGCCAAGTACAACATCAAATCAAACGTCATTGCGCCACTTGCGCTTACACGTATGACTGAAAACCTGATGGGGGCGATTGGCGACAAGCTTGACCCATCACTTGTAACTCCAATCGTTGCGTGGCTTGCTCACGAGGACTGTGATGTTTCTGGCGAGATCTATTCAGTCGGCGGCGGACGTGTTGCCCGTGTATTCATCGGCGAGACCCAAGGTTTCTACAAGCCAGGACTGACACTGGAAGATGTACGCGACAACTGGACACAGATTCGTGACACCGATGGTTACCAAATTCCTGCCAACCTTCCAGAAGAAACCGGCATGTTCTTTAATGCCATGAAAGACGCATGACCGAAGAATCAGTTGACACGCTCCGTGCTCGCGCTGCGGCATGGCTGGCAAATAATCGTCAGCATGCCCCGCGTGATTACGGAGCTATTTGTCCTCCGAACCTCATAGTAGAGGCGAAGAAATGGCAACGACTGATTTTTGATGCTGGATTCGCTGGCATTCACTGGCCAACTGAACACGGTGGTCAAGGACTTTCATCTGCCCATCACGGCGCATGGGTCGAAGAATGCGCGAAGGCCGGAGTGCCATCTGTTCTGAACATGGTGGGACTCGTGTTGGCCGGCGGCGCAGTGATGACGTACGGAACTGACGAACTGAAACAACAACATCTTCGTTCAACGCTCAATGCAGACGAAGTGTGGTGTCAATTGTTCTCTGAACCAGGCGCAGGAAGTGACCTTGGTTCACTGTCAACGCGAGCCGATAAAGATGGCGATCGATTTATCATCAACGGTCAAAAAGTCTGGTGCAGTGGAGGTCGGTGCAGTAACTGGGGAATTCTCATGGCGCGTACAGATTTTGAAGCAAAGAAGCACGAGGGCATTTCATTCTTTCTAATCCCGATGGATTTACCTGGCATCGAAGTACGACCACTCAAGCAAATGACTGGCGAATCAGAATTTGATGAAGTGTTCTTCACAGATGTGGAATTGCCTGCCGAGTATCTCATTGGGCCGTTGCATGGCGGGTGGGGTGTTGGCATGGCGGTACTCACCAACGAACGTGGACACATCGGCGCAAGCATCATTGGTCTTGAGCGTCGACTTGAATCACTGGCAAGTCTCGGCAAGGAACGCGAACTCTCCCCTACGCAACGACAACAACTCGCCTCTCTCATTTCAACGGGAACCGCTTATAAGTCTGTTGCACAAACACAAGGTCCTGTCGCTTCCACCGCATCTTCGTTGATGAAGCTTGGAATAACAGAGATGGGCTTCAAAGTTGCAATGTTGCGCGGAGACATCGCAGGCGCCGATGCAATGCTTGAGGGCCCCGATTCGCTAGGCATGATGTCTGCTCCGGGCGGAGGAATTGCCGGAGGTACCAGCCAAGTACAACGCAACATCATTGGTGAACGTTTGCTCGGTTTACCTCGGGAACCAAAATGACACAGAACATTGCCTGTCACGACGCCAATCTCATCACGTCTGTCGATGGTGTCACTATTGCTATGCATGACTTCGGTGGAGTCGGCTCTCCTGTGTTGTTGTCTCATGCCACTGGTTTTCATGCACATTGCTGGGAACCTGTCGCACATGCACTGAACTCTCATCATCATGTAGTCGGTCTCGACCACCGTGGTTACGGCGATGCAGAAACTGTTGATCCCACAACAATGACGTGGGATCAATACGGTCTCGATGCACTAGCTGCAGCTCGTCATTTATATGCCGAACACAATGCACCGATAATCGGCATTGGTCATTCCATGGGTGGCGCAAGCTTGCTGATGGCAGCACATGCCGAACCGCACCTGTTCAAAGCACTCTTTGTCTTTGAGCCAATCGTCTTTCCGCCACCAGACCCAGACGCAGCCGAGCGCCCCGGTAGCCCACTTCCTGCTGGCGCAAGAAAACGGCGCAGTCGTTTCCCGTCGTTTGAAGCAGCAATTGAAAACTTTGCAGCAAAGCCACCGATGGCGGCGTTTAATGCCATTGCTCGAGAGGCCTACGTTCGACACGGATTCAAACCAACAGCCGATGGTGACATTGAATTGAAATGCCTTCCCGAGCACGAAGCGCGCACATACGAAACCGGCGGATCAAGTGGTGCATGGGATTCACTTCCCTCAATCACTACTCCCGTGTGGGTTTTGTCAGGCGCACTAGCACCGTTTCAACCATCAACATTTGCCATCACTGTTGCGGAGCGAATTCCAGGGAGCACATACGTGCGCTGGGACGAAGTAGGTCATTTCGGACCATTAGAAAAACCAGAACTCATCTCCCAATACGTCACCTCTGTCGTCCCGACACTGTCATGAGTTTTGATTCAGCCGGAGATCGCATCCTTGAACCGTTGCGTGCGAACTCGATAACCAAAACAGTTTTTGGAATCGCAAGCACGGTTGGCGACTTCAGCATTATCTGGCACGTCACTGGCCTCTTGTATGCCATTGGTTCAATGCAAAGATTTCACCAAGCGATTGCACTTTCTATTGCACTAGGTGCAGAGAGCATCATTGTCAACCAAGGCGTCAAGCGAATCTTTCGACGCGAACGTCCCACTGTGTCCGGCGATGATCGCTTTGATGTGCGCACACCGAGTACTTCTAGTTTCCCTAGCGGTCATGCTTCATCTGCCACCTTGGCCGCAATGATTCTTATCTCAATGACTGGCCTCCCCCTTGCAATTCTGTGGCTCGTTATGGCTGGTGTTGTTGCACTCAGCCGTGTCGTCGTTCGCATTCATCACCTGTCAGACATTGTTGGCGGGGTTGTTGCCGGTGCAGTTTTGGGGGCCATTGCAGTCCCAATCATTTCATCGATTATTGGCTAGTAGATTGGCTCCATGAGCGACAAGCGGATGAGCGATACAGAGTCACTGATGTGGCGGCTTGAAAAAGATCCGTACCTCGCATCTACGTTCGCCAACATCACCATTCTCGACCGGCCGCCGAATATGGATGCGTTATACGCCCGTATGGAGCGCACCTCAATTCTTTTCCCTCGCCTACGTCGGCGTGTTCTTCCTGCACCAGGAAATCTTGGGAACCCCACTTGGGTTGATGACCCGTCGTTTGATATTCGCTATCACGTACGGAATATTTCACTGCCAGAGCCTGGTGACATGCGCCAACTTCTTGATCTCACCACATTGCTCGTTGCTGATCCGTTCGACAGATCACGTCCTCTATGGCACTTCATTATTGTTAATGGACTCCGTGGTGGTCGCAGTGCTCTTGTTCAGAAACTGCATCACACCGTTACGGATGGACAAGGTGGAGTGGAACTCTCGCTGCAATACCTCGATCTACAGCGTGACCCCCCGCCATTACCCCCAATTGATCCCGAGTTAGTTAATGCCGCACACTCGGCTTCAGAACCAGATTCAACCGAAGCGCTACGAGGCGCGATGACTAATTCATTGCGGCTGCCAATTGCAGTTTTACGCCAAGTGCGCGATGTTTTGTCTGACCCATCACTGATCGGAAGTATTGGCTCGTCCACCTCAGCAACGGTGAAGGGCCTTATTGCCCAACTCAACGAAGTTGATTCGTCACGATCACCACTGTGGACCTCACGTTCTTTGCGTCGTCGTCTCGAAACAACTCGAGTCTCGTATCACGACATGCGGGGCGCCGCAAAAATACTTGGCGGAACGCTGAACACTTCTTTCGTCACAGCCGTCGCGCACGCAGCTGGTACGTACCACCGCGAGATGGGGGCTCCTGTTGAGTCCCTTCGCGCATCAATGGCAATCAGCACTCGAAACGAAAGCAGTGGCAACAACGCATTCACACTTGCGCGAATGCTGGTTCCGACTGCAGACATGCCAATCGAGGAACGATTCTCCGCAGTGAACGAGATTCTTGTTGCTGCACGCACTGGCGCTGAGTCTTCATCGATTGAGGCATTGGCAACCGTGTCATCCGTGGTTCCTACATCGATCATCACTCGCCTGGCCCGTTCACAAGCCGAAACGGTTGATTTTGCGACATCAAACGTACGCAGTGCAGGAGTGCCATTGTTTATGGCTGGCTCTCAGTTGTTAGAGAATTATCCGGTTGGCCCGTTGGGTGGAGTCGCTTTCAATGTGACATTGATGTCATACATGGGAAGCCTTGATTGCGGAATAAATATTGATGAGGCGGCAGTCGAAAGTCCAACGTTGTTGCGTGACTCATTGTCACAAGCGTTTACAGAATTATCTGCATTCGCACCTGAGCGCGATAATAAATCTTCAGCCTCTCGGGCCGAAGAAAGCGCAACTAAACGGCAGCGACGGTGGTGGCGACGCTCGCAGTGAGCAAGCCGCGAAGGTCGAGCAACAAGTCGCCCACTTCAATAGCTGACACCAATTCACGGCGCAACATTTCGGCGAGTGCTTTGTCAATGACGGCAAGCGCCTCTGTGATCACTGTGTCGTGAGTATCGATCATGTGGTGCTCCTCTCGGTATCGAACGGATTGCCCGATTTCTCGGTTCCGCCCGATAGCTCCATCGTACAGATGGCGTGACCCATCAGGTGTGCACTTACGTATCTCTGGTGCATTTATGCCGTGACTCGTGCCATAAGGTCTGATTTATGAATTTTGAGGGCAAGACCACAGTAGTAACAGGCGCAGCCAACGGAATTGGTGCCGCCCTAGCGCGCCGATTCCACGCAGCAGGCGCACGTGTAGTAGTTGCAGACCGCGATGCAAAAAATCTCGAGGCAATCGAGAAAGAACTTAACTCCGTCCGTCCCGACAGCGCGTTTGCAGTTGTTGCCGATATCGGATCAGAAGCCGGCAACGTTGCACTGATCGATGCCGCTCGGGCGAAGTTTGGTTTTATCGATTTGTTCTACGCAAATGCCGGTGTCGGAATGGGCACTGATCTTGAATCCACGGATGAAGAAACCTGGAATACCGCGATGAACATCAACCTGCATTCACATAGGTGGGCCGCAAAACATCTGATGGGTGAATGGCTCGCTGCTGGCGAAGGATATTTCTGCAGCACCGCGTCTGCAGCCGGCTTGTTGTCACAAATTGGAAGTGGTCCATACAGCGTCACAAAGCATGGCGCAGTCGCCTTTGCTGAATGGCTTTCAATCACATACGGCGATCGCGGCGTTCGTGTCACCACGTTGTGTCCCCAAGGCGTAAACACCAACATGTTGAACCCGCCGGATGCGGTACCAGGAATCGGAAATACAGACGGCGGAAGCGCTGTCAAGGCTTCAGGAGTCGTGCTCGAGCCAGCAGAGGTCGCAGATATTGTCTACAACACCATCGTTGCTGAGAAATTCCTTGTGATGCCGCACCCAGAAGTGCACACATATGAAAAGCGCAAAGTAGACGACCGTGACCGCTGGTTGTCCGGCATGCGTCGCCTCCAAGCACGCGTTGCGGGCGGCTGATAACTCAGCCACTGTGTTGTTCTAAAGTACGGCCATGGCAGTACGACTAGACCCAGCAGACGAATACATGCATGAACTCGGCCCAGAGTCGAACTTCAACGAAAGCATGTACATAAATTGTTTCGACCCAACTACACAAGTGGGCGGATGGTTCCGCATGGGCAACCGTGCTAACGAGGGATACGCAGAGATGACCATCTGCATCTACTTACCAAACGGTCGAGTCGGTTTCATGTTCAAGCGCCCGAACATTGACAACAACGACGCACTGGATGCTGGTGGTCTCACATGGACCATGGTCAAACCGTTTGAGGAACTACGCATTGACTATGTCGGCAAAGTAGTTGTTCTCGATAACCCACATGACATGGCAGACCCAAAAAAAGCATTTGCAAACAATCCATTTGCTGAATGTGAAGCTCACATCACGTTCACTGGTCAGGGCAAGCCAAGCATGTTTGGTGGTGAGCCAGACGTGCCACACGAAGCTCCCGGTGAAGAATTCGCAAAAGGCCACTACGAACAACTCGTGACAGCAACTGGTTCTATTCGCGTCGGTGACGAAGAATTTGCAATCAATGGTTTTGGATTGCGTGATCATTCATGGGGCCCACGTTTCTGGCAAGCACCGTGGTATTACCGCTGGCTCACTGCAAACTTCGGAGAAAATCTCGGCTTCATGGCAAGCCGTGTTGCAAAGAAAGATGCAGCTGGTTCTCGCGGTGGATTCGTATGGGACAACGGACAGATTCACTTGTGTGATGACGTGCAAATTTCAACAGTCACAGTTGGTGAAGACAATTATCACGACAAGGTGACAGGCGTCATTAAGTCTTCAAAGTCAAACAAAGAATGGAATTTCGAAGGCGAAGTCACAAGCCTCATTCCTCTGCGCAATCGTCGCCAAGACCCCGATGGCAATTGGTTGATGACCCGTATCAGCGAAGGCATGACCAAGTGGCGTATCACTTCTGGAGAACATGAGGGCGCAACAGGGTTCGGAATGTCTGAATATCTTGATCAAATCATCGACGATGCACCTGTAGGTATTGCCGAGTAGCAACTCGCTACTCACAATCGTTGACACATTGGGTGGGTACTGTGCGGGTATGCGCATTCCCCGTTTAGTTCTTACTCTTTTACTTGTCGGCACGCCTGTTGCCGCGGTAGTTGCCACATCTTCAATTGCGCTCGCAGATCCGTTCACTTATTCCAGTGTTGATATTGGCAACTCTGCGGTGTGTGCCGTAACCACCGACGGAACTGCCGTGTGCTGGGGAAGCAATCGAGACCAATACCTCATTGCTTCATCGCGAGAACTAAACGTAACAACCCCTACCAAGGTGCCTCTGCCAAACAATGATCGCTTCGTCACGCTTGACGGTGGGGCAAACCGTACATGGTGTGGGCTAGCTGTTTCCGGAAAGGTCTACTGCTGGGGTGATCACCACATCGGAAGTTATTTCACAACTACTTCTCGCACACCAGTTGCAGTTGAGTTCCCTCATGCAATGACAATTACCGAAGTTCATAGTGGTTACAGCAACGGTTGCGCCATCAACACCGACGGCGAACTGTGGTGCTGGGGAGACATTCTTGAATCCGGAAGTGGACAAACAGAACCGATGCGCACACCAGTACAGGTTGCAATACCAATCGGCGAGCGAGTCATTGACTTTGACAATGGCGGCGCGTCGTGTGCTGTTACTGATCTCGGAAATATCTATTGCTGGGGTCATTCAAATGGTGAAGGTCAATTAGGCATCGGAAACTCCACCAACTTTGCCTATGCAGTATCTGTTACCCCGCTCAAAGTTCTCACACCCGCCGATGTCCAGTTCGCTTCTGTCACAACTGGCCTAGAACACTCATGTGCTCTGTCGACCGAAGGCAAGGGATATTGCTGGGGTGACAACTATGAGGGTCTATTCGGAAATGACTCATACGCCAACAGTTTGTTACCGACGCCAATGATCGTGCCGAACGACGAAAAACTTGCCCTCGTTTCAACTGGCTGGTACCACACATGTGTTCTCACTATCTCGGGCAAAACATGGTGTTTTGGGCGCGGAGATTTTGGCGAACTCGGAACGGGAACCACACTGGGCGGCAAAACATACAGAACTCCGCTCGTCCCCTCTGGTACTCAATTCACAACTCTCAGTGCAGCACTAGACACAACATGCGCCATAGACCAAGTCGACAAAGTTTGGTGTTGGGGTGGGCTCAATTGGGGAACGAATGGAAATGGGAAACTTGAAGCGTCCCTTAAACCTGGGATTATCTCGCCCGTGGGTACTCCCACCGTCACTCTTGATTCATCCACTGCAATAGATGCAGAGAAAGCAACAGTTCTTGGCACGGTAAATGCAAACGGTTACGCCACACGTATGACTGTGGAGTATTCAACCTCAGCAACATTCGCTTCTTCAACCAGTGACTCTGTCTTCACGGTGTTGCGTGATGGAAATTACTCCCCCGTCGCTATTCCCACAGATCTCAGTTCACTTGCGCCGCGCACAACGTATTACGCACGAATGACTGCAACCAATACCTTTGGTTCAACAGTAAGCAACGCCATTACCTTCTCCACTCTTGGCACGGAGCCGACTGTCACAGATCTAAATATCACCGACATCAACGGCAACGAAACAAACATTTCAGTTTCTGTGAATCCTGGCCGGTTATCCACGGCGTCTGTTCTCGAATACTCAACTGACAACACATTCGTCACGAAGGTCACCACAGTTCAACTCAGTTCAACCAGGGGTCCTGACACCCAGGCTCTCTCCGCATCACTCACTGAACTTCGTGCTCTCACCACGTATTACGCACGAGTGACATCCACCAACAAACTAGGCAGCACCACATCAAGTACTGAATCATTTGCCACCATCGGCGAGTTACCACACGCGTCACTTTCTTCAATCGAGAGTTCGCTCACGTCTGTCTCTGCAATTGTCACAGTTGATACCGGACTTCTGTCAGGCACTGTGCACGTAGAAGCCTCCAACAATCGAAATTTTACTAATTCATCTTCTTCGACAGTCAGCACTTTCGTCAGCGGCGGCCCAACCAGACACTCACTTGCAGTCACTGGTCTCACCAATCGCACTGATTACTTCATCCGCGCAGTAGCCACAAACGAGCTCGGTTCATTTACTACTGCAACACAAAGCGTGCGTACGGCCGGAGGTATTCCAGTTATTGGAAGTGTCACAATCACACCGTCATCCAGCACCGCTTCACTATCTGCTTCAATCGACACCACAGGACTTGACACGTTTGTTACTGCAGAAGTCTCTACGAAAGCTAACTTTTCAGATTCAACGGAGTATTTCTTGTACTCAGGAACTACCAGTGGTGACTACAGAGCCACTCTTAAGAATTTGGCTCCGCGAGTCACCTACTACCTTCGAGTGATTGCCACTAATGATTCCGGGACGGTACTCAGTGAGGTCAAAACCTTCACGGCTGTAACGCCTGTCGGAGTTGCCATCAACGACGACGAAGAAACTGCTCAATCACCAAGCATTGAGTTGTCATTCACCACTCCAGCCCAGACATCTGCAATCCGCGTGTCCAACTACGCCGATTTCTCATACGCCCGAGTCATTCCCACAGTGACACGTCTTGCGTGGAAATTGCTCGAACCTAAAGGACCACGTTCAACTCATACCGTGTGGGTGCAGTTCATCTCGTCAGACGGAACCGTGACTCAGTATTCCGACTCTATTGATGTGATGATCGACGAGCCCGAACCAACGCCAACCACTACAACCGTTCCGACAGTCACCACAACGACTGTTCCGACTGTCACCCCGAGTACGACCTCAACCACTACCACAGTTCCCGAAGTTTCGATCGCTACTACTCTTTCTGCAATACAACCAGTAGTTGTTGCTAGGTCATACGCGCCAGTTCGTAGCGCAACTGTTGTGCCTCGACAGAATCAATCAAGTATCAGGAAGATTCAGACCAAGATTGGTAAGAAGATTTCTACACGAACAGTCGTTGCAATGAAATCTGGCAAGTACGTCATTGTCTTTCCCAAAGGAATCAAATCAATGAATGTTCGTTTCGTTAGCAAATCTGGTTTGGTATCTGCCTGGTCACGTATCGCAGCACCGTAGTAGATCTGTGATGTCAGTTGTTTGCGGTGCGATTCAGAAATTGCGCAGCAACGCCTGCGCTGCCAATCACTTCAAGTGATGACATAGGTATTCTGCGCCACAGGGCCAACAACAACTGTGACGCCGAGCCGCGAATTGCACAGTCCCCTTTGGCGTGTTCGCGTGTCACAACAACATCTGATGTGCCGGTCGGAACTATCAACCATTCACCGTCTACATCGGTGCAATGAATATGCACAGAGCCACCGAGAGGGCCTTCTTCTTCGCGCATATTGCTCTTCACCATCACATGTACGAACTCATCAATTCCATCGCTCGCTAGCGCGGCGTCGATTTCGGTGGTGTTGCCAGCTGCGCAGTGCGCATCCCATGCATGCACAGCGGTCTCATGCGCCATACGACGAATGACCCACGCAATGTCTTGCACGCCTGCCCATGTCCAGCACGAACGCACTGGATCGAGCGAAGACAACACACCAATCAAGTCATTGAGTCCAGTGCGATATTCAGAAAGCAGGTCGTCATCAGCGGGCTTCAAACGAGGCACATAATCAGCTGGGTTCATGAGATGAGTGTGCGCGATGAACTTCCATGAGTAATGCACTTCAATCATGTGCCAAAGCAAGTCGGCGCCAATCCATGGTTCACAGGAAGCCACTGGTGAATTCATTGTCCGTGCGATTGAATCCGCAAATGCATCACCCTCGCGTCGCAACACCGCGAGATATTCAGTTGTAGCCAGCATGATCTAGTGCGAAAAACTAAATCGCACGAGTGGCATCAGCCAATTCTTGCCACTGCTTCATCGGCAGTGTGCCAGGAGCATCAGTAAGTACTTGAACGCATACATGGTCTGCACCGGAATCAAGATGAGCCTTCACTCGAGCAGTTATTTGCTCGGTTGTGCCCCATGCAACAATCGCATCAACAACTCGGTCTTCCTGATTTGCTACTTCATCTGCATTGAAGCCAAGACGCACAAGATTGTTTACGTAGTTCGGCAAACGTGTGTAGGTGTTCATGTGCTGACGAGCAATCGCGCGTGCCTTCGTAGGGTCTGTTTCAAAAACCACAGCTTGTTCTGGTGCCAACAATGCATCAGGACCCATTACCCCACGTGCCATTGCTGTGTGTTCCACAGGAATGAAATATGGGTGTGCACCAGCGCACCGTTCTGCAGCAAGTTTCAACATCTTTGGTCCTAATGCAGCAAGAACACGCAGTGGTGCCGCACTTGGAGCTGGAGAGAAGTAGATGCCCGCGTCCATAGCGTCGAGGTATTCAACCATAGTGGAATATGGCTTGTCGTAGTTTCCCTTGTGAACACCAGTCACCATTGGCGCATGACTAACGCCCATTCCCAAAACGAAACGATTCGGGAAAGCTTCGGAAACTGTCTTCCAGCCGGCCTGCATTGTTTGGGCTGTACGAGCATGAATGCTTGCGATTCCAGTAGCAAGAATCATGTTCTTGGTGGCAGACAGCAACAGTGATGTTGATGCAAATGGTTCACGCAATACAGCTTCAGGAACCCACACAGTGCCGAAACCCATCGCTTCTACTTGGGCGATTGCGTCCTGCGCTTTCGCCATTGGTTGCAGGTCAAAGTCTGCAGTCCATAGTCCGACGCGTCCAAGATTGATTTTGCTCATGGCCTAAACGCTAGAGGATTCCCCTCTTGAAATCGTTAGCGCTGCAGCAGCCAATCGTCAATGAGGCGGCGTGCAATTGAGATTGATCCTGGAATCATGGGCAGGTCGTCCCTGGTGTACCAATTTGCATCGGCAATTTCAGTGGTGTCGCACACGATGTCGCCAGATACGTAGTTTGCCCGAAAGCCCAGCATCAGGGAGTTAGGAAACGGCCATGGCTGACTAGCTACGTATTCCACGTTGTTGACAATGATTCCCACTTCTTCTTCTACTTCACGCGCAACAGCTTGTTCAAGGTTTTCACCTGGTTCAACAAACCCAGCAAGACACGAATACAACGGCATAGGGAAATTGGTACCGCGCGCAAGCAATGCTTGTTGATCATCGCCTTCACCTCGTGTCACAAGCGTGATGATGGCGGGTGAAAGACGAGGGAACTGCATCAGCGAACATGCAGGACAGCGAAATGCCCGCTCGTTGTGCGCGAGTTCAGTTGGCTCACCACACCTACCGCAGTAACGATGTGTTCGCGCCCACTCAATCAGTTGCACCGCGCGGCCTGCCACTGCCCATTCGGTATTGCTTACTCTGGCGAACAAGGAATACAGATCAGTCTCTGCGCCATAGCCAGGGTCTTCGCCACGCGGCACGTCGATTCCCCAGCATGCAACGTCTCCGTGCATGCCTAAAAAGTGACTGGTCCATGATTCCTCGGCCGGCCGATCATCAATAAACACCTTGGTGCCGACCACATGGATATAGCGATGTTCGACTACCGAATCGGCCGGAATCAGAGAAGGACGGAAGGAGGAATCTTGCTGGCTCATTGCCCACTGACGGTAGTGCGTATGGCCCTGTCTAAGATAACTAAATGGCACGTACCCAAAACCCAGTAGTAATCATCGACACCCTGCGCACCCCCATTGGCAAGCGCAACGGCGGTTTGTCCACCTTGCACCCCGGCGAATTGCTCGGCATTGTGCAAAAAGGAATCCTCGACCGCACAGGTATTGACCCAGCACTTGTAGAACAAGTTGTTGGCGGTTGCGTTAGCCAAGTTGGCGAACAAGCATTCAACATCACTCGTACTGCATGGTTGGCTGCTGGGCTGCCGCTGACAACAGCTGCAACAACAATCGACACACAGTGCGGTTCATCACAACAAGCAACTGGTCTTGCGAGTTCGCTCATCGGTTCTGGCGTTGTCGATATCGCAATTGCATGTGGTGTTGAAGTCATGAGCCGAGTACCCATTGGCGCATCTGGCCGTAAAGACTTTGGTCTCGGAATCCCCATTCCAAAGACATATTTCGAAGAGTACGAAATGACTTCACAGTTTGAAGGCGCCGAGCGCATCGCTGACAAGTGGGGCGTGACTCGCGAAGACACCGACAAGTGGGGCCTCATCTCGCAACAGCGCGCAATTCGTGCATGGGAAGAAGACCGCTTCTCTGGTCAGTTCATCGAAGTCGATGCACCTGAAGTCAACGAAGCCGGCGAAGTCACTGGTACGCGTCGTGTTTCACGCGACGAAGGCCTTCGTGAGACCACTCTTGAAAAACTCAGCACATTGAAGCCAGTCGGCCGCCCAGACGGCGTCCATACAGCCGGAAACTCCTCACAGATTTCAGACGGTGCATCAGCTGTTCTCATGATGACAGAAGAAAAAGCCAACCAACTCGGACTGAAGGCACGTGCTCGCATCGTAGATTCTTGCCTAGTTGGGGTTGATCCGGTACTCATGTTGACAGGACCAATTGATGCAACCCAGCGTCTCCTACAGCGCAACAACTTGAAGATCTCAGACATTGACGTGTTTGAAATCAACGAGGCTTTTGCGTCTGTCGTTCTTGCTTGGGCCAAAGAAGTTGGTGCTGATCTTGAGCGCACGAACCCGAACGGTGGTGCAATTGCTCTAGGTCACCCACTCGGCGCAACTGGCGCCTTTCTTGTCACCAAGGCACTGAACGAACTCGAGCGCACCGGTGGTCGCTACGCAATCGTTTCAATGTGCTGTGGCGGTGGCCTCGGAACCGGCACGCTCATCGAGCGTCTCTAAACAAAGGAGCGCGCATGGCGCGCATTCATGTAGCCATTTCGGCTTTTCTTTTTTCGTTGCTTCTATTCGGCTGCGCCCAAAAACAAGCAACGGTCACTTCTGACGGACGCGTTCATGGCGTCATCACACACGTCACAGACGGTGACACTGTTGCTGTTCGTTTTGGCGGGGCCACAGAAAAGATTCGACTCATTGGAGTTGACACTCCAGAGACCAAGCACCCCACTAAACCTGTTGGGTGTTGGGGGCCAGAAGCATCTGCGTACACAACAGCACTCCTGCCACCTGGCACCGATGTTTACATCGTGCGTGATGCGGAAGCACGCGACAAATATCGGCGGTTGTTGGCATACATATACCGAACAGCAGACGACCTGTTTGTGAACTACGAGTTGCTCGCGGGCGGTTGGGGCGTGCCGCTTTCGATTGCACCAAACACTGCATTCGAAACCGATTTTGCCGCTGCTGCATATTCAGCAGAGCAGGCCAATCTCGGGTTATGGGCACATTGTCGGGGGTAGGGTTTCTCTATGCCAAACAGCCGCTCACTTGCCTCACGATTGGGCTACAGCGACGATGCTCGGCTCGTCATCATCTCGTGTGATGACCTTGGTTCGTGTCACGGTGCAACCGAAGGCGTATATCAAGCCATTCGAAACGGCGTTGCAACATGTGCGTCAATCATGGTTCCTGCACCATGGGCACGTTATGCAGCTGATCAATACAAGGGCGAAGACATTGGTGTTCATCTCACACTCAACGCTGAACACCCGTTGTACCGATGGGGCCCACTCACTCATGCACCATCGTTGTTGTCAGGCGAAGGCGGCTTTCCTCGTTCAGTAGATGACTTATGGGAACACGCCGATTCAACAGAAGTGTTGCGCGAATGCCGTGCCCAAATTGAGCGTGCGCTGGCGTGGGGAATTGACATCTCTCACCTTGCACCTCATCTCACTTCCATCACTTTGCGCCCTGAATTTTTTGACGTCTATCTCGAACTTGCAGTGGAATTCAAACTCCCCATTCGCTTGCCTTCCACAATTTCAGCTTCGGCAGCCGGGTTTCCATTCCGTCAATTAGCTGCTGATGAAGGCATCGTATTTCCGGATCATTTTGACCACGACTGGCGCACTGGCAGCCGTGAACGAGTTCTTTCTGCGCTTACTTCACTTGAACCAGGCATCACTGAAATTCACGTACAGCCATCAATTGATACAGCAGAAGTTCGCGCATTGGGCGAAGTAGCAACAGGCTGGATCGACGACCTTGCGCTCGCCACAAGTGATGAATTGCGTAACGCTGTTACTGCAAGTGGCGCTGTGCTTATTGGCTATCGCAAATTACGCGACGCCATGCGCGTTGGCTAGCGAATACCGACAAACATGTCGGTTTCCATCATTCCCTCTGGAACGTCACGATGATGACTCTGCGCAAGAATCCAATCTTCCCATGGGTACACATCAGCTAGTTCTTCATCGGTAAGACCAAACCAAAATTTGGCAGCCGGATCAACCTGTGTTGCATGTGCACGCAAGGATTGAGTACGCGCGTATAGGTACTCACCAATGTGTAAACGAGTTGTGACGCGATGATCTTGTGACGGACGATTACGCCAGTTCTCATCAAATGGCGACTCGCCGTACTTCAGTACTAATGCTTCATGGACAGCCAAGATGCGCTCTTTTGCCCACAATGTGTAATACATCTTTTGTGGTTGCCATGGTTCACCAGCATCTGGATACCACGCAGGGTCACCTGCACGGTCAAATGCCAACACACTTGCATCATGCACGCGTAAGTGGTCAGGATGCGGATAGCTGGCCTGATCATCGTTGTAGGTGAGAATCACATGAGGCCGCTCAAGGCGAATAAGACGCACGAGACGTCCTGCCGCTTCGTCAAGATCTGCCATGTGAAAGCAATCAGGATTGTTGTTCGATGCAGAACCAGCCATGCCCGAGTCTCGGTAGCCCAACATGTGCAATGAAGAAAAACCAATCGCCTCGACTGATTTGCGCAACTCTTCTGGACGAACAATCGCCAAGTGCGCACGTTCTTGTTCTGGCGTCATGTTGTGGAAGGGCTGGCCAGGCTCACGCAATGCAGGGTTCTGCAAGTCGCCCTCTTCTCCGCCGGTGCAACACACGAGTACGGTGCGCACGCCTTCAGAGAAGTACTTGGCAACCGTCGGGGCACCCTTTGACGCTTCATCGTCAGGATGAGCATGAATTGTCATGAGACAGAGAGGATCTCCCAAGGAAGACAATTGCGGTGTAGGCATCCTTGACAGGATAGTGACCGCACCTCCCTGAACCGAACACGCTGGGGGGTTGTTCCACCGCTAAGGGTGTTCAATCTGTGAGAATAGACGTATCGACTTCTCCACCACCGCCCTGCCAATTGGCATCTTTGAGACTGACATCAATTGTCGTCTCACAGCGGGCAACGATGCTTTTCGAGCATTGGTACTGGGTGGAGCGCCACTCAGTGTCGGCACCGCTCCATGGGTGAACGCGTTACCGCAAGAACGAACCGAATGTGAACGACGTTGGGTGCAACACCGCGATAGCGGCGAAACGTTCACCGTTGAATTTCGAATTGGTTTAGCAACGGGTGAAGTGATGTGGATTCAAGTATCCACACAGCCAGTTGTTATCGACGGCGCGCTTGCCGGATACATCGGCACAGCGATTGATTGCACCACTCTTGTGACGCAACGCCAATTGTCTGATCAGTTGGTCGGGCTACTTGATGTTTCTGGTGATGCGGTGCTTGTTTTTGACCGCGTCGGAGAACTGATGTTTGCAAACGACACTGCTCGCACACTGATTGGGGTCACAGACCCAGGTGCAGGAGCTGGCGATGTTGCTGCCCGAACTTTTATGCAGGCAGTTCGTGACCAACTTCCCCGCGTGTTACTTGACGCAGCACCACCAGCCGATTCATCACATCGTTGGGAAGGCGAAATTGGCTTTCGCTCGCCAGACGGCATTGCACGCACTTTGTCCGTCGTCGTGCAAGTAGTGCGTGATGCAAATGGAAGCGTTCATCATTGGGCCACAATCACTCGCGATATCACCGAAGAACGTCAGTCTCAAGCAGAACTTGCGCGACAAGCCACGCATGATGCACTAACTGGTTTGCCAAACCGAGTGCTCTTCGAACGCAAGACAACAGAAGCTCTTGAGCGCAGTAAAACCACACATTCCAGTGTTGCAGTGTTATTCATCGACCTTGACAAACTTAAACACGTCAACGACACCATTGGTCATGCTGTGGGCGACCAACTGATTGTCACGGTTGCACGCCGACTTGCTGCAGCAACACGGCCGAGTGACTTGGTTGCACGCATCAGTGGTGATGAATTTGTTGTGTTGTGCGAAGGATTACTTGACGAACAAGTAGCGCTAGATGTTGCCGAACGAATTCGTACCTCGATTACTGGTCCGTTGGTATTGCAAGGTGTCGAAATTGAAGCGGGCGCAAGTATCGGAGTTGCGATGTCTACGCCAGAGTTACTTAACACTGAATCAGCTGCAGATGCAGCAGTGACCCTGCTTCGGTCAGCAGACACCGCTATGTATCGCGCCAAACAGCGTGGTCGCGGTCGGTCAGAGCTGTACAGCGAAGATATGCGCACTGCCGCCAAAGCACGCCAGACACTTGCGTCAGAACTTGAACAAGCACTTGCAGGCAATCAATTCGCAGTGGTATTCCAACCAATCGAATCAGCCCATACAGGCCGCGTTGTCGCTGCAGAAGCTCTGTTGCGCTGGAACCACCCAACACGCGGTCTTCTTGCACCTGGCGCCTTCCTAGACCTTGCAGACGAATCAGGGCTCATCGCGCCAATCGGTGACTGGGTACTAAATGAAAGTGCCCGCACAATCGCGGAATGGATTTCCACCGGACTTGTTGATCGCAACATGGCAATTCATGTCAATGCATCGCGACGACAACTCTCTGACATCACTTTTGTTGATCGCGCACTCACTATCTTGCGTGACAACAAGCTTGAAGGTTCTCAATTGGTGTTTGAAACCTCCGAAGCAACACTTGTGGACAACAATCCGTCAGTACTGCGCACAGTCACCGCCCTCAAACGACAAGGGGTTCGCATTGCTGTTGATGACTTTGGTGCTGGGTACTCATCACTTGCTTCGTTGCGTACGTTCCCTGCTGACTTGTTGAAGCTTGATGGCACATTGGTGCGTGATGTTGGACGTACTGATGGTGGAGATGACCCAATGGTTCGTTCTCTTATCCAATTGGCCCACTCATTGAACTTAATTGTGTGTGCCGAATGGGTGACCACAGAAGATCACGTACAACGCCTCAAAGTTCTTGGATGCGACTTGTTACAAGGAAACAGAATTGGTGAGCCAATTTCTGCTGAAGCCTTTGCAACCAAACTGCGTAGAACTACAGCGCAGACAATCCAAGCGACTGATTAGCCAGCTGCTGGTGCCGGACCAAGTCCTGCAAAGTACGCCAGCAATGGCGGTGCCTCATTGGCAAGACGAAAGACAAACTGACTCCCCGCCCAGCCATCAGACACGGGCAATGCATACGACACTGCAGATCCATCTCCAATAGGACGTAATTTTCGCGCAAGATCAATGAGGTCAAGCCGTTCATCAACAGACACTGCAGCAGCGAACGCATCAAGAACATTGTGAGCATCAAGTGGATGCTGTGCCAAGTAAATTGCGGCGTCTTTGGCAAGCATTGACATGAATGCACGCTGGCGAGTGCCTCGACCTACATCTCCCGTGCCTTCTAACCGCCAGACACCATCAATCTTTTCTTCGAAATGACGCGCGCGGGCATAACCCAATGCCTCAGCGCCTGATTGAAGTTTGCACGCTTTGCGACCAATGTGAAAACCCGTTGCTTTGTCACGTGATGCATGGGCCACGCACACATGCACCCCACCAATTGCATCAACAATTTGTTTGAAACCAGAAAAATTAATTTCGATGTAGTGATGAATTGGCACATTCAATGCTCGCTGCACCGTGCGTACTAAAACATCAGCACCTCGCTGATACGCAGCATTAACTTTTGCGAATTTGTCGTTGTCAGACATACGCACCCACAAGTCACGCGGAATAGACATCATGGAAACTTGTTTTTTCTTGGTGTCGTATCGCACAAGAATCAAGGTGTCAGAACGCATTCCCGGGTTTGCTTCTTCGGTTCCCACTGTCGCAAAATCTTCATCAGACGGGTCAGCACTGGCTCGTGAGTCTGAGCCCACTAACAAATAATTCTCTACTCCGTCACTTGGTGGCGACAATGCAGGAGTAGCTGCTGGAACGCGGCGAACAGAATCAAGATGGGAATTAGTCGCCCGAACTATGCCGAGTGCTCCGGCAAGTGACATCACTATGGCAACGCTCAGAACAATCATCCATCGAGGAGACCCCGCAAGTCGCGAGAATTTCCCATCAGTAAGCACAAGACCACGGTAGTCACTCTGAGGCAGGTCGGAGATGCACTACGTCAGCAGTATCAATTCGATGACTAATTGCACAGTCATCGAGAATCACTAAACGACCATCAGGTTCCACCGTCAGAGCACGTCCAATAATGTGCTCGCCATTTGGCATCTCGGCTCGCACCTGCGTTCCGACAGTTGCGAGGTTCGATAAATACTCCTGGTGCATCGCGTCATCGTCAAGCTTCAGGAGGCGATCAATTTCTGGAAGCATTGCTGCAAGAAACTCATCGGGGGTCACTGCGCGTTTCCATCCACAACTTGCAAGTGACGCGGCGCCAGGTGGCGCCCACGACAGATTGCACCCGATGCCCACCACAACAAATGGCACACGCCCGCTGTCATCAACAAGGGCTGCTTGGGCCAAGATGCCAGACAACTTGTCCTGTCCAACCAGAATGTCGTTTGGCCACTTCAACTGGGCCTGCACCCCGCACAATTCACGCGCCGCTATGACTCCCGACAGCGCCACTGCTTGGGTCAAAACATGGAGGTGCGCCGGGATGGCGCGAAACAATAACGAGACGAGCAGGTTGGCCCCACGGGGCGCCTCCCACGTGCGGTCTAAGCGCCCGCGGCCCGCTGATTGGAAATCTGCCCTCAGAACACTGCGGTCAGGCGCTCCAAGAGCCCCCGCCGCCATGAGGTCAGCATTGGTGCTTCCGGTCTCGGAAACGGTCTGAATGAGCCATTGGCTCGATGAGTTAGCAATTGAGGGGTCCACTAGACAAAGATTGTCACTTGTGCTGAAGAAAATCCTTATCGCCAACCGCGGCGAAATCGCTGTCCGAGTAATCCGAGCTGCCCGAGAGATGGGAATTGCCACCGTTGCGGTCTATTCCGAGCTCGACCGCAATGCCCTTCACGTGCGCCTAGCCGATGAGGCGTATGCACTTGGCGGCCAAACAGCAGCCGAGAGCTACCTCAACACCGAAGCAATTCTTAAAGCCATCAAGGACAGTGGCGCGGACGCCGTTCACCCCGGATACGGATTCTTTTCAGAGAACCCAGACTTCGCTCGTGCCATCACGGCCATGGGCGTTGCATTCATCGGACCACCACCAGAAGCAATCGACGAAATGGGAGACAAGGTCTCTAGCCGTAAAGCAGCACTGCGCGGTGGAGCACCGATCGTGCCTGGCACAACAGAGTTTGTTACGTCAGCAAAAGAAATCACCGACTTCGGAAACGAACACGGTTGGCCGTTAGCAATTAAAGCTGCTTTCGGTGGCGGTGGACGCGGCATGAAAGTTGTGCAGTCTGCCGACGAAGTGCAAGCAGCTATGGATTCAGCACAACGCGAAGCAAAGAGCTTCTTTGGTCGTGATGAAATTTATATCGAGCGCTACCTCACATGGCCGCGCCATATTGAAGTACAGCTTGTCGGAGACCAACACGGAAATGTCGTATGGATCTCCACACGTGACTGCTCTGCTCAGCGCCGTCACCAAAAACTCATTGAAGAAGCTCCAGCACCTGGTCTTCCTGCAGGTGTTGAAGAAGCAATGGGCGCAGCTGCCGTTAAAGCTGCAAAAGCTGTTGGCTATTACAACGCCGGAACCGTGGAGTTCATTTTTCAAGATGGAGACTTCTTCTTCCTTGAGATGAACACTCGCCTTCAGGTTGAGCATCCAGTTACTGAAGTCATCACTGGCATCGACCTTGTTGAATGGCAAATCCGTGTTGCATCAGGCGAGAAATTGCCAATGACACAAAAGGAAGTTCTTGCTGCTCGTCGCGGTCATGCAATTGAAATTCGTATCAATGCTGAAAACCCAGCAGGTGGAAAGTTCCTTCCGTCACCTGGCCCCATCACAAAGCTTGTTGCACCAGACGGCTTTGGTGTGCGCTTTGACGCCGGTTACGAATCAGGCGATGAAATCAGTCAGTACTACGACAACCTTGTCGGAAAAGTAATTGTGTGGGGTCGCAATCGCGATGTCGCAATCGCCCGTGCAATTCGTGCACTGAAAGAAATGGTCGTGGAGGGAATCGCCACCACCATTCCTGCAGACATTGCAATTCTTGAACACCCAGACTTCGCGTCTGTCACTCACTCCACCAAGTGGGTAGAAGAAGTTCTTGACTTGTCACACATTGGTACCGCACCAATCACTCCTGCCGGAGATGACAACGAGCCACTTGTTCAACGCACCACCACTGTTGAAGTCAATGGTCGTCGTTTTGATGTGAAGTTGTGGGTTCCTGAATCTGCTGGTGTTGCGTCACCAAGCGCAAAGGCCAAGAAGCCAACTCGCAGTGCTGCTGCGGGCGGCGGCGCTGGCGGCGGAAGCGGCAAGGTGTCTGTTCCGATGCAGGGAACTATCGTCAAAGTTCTTGTTGAAGTAGGACAAACAGTCGAAGCTGGTCAAAGCGTCGTTGTTTTGGAAGCCATGAAAATGGAAAACCAAATCGAAGCAGACAAGTCTGGTGTAGTGAAGGCAATCAATGTCAAGACCGGCGACACAGTCGGCGCTGGTGACGTTGTCGTAGTTATCGAGTAATTACTCAGCCGCATCAGCGAGGGCTTCGGCCAACGCTGGGTGCACCAACAAAGATTCTTCAATGTCAGTGACTTTGAGGTTCGCGGTAACTGCAAGAGCGATCACACTGATGAGCTCTGCTGCATGACGACCCACAATTGAGCCACCCAACACTTCGCCAGTTGCTGGGTCACTAATGATTTTTACGAACCCGCGCGAGTCGTTATTGATAAGTGCCTTGGCTGTTGTTGAAAACGGCACTTTTGTTACGCGAATTTTACGGCCCGATGCGAATGCCTCAGCTTCAGCTAAGCCAACATCAGCAATTTCTGGTTCGGTAAAAATTGCAGACGCTGCTTTGTCGTAATCAAGATGACGGTGCGGGCCTTTGGGGCCACCAACTACTTGCTCTGCAACTTTGCGTCCTTGCATGGCGGCAACAGATGACAAGGGAAGCTTTCCACTGACATCACCAGCGGCGTAGATATGTTCGATATTGCTTTGGCAGTGACGGTTGATGGGAATGTATCCACCATCAGTAACCACACCAACTTCTTCTAAACCAAGACCTTCAGTATTGGGAAGAGAACCGATAGCAAGAACAACATGAGTTGTTTCAGAAACACGACCATCGTCGCAAACAACCCGCACGCCCGTCTCTGTTCGCTCAACTGAAGTGGCGCGCGCACCTTTGAACAACCGCACACCCCGTGAAAGAAACGAATCCTCAAGAACAGCTGCGACTTCAGGGTCTTTGCTTGGCAGCACCTGTTGACGACTAACTACAAGAGTTACTTTTGAACCGAACGATGCAAACATGTGCGCAAATTCCACCCCGGTTACACCCGACCCAATGATTGTGACGCTGTCAGGGAAGCTTCGAGGTGGGTAACAATCGCGTGTTGTCAGAATCCGATCGCCATCAGGAATCACGAAATCAGGGATACGTGGACGAGAGCCCGTGGAAATGAGAATGTCATCAGCTTCAAGAACATGAGTTGTTCCGTCAGCCGCATCAACATGCACGGTGTGTGCGGAGGCAAGGCGCGCGGTACCAAGAATGACAGTTACGCCTTGGCTCTGTAACAAGTTATGTACATCAGCCGACAAATGATTTTTAATGCTTTCAATACGCGCCGTGAGCGCCTCTACATCAACTTGAGCTGTTCGGTTCTCTAATCCCATGCCTGACAAATTGTCAGTAAAACTCATCGCGCCGCCAGTAGCGATCATTGCCTTCGAGGGCACGCAGTCCAATAAGTGCGCAGCGCCACCAAGAATCTCGCGCTCAATCAAGGTGACCGAAATGCCGCGACGAGCAGCAGCAGACGCCGCCGAATGACCTGCAGGGCCTCCACCGATAATGACTAATTTTTTATCGACGTTCACGCTGGTCAGGTTATCGGTGCAGTCGTGGTGGTAGTGGACGTCGTGGATGTGGTTGAACTCACGGAAACCGTTGTGGACGTGGCGGGCATAGTGGTACTTGTCGTCGTAGTCGAAGGAAGAACCGTTGTTGTGGTGCCAAATTCTGGAATAGTCATCGCCAGTAAGGGAGCCCTATTAGGGCAATAACGCGATGGATACCCCAGTTGGTCTCGTCGTTCACCCACGTATTCAAAATGCATGCCATCTGCCGGCCAGAAGTTTCCTCCCCATGCAAATCCCCATTTACGAAAGATGCGCACCACAGAACAATTCATCTGCGGGACACCACCTTGTGGGTTGGTATCTGTGTTGATGTCAATTGCCATTCCCCATGCATGCCGAGATGGTGCTCCGAAGTTTCCGGCAAGCCGGTTGTAACGCCCTACGAAACAACCTCCATACCGATTCGAATTTCGTGTATCAACGAATCGAGACAAACCGGCATTTTTTATTTCAGTGAGTGCACCTTGAATTGCATCAACAACGATTCGATGGCAGTTGTTGCCCAATTTGATATCCGTGTATCGCATCTTCCACGCGATGTTGCTCGACGTCCACGAATTGGCGACAAGTATGGAACTCCCAACAGTTGGACGATACGAAAATTCACCTAATAACTTTTTTGTAGTAGCGGTACCCAGAGTGCCATCGGGATTTTCTCTATCCCACGATGTCCGCAATCGATAAACAGTTCCAATTGTGGTGCCGTGTCTCTTCAGCCCTGCAAGCACGGAGGCCGGTGAATCGATATCCGTAATTGCAATCTGTGCGACCGGCATTTCTCCCAAAGAAGCGGCCGCAGAACTTGACATCAATAAGTCACCCCAGTCAACAAACTCATCGGCGACTATTGCGCCAACAGTAAACGGATGCATCCAGAACTTACGATCGCGCAATGTCAATACATCACCTACATGTGTTCCGCGGACCTTTGCCGATGTTTCCCCCATCAGCACTTCGCCGCGAGCCAGTACTTCCGTCATTGCGTCTCCACCAGTGGCTCGCACGTATCCAAGCGGAACAACCATGGTTGCCATAGGAATACGCCAGCCCTCCCCTAGTCGAAACACATCCTTGCCTGCTCGCGTCTGTGCAGTGAGCGAAATGGTAGAAAACTTCACCGAATGCGGCGTTGCACCCCCTGCGACAGCACCCGCACTGATCTTTTTCACCTCTAGTGGTGTCAAGTTCGATGCTGTTGATACTGACATCGTGGGTTGAAGCCGCTCGACTGGAAACTCGCTCGACCCGATTGCGACAGCACGAGAACTGATAACCGACAGCACCAGGGCGGTAATCACAAGTGAAGTCCTCCATCGCACCCATTTGACCGTAGTTGATGAATGGCTTCCCCGTTCAGTGTGTGAGCGAACTACCGTAGAGGGTCTGTGAGTGATGAATCTGTAGATCTAGGAACCAATGGCCTCGAGCAAGAAAAGGCCCGACGTCTTGGCTCGCTCGATGCGCTTCGGGCCGAAGGCACTAATCCATACCCGTACCGGTTTGATCGCAGCCATACTCTTGGCGAAATTCGCAATGAATTCGGCACCCTTGAAGCAGGCTCTGAAACCGAGACCCACGTCACTGTTGCTGGCCGAATACTGCTGAAGCGCGACCAGGGAAAACTTATCTTTGCCACATTGCAAGACCGCGAAACTTCAATCCAGTTATTCGTCTCTAAAGCAATTGTCGGAGATGACGCATTTGATGCCATCAACAACCTGGACCTCGGCGACTGGGTAGGCGCGACTGGCATCGTCATGACAACCCGTAAAGGCGAACTGTCAATCAAAGTTGATTCAGTCGTTCTCCTCTCAAAAGCTGTTCGTCCACTTCCCGACAAATGGCATGGTCTTACCGATACCGATACTCGTTACCGCCAGCGTTATGCAGATCTCATTGGTAATGAAGAATCACGTCGCATGTTTGCTGTTCGCCATGCAGTCATTGCAAGCTTTCGCCGCACTCTGCATGAACGCGGATTCATCGAAGTAGAGACACCTGTTCTGCATGATGAACCAGGCGGTGCTCATGCACGACCTTTCGTGACTCATCACAACGCACTCGACATGACCTTGTACCTACGCATTGCACTAGAACTGCATCTCAAGCGGCTCATCGTCGGCGGCATGGAGCGAGTATTCGAAATTGGTCGCGTATTCCGTAATGAAGGAATCTCAACGCGCCACAACCCAGAATTCACCATGATGGAGCTGTACCAAGCATTCGCCGATTACACAGACATCATGGACCTCACAGAAGTTCTCTTCGTTAACGCTGCAAATGATGCCACCGGCTCATCCACTGTGTTGATTGATGACATCCCTGTGGATCTTGCTAAGCCATGGCGCAGAGTACGCATGATTGATCTTGTAAAAGAAGCAACCGGTGTTGAAGTGCATCCGTCGCAACTACGCGAGCAACTCGTGGCACTTGCTGAAAAGCACGGCGTCAAAGTTCTGCCACATTTTGGACCAGGAAAGATCATCGAAGAACTCTTTGAAGCAACCTGCGAAGCAGCACTTCGCGAACCAACCTTTGTAACAGGGCATCCTGTCGAAATCAGCCCACTTGCTCGCGTCGACAGAAACGACCCATACCTCACAGAACGATTCGAATTGTTTGTTGGTGGGCGTGAACTGGCAAACGCATATTCAGAACTGAATGACCCTGTTGAACAACGACTTCGCTTTGAAGACGAGCAGAAATCAAAAGAAGCTGGCAATGCCGAAGCCGGCTCAGTTGATGAAGACTTCTTACGTGCCATGGAATACGGAATGCCCCCAACAGGCGGCCTTGGTATTGGCATGGACCGCTTAGTCATGTTGATTGGCAACGCACAATCAATTCGTGATGTCATCTTGTTCCCTACTCTTCGCCTGGAGGCTTTCTAATGTCAGATCACGCTTGGGGTGTTGGTATCGCAACACTTGATTCCCACGGAGCAACACTTGACGTGCGCTTTCGCACTGTCGGGCTTGGGAAGTTCTCCCCTGCCGACGCACCTTCACATCAACCAAGTGTTGATACAGATCGTGATCGCGGTGTGGCATTTGAAGCAGTCACAGTTGAGATAGAAATCTCGGCCGCGCCAACTAGTGCAGCTGATGTGTACCTGCGCCTCAATTTGTTATCGCAGCGCTTTGTTAAGCCACGCACGATCAACCTTGACGGTGCATTCGGATTACTACAGAACGTTGCCTGGACTTCACGTGGCCCAGTTGCTGTTGAGGCGTTGGAATCAGTCGCATGGAACCTCGCACAACGCGGCGAACATCTTGTCGTGCACGGTGTTGACAAGTTCCCAAGAATGACCGACTACGTGGTTCCGTCAGGTGTTCGTATCGCTGACGCAAGTCGCGTGCGCCTCGGTGCCCACCTTGCGCCTGGCACAACAGTCATGCACGAAGGTTTCTGCAATTTCAATGCCGGAACATTGGGTGCATCAATGGTGGAGGGACGTATCTCTGCTGGCGTCATCGTTGGTGACGGTTCAGACATTGGCGGTGGCGCATCAATCATGGGAACACTCTCTGGTGGCGGAAAAGAAATGGTCACCATTGGCGAGCGTTGCCTTCTTGGCGCGAACGCTGGTATCGGCATCAGCCTCGGTGATGACTGCATCGTGGAAGCTGGCCTCTACGTCACCGCCGGCACTGTTGTCATTGACCCTTCAGGATCAAAAGTCAAAGCAAAACTTCTCTCTGGTCAGTCCAACTTGTTGTTCCGTCGAAATTCATTAACAGGCGCAGTAGAAGTCATCGCTCGCTCTGGTTCATGGGGTGGCCTCAACGCTGACCTCCATAAGAACTAATGACACCTGACGAACTAGAAACTCTCATTACTGCGCGTCGCAGCAATTTGTTGCTTGATGCCACAAGAGAGGTTGATTCTGCAATAGTCGACCGCATTGTCAACGCCGCCCAATGGGCACCTAACCACAAACGCACCTGGCCGTTACGTATCGCTCTAATTTCCGGTGATTCCCGAAGAGCGCTTGGTAACACAATCGCTGATGCAATGGCCGCTCACGGTGATGATGATATGAAAGTCACAAAAACGCGCGGAAAATTCATGCGGTCACCAATAGTCATTGTTGCCGCTGCAGCCGAAGGCGCAACTACAAACGAAACAGAAGAGAACAAGTATGCAGTTGCAGCCGGTGTTCAAAATATGTTGTTGATGGCTGAATCATTTGGACTTGCAGCATTGTGGGGATCACCAGCAAAAGGTGCGAATGATGCAATCACCACACTGTGTTCCATGGAACCCACAGACCATGTGATGGGCATCATCTACCTTGGATGGCCAACACAGTCAGTTGCGGCCCCTCAGCGACCAGACATCGAAGCCACTCGCCTCTCCTGACGCAGTGTGATCGCTCAGATCAAAGCAAACTTTCAGTGAACTGAAAGTAAATTACATGCCACAAGATGTCGGTTTCTTCATGGACATCACTGAAAGTTTTTAGAATCGTCCAAGTGAATATTGCTGGGGTTCAGGAGAAATTGTCCACTCCCCAACGCGATGCTGCACTCGACGGACTACGCGCTCTGGCAATTCTCCGAGTAGTCACCTGGCATGCCAGTGGATGGTCCTGGACTACTTGGATCATCTCTTCTGTTCCTGCCATGTTTGTAGTTACAGGGGCCCTGCTAGCGCGTTCGTTGCAGAAAGCATCGGCATTTCACACACTTCGCAAGCGCTTCAAACGTCTGCTTCTCCCGTTGTGGCTTTATTCGCTCAGTGTTTACCTACTCTCTCTTCACTTTCAAGTTCGCACATCAGCAGTGTGGACATTCTTTCTCCCTTTCAGCCAACCAACATCAATGATTGCGAGCCAGTGGTTCACATCAGCAATGTGGTACTTGCGGGCATATGTGTGGGTACTCATACTTGCCCCATTCATCTATGCATTAACCCGAAAATTCAAGTCGCTCATTCCGATAGCGGGAATGATTGGTGTTGTATCTCTCGGTATATGGGACATCGATGCCACCGGATTTGGTTGGGCGGTTGGAGACATTGTGTTGTATTCCACCTGCACTGCTGCGGGGATGGCGTGGCTTGTAACTGGCCGGCCGAGCCCTCGAACACTTCAAAAATCAGCAATAGCTTTTCTTGCAGGGGCTGTTGCATGGTTGCTGTTTAGACAACCTCTAGACGGAGTCGTCAACAATGATCATGTCTTGCATCTCTTCGTCGGCGGCTTCTGGACAGCCTTCCTCCTGAATTTTCCAAAGACTTTGTCCTATTTCTCTACGACTCCTGTTTCTAAATTTCTCAATCAGTATCCGCTCAGTATTTATCTATGGCACTCCATGATGGCTTGGTTTTTTTGGCAATTAGTTCCAAACAAAATCCCGACGAACGCGCGCGTTCTTCTCATCGTTGTTCTCACATTCCTCGTTCTGCCAGCAGTTACATACCTAATCGGACTTTTTGAGTACCGAAAAACAGAATGGTTCACTTTCCTTAAAGTTTCTACACGAGCCATGCTGATAATCGCAATCTTGCTTGCAATCAATATTGGCCCACTCAGCAACCGATTGGATTTTGTTCGCACACCTTTGAATCAACCGCTTCCTCCCTCTGCGGCCCCGAAGGTCGTCAAGATTGAAATTGAAGATGATGTAAGGAAGTTTCTTAACTCGTCATCATTCAAGGATGACAAATGGTCAGCACGTGAAACCGAGATGCAATCAATCCTGGACAAGCGAACGAAAGAGATGGGGCTCGGTTCAGCACGAGCAATAGTCGTCAATCGTGATGGTCACGTATGGCACGGAATTTCCGGAAACATGCGAACGTTTGACCAGCCAAGCCTGATCGGAAGTTTGACAAAGACTTTTACGACCACATTGATTATGCAACTGGTACAAGAGGGTCTTCTTTCCCTCGATGATCCGGTCGGTGACGTGGGAATGGGATTCAAACATGGCCAAATCACCATTCGTCAACTTCTTACCCACACATCTGGACTCTCAATGTACAAAACAAATAACGGATACGTTGCAAAAGGCACGACGCCAATGGATGTGCTCAAGTACACAAGTAAACAACCACTCCGATCCCCGCCTGGTGCGTACGTGGACTATTCAACGTCAGGATTCTCACTTCTCGGATTGATTCTCGAACAAAGGACCGGAATGACTTTTGAAGAATTACTCCGCACCAGAATTACCGATTCACTGGGTTACAACATCTCTACGTTTCGGGGCGACTACGGAAGTATTGGTTTTTCTACCGGAGGAATCATCATGACCATGGATGACCTGGCTGATTGGACTCGTCGCTATTTCTTTGACAGAACCACGACGAAAGAAACGTGGGATTGGGCAATGCGTGAAACAACCGGTGTCGGCACGCATGGTTATTGCCCTTGCCGCAACAAGTCCTTCTTAGCGCTCGGTCACATTGGCGGAAGAACATTTGCATCTGTTGATGGTGACGGAACTGTCGTGATCATCGACACAACAGGAATTCTTGTCCTCGGCAATTACAAGAAGACTCAAACATTTGCCCAAGAACTACGTCTCGTTGCGGGCGGTGGAAAGAAATACCTGTACCCATGATTAAGACAATTTCTCGCCTCCACCAACGAATCTTGTATGCAATTTCTGTTGCCCCAGGCCTCATCTTCATGCTCGTTCTTGAGTGGCAGTCAAGCGAGAATCCGTGGGGATCACGTCGATTCACATTGTTCGACGATGCAATGATTTCAATGGATTATGGCCGAACGCTTGCAAAGACTGGGGAAATGGTCTGGTTTCCTGGTGCACCTCGTGTTCAAGGATTCACGAATCCGTTATGGACACTCTGGATGGCCTTCGTTCACCTTGTTGGCTTTGATGGATCATCCGCCGCATTAGTGATTTCACTCACTGGAGTCCTTCTCATTCTTGCTTCGTCCTGGATCATCTTTGATTTAGTGCACACCCATAGCGTTGGCAACAATCACCTGATTGCAGTTCTCTCAGCAGGTTCGCTGCCCTTTCTGTATCCACTTACGTACTGGACACTTCGAGGGATGGAAGTGGGAGTACTCACATTCTTTTGTCTCCTTCTGTTACGAGCAACCGTCAACCACATTCGGGACGGCAGAGTGCGAATCAATTTTTCAATGATTCTCCCAATCGTTCTAGGTATCGCCACGCGATTTGACTTCGCAATCTTTTGTGTAGTTGCGATTGCGGCACTTCTGCTGTGGGGGCCCGCCTACATAAAAATACGGCTTGTTGCCCTCTACGGCGCGATCATTATTGCGACTGCTGCATCGGTGTGCCTCGCTCAAAAGCTGTATTGGGGAAGCTGGCTACCAAACACATACCACCTGAAAATGGACGGCGTATCACCGATTGATCGAATCTCACGTGGCCTGGCCTCTAGCGCTAAAACTTCTGTGCTATTCGCAATTATTGCAATTGCCGTTTTTAGCCAATTACGGTCAAAAGAATTCCATCGGCGAGTTGTTTTCATTGCGTCGGCAATGTTTGTGGCGATGGCTGCGTACGCCGTATACATCGGAGGCGATGCATGGGAAGGCGAGATGCTCAATCGCTTCTACGCCACAATTGTTCCCTTAGTTCCCCTCGTTGTCGGATTATCTTTTAACGCTCTTCGCAAACGTGCTACCCCAGCGGTTATTTCCCTAACTGTGGTCCTCACAGCAGTTGGCGCCGGCGTCACAGTTAATCCGTTCGGATTCTCCAACAAACACTTTTACATTGTGGCTGCAGTATCAATTCTCAGTGCCCTCATAATCTTTGTTCTCTCTTTCATCCCTCGTGATGGATATGTTGCCGGAGCAGTAGTTGGGGCAGTATGCCTCATTGTCAGTGCATATCCGATGGCGCAACAGCAAAGACACAGTGACCTTTTGTTGACACGCACCAATCTCTTCGTCACCGAATCTGTAGAGACCATGCGCGAGACAACCGAAGTTGGAGCAAGCATCGCCACCATCTGGGCCGGTGTTCCTGCCTACTATTCGCATCGAACAATGCTCGACCTTCTTGGCAAGAATGACACCTTTATTGCAACCAGTGCTCCGCATGGAGCCTTTTTCCCAGGGCACAACAAGTGGGATTACAACTACAGCATTGGCGAACTGCAGCCAGATGTTGTTTTTCAAACATTTGATCGTGGTCTAGAAGAGAACCTCCACCAACGAATCATGAATTGGGGATACAAGAAAATGTGCCCAATCACGGGCACGTTTGGTTCACGTGGTTACTACTACCGCACAAACAGCAAGCAGATTAAGTGGGATTCACTACAAGAATGTTTGTAGATCCATCAACGCTTGATTAGGTTTGCAAACCATTCATCTGGGTTGTCAATGCGGCCACGCAAGGAATCCCACGTGCGTTCAATTCCGTCACGCCCACGTTGCGGGTGAGACGCAATGTGGTCTGCAACTACCTGCGATCGGTTCAGAACTTCACCGTCGGCAACAACTTCTGAAACAAGCCCAAGCTCCAGCATGTCCACGCCCACAATGCGATCGCCCACCAAGACAACACGGTCAGCAACTGCTTGCGAATGTTTCAGGTGCAACCAGGCTTGACACATTGGCGCTGCAACTCCCATAGCAATTTCACCTACTTGCAGAAACGAAGATTCACCAGCAACAACAATGTTTGCCGCCAGCGCAAGAGCTGCTCCGGCGTTGATGGCGTATCGCTCGAGAGCCACCACCACAGGCACGCCGCATTTGTACATAGCAGCGTGGACTTCTACCCACGCAGTCAACGGTTCATTCTTTAGGTCTGGGCCTGCGACTTTAAGGTCGATACCGCTACAGAATGCTCCAGCTGAGCCTGACAATAAAATGCAACCGACATCCGATGAAACGTTGAGAAAAGCATCGCGCAATTCAGTAGCCAGTTGCTGTGTGATTGCATTCTTTCGGTCTGGGCGATTCAAAACAATGTCGAGTCTGTTTCCAACTCGCTCAACAATGACGTTCTGTTCGCTCATCGCGATTACTACCGGCCTGGCTTATATGTGCCGTACACGTCACGAAGGGCATCACTGACTTCACCGAGTGTTGCATGGGCGCGCAACGCCTCTTTCATCGGGATCAGGATGTTGTCGGTGCCGCGTGCTGCGGCGCGAACGTCTTCAAGAAGTGCTGTGACCTTTGCGTGGTCACGATTTTCCTTGAACTTCTTCAGTCGTGCCAATTGGCCGACAGCAAGAGTTGGGTCAATTGGGAACACATTCGGCTCCCCTTCGCCTTCTACTGTGAACTTGTTAACGCCCACAATGACTCGCTCATCGTCGTCAATTGACTTTGTGTACTCATATGCGCTCTGCTCAATTTCGTCCATTTGGAAGCCAGCTTCAATGGCATCAACAGCGCCACCCATCGTATCAATGCGCTCGATGTATTCCCAGGCAAGTCGTTCCACTTCATCAGTCAATGATTCAACAAAATATGACCCTGCAAGAGGATCTGGAGTATCAGCGATTCCACTTTCATATCCAATAATTTGCTGGGTGCGCAATGCGATGCGAGCTGCTGCTTCTGTAGGAAGACCAAGAGCTTCGTCGTAGCCATTCGTGTGCAAACTTTGCGTACCGCCCATTACTGCGGCCATTGATTGCAGAGCAACACGCACCACGTTGTTGAGCGGCTGCTGAGCCGTCAATGTACTGCCACCGGTTTGTGTGTGGAAGCGCAACAACTTGCTTGATTCCTTCTTTGCACCAAAACGCTCGGTCATGATCTTGTGCCACATGCGACGGCTTGCACGGAATTTCGCCACTTCTTCGAAGAAGTTGTTATGACCATTCCAGAAGAAAGACAAGCGTGGTGCGAAATCATCAACATCGAGTCCTGCATCAACTGCTGCTTGAACATATGCAATGGCATTGGCCAAAGTAAATGCGATTTCTTGTACTGCAGAACTTCCTGCTTCACGAATGTGGTACCCCGAGATCGAAATGGTGTTCCATTTCGGAATGTTCTGGGCGCAGTACGCAAAAATATCTGTGATGATGCGCATCGAAGGACGCGGTGGGTACACATATGTACCGCGTGCGATGTATTCCTTCAACAAGTCGTTCTGAATTGTTCCGCTAATGGCCGATGACGGCACACCTTGCTCTTCTGCAACCAATTCGTACATCAACAACAAAACTGCAGCAGTTGAGTTGATGGTCATTGATGTCGACACTTTGTCGAGCGGCAAATCCTTCAACAGCATGCGCATGTCTTCGAGGGTGTCGATGGCAACGCCTACTTTGCCGACTTCGCCTTCACTGCGGGCGTGGTCTGAGTCGTAGCCCATTTGGGTTGGTAGGTCGAACGCACACGACAGTCCTGTTTGGCCGGCTTCAAGAAGAAACTTAAATCGCTGGTTGGTCGATTCAGCAGAGCCGAATCCGGCGTACTGACGCATGGTCCACAATTTGCCTCGGTACATCGTGGGGTAGACACCACGGGTGTAAGGCGCAGTACCCGGAAGACCCAGTTGAGTAGCTGGGTCCCAGCCGGCGAGATCTTCGGCCGAATAGAGGGGGGCAATATCAATGCCAGAGTCAGTGCGCTTTATTTCGTCAGCCATGGATGTCAATCGTACGAGCCACCACTGCTAGCGGCATATTCCTGAAAATCTTAGGAAGCTGCCACCAGGCTGATTTCGATGAGCCACTCAGCTCGAGCAAGGGCGGGAACTGTCACAAGGGTGCTTGCAGCCCTGTGGTCTGCCATCACTTCATCGCGTACGGCCATCACAGACGCCAGATCGGCTGTCAGTGTGTCTCTGGCCACCACATATGTGGTGATGCTGACGATGTTTGTAACGCCCATCTGGGCGGCTCGCAGGATTTCCAGCAAGTTGGCCCACACAACGCGTGTTTGCCCCTCTAAAGAAGGCGGAACAGTGCCATCAGGCATCGTTGGCACGACCCCCGACGTGAACACCATCGACTGTGCGCCGTCCACCTTGACGGCATGCGCGTATTTGGCTGCCGGAGCCCCCATATGTTCTGGCTGTATCTGGCTTATTCCCATGGTCACCATTGTGGCGTATTGTGAGGCCATGACCATCACACCAGATGCACCCGTAGAAACCCGCATGATCGACGGCATTCCGTTGACTCCAAAGCAGGTCACCATTCTCGGTCAGGAAGCTCTTGCCCCTGCCGCCAACGTTGCCGAAGAGCGTCTTCGTCGCAAGCAAAAACTTGCTGGCGCATTGCGCATCTTTGGTCGACTCGGATTCGGTGAAGGCGTCGCCGGACACATCACAGTTCGCGACCCTGAATTTCCTGATCACTTCTGGGTGAACCCGCTCGGTTTGTCATTTCGTCACATGCGCGTGTCTGACCTCATCTTGGTAAACCATCACGGTGAAGTTGTGTACGGCAAGTACGCCGTGAACCGCGCAGCATATGTACTGCACGCAGCAGTACATACTGCTCGTCCTGACGTCATCGCTGCAGCGCACGCACATTCTGTATACGGAAAAGCATTTAGCTCGCTTGGTATTCAACTTGACGCATTAACTCAAGACTCATGTGCGTTCTACGAAAATAACGTTGTTATCTCAGAGCATGGTGGCGCAGTGGTATTCGAAGAATCAGCAGGACGTGACTTTGCTGAGGCATTCGGCGATAATCGTGCAGCTATTCACCAAAACCATGGCCATTTCACAGTGGGTGCAAGTGTTGACGAAGCAGTGTTCTGGTTCGTCTGCTTCGAGCGTTGCGCACAAGCGCAACTTGCAGCTATGGCTGCAGGTACACCAAAGCACATTCCCCACGATTCAGCTGTGTACACGCGCGAACAGGCTGGCAACGCCATGACAGGTTGGGCACACTTCCAACCACTTTGGCAAGAGATCTGCCGCACAGATCCTGATCTTTTCGATTAATTAGCGACAGTCTTTCGTGACCTCACATGAGAGGTTGCGCGCTGATCGTATTTTCAACGCCGCACCTCCCGAACTTTTCTTCATACTTTCTGCCGTTGCGCAATACACGGGCGCAATAATTGCTGTTCATCTATTTGACGAAGTTTCACCAGCAACCGTTGCATGGTTACGAGTCTTAAGCGCGTCGCTCATCCTGCTCGCGTTTTCATATCGGCAGTCCCACCGACGTTGGAGCCGTCGCGAACTGTATTGGGTAGCTGCGTTTGGCGCATCGACTGCGTTAATGAACCTGTTCTTTTATTTGGCAATTGACCGTCTTCCACTGGGTAAAGGCGTCACCATTGAATTCATCGGACCAATAACGGTCGCAGCACTTCGCACACGTTCGGTACGCAATACCGTTGCACTGTTATTTGCCGCAGTCGGTGTTGTTGTCTTAGGCGGCGTAGAACTAGGCAACGAACCTTTAGGGCTTGTGTTTATTCTGGCTGCTTCTGTCATGTGGGCCGGATACATCGTGATGGGTTCGCGCGTTGCGCTTGCCGACAGAGGAGTTTCGGGTCTTGCACTCGGTTTGCTTTTCGGAGGCATTGTCATCACACCATTTGCTGCAGGTGATGCTGGTGCAGCATTTTCAAGTGGGAAAATTCTGATCGGGTGCATTCTTGTTGGATTATTGTCAAATGCCATTGGGTATGGAATTGATCAATCAACACTTCGCCGAATACCTATTCGCCGATTCTCGGTCATGTTGGCATTACTTCCTGTCTGTGCAGCAATCTTCGGATTTATATTTCTTGATCAGTCCCCCAGCCTTCTCGACCTTCTCGGAATGGCTTTAGTTTTGACGGGCGTTGCCGTACAAGAGCGAGACGAGACAGACCGCCACCATGAAGTGGTCGAGACCACCTAGCGTGGTATCTCATGGCAACCCCGACAAGACCTCTTCGCCGTGTCGGCATATTGCTGATGTTTGTATCGCTACTCACATCGTTTATCGCGTCAGCTCCGAACACGGCTGTTCAGGCCGAACCACTGCCCCCTGTTGGCGTTGTGATTCGCGGTCACGGAAACGGTCACGGTCGCGGCCTTAGTCAATATGGCGCTCTTGGTTGGGCTACAAAACTCGGATCATCGTGGCAAGACATTCTCAACTTCTATTACGGCGGAAGTGGCCGAGTTCTCACAACTCTCACCGAAGCAGACGCAACAGCTACACCAGGCGGCATCATGAGCGTTCGCCTTCAAACTCTTGACGCACGACCTACGGCGGTCATCTCTGACAACGTCACCGCATCATGGACTGGTGCTGCCGGCTCATACGGCGGTCTTGTTGCACGCATGGTGTCTAACAATGTGTATGACATTTACGGTTCCGCCACCGCTAACTGTGCAGCCGATACTGACAACCCAGCGGGATTTACGCTTATCGGCGACAACGTGGCCGGCCCTATTGATTTTGTCTCAGCACAAGGTTCAGTTCCTACTGCTGTTTCACCAACAGATCTTCTGGGAGTATGCGAACCACCATCCACCACATACAAAACCGGGCGCATTCGTTATTACAGAGGCAGCGTTCGCGCAACAATCGATATTTTGGGAAATCGCCGAACCGTAAACCTTCTCAATGCTGAGTCATACCTACGAGGCGTCGTTCCACGCGAATCTCCTGCCGGATGGGGCGACATAGCCAGTGGACTTGGCATGAACGCATTACGTGCACAGTCAGTTGCAGCCCGAAGTTACTCACTGTCTGAGGCTCGATACACATATGCCAAAACGTGCGATACAGAAGATTGCCAGGTGTACGGCGGAGCCGGGTTACGAAATGTTGGCTCTAAAACCGCAAGCGTGATTGAAGACAAACGTACCGACCAGGCAATAGTTGATACCGTCGGATACGTCATCAAGGATTCTCGAAGCGCAATCATGCGCACCGAATTCACATCCTCAAATGGTGGACGAACGGCAGGAGGACAATTTCCCGCACAGATTGACAATGGCGATGTTGTAGCCGACGCAGCGTTGCAATCATGGTCTCGACTTTTGTCAGCTGCTGATTTACAAAAAGCATTCCCAACTATCGGTGTTTTCACCTCAATTTCAACAGCACACGATGGGTTAGGTGGCGATTGGAACGGCTACACCACGTCTGTAGTCATCACGGGAACTGCCGGCTCTGTCACTCGCACTGGTTGGCAGTTCCGAAGTGACTTCGACTTGAATTCACCCTGGTATGAAGCGTTTCCCGTTGCAGCCACAGATCCGGCGTCGCCTCCAGTCGGTTCAATTCTCTTTGTCGGTGACTCTGTTGGCGAAAGTATTGCAACTGAATTCGCCGCGATTGTCACACCGGCATATCCAGTGATGAATTTTCAATCATGCGCAGGTCGAGGCATGGCTGGCGCAGGTTGTCTCTTCGCTGTTACAACACCTCAAATTAACGCCGATGGTGTTGGTGTTGTCAACGGACTTGAAGCACCCGCAATAGCGGTTGTCGAATTGGGCTACAACGATGACCCAGCCACATTTGAAGGCGAAGTCCAGCAGATGTTGGCAGCGCTCATCTCTAAGGCCGTCCAACGAGTCATATTCGTAAATATGTCCACGCGCTCGACCAAACGAAACTATGCACAGTCAAACGCTGTCTTAACTGCTGCCGCAGAAAAGAACCCCGGAATTACAATCTTCGATTGGAATGCAGCATCTTCGGCTGCAAATCAATGGAGATGGTTCGATAACTCTTCGTTGTGTTGTTACGTCCACTTGTCTACCACGGGGCAAGCTGAGTTTGCGTTGTTCTTACGTCAACAGCTTGATGCATTACGCCCTGCAGGCTCGCTGCCAACTACAGCTGCTGTAGCGCCATTAATGCTTGGACTTCCCCTTGCGAAAAAGGATGCCGGCGCCATGGTGACTGTCGTTCAAAAAAAACTGAATATCGCACTGAACCTTGTCGGCAAAGCTCGACTCGCAACTGATGGCTCCTTCGGTTCTGGTACCGAGCGCGCAGTCAGAGCTTTTCAAACTGCCTCGGTTCTGCCTGTGTCAGGCATCGTAGATAGAGCCACATGGGATGCATTGGGCCTTGTGGGACGCGCGGATCTTGCAGTTCTTAAAGTCGGATCACGTCACCCAGCAGTCTCATCATTGCAGCAAGCGCTATCGAAAGTATTGAAAAAGAAGATTGCAAATACTGGAGTGTTTACAACTGCACTTGCAAACGATGTGAAGCTATTTCAAAAGCGAGTGAAGTTGCCGGTGAATGGACGAGTAGGTCCAAGCACGTGGAAAGTACTCACCGCAGCAGCTGCGCTGACTAGCCCTTAAACCGAGCGTTCCACGACGCGTCGCTCACCATGGTGATGTATTGGTCACGATAATCACGCTTTAAACGCTTATACGTACGTGCAATTCGCAACGTATAACGGAAAACATCGCGCTGAATTGCCATAAATCGTTTGTAGTCACGCTCGCAAACAAAACCTTCATCGAACCGGGGATGACGATACAAAATCTTGCTATGCCGGATGGCGAGACCGACAGCTCGAACATCAATTTGAGCGACACCAATTTCGTTAGCGCGCAAAAACTTGGGAACCCATTGACCAGCCCCGAGAAATGGTGAGAGAAGGAATCCGCCAAGGCGAATGATCTTTGGACGTGGTGCCGTGAAGCCAAGACTGAGAAGTTCTGGTGTCAATGGCGCAGCTTTTTCTTCGGTGACATGACGCACCTCTTCGTGCTTTGCTGAATGGTCGATTTTCATCCATTCCTCTGGACCAGCAAGGAAATCTTTCATTCCATGAATCATGTATTCAGCGCTCAAATATCGGTGTGAATAGGCATTGCGGAAACCAAAGCCCAAGAAGCGCCATGCCAGGTGATGCCACTTATGGTTATCGAATACCAAAGTGTCAATAAGAGCAAAGTTGCGCACTTCGTAATACAACGACATCGGATTGTTCTTCAGTGCAAAGTCTGCATGCCACACAGCAATGCCATTCAGCGTGACTGTGTGCCTGCCCGTATGCATAAGACCAAAGGCCACATCGTCACCACGAACAAAGACGGGCAAAGGATTCTGCGGCGCTACATGCATTGGGAAAGCTGTGAACCACCAGGCGGAATAATGAATGTCCGGCTCGAGATGATCATGTACTACTTCGTAGCGACTACGAAGGTCGACGCCGCGACCAAGAGCACGCAATGGATATACAGAACGGAATTCATATGCGGAACCAGCTTCGAATTGCATCCACGGCAATTCCTCACTCATCATCGCGCCATGAATACACAAGTCCGGATCAGTGGCGTATGAGAACAGCGAAATTGTACGAACGATTGATTCAGGCTCAAGCGAAATGTCATCGTCCATGAAGACAACGTGCGTGCTCCAGCCTTCCTCACGAAAGGCGATCAGCCCGCGAGCAAAACCACCGGCACCACCCAAGTTCGGGTTTGGCAGTACATGTACCGGCGCACCGGCAGGTAGATGCGGTTCCAGGTTGCGCGCATTATCAACTACCAGAACATGAAGATGCCCTTGCACAGACGGCTCTGAGGATTCAAGTTCAATCAGGCGCTCAATTGTCTTGAGAACATACTCTTGGCGATTAAAGGTCGTGATCGAAACACCGAGACGAACTTCACGTTCCGGCGCTTGCGAGGTGGTCCATGAACCCGATCGCACAACGACGCCATCTTCAAGTGCAGTTACCGCGACATACAACGATTCAGCAGCCAGTGACCGAATATTGTCGCACTGCAATGTCGCACTTTCATCTGACGATGCAATCACAGTCTCTGACGAGTTGGCATACGCAACGAGTTCAACTAAACAATGGCCCGATACATCCATCGAGACACCAATGTCTGAGATCTTTGTCAAACGACTCCATCGACCAGATGCAAAGGCGCCAAACGCGGTGTCAAAGGTTGCGCGTCCACCCTTCGACAGTGTTAGCCCTGCCTCACCAATAACGCCATGTTGGTGCCGCACATACAAAGTGGGCTCAGAGAACTCCGGCGCCGGAATTTGAATTCGAGCGAGGAGGTGGGTGTTCACCCGTCTAGTTTCACAGAGGATTGACCGCGAACGGTGGCATTGGGCGATTTTCCCGCCGATTTGAGAGGTAAAGATTTGCCACCTCAAGGGCTTCCTTGATGGTGACATCCATGTCAAGATATCGGTAGGTACCCAGACGACCGACAAATGTCACACCGGTCGCCTGCTTGGCCGCTTCGATGTATTGCAGCAACTGCTCTTTTTCCTTCACTTGACGAATGGGGTAATACGCAATGTCCCCGTCTTCTGCGAGGCGGCTGTATTCGGTATAGATAGTGCTGCCTTCGTGGGTTTCCCACGGTGCGAAATGTTTGTGTTCAGTGATGCGTGTGTACGGAACATCTACGTCGCAATAGTTCATAACAGGGCAACCCTGAACATCACCGACTTCTTCAGTTTCTACAAAATCGAGCGTGCGATAACCGAGTTTTCCAAACTGTCCTGAGAAGTATTCGTCAATGGGGCCGGACCAAAATACGTGTTCTGCATCAGCGAGTTCTTCGGGAGAAACCGTGCGGCCAAGTGTTACTTCAATGAGTGGATGATCAAGAATTGCTTCCACAATTGGCGTATAACCATCACGAGGAATCGCCTGATATGGGTGATTGAAATAGCTGTCCTCGTAGGAAAACCGCACAGGTAACCGCGCCAAGATTGAGGCTGGCAATTCAGTGGGAGACACTCCCCATTGCTTCTGGGTGTACCCCTTAAAGAAAGCCTCATACAGATCTCGACCCACAAATTTGAGGGCTTGATGTTCAAAACTGACAGGCGTTCCAATGCTTGAATCGGCGTGCTCCGTAATGAACTGCTCAGCTTCGGTCGGCGACATCGTGGTATTAAAAAATTGATTAATTGTGTGCAGGTTTACGGGAAGCGAATACACATGCCCACCCGAGGTTGCCTTTACACGGTGGTTGTACGGCATCATGTCGCCGTACTTGTTTATGTAATCCCACACATGTTTGTCGGCTGTATGAAAAATATGCGGCCCATACACATGCACCATGACGCCATTGTCTCGACGTTCAGTGTGCGCATTTCCTGCAACATGCGAGCGACCATCGACCACCCAAGATGCGATGCCTGCTTCTGCTAATTCACGTGCAATAACAGCACCGGAAAATCCGGCACCGACAATAACGATGCGTGCTGTCATTCAGTAAACGCTAGTGGCTGAGCCAGGGTGCGCAGAGGCCATCAAGGTCGCGCACTTCAATTCGGTCACGATTTTCCCAAACAACTTGGTTCTGTGGATCAGCACGAAGCTTGAAAACATGGAACGACATCTCGGTGGTATCGATAGTAAGAATGCGTCCGATGAGAGGCTCGCCGAGGTCAAGGAGAACTTTGATGGTCTCAAGCGCCTGAATCGAGCCAATGATTCCTGGCAACACGCCAAGAACGCCGGCTTCTGCACATGAAGGTGCGAATTCGGCTGGCGGCGGTTCTGGAACCATGTCGCGATATGTGGGCCCACGCAACGGGTGAAAGACCGACACCATTCCTTCAAAGCGAAAAATGCTTCCGTGCACAACTGGAATTCCAAGCTTCACGCTGGCATCGTTCAACAAGTAGCGGCTAGGGAAATTGTCTGCGCCGTCGACCACAATGTCGTATTCGCTCATGATTTCAATGATGTTCTCGGCACTCAGACGCAAGTCATAGGTCTTGACAGTGACATCTGGGTTCAATTTTTCAAGTGTCTGACGAGCTGAATCAACCTTGCGTTGACCAATGCGATCCATGTTGTGCAAAATCTGACGCTGCAAGTTCGATGCATCTACATCGTCCATGTCAACAATGCCCAGTGTGCCGATTCCGGCTGCTGCTAAGTACAACGCAGCAGGTGATCCGAGACCACCAGCGCCAAGCATCAGCACTTTTGCACCCAACAATTTGGCTTGGCCTTCAATGCCTACTTCGGGTAACAACAAATGGCGTTTGTAACGATTGCGCTGGTCAGCAGTCAACGTAACTGGCTGACGCCATGCACGACCTTCGTCTTTCCATTTGCCGAAACCACCAGCCATCGACAACACATCCGTGTACCCAAGTTCTTGCAGAGTGCGAGCGGCGAATGCGCTACGCACTCCTCCTGCGCAGTACACAACAATTGTCTGGTCATGATCAAGAGCCCGCGACTCGATTTGGGCTTCAAGATGTCCGCGGGGGATGTGTACGGCATCTGCGAGCGCACCTTCGTCGTATTCGTCGGGTTCACGAACGTCAAGGACAAAGACATTGCCGGCTTCAATTCGTGCCTCAGCAGTTGCGGTATCTATTTCGACGATTTGGGATTTGGCGTTAGCCAAGAGGTCACGAAAGGTTGCCATGACCCAAAACCCTACCAACTAAGTCAGGAATCCAGCACCGGCAACCAGAGCCTGCAAAATGGGGCTAATACTGCCTCGTAACAGCACGTGCGCATAGCCGTCCATCTGGGTGGCGTCGCCATTCACAATGACCACTTTTGCCCCGCTTGCTTTTGCACGTGGAACCACCTGGTTCGCAGGGCCAACGGCCAACGTGGAACCCACAGCCAGCAATACGTCACACCGCGCAGCTTCATCAAATGCCCTGTCAATCACCTCAGGTACTAGGGCCTGTTCAAACAGAATCGCATCGCTCTTCACAATCCCTCCGCAATCTTCACAATGCGGGTCTTCTTCACCGGCAATCACGCGATCGATGAAGTACTTCATTGGTCGGCGGTCTTCACAGTCCCAGCACCGCCCGAATTTTATTGTGCCGTGTACTTCCACCACATTGGCCGGCTCAATTCCTGAGTCTTGATGCAACCCATCAACATTCTGCGTAATAACTGCAGACAACTTCCCTGCATGTTGCATTTGAACGAGTGCGTGGTGACCATCGTTTGGTTGTGCAGTGCCATTGAAGTTTCGTACACGACCTTCCCACGCAACTTTGCGCACTTCAGGATCATTCAAGTAGTAACTCAACGTTGAAGTTTTTTCTGCCAATGGATTACGCACCCAAAGACCATTCGGTCCTCGAAAATCAGGGATGCCCGAATCAGTCGAAATGCCAGCTCCGGTAAACACCACAATTCGCTCGGCATCTCTCAACCATTGCGAAACCAGTTCCAGGTCCGCTGAGGAAATTTGTTCGTCATTCACTGTCCTTATTCTGCCTGATGCGCACACATTGACTAGTACCAACACGAATTCGAGGAAACATGAAACCGTCCACTTTGAACACACAGGGCCAACTCGAGGTTCGCCCGTGGCATGACCCCATCATCGAGACGAACGGCTATCCAATTGGTGACCCATACGTTGAGATGTTTTGGCTCCCCGTTCTTGGGCCAACGGCAACGTGGCTATTGCGCCGTCTCGCCACAGGGCTTGAACACGAACCTCAGGGCTACTCCACCGATATAAACGAATTGGCACGTTGTATCGGGGTCGCTTGCACAGAAGGACGACACAATCCATTTACGCGGGCCATGCAACGTTGCATCATGTTCGGAGTCAGCCACCAAGTTCCTTCGGCTCTCAACAACTCAATAGCTGTTCGCACCGTCTTGCCAGCAATTTCACAACGCCATCTCATTCGGCTTCCGGAACAACTTCAGAGCCTCCATCATGACTGGTCCGTTCTCACGGCATAGAGTTACCGAGATGGCAACAATCGCTCGAGGACGAATTGGTGCGATTGTTTTCTCCCTCATCGCCGCCTTGTGTTTGCCGACAGTGGCACATGCGACCCGCAAAACAAGCAATGTTGTGATTGTTGGTGACTCTGTAGCCAATGTCCTTCGGTGGGCTCCAAAATCAATGAAGCCATTATGGAACAGCGAATACAACGCGATTCTTGAGACATGGGGTTGTCAACAACTCATTAACAAGGGATGTAGTCAATCATCAGACCTCAGTTCACTACAAAGAATCATTAATCACCGCCGTGACAATATTGATGTCTATGTCGTTGCAACGGGCTACAACGACACGGGTTCTGCCTACTTGGCAAAATCCATCGATGCAATCAGTAGAGAAGTAAAAAAACAGGGTGCTTCGCTTATCTGGCTCACATACCAAGAAAACGCAAACGTAAAAATAAAAAATCGTTCATTCAATGCGGTCCTTCGCACCAAGCAAAGCAAAAACAACATGGAATTACTCGACTGGGCAGCTATTTCCCACAAGCAAAAGCAATGGTTTTCTGGTGATTCAGTACATATGAATCCTTTTGGTGGATTGCAATTAGCACGCCACATCAAGAAGGCTCTCGACGCGCATTACGGTCGGGGTGCTTCCAGCACTACTTCCACAACATCCACCACAGATCCAAATACAACCTCCACAGTTGCTGGGTAATAGATTAAGTGCGTGAAACTACGCATCTTTACTGAACCACAACAAGGCGCTAGCTACGCCCAACTTCTCGCAGTCGCACAACGTGCTGAACGCCTCGGCTTCGATGCATTCTTTCGCAGTGATCACTACCAAGTGATGGGTGATCACTTCTCAGGTCTGCCCGGCCCTTCAGATGCTTGGATCACACTTGCCGGAATCGCCCGCGAGACATCCACAATCCGTCTCGGCACCTTGGTGAACTCTGCCACCTTCCGCAATCCAGGAGTACTAGCTATCAGTGTTGCCAATGTCGATGACATGTCAAACGGCCGAGTTGAACTTGGTCTTGGTGCAGGTTGGTACGGCGTTGAACATTCGTCGTACGGAATTCCATTTGCACCTCTTGGCGAACGGTTCGACATTCTTACCGAGCAACTTGCAGTCATTACTGGTTTATGGAATACACCTCATGGCGAGCAGTTCAACTACTCAGGCAAGCACTACACAATCGAAAATTCTCCAGCTCTACCTAAGCCAGTGCAGTCTCCCCCACCCATCATCGTTGGCGGTGGCGGACCAAAGCGAACGCCCATGTTGGCAGCACGATATGCAGCAGAATTCAACATTCCCTTTTCCGGCATCGAACGATTCTCAGAACAGTCAGAACGCGTGCGTGCTGCATGCTCCTCTATCGGACGTGATCCACAAAGCCTGGCCTATTCATCAGCATTGGTTGCGTGCATCGGAAAGAACGAAGCAGACATTGCTCGACGTGCAGCGGCGATTGGTCGCGAGGTAGAAGAACTTCGTCTGAACGGCCTGTGTGGCACACCTGCTGAAGCAATTGAACGACTACAACAGTGGACTACTGCTGGCGCACAACGTATGTACCTGCAGTTTCTTGACTTGAATGATCTTGAGAACTTAGACCTTGTGGCTGAACAGGTAATGCCCTTCGTATAAACAGTTACGAAAAGAGCGCTTCGGGAATCATTCCCCGGTGCGCCGTCAGCAATTCATCAACCAACGCCCAGATCTGGTCCAAGTCAAGTTCTGCTGCAGTATGCGGATCAAACATTGCTGCGTGGTACACATGCTCGCGCTTCCCTGTCAACGCTGCTTCCACCGTTAAAGACTGAACATTGATATTCGTTTGCATCAATGCTGCAAGATGCGGAGGCAATGAACCAATGTGTGTGGGAGTAATTCCCGATGCGTCAACAACACATGGCACTTCCACGCAACAATCGTCAGGAAGGTTGCTAATGATTCCCCTGTTCGGCACATTGCCGTACACGACTCGTGATTGACCCGTTTCCATACTGTGAATAATGCCGCTTCCATATTCCATACTCTGCACAACACGCACACGTGCTTCTGGATTCTCTAGTCGGGTGCGTAATGTCTCCCAACCTTCAATTTGACGTTCACATCGGCGTGGGTACTCATCAAGTGGAATTCCAAACTTGTCTAGCAAGTCACCACGACCACTCTTAATAAACCACGGCACGTATTCACTGAAGTGCTCACTTGATTCAGTCACAAAATATCCAAGTCGCTTAAACATTTCGTATCGCACCGCATCTGACAACCCGTCAAACCCGCCATCACTTCGCTCAACGTCACCGCGCGTTGGCATAGGAAACACTGTCGCCCGCTCGGCAATACGTGGATACAGATCGACTAATTCTTTTCCTTGGCGCTGCTGAAAATCCAAATAGAAGGCCATGTGATTGATTCCGGCACATCGGTACTCAATCAAGTCGGCATCAATACCCAAATCTTCAGCCAACTGATGAGCGGTGTGCTGCACGCTGTGGCACAAGCCAATCGTTTTGATGGTTGACGAGCGAGAAATTGCCCAGCACAACATGCTCATCGGGTTCACGTAGTTCAGCAAGAGCGCATCCGGACAGAGTTCTTCCATGTCGCGACAAATATCAAGAATCACAGGAATAGTGCGAAGGCCTCGCATGATTCCGCCGATTCCTAAAGTGTCGGCAATCGTCTGTTCTAAGCCGAACTTCTTTGGAATCTCAAAATCAATCACCGTCGATGGCTTGTACCCACCCACTTGAAACATAGTGATGACATAGTTCGCACCAGTTAAAGCCGCACGTCGATCAGTAGTTGCTTCAATCTTCGCTTGCACACCAAGTGTTTCAATTATTTTGTGGCCAACAATTTCTGAAGTACGAAGCCGCTCTTCATTAATGTCATGCAACACAATCGTGCTAGATGAGAGTTCGGGAAAACTAAGAATGTCCCCCATCAGATTGCGCGCAAATACCGTGCTTCCAGCGCCTATAAATACGATGCGTGCCATTGCCCCATGGTAGGCGCCACGTGATTATCTACAAGACATTTGTAGCAAGGAGGACTACAGCTACTGCCCCAATTGCTAGGCGATACCAACCAAAAATACGAAGAGAATGGGACTCCAAGTACCCCACCATCCACTTCACCGCAATGACTGCAGTAACGAAAGTACAGAGAAGGCCAATGGATGGCGCAAGAATCCCAAACTGATCAATCAGTTCACTTCCGTGTTTCGTCAAATCAAGCGCTGTTGCCGATGACAACGTAATGAGTCCGAGCAAGAAGCTGAACTCAATTGCTGCCGACATAGATAAACCCACTGCCAACGCAGCAATTAGTGTCACCAAGCTTCGGCTCACTCCCGGCCATAACGCAAGACTCTGAGCACATCCGATGATCAACGCCGCACGTATCGGCATTTCGTGAAGTGCCACAGTTCCTTCAGTTGGTTTCCACTGAAGAAGAACAACTCCGCCAACTAACCAAGCGATGGTTACTGGAATTGGTCCAAACAAAGCGCTCTTCATTGCATCCCCAGCAAGAACGCCAATGATCGCTGCAGGTAGAAAAGCAACGACCAAGCGAATCAGTGACGCTCTTCCATCTACATCAGCCCCGAACAGCCCTCGCACCAATGACCACACTCGAATGCGATACAAGAACAGGACCGCAATAATTGCACCGAATTGAATTGCAATCGAATATGTGTCCGCCGCACTACTCGCTTTTCCGGTTCCAAAATTGATGAATTCACCGACAACCAAGAGATGCCCAGTAGACGACACCGGTAGGAACTCTGTGATTCCCTCAACTATTCCCAGAAGAATCGCCTGAGGAATGGACAAGAGACCCGAGAACATAGGTTCCAGTCTGACAGTTACCCACAACACAGGCCTGTCAAGCACAAAACAATTGGCAGCCCCAACGGGATTCGAACCCGTGCCGCCACCTTGAGAGGGTGGTGTCCTAGGCCACTAGACGATGGGGCCAAGTAGCGATAAAACTCTACCGAGCACGAAACCGTTTAGGAACGGAGGCCTTTGTATGTATGCCTTATTGCGGTTCGCGAGGCAGGCCAAGCACGCGTTCGCCAAGGATGTTGTGCTGGATCTCATCAGTGCCCCCTGCGATTGATTGCCCTGGGACAGATACAAGAACTTCTGCCACCATGCCAGCGGCAGGTGAATCAGGACCCATCAACATTCCGTCAGCTCCGGCAATGTGTCCGTGCGCAAGCGATGCAAGTCGCGCAATAGTGCTCATTGCTAATTTGCCAACAGAACCTTCAGCCCCTGGTGGTTTGCCTAGCTCGCGTGCTGCTCGTGCACGATCTGCGGTCCACCCGCTGACCTTTTGCATCGCGAGGATACGCGCAACTTCTTGACGCAGCGTTGGATCAGAATTGAGTTTGCGTTCGGTGAGTTGAGGAACGAGAAGATCTACTCGTCCAGCACGTTGTGGATACCACTTGTAGGTCTCCATGTACTCGGTGTATTCGATAAGTGCTTCTTGCACTGCTCGCCCACCGATGTTTACCTTTGGTCGCGACACAATATTGCCGAAGCGTCGCTCGTGGGCGAGAGTCGCTAATGCAACAGTCCAACCTGCATTCACGTCACCCAATACAAAATCTTTTGGAAGGCGCGCATCTGTCATAAACACTTCATTGAATGACGAGTGATAGTTCATCTGTGCAAGTGGACGAACCATTACCCCTTCTTGCTTCATTGGCAGGACAAAATATGTGATGCCATGGTGTTTCGACACTGATGAATCTGTTCGCGCAAGCAAGATGCCGTAATCGGCATGATGCGCGCTGGTGTTCCATACCTTTTGTCCGTTGATGATCCATTCATCGCCGTCAAGTACTGCTTTGGCTGAAAGCCCAGCAAGGTCTGAACCTGCGCCTGGTTCGCTGAACAACTGGCACCATGAGAACTCGCCTGTAAGTGTGGGACGCAGAAACCGTGTCTTCATGTCTGGCGAACCATGTTCAAGAATCGTGGGAGCGGCTAATGACATACCAACACCAGTAGGTAAGCCGGGTGCGCCGATTACGTTCAGCGCAAGCGACACAGAGCGTTCGCTCCATGCAGGAAGTCCTTTGCCCATCCATTGCGTTGGCCAATGCGGGACCGCCCACCCCGAGTCAACGAGACGTTCGCGCCATTCAAGCAATGACAGTTCGGGATTCCAGTTGTCTTTCAACCAGGCAGCGAATTGTTCGTGGACAGAGTCGGGATTGATTTCGACCGACATGTTGTGACTTACAAACCGGACGGATCAATTGCCATGCCGAAACGCAATTTGTTGTTGGCATGTCCGAGATGTTGCAACGAGAACGCCGCGCGAAATGCGTTGTACTGCCCTTGCGCTTCGAGCGTTTGATTAACAGATTCTTTGGCAAGCTTCAAAGCAAAGCCAGGTTTCGTTGCAATTTTTGCAGCCATCGCCATTGTGGCTGAGGCAAGGTCTGCTGCCGGCACCACTCTGTTGATCATGCCCGCATCCATTGCTTCCTGAGCCGTGAAGGTGTCGCCGGTGAACAGAAGTTCTTTTGCTTTACGAGCACCGAATTCCCACGGGTGGGCAAAGTATTCAACACCGTTGACTCCGAAGGCAACAACAGGGTCTGAGAATGTTGCATCTTCAGCCGCAATGATGATGTCTGCGACCCACAACAACATGAGTCCACCAGCAATAGTCATTCCTTGTGCTGCCGCAATCACTGGCTTAGGAATATTGCGCCAACGCCAACACATGTTGAAGTAGACCTCTTCTTCATGTGCCATCATTCCTTCTTGGCCCTCACCGGTGAAACCTGATTGAGGAAACACTTGTGGGAAATCAAGATGGTTTGATTTGTCACGCAGGTCATGCCCAGCTGAGAAATGTTTTCCCTCAGCACGAAGAACAATGACTTTGACATTTGAATCGCGAGCTGCTGCGTCATAACACGCATTGAGTTCGTAGGTCATCTGGTTGTTCTGCGCATTGCGCTTGCTGTCACGATTCAGCGAAATAACGGCGATGCCTTGATCGCCCGGTTGATGAACACGGTATGAAACCGTTTCAAGGGAGTTGATATCAACGTCCATTTGGTTGGGGAACAAGGACTCGAACCCTGAATAACAGTTCCAGAAACTGCTGTGTTGCCAATTACACCATTCCCCAGTGCGTGCATCAGTTTAGCGGTGACTCACCGCGACCACCACCGTGGACTTAGCCCGTGATATCGAACAAAGTGCCAAAACCGATGATTCGGCCGAGGGAAACGCCAGCGATTTCACGGATCAGTTTCTCCGTTTCCGATGACCCAGACAGGACTCCGTCAGGCGAAGCCGAGCTATGGGTATTAAAGCCCAGTTCTTTTAAAGACAATGCGGCACGTTGAACATGCCATGAGCTACTGACGACCACCACGGAGCCAACATTTGCATTGTTCAAAAGTGGAGCGAGATTCTTTATCGATTCCCATGTGGATTGACCAGCCGACTCAACAATGATGTCAGCGACTGGCACTCCCTTATCGGTCAACCAACGTCGCGACGTATCACCCTCGGTGAATCGGTCCCCGGGGCGTTTACCTCCGGTTACTGCGATAAGAGGTGCTTGCTTTTGTCTCCATAGATCAAGAGCTTGTTGTAGACGCGATTCGAGCAGCGGGGATGGGACACCGTCGTATTGTGCGGCACCCATGACAACTATCGCGTCAACGGTTTTTGTGTATTGGTGTGTACCAGCCCAAATAAGTGATACCGCAGCAATTGCCACATATGAAACAAGAGCGAGACACACTCCCACAGTAAGGATTAAGGCAGAACGCACAAAAGCGCGCATGTCAGAAATTATCCCAGCCGTGCAATGCCGGCATTGAGGCGGCGAAGAGTTTCTTCGCGCCCAAGAATTTCAAGACTCTCAAACAACGGAGGACCAACTGTGCGCCCAGTAATAGCTACACGAATTGGCGCCTGTGTTTTACCCAACTTCAAGCCGTTCGCTTCCGTCCAGGTCTCAAGAATTTCCTTCAGACTGTCGTGATTCCATTCGACAGTTGCGATTGCTGAAGTGAAGTCTTTAATAACCGTGCGAGCAAAATCTGCACTCATTGTTTTGTTCCATGCATCGTCATCAATTGCAGGATTCTCAAGGAATAAGAAATCAACCATTGCGGGTATCTCTGACAACGTGACAACTCGAGTTTGCACAAGAGGTGCTGCTTGCGCAAAGACCTCTGCATTAAACCGACTCGCTGGCCATGCATCTGTAGATGCAAGCACGGGAGAGGCTGCATCAATAAACGCATTTAGCGACATAGCTCGTATGTAATCGCCATTGAACGATGACAACTTCTTGATATCAAAGAATGCTGGAGAATGATTCACATCTTCCAAACGGAACTCTTCCACCATTGAAGACCAAGGAACTATTTCAGTATCGCCAGCAGGGGCCCACCCGAGCGTCATGAGGTAGTTGATTATTGCATCAGGGAGAATTCCTTCTTCGCGATACTGCTCGAGAGCGACTTTGTCGCGGCGCTTTGACAACTTCTTACGCTGTTCGTTCACGAGAACAGGAACATGTGCCCAGATTGGGGGTGTCGTGCCCAATGCTTCCCACAACATCTGTTGCTTCGGAGTGTTCGGTAAATGCTCTTCTGCCCGTACTACATGAGTGATGCGCATCTCAATGTCATCAACCACGTTGGCAAGCAAAAACATCGGACTGCCATTGCTACGCAGCAAAACAAAATCTTCGATGGTGTCATTGGCAAATTCCACTTCACATCGAACCAGGTCAGAAACGATAGTTGCGCCCTCTGGTACACGAAACCGCAAGACATGCCCTGGGCCACCAGCAAGTCCGCGATCACGGGAATAACCGTCGTAGCCCTGCTTGCCTGAAGTCTTTGCACGTTCCTGAATTTGGTCTGCCGTGAGGTCGCACCAATAGGCCTTACCGGCAGCATGCAATTTCATGGCAGCAGCAATATGCAGCTCTGCATTCTGTGATTGGAAGTACGGACCTTCGAAACGTGGCGACTGTGAATCAATACCAAGCCACGACAGAGCATCAATAATGCCTTGGGTCCATTCAGGACTGTTACGAGATTCGTCAGTGTCTTCAATGCGCAAAACAAACGTGCCACCAGTGCGCAATGCGAGCGCCCAGTTATAAAGAGCGGTACGGGCTCCCCCAACGTGGAAAAAGCCAGTTGGTGAGGGGGCGAAGCGATAGCGAGGAGAATCAGACATGTCTCTGCAAGGCTAGTGGCATAGCCATTGAACGACAGTCAACGGTAGTTTGAACACATGGACGGCTTTACAGAGACAGATCAACTCAATGTGCTTGGCGAGCGCTTACGCACGTGCTGCACTTCACCAGTGACAGGTTTCTACAGAACCGGCTGTTGTGAAGTTGGCGGTGACGACGTTGGGGTTCATGCCGTGTGCGCCATCATGACCGATGAGTTTCTTGAGTTTTCGAAGGCAGCGGGAAATGATCTCTCTACTCCAATGCCCCAATATGGATTTGCAGGCCTAAAGGCTGGCGATCAATGGTGCTTGTGCGCACCGCGTTGGCAAGAAGCTTTTGAAGAAGGCAAAGCGCCACAAGTGAAACTGCATTCGACACATATGGCAGCCACAGAATTTTGTGACGTTGAAGGACTACGCGCCCACGCGATTGATCTTTAGCGCGACAATGTGTCGTGCGTGAAGCTCATCAGCAAATCACCATCTCCGGTGATTGATGAACTCAAGCCGTGAACAACGGGAAGAAGCTGTTCACAGAAGAACCGTGCAGTAGCGACTTTTGCAGCAATGTCATCGGGTGACATTTCCGAGTGAACCGCCAGGTGTGCTGATCGCGCCATGACATAGCCACCAACCAATGTTGACAGTTGAGTCAGATATGGCGTTGCGCCAGACAAAACAGCAACTTGGTTAGTGCCATTCTGTTGCAACCATTGCGTCGTACCACGTACGGATTTCAATGCAGACTGCAATTCAGAAGCGAGCGAGACAAGCTCTGGGTGCTTAACGAGCTTGGCGTCTAGTGCGTCGATGTCATCAAGTAACGAAGAAAGAACTGCACCACCTTTGAGACCCATTTTGCGACCCACTAGGTCCATCGCTTGAATACCGTTCGTACCTTCATAGATGGTTGTGATGCGAGCATCGCGATAGTGCTGCGCAACGCCGGTCTCTTCTATGAATCCCATTCCGCCGTGAATTTGAATTGCAATACCAGTGAGCGCAACGCCCATGTCGGTGCCCCACCCCTTTGACAACGGAGTTAAGAGCGCAGCTAAGTCTGATGCTTTTTCGCGTTCCGCTGCATCGGGATGATGAGCCGCGATGTCAATACACGCCCCATTCCAATACAACAAACGTCGAAGTGCTTCAATCGTTGATTTCATCGTGACAAGCATGCGCTTTACATCTGGGTGATCAATGATGGATGATGCTTCACCAGCAGGTGCACCAGGTGCACGACCTTGATGGCGCAATACTGAATACTCAAGTGACTGTTGGTATGCCCGCTCAGCAAGCGCTAGCCCTTCAAGGCCAACAGATAGTCGTGCTTGATTCATCATGGTGAACATGTACTGCATGCCATGGTTTTCTTCACCGATGAGATATCCAATGGCACCGTCGTCGTCACCAAACGACAACACACATGTTGGACTGGCCTTAATGCCTAGTTTGTGCTCGATAGAAACACACGAGACATCATTCTTCGCACCTAGTGAACCGTCAGCACCCACCTGGTACTTCGGAACAATGAAGCACGAGATGCCTTTTGTTCCGGCCGGAGCATCTGGCGTGCGTGCCAACACCAAGTGAATAATGTTGTCAGCCATGTCGTGTTCACCGAAAGTGATGTAAATCTTTGTGCCATAAATACGGTATGTACCGTCTGACTGCGGAACTGCTTTTGTGCGAACTGAACCAACGTCGCTACCGGCATCTGGCTCTGTGAGATTCATGGTGCCTGTCCACTCACCCGTAATCATCTTTGGCAAGTAGGTCATCTTTTGAATTTCGTCACCGTGATGACGAATCGCATCAATTGCGCCCTGCGTCAACAGTGGCGCCATGCTGATTGCCATGTTTGCTGAGTTCATCATTTCTTGAATCGCAAGACCAACAACAAAGGGAAATCCTCCGCCGCCAAAACCTGTATCGAAAGAGACGGCGCCCCATCCGGCTTCGACATAAGCGTGATACGCCTCGATGAAACCCTGTGGAGTTGAGACTGTCCCGTCTGCATTTCGCTTTGCGCCTTCGTTGTCTCCCGATTTATTCAGCGGAGCAAAGATGTCGGCCATAAAACGCCCAGCTTCAGCGAGCAAGTCTGAAACCATGCTGTGGTCTGCTTCCCCAAAGTGGTCGTACTTCATGATGGAGGGAAGGTCGACGAATGAGTTGAGTGAAAACTCAATGTCTGAAAGCGGAGCTGAGTAGATGGTCATGCTGCAAACCCTGTGAGTGAACGCCATTGTGTGGAAAATTGAGTCGCCACATCTGATGGCGACATCCTCAAGGTTTCATTCGGAGCCATATCAGCAATTGCACGACCCTCTTTGTAATGATGTGCGGCATTGCCAACACCAACAAACAATTCACGACGTACAGCAACTAAGTCTGCTGGCGGCGCATCAGACAAGTAGCCCCACATGCCTAGTGCAACATTCAAGTCATGCACCACTGGGGCACGACCAAACAATGATGCACGTCGCAAAGCAATAAGAGAACAACCGCGCAGTACATCGTCCATGTCTTCACCGGCAGTTACGCGAACACGTGCACGTGCACGCTTGGCCAAACCAATGATGTAACCCTGGTCTGGACCTTGGTACCCGAGACGCTCGCCTTCTGGCTGACGTCCTTGAATTTCTCCGGGGCGACCAGGCGACCACGATTCAGGAACCGAGTCAGGTGACTCGTAATAGCGAACCGGCTCAACCGGAGGAACTGGAGAAAAGCGGGGAGCTGACATGTACTAAAACTCTACGCCGAAGCGTGGAGTAGTCCATAGATCAATGACTCTTCTAGGGCGTTCCATGAGGCTTCGATGATGTTTGCCGAGACTCCGATGGTGGTCCAGGACCGATCGCCATTCGTGGCGTCAAGTAGCACTCGAGTGATTGCACCAGTGGCTGTTGCGCCATCCAAGATTCGCACTTTGTAGTCAACGAGGTGCACCTTGGCCAGATCTGGATAATGCGGCAACAAAGACGCACGCAAGGCGGCGTCGATTGCGTTCACCGGCCCATTACCAGCGGCGGTATGAACAAAGCTCTGATCTCCGACGCGCACCTTGACAGTTGCTTCGGTTGTGAATTCGCCATCTTCTGCTTCATCGGTGATGACACGCATTGTTTCCACATGAAAAGCATCATGCTTCCAACCGCTTGCGCGACGCATCAGCAATTCAAGCGATGCATCCGCTGCTTCGAAGTGGTACCCCTCGTGTTCGAGGCGCTTCAAATCTTCGATGACCGATCCAATTGCGGCTCCATCCATCTTCAAACCAAGTTCTTCAGCTTTTACTTCGATAGTGGCCCGTCCAGCCATCTCACTGACAACAAAACGAGTTCCGTTTCCGACAACGACTGGGTCGATGTGCTCGTAGGCATCTTTTGCACGCTTGATAGCAGACACATGTAATCCGGCCTTATGTGCAAACGCAGATGAACCAACATACGGAGCCTGAGGATTCAACGGCCGGTTCAGTACTTCAGCAACGTGATTGCTGACAGCAGTCAGGCGATCAAGGTTGCCTTCTGGTAAGCAGCGAAAGCCCATCTTCAATTCAAGGTTCGGGATGACGGTCGTGAGGTTGGTGTTACCAGTGCGCTCCCCCAACCCGTTCAGCGTGCCCTGTACGTGACGAACACCAGCCATGACGGCTGCCATTGAGTTTGCTACGGCACACCCTGTGTCGTCATGACAATGAATGCCTAATGTCGCATCGTTACCGACAAATGCTTTTACCTTTGTAACGATTTCAGCAATTTCGTGGGGCAATGAACCACCGTTTGTATCGCACATCACCAAGTGAGTTGCGCCCTTCATTACGGCAGCCCCAACAACTCGCATAGCGAATTCCGGATTGTTCTTGTAACCGTCGAAGAAATGCTCAAGGTCAACCATTACCTGACGACCATTACCAGTCAGGAACTCAACAGAATCTGCAACCATGAGTTCGCCTTCATCAAGAGTTGTCTGCAACGCCTCTGTGACGTGATAGTCCCATGATTTCGCCACGATGCATACCGCCGAAGTGTTTGCGTCAAGCAGATTGCGCAATGTTGCATCATCGTCAACTTTGCCCTTCGGACGACGTGTCGAACCGAATGCAACCAAGGTTGAATGCTTCAACTTCAGTTCTGTGGCCGCACGTGCGAAGAACTCGATGTCTTTTGGATTCGCTCCTGGCCATCCGCCTTCAATGAATTGCACGCCGAGGTAATCAAGTTGTTCGGCAATACGAAGCTTGTCTTCAACAGTTGCCGATACGCCTTCTACTTGCATGCCATCACGCAATGTGGTGTCAAAGGCTTCGACTAGTTCTTTGGTGTGTTGTGTGTTCATATGAGTGTTCTTCTTTGGGGTCGTCTGGTTCAAAATTTTGGGAATAAAAAAGCCGCCCTAGAGGCGGCTGGAACGCGCACGTCGGAGACCGGCGTGCGCTAACGAATAATGATGATCGCGACAGC
>JBBANJ010000007.1:66313-77808 GCA_040402055.1 Ilumatobacteraceae bacterium
TTCATGCAAGTTGGTGTGGACATAGCCGGGACACAAGACACACACACGAACACCGAATCTTTCGGTTTCTGCAGCCAAGCTCCGCCCGTAGGCAGTGACGAATGATTTAGATGCTGCATACATGGCTGAATTAGGCATTGTTATTAACGAAGCGATACTCGACACGATCAAAATGTCACCTGACCCCCGTTGTGTCATTGCAGGAACAAGTCCTTCGAGTAACTGGGCAACTCCAACACCAAGCAAATAACTCATCTGTTCGAGTTGGGCCCATTCGCGCGTACCCACTCGCCCCGCAATCGTGACTCCCGCATTTGCAACAACAACGTCAGGCCGTGGGCACACACCCAAAACACTTGCAACACCATCAGACTCCGACAAGTCTGCAACACAAATCTGGCATGTTGCACCAGTAGCGACTACCTCTTCGCGTACTAGCGTCAATTGCTCGACGTCTCGCCCGACCAGGACAAGATCAAACCCAACTGCTGCGTAGTACTGGGCGAATGCTTTCCCGATGCCCGATGATGCACCGGTTATCAGCGCAATGTGACGAGACACGTCAGGACTACTTGGTCCGGTCTTGGTACTCTTTCAATGAAGCCATACCGAACAGGGTTGCACCAGTGAATACTATGACGAAAATCACTGCTCCAAACGAAAATAGCGTTGCTTCAGACATTTACGCTTCCTTTTTCCCAGCAAGAAGAAAGGCACCGAGCGCCAGAATTGATGGCACCCAGACTCCAACGTAAATACCGTTGAGTTTGTCAGTTTGTTCGTGACCAGCGAAATACAAAGAGATGCTTAATGCAAGGCTTGCTGCGGCAGAAACGAGTACTGAGACTTGGAAAATAACTTTTGGCTTCATGAGCAAACCTTACTTCACAGAATTAAAAAAGGCGGGCATGACCACTAAAGATCACGCCCGCCTTTTCAATGTGAACTAACTAGTGCGAGTCCCCGGAACGGGCCTTCGCAATATTCAGAATCATCAAGCCAAATAGGGCCTTTGCCGTAATGTCGGCAAAGGTGTACGCGACTTGACGAGCTGCTTCTGCGCCTTCGTTTCCAGCTTCAAAGATCACTGGGAACAAGTAACCGATTGGGTACACCAACCATGTCAACAACAAGATTGTTGTTGCATTTTTGATGGCTGAACTAACAGCACCGGTTTCACGGGCTCCAGCTGCTTTCAATTCTTTCGACAGTGTCAAAAGAATGTAGATGAATGGCAACATTGACAACACCCAGAACGTCCACTTTGTACTGTCGCTTGACGAAGTTTCACCTGGGTATCCAAGTCCAATCATCAGAACAGTTGCCGGCACAAGAGTTTGCATCAACTTCTTGCGACGATCGGCAGTTACTCCAATGACGATTAACAACTCAATGACGAGCAATGGAACAGTGATGAGCCAGTCCGCATAGCGGTACCCCTCATTTACAGTTCCTGCTGCCCATGCACTCCACATTCTGAAGTAGTGATATCCCGCGATACCCACAACAACTGCAGACACGGCTACGCCGCTTTGGTACTGCTTTGAGACGCTCTTAATTTGAGTCAAAAAGTAAACAAAAGCACCGAGCATTACTGCTGTTCCAAAGGACAGTGCGTTGTAGACAAGTTGGTTCAAGTCGAAGTCTTTTAAGACTGCGTATGTTTCCATTTTCCCCCCTTTAAAGGAATGTTCAAAAGTCCAACTTCTGAACAATCCGTAAAGTAACACAAGGATTACTAGGTGCAGGGTATTGAAATACTCTCAAAATTTCGAGGGTATTGGGCGCCATTTCTAGGCGAGTTCGCACCAATGTTTGTAGTGTGCAACTTGTCCGCGAACTGCCTTGGCATAGAGCCCGGCAATTGCAGTGGTGATCGGCCCTGGGCACGGCACCTCGCGGTCATCAACCGAGTTAATTGCACTAACTTCGGCAGCTGTTCCGCAGCAGAAGATTTCTTCAGCGATGTACAGATCCGAACGAACAATGTTCTCCACCCGCATTTCATAGCCAAGTTCGGCTGCAATCTGGGCCACGCAGTTTTGCGTGATGCCCTCAAGAGCACCTGCAGAAAGTGGTGGGGTCAGGATGACGCCATTGCGGACAACGAAGATGTTTTCTCCGGTGCATTCACTAACAAAACCTTGCGGGTTCAGCATGATTGCTTCGTCGTATCCGGCCTTCAACGCTTCTACTTTGGCCAGTGACGAGTTCACGTAGTTACCAACAGTTTTTGCAGCTGGTGGCATGGTGTTGTGATCAAGACGTGTCCATGAAGAGATCTTCATACGCACACCTTTTGTTAAGGCATCTTCACCCAAGTAAGCGCCCCACGGCCAGCAAGCAATTGCCACGTCAACAACACAAGGCAATGGGTTAAGGCCCATCTCGCCATATCCGTAATACGCAAGTGGGCGCACGTAGCAAGAAGGAAGGCCTGTTGAGCGAACTACTTCTTTTGTGGCGGCAATTAGCTGTTCAGGTGTGTAAGGAATTTCCATACCAAGAATTTTTGCGCTCTTGAACAAACGATTGATGTGCTCAGTCAGACGGAACACTGCAGGACCTTCAGATGTTTCATATGCGCGAATACCTTCAAACACGCCAGTGCCGTAATGAAGAGTGTGCGTCAGTACGTGCACTTGAGCCTTGTCCCAATCGACAAGTGTTCCGTTCATCCAGATTTTCGGTGTAGGTACGAGAGTAGGCATATTGCTCCTAAGTGATGTGGTGAAAGATTACTTGCCCGCAACTATTGCTGCGATGGCATTTCCAATGTCGACGGTTGAGCCTGTTGGCGTAGTGTCACATGCTGCACGAATGCGATCAGCGACTGCTGATTCATTCAGGAAATCAAGCATGAGTGCTGCAGACAGGATTGCTGCTGTGGGGTTTGCTTTGCCTGTGCCCACGATGTCAGGCGCTGACCCATGGGATGGTTCGAACATTGATGGGCCGGTGCGAGCGGGGTTCAAGTTGGCAGAGGATGCAAGACCGATACCGCCACTAACTGCGCCACCAAGGTCGGTGAGGATGTCGCCAAACAAGTTGTCGGTCACGATGACGTCATAGCGGTGTGGATCTTCAACAAAATAGATGCATGCAGCATCAACGTGGTTATAGGCGGTACCGATTTGAGGAAACTGCGCAGCAACATCATTGAATGCGCGCTGCCACAGATCACCAGCAAAAGTGAGCACGTTAGTTTTGTGCACCAACGTGACGTGCTTGCGTTCGCGCTTTGCAGCAAGTTCGAATGCATACCGAATGCAACGCTCTACGCCGTGTCGAGTATTGAAACTTCCCTGTGTTGCGATTTCATGCGGAGTGCCCCGACGCAAAACGCCACCTTCGCCAACATATGGGCCTTCAGTGTTTTCACGAATAACAACAAAATCATGCGGCGTCACGTGGCCAGGTGCGGTACCCACAAACGGGCGCTGGTTGACATAGAGGTCAAGATCAAAACGCATCTTCAAAAGGAGCCCGCGCTCGATAATGCCGGGAGGAACATCAGGTGTACCGACAGCCCCCAACAAAATGGCATCAAAACCGCGCAGCTGATTCAGAACATCATCGGACAGAATCTCGCCGTCGCGCAGGTACCGCATACCGCCCAAGTCGAAGTCAGTTGTGTCAATTGCTACCCCTGTGGCGCGCACCACTTTCACGGCCTCAGCCGTGACTTCGGGACCAATTCCGTCTCCGCCAATGAGTGCGATGCGATGTGCCATAAGGAGACCATCGTAGAAGGCACGGGTAGCCTTCTCCTCATGGCAAAGCACCTCCTCTCTCAAGCGACATATGCCCGGCTCGAGGCCGAAATAGCCCACCTTGAACATGAAGTCCTGCCAGAAGTGGCTGACAAAATTGGTCGGGCCCGCGAAATGGGCGACCTAAAGGAAAATGGCGACTATCACGCTGCCAAGGACGAGTACGGCATGTTCAATGACCGCAAGAACCTCTTGCTCTCCATTCTTGAAGATTCTGAACTTGCAACTCCGCCCGCAGATGGCGAAGTGGGAGTCCTTTCAACTGTCACCATCTTGTTTGCTGGCGATGACGAAGATGATGCAGAGACCTATCTCATTGGACACATCGAAGAAAAGCGCACCGAACAAGGAATTGAAGTGATGAGTCCTGTCTCACCAATCGGCTCTGCACTTCTTGGCCACAAAGAAGGTGATCCCGTCAGTATCACTCTCGAGAACGGCGCAAAAATCTCAGTCACCATTTTGAAGGTTGCAAACTGAGCGAACATTCCATTCCACTTTTGCCCCCTGGCCGCACGGTGTCACTTCCCGGGAGAGGCACCACTTTTTATCGCGAGATAACTGGGCCAGTCGGAGCACCGACTGTCGTGCTCTTGCACGGCTGGACAGCAACTGCCGACCTGAATTGGTACATGTGTTACGAAGAACTTGGTAAACACTTTCGCGTCATTGCACTTGACCATCGTGGTCACGGACGCGGCATCAGGTCGCCAGAACGCTTTCGTCTCTCTAATTGCGCAGATGACGTTGCTGCTCTCATGGATCAGTTAGGCATCGAAACTTTCATTCCTGTCGGGTACTCTATGGGCGGCACCGTTGCGCAACTGATGTGGAAACGTCATGATCACCGAGTGCGTGGTTTAGTTCTTGCAGCAACAGCCGGACATTGGGCAACGTCACGTCAAGAACGTGTCATGTTCACTTTGGCCACTGGAATTGGCGGACTTGCGCGCGTGATTCCCTCGTCAATTCAACAAGCCATTAGCGAACGCCTGTACTTGTCTCGTAAGACAATGCAATGGGAACCGTGGGCTGCACAGCAAATTGCAAGCCATGACTGGCGAAGCATTCTTGAGGCAGGTTCAGCACTTGGCCGATTCGATTCCCGGAAATGGCTACCGAATGTTGACGTTCCGACTTCAGTAGTAATCACTACTGCAGATCAAGTTGTTTCACCCCGACGACAACGAACACTTGCAAACCTGATTCCAACCTCACACATTTTTGAAATAGCAGGAAACCATGACGCTGCATTTGCGCGGGCTGCTGAATTCGTGCCACTTCTTATTAATGCGTGCCTCACAGTTCATAGCGATGCCCTTAATCGGCCTTCACACCTCGGGAACATATGAGTTCAAAGGCAATTCAACTGCGCTCACGCTGGCGGCGCAATAGTCGACTTCTTCGTCTCGGTGCTCGCGTAGGCCTCGGACACGCTGGAACATCAGCACGAAAAGTATTTGCAGGCGCCGAGCGCAAAGAACAGTTATCTCGCTCTCGAGAATTGAAGTCGGCTCAGCAGGTTGCTGATGAACTTGGCAACATGAAAGGTGCGTTGATGAAGGTGGGCCAGATGGCCAGTTACCTTGATGACGGATTGCCAGAGCCGATGCGTATTGCCTTGTCGCAATTGCAATCAAATGCCCCACCAATGGCTGTGGAGTTAGTTCATATTGAAATTGAACGTGAACTTGGACGTTCCATAAAGGAGATCTTTGTTGAGTTTGACGATGAACCAATCGCCTCAGCGTCCATCGGCCAAGTCCACCGTGCAATCATTCGCCTCGCCGATGGCACTGAAAAAGCAGTTGCAGTGAAGGTGCAGTACCCAGGTGTCGGAGAAGCAATTGATTCTGATCTGCGAACAGCTGACCTATTGGGGGCAATGCTTGCATTCGGATTCAAGTCATTGAACCCCGAAGACATGGTGGCCGAGATCAAGGACCGCCTTCGCGAAGAACTTGACTACAAAAACGAAGCTAAGAATCAGCAGATGTTTGCGGACTTCTATAGGAACCACCCATTCATTCATGTTCCCGAAGTTCTCCACGAGTATTCCACCAAGACTGTTTTGATTACTGAACTAGTCACGGGGCACACATTCGCTGAAGTATGCGAATGGCCGCAGGAACAACGCGACATGGCAGGCGAAGCAATATTTCGCTTTGTGTTTCGCAGTTTGTATCGCTTCCGTGCATTCAATGGCGATCCGCATCCAGGTAATTACATCTTTCACGGAGACGGCAGGGTCACGTTTCTCGACTTCGGATTGATTAAACACTTCACACAAGATGAAATGTTGATGTTCCAATCAATGGTGAAAGCAGCCGTCATTGATAACGACATGGATGTGTACCGGCGCGTCATTGAAGACGCCGGCATGTTGCAACTTGATGCGCCGTTCACTACAGAAGAGTGTGGTGAATACTTCTCTCACTTCTATGAACCAGTACGTGAATCACGCATCATGGAGTGGTCCGGTGCGTATGCAACCTCTATCGTGCGTCACACTTTTGACCGCACGTCAGCAATTGCTCAATACGCAACAGTGCCAAAGTCGTTCGTGTTTATCCAGCGCATCAACTTGGGTCTGTACGCACTTCTCGGACAGTTGCGATCCAGTGGTAATTACCGACGTATCTCTGAAGAATTGTGGCCCATGACTAATGCTCCGGCTTCCACCCCTATGGGTGAAGCAGAGGCAAAGTGGCTTGCGTCCCGCGATTAAATAATCGTTTGAAGGTCAAGACCAATATCAAGAATTGGCGATGAGTGAGTGAGCCCACCAACGCTGATGAAATGAACACCCGTTTCAGCAACTGATCGTGCAGTAGCAAGAGTGAGACCACCACTCGCTTCCAACAGCACGTCATGTCCTGTATTCGCAGTATGTCGTTGCGAAATTGCCACAGCTTCTTTCATTACATCTGGCGGCATGTTGTCTAACAACACAACATTTGCACCAGCATCAAGTGCGACCTGCAATTGCTCAAGAGTGTCGACTTCAATCTCAATAGGCAAGGAATCTGCAAGTGCACGCACTTTGGCAAAGGCTTCGGATACTCCACCGGCTGCAACAATGTGGTTGTCCTTCACGAGAGCAGCATCACTGAGACTCATTCGGTGGTTCTGACCGCCTCCGCAACGCACGGCATACTTTTCAAGGGCACGTAAGCCAGGTGTTGTTTTGCGTGTGTCACGGATAATTGCACCTGTTCCTGCCACTGCGTCTACCCACGAAGCTGTAGCCGTGGCAATTCCTGACAAATGACACAACAAATTCAGTGCTGTGCGCTCTGCTGTCAACAACAATTGCGTCGGGGCCACCACTTTCAATAAAACTTCGCCAGCATGCACTCGGTCGCCATCGTTGTGGAAATATTCAATAGAACTTGCGTGTGGGCCACACACCATTTCAATTACTGCAGCTGCAATGACTAAACCAGATACACACCCATCGGCCCGTGTTCCGAAAGTCGCACTACTGCGTTGTTCAAAAGGAACCGTTGCAACAGAAGTGACATCAATGCCACCGTCAAGGTCTTCCAAGATTGTGTTCTCAATAACATCTTCGATGTACAACGGGTTCAAACCACCAGCAACTAGCAATGCACCAGTTTCGGTTGTGAGCGAATACATATCCATTACTTCACCTCAATCTGACCGTCAACAATGCGACACGACAAATGATGATTCCACGAATCGCTCGGTGCATCAAAATCTGTGCGCCTGTGACAACCACGACTTTCAGTACGTGTCTTTGCCGCTTCAACAACTGCTGTTGCGATTGTAAGCATGTTCGTCGCTTCAAATGCTTTACGAGTAGGCACAACTGTTGCTGACATATTTGACGACAGTGTTTTCAGAATGCGTGAAGCCGAATCAAGCCCCTCCGGAGTGCGCAACACTCCTACATACTTTGACATGGCTGAGCGCAAGGCTGTGCGGTGATATGAATCAATCAACGCACCGGGCGTCTCTGCTTCATCAGGCGTGGCAAGAGGCGGCAATGACCAACTAAGCGCTCGACCAACCCGCGTACCAGCAACAACGCCTTCAGTAAGACTGTTCGATGCCAGCCTGTTTGCTCCGTGAACACCAGTGCACGCCGCTTCACCAACCACGTAAAGCCCTTGTAACGACGTGGTGCCATTCAATGTTGCCTTCACTCCGCCACAAACATAATGAGCAGCTGGCGCAACCGGAATCAATTCAGTTCGTGGGTCAATACCTGCATCAAGACATGAGGCAGTGATAGAGGGAAACCGCTCTTCAAACTTTTCAATATGTCGACCATCTAGATACACATGGTCGTCTACACCGGCAGGTGCTTGTGCCATACGTTCACTGATTGCTGCAGCGACAATGTCACGCGGTGCAAGATCTTCTTGTGGATGCACGCCCTTCATGACACGCTGACCCGCCGCATCTAAAAGAATGCCACCTTCGCCACGCACAGCCTCACTGATAAGCGCTTGCTGACCTGTTGGTTTACCTCCGCGCCACAGCACAGTGGGGTGAAACTGAATAAATTCAAGATCGCTTGCTGCTAACCCTGCACGCAATGCAAGAGCAATACCGTCTCCGGTTACAGTTGAAGGGTTTGATGTGGAGGCATAGACCTGTCCGTAACCGCCAGTAGCAATGATGACTGCTCGAGCATTAACAATGCCGACACTTTGCACACCACCACTGCTGTCAAGCATGGCCACTTTGACGCCAGTAACCGCACGCGTTCCATCATTCGTATGACCAATCACAAGATCAAGGCCAAATGCGCGTTCCACCACGTGCACACCTGCAAGGCGTACGGATTCGTCAAGAGTTCGCTGCACTTCAGCGCCTGACTGGTCACCACCGGCGTGAACGATACGTCGGTGTGAATGACCACCCTCGCGCGTCAGCGCAACCCCTTCATGAAGGCCCGGGTCAAATGATGCGCCTAACTCCATGAGATAACGAATTGCAGTCGGTGCTTCGGTAGCTAATGTGCGCACAGCCTGTTCATCGCACAAACCTCCGCCTGCCTCCAATGTGTCTTGCACATGATTTTCAATGGAGTCGTTCGGGTCAAGCACTGCAGCGAGGCCGCCTTGCGCCCAGTTTGTACTACCGGCGTCAAGAGTGTCTTTGGTTATGAGAAGAACATCACGCACTGGTCGCATTGCAAGCGCCGCCGATAGTCCGGCAGCGCCAGAACCAAGGACAACAACATCAGTCTCGACCGACCACGTTGGTTCGGGAGCTGCCAGTTGGCTGGGAACGCGATTATTCGCCGACACGAGAAGGTGTGCCAATTGCGATCATGCGCTCAACAGACAAACGTGCTTTGTCTGCAATATCACGAGGAATATCGACAACATCATTTCCGTGCATTAGCGAATGTTCCAGTTTTTCTGGCGTGATCATCTTCATGTACTTGCACACTGCTGCACGATTGACTGCTTGAAACTCTGTAGTCACGTTGACCTTACGCAGTTGGTGCAACATTCCAGTCTCGGTGGCGACAAGAACTTTTCGCGCTTTTGTTGTGCGAGCCGCATCCAACATTGCGCCGGTAGAAAGAATATGCGTACGTTCTGCAGGCACCACGCCTTCGCTTGCCAAGTACAGCGCACTTGTTGCACATCCACATTCTGGGTGGACATATAGTTCTGCATCTGGCTCAGCTTCAACCATTGACTTCAGATCTTGACCATTGATGCCTGCATGCACGTGGCACTCGCCCATCCAGATATGCATGTTGGAACGCTTTGTTTGGCGTTGCACGTGAGCAGCCAGGAATTGATCAGGGCAAAACAAAATTGGTGTGTCGGCTGGAATAGATGCAACAACTTCAACCGCATTTGAACTAGTGCAACAGATATCCGTTTCAGCTTTTACCGCAGCGGTTGTATTGACATAACTAACAACGACTGCGCCAGGATGTTGTGCCTTCCATTCACGCAATTGGTCTGCGGTGATGGTGTCAGCCAATGAACAGCCAGCTCGTTCATCTGGAATAAGAATCGTTTTGTCGTACGACAAAATCTTTGCGGTCTCTGCCATGAAATGAACACCACAGAAAATGATGGTGGACTGTGGAACCGTTGCAGCAATACGCGAAAGAGCCAATGAATCACCAACGTGATGAGCAACATCTTGAATCTCTGGCACTTGATAGTTGTGCGCCAGAATCACTGCGTCCTTTTCGGCCGCCAATGTCCTGATTCGTTCGGCCCATGCTGTGCTGTACTCGGTCACGCCTCAAGGTTATGAGGCACTTTACGTATTTGCGCCTTTGTGAAACGGCGCACGTTCTCTACGAGTTAGCCGCCAACGTAATGGGTGGATCAAACCAAAACCGAGTAATCGCCTCAGCAAGCGAGCCCGTTGCCGAGCCGGGGTCTGTGACCACTTCATCCGGTTCGTCAGCAAACCGCAACGCACTGGCAACTCCGTTATCTGCAACCACCACAACTAAACGCACACGCCTACGTAACGCATGTTCACTCGGCGCACCCTCGATTGTGCCATCAGGCCGTAACGGCGCAGCCCATCCGGTGGTGACTATGGCTGCTGCATCAAACATTCGCGCCAGTGCACTCGAGGGCGCATCGAGAAGTTCATAAACATCTGGATGCTGTGCCAGTAGACACATGTTGGGTTCATTAGTTGGTCGTGACGCGCAGTTCACGCCATACAGACGTGCGCCAAGCAACTCAAATGAATCGATCATGGTGTGTAATTTTTCTTCGACGCCCACCGCTACATCTGTGATGTCAGGGAGGCTGTGAACTGGTTGTGGTGAATCTGTATCCATAATTGCAATGTGTGGATTCGTGCCCACACGTTGGCAATTACGACGCCAAGAAATCCGACAATGTTTTTGCGCCCCGTACGACTATCGACCCAAATTTCGCACCAGGACTTGTACTCATGCGCTCAAGGGGTCCGGATACGGAAACCGCAGCAATCACAGAGCCGTCCACGTCAATAATCGGAGCACTCACCGACGCAACACCCTTCACGCGCTCTTCGACTGATTCAATCCAACCGGCGGTGCTGAGGCGAGAACCAGTGAGGACACGACCAGCTGATCCGCGAGATAATGGGAACAAAGCACCCTCTGGAACAATCCATCGCAAACCATTAGGAGATTCAAGAGATACCACGCATCGACGACCATCAGTTTCAGCTACAAATACCTGAACGCTTTCTCCGGTTCGGTCACGTAGTTCGGTTGCTACTTCACGTGCTCTTTCCAAAAACGGAAACTGCACTGCAGCACCACGTCCAAGACCGAGAAGAGTTGGTCCCAAGCAATACAACCCGTCGTTATTGCGACGCACAGCACCGTGATGTTCAAGAGCAGACAGAAGTCGATGACACGTTGCCCGCGGAATATCTGTGGCGTCAATCACTTCAGCCAAACTCAATGGGCGCGTGACAAGAGCATTCATCACCACAAAGGCCTTGTCGAGAACTCCGACTCCTGATACGCTGTCCATTACTTGGGAAGTGTATCCCATATATTGAGATTCCGAAAGGAACCCCTATGTCGAATCCAATGACCCTCGCGCAAAAAGTATGGGACCAACATGTCGTGCACAGCGCTGCAGGAGATGCAGACCTCCTCTACATCGATCTTCACCTTGTTCATGAAGTAACAAGCCCTCAGGCTTTCGATGGCTTACGTCTGACTGGTCGCCCATTGCGCCGTCCTGACCTGACTATTGCAAC
>JBBANJ010000008.1:0-45300 GCA_040402055.1 Ilumatobacteraceae bacterium
GACGAATACCGCTGGTACGTGCGCATGCATGGAGAAGAAAAAGAATTCACCACTGTGTGGTTCACACTTGGCCAACGCACGCTTCAGTTTGAAACGTATGTCATGCCTGCACCTGAAGAGAATGCAGAACAGTTGTATGAGCATGTTTTACGCCGCAACGAATCCCTGGTAGGCGTTCATTTCTCCATCGGAATTGAAGATGCCATTTTTCTACGCGGTGAACTGCCATTGCGTATGGTCGATGAAGACGAACTCGATCGCGTGGTCGGAACCCTGTATGCCACGGTTGAGCGCATTTTCCCCACCATCATCCGAATCGGTTTCGCCAGTCACTTTGCCGACTGAGTAATTGCCAAACGGCAATAGGTCTCGCCCACATCTCAATTGCCGAGAGGCGGGGAGGTCGGGGAAGTCAGCCCCGTCCTCGGCACCATCGCTATTAGTGTTGGCGTATGACTTCACACACTCCACGGCTCGTCATTATCGGCGGGGGCAATATGGGCACTGCAATAGTCAGTGGCTTGGTGGCTAATGGGTGGGAGGCATCAAGCATCACCGTTGTTGAGCTTGATAGCGAAAAGCGATCGTCATTGGAATCGACATTCGGTGTTCGTACTAGCGCAACAGTTGTGACTGGTGAAGGCGCGCTCATTGCAGTGAAGCCGGGTGATGCTGCAGCAGTGTGCGTGTCGGCAGCTTCACTGGGAATCCCTCGTGTGCTATCGATTGCTGCCGGAATTTCTGTTGCAACATTGCAGGGCGCTGCCGGAGCCACAACTGCTGCAGTGCGTGCAATGCCAAACACGCCAGCGCTGGTTGGTGAAGGCGTGTCAGCAATTTGTGGCAGCGCGCAATGCACCGAAGAAGATCTTGCGTGGGCAGAGTCATTGTTGAGCGCGGTGGGGATTGTGGTTCGTGTTGATGAATCTCACATGGACGCAGTGACAGCCGTTGCTGGTTCTGGCCCCGGCTATCTGTTCTTGATCGCCGAGTCGCTTCTTGACGCTGCGATAGCCGAAGGTCTACCCGCAGATATTGCTGATGCGCTTGTAAGGCAACTCTTTAAAGGAGCTGGCGCTCTGCTTGCTGAATCAACAGAGAGCCCAGCAACGTTGCGAGAGCGCGTGACATCGCCGAACGGTACAACCGCTGCAGGGCTTGACGTTCTCGAGGCAGCAGGCATTCGTGAAACTATGCACAACGTTGTGAAAGCAGCTGCTGCACGCAGTATTGAAATGGGCAAATAGATCTCCCCATTTTTCTGTGAGGGGTAATTAACTATTTCGAGATAACAGGTGTATGGTTGTGACACAGGTCACCAGCACCGGGAAACCAATGCTGGGAGTCGCGCTCAGCAATGAGCTGCGCCGAGAGGGCCGGTGCCGTCGGGGGGTTGGCACCGGTCCTCCCGTATGTCTGAGCTCAAATCGCTTCTCTTCCAATATGGTGAACAAATGCACTCACACGTGTCTCTCTTAACTGACTACGGCCTCAACGATGAATTCGTTGGAGTGATGAAGTGCGTCATTACTGACATGGCACCGCATGTGCGCATCACTGACATCACACACGGTGTTCCTGCGTTTGATGTTCGTGCAGGATCGTTAGCTCTTGCGCGCGCTATTCAATATGTTCCACCAGGAATAGTGATTGCAGTTGTTGATCCTGGTGTTGGTACTTCTCGTCGCGCAATAGCTATTGAAGTTTCTGATGGTCGTGGCGTATTGATGGGACCCGACAATGGTTTGCTCGCATCAGCTGCTGCAATGGCTGGTGGCGCAGAACGAGTGTTTGAACTCAGTAACACCATGCTTCATATTGAAGCGCCAGGCACCACCTTCGCTGGCAGAGACATCTTTGCTCCCGTTGCTGGTTTCCTCTGCAACGGTGGAGCCATTGAAGAAATTGGTGAACAAATTGATTCAGCCAGTGTGATGCCAGGACTAGTACCGATTCCTACCAACGAGACACACGCAACGTATGGCGACGGTGTGCGTTGTGAAGTCACGTGGGTTGATGTGTATGGCAATTGCCAACTGAACATCGGACCAGAAGACTTGGTGCATCTTGGGCCTGTGCTTCGTTTAGTTATTGGCGAAGATGTGCGTAGTGCACGCATGACTTCTCATTTTGCCGACATTGATGGCGGAGCCATTGGTGCCGTCACTGATTCATACGGCATGGTGGCACTGGCCGTTGACAGAGGATCAGCTGCTGAAGTGCTGCGTGTTGGCGCCGGAGATGGTGTCTATATCTATGCAGGACAAGCGGATGGTGCTACATCTGCAGTGTCCATACGGCCAGCGAAGTAAGGTAACGGCGTGCGCCCTGCAACAACATTGACCGTCGCCCTCCTTATTGGGGTCATTATGGCAGCTGGCATAATCAATCTTTTGATGATGAAATAAGGAACAGCAAACATATGAATCTTGCTCACATTCTCGATGCACACCCTGATTCATCTACCGCATTAGTGAGTCGTGGTCGCAACACGACCTACGGGACATTGCGTCAACAAATTGCAAGTATGCGCGGTGCGTTGCTGCGTGAAAATGTTGGCAAGGGTGATGTCGTTGCGTTGTTGTGCGGCAACAGTCGCTACTTCGTCGTTTCTTATTTCGCAGCCATTGGTATTGGTGCAATCATCGCGCCACTGAATCCCACCAGCCCTGCACCTGAAATTGAAGGCGAACTTCTTGTTATCAAACCAACGGTTGTTGTTGTTGAACCGTCCGCAGCTGCTGCGTGGGAACTCATTCCAGCGGTTACATCATCCGCAGTGCGCGTTGTTGTCAGCACTGAGGGGCATTCCATTCCGGGGGCTCTCACTATCGATGACTTGTTGTCTGGTCCACCTGCCGACATCATTGATGTTGAATCATCACATCCCGCCGCATACATGTTCACAAGTGGTACTGCTGGTTCACCAAAAGCTGCAGTGTTAACACACAACAATTTGCTGACCAACATTCATCAGGCAAATGTTGCTGAACACATTGGGCCTGACGATGTCACGTTTGGTGTTTTGCCGTTGTTCCATATTTTCGGTCTCAACGTTGTGCTTGGCACAACTCTTGCTGGCGGAGGTTGTGTGGTACTGGTGCAACGCTTTGATCCAGTGTCGGCAATGGAGACAATCGCTGAACGCAAAGTCACTGTGATACCGGGTGCTCCAAGCATGTGGATGGCATTGGCACAACTTGATCACTCAACACCAAACGGATTTGCCGGAGTACGTATTGCTTTATCTGGCGCTGCGAAATTGCCTGAACAAATCAGTCAATCAATTAGCGCTCGTTTCGGACTTCAGGTGTTTGAAGGATATGGACTTACTGAAGCTGCACCTGTAGTGACGACATCAATTGGCCTCACATGGATCCCTGGTTCTATTGGGCGAACTGTTCCCGGAATTGAACTTCGTATAGTCGATGAAAACGGTGACGATGTTCTTGTTGGAGATAGCGGAGAAATTTGGATTCGTGGCGAAAACATCTTTGCGGGATATCTCGATGACCCAGAAGCCACAGCACGAGTGTTAACGCGTGACGGTTGGTTGCGTACTGGCGACATTGCTGTTGTTGATGAAGACGGACATTTGTACATGGTTGACCGCATGAAAGATCTCATCATCGTGTCTGGCTTTAATGTCTTTCCTGCAGAAGTAGAAGGCGTTCTTGGCGTGCATCCTGATATCGCAGAAGTTGTTGTGGTGGGAACACCGCACCCACACACTGGTGAAGCAGTGCGTGCATATGTAGTTACTCGCAACGGCGTTCATCTTGATGAAGATGCAATTATCGATTACTGCCGCACAAAATTGGCGCGGTACAAGTGCCCATCAAAGGTTCTATTTGTGGATGCGCTTCCGCGCAATCTCACCGGAAAAGTTCAGCGCTTCGCTTTACGGTAGGTGACTGAGTAGCAGTACTCGCCACTAAGAACCCTGCAAACAAAATTGCAATTCCCACCATGAGCGTTACTGCAAATGCTGTGTCTTTGCCTAGGCGCCCAGACAATGTTCCGCTGGCAGACAATGTGGCTGCACCAAGTGCAATGAGAGCATTACCAATCGCAAGTTTTGGAGCAGACGTCACATTCCGCTGAACATTTGCCGACAGCGCGGGGTTTGCACCACGTAGTACGCGCCATACCGACCAGATGGCGCCACCAAAAATGACGAGTGCGGGAATTGATGAACCGACGGCGGCAAGAACGCGGGGTAGTGCTGAAAAGAGATCACTGCCCTGAGGCAATTCTGTTGGGTTGATGGCGTCCTTCATTGGAGCGGTCAGGATGATGCCAGCTGAAAACCCGCTGAAGACCAGAAGGCACTGAGAGACAATGCGGCCAGTTCGTTGACCAGCCAGGAGATAGACGGTGCCGAGCGCGAGCCAGGGAACATTGATGACGGCTCCGAAGAGGAAAAAGATTCGAAAGGAGGATGAACTCCAGCCTCGAGCTTCCGCCCACCAGAGCGCCAGTGAGGCGATGGCAAAAAGGCCCAAGGCAATGGTCCAGGCCAGTTCGTGGGGACGGTGCCTACGTAACCAGCGATCAAAGGTGCTGAGACCAAAGGCCACAGCGATCATGAAGGAGGCCGCGGCGAGGGCCGTATTGAGGGTCACAGTCCCAATGCTAGGCGTGAGGCTACGGACTTCGTGAAATCATGCACGAAGTAATAGCGTGGACTTGCATGTCGGAATCCCCCCGCCGCCGAATCCCAGAAGCTGCCCTCGGGCGTCTTCCCATATATTTGCGCATTCTCGTTGAACTCGGCCACGAAAATGTTGCGCAAGCGTCAAGTGAACAACTTGCTGAACTCGCAGGAGTCAATGCTGCAAAGGTGCGCAAAGATTTGTCGTACCTAGGCACCTACGGCACTCGAGGCGTTGGCTATGAAGTGCAATTTCTCACTGTGCAGATTCAACGTGAACTCGGTCTGAACCAAGCATGGCCAGTAGTTATTGTCGGCGCCGGAAACTTGGGCCAAGCAATGGCGAACTTCACCGGTATCGCGGAGCGCGGATTTCACATCGTTGGTGTAGTTGATAAAGACGAATCAAAAATTGGTACGCATGTTGGCGGAGTCAGTGTCACTCATGTTGACTCGCTCACCCAGTTAGTACAACTCCACAAGGTGAGCATTGGAATCATTGCAACTCCAGCAGCGCAGGCTCAGGAAGCAGCCGATGCGCTTGTGCGCGCAGGCATCGGATCCATCATGAACTTTGCTCCAACAATTTTGTCGGTACCGCGTGATGTGCACGTTCGAAAAGTTGATCTTGCGCTTGAACTGCAAATTCTTAGCTACTACGAAGACTGCCGTAATGGAAACTTGCGCGAAGTTCCTACCGATGGTCGCATAGATCCTGTGAGCGCGTAACCCAATATGTCCATTGTTGTCCTTGGGGTTAACTACCACACGAGTCCGGTCACATTGCTTGAGAAGGTAATGATTCCAGTTCCCGCAATGTCAGAGGCATTGCGTGTCCTGTCAAACCATAGTGACATTCGTGAAGTTGTAGTTCTCTCTACGTGCAACCGAACAGAGGTGTATGCAGTTGCTGAAAGATTTCATGGAGCGCACACAGACATTCTTGAATTCTTGTGTGAGACAAGCGGCCTGAGCGCCGATGACATCACCCCACATTTGTATAGCCAATTCGATGATGATGCCGTTGTGCATCTCTTTGAAGTTGCAGCAGGAATTGATTCTGCAGTTCTGGGGGAAACAGAAATTGTTGGGCAAGTGCGTGATGCATGGGATTTTGCGATGAAGCAAGGTACATCACGCAGCACATTGAATCTTTTGTTCCGTTATGCGCTTGAATCGGGTAAGCGTGCCAGAACAGAAACTGGAATTAGTCGTTCAACAGCATCTGTTGCACACGCGGCAGTTGAGATGGCTGAAGAAATTCTCGGAACACTCAGTGGTAAACGAGTTCTTGTTGTTGGCGCTGGTGAAATGGGAGAAGGAGTTGCCGGTGCGTTGTCTCGTGCTGGAACTGAAAGCATTACGGTTCTGAACCGCACTGCTGCCCGTGCAGAAGCACTCGCAGAAAAAATTGGTGCTCGAGTTTCAGAATTTGAAAGTCTCGAAACAGAACTGATCACAGCAGATGTTGTGTTGGCATGCACAGGTGCTGGTGGAGTCATCATTGATCACGAATTAATGGCTCGCGTGCGCAGCGGGGTTTCAACCCCCTTGTTAGTTGTCGACATTGCATTGCCACGTGACGTTGCTGCAAGTGTTGCGGAATTACCTGGTGTCACTTTGCGCGACCTTGATCATCTCAGTGATTGGGCACAACGAGGTATCGACAAGCGCGCATCTGAAGTTGGCCAAGTTCGCGAAATTATTGGTGAAGAAGTACAGCGCTTCCTGCTCGATCAAACACAACGACAAGCAGCACCACTAGTGGCCCAATTGCGTGAAGTAGTTGAATCAATTCGTACAGCCGAGATGGACCGATTCGAGTCAGCGCTGTCGGCCATGACCCCAGAACAGCGTGAACTAGTGGAGTCCATCTCTCACGGCATCATCAACAAGATGCTTCATGCTCCTTCGGTGCGCCTTCGTGAGGCTGCCGGAACTCCACAGGGAGAACGACTGTCAGCTGCGGTCCGAGATTTGTTTAGTCTCGAATAAGAACATCTATGACAACTATCCGCATCGCCACACGTTCCAGTCTGCAAGCACGCACTCAGGCTGAGGCAGTTGGCGCATTGCTAACAGCAGCTCGTGACGGCGTTGCAGTGGAGTATGTGTTTGTAGATACGCAGGGTGACCTGAACGCAACAACGCCATTACATCTCATGGGTGGTCAAGGTGTCTTCGTTAAGGAAGTACAACGCGCAGTTCTTGATAATCGTGCAGATGTTGCAGTGCACTCTGCAAAAGATCTTCCATCGCAAAATGCTGACGGACTTTTTATCGGTGCGATCGGCGAGCGCCGAACACCGAATGATGCTCTAGTCGGAAAACGATTAGAGGAACTTGCAGTAGGCGCCACCATTGCCACTGGTTCGGTTCGGCGCCGTGCACAACTGATGCGCGTTCGTCCTGATCTGCAATTCGTAGACCTTCGCGGGAACATCCAAACTCGTTTGTCAAAAATTCCTGATGGCGGCGCAATTGTGATGGCAGTTGCGGCTTTAGAAATTCTTGGCATGACCTCGCACATCGCTGAAGTTCTTGACCTTGATGTTGCTGTTCCGATGGTGGGTCAAGGCAGCGTGGCTGTTGAAGCGAGAACTGATGATGTCGAAACGCGAGCAATTCTTGCGTTGATAGATCACGCGGCAAGCCGCCGTGCAGTGGAGACCGAGCGTGCCTTCTTGGCTGAACTTGGCGCCGGTTGTTCTTTGCCAGTTGGTGCGCACCTGTCGAATGACGGAGTGTTTCGTGCTTTTATGGCAAATGATGACTTCAGTGACTCAGTGCAAATTGTCGGCTCAATTGGAGATACCGATGACAATCGTGTTGTCGGAATAACTGCAGCAATCGAATGTCGTGCTCGACTCTCGAAGCCACTTAGTTAACGCTTATGGGCAGTCCACTTGATAATCACTCAGTCGTTATCACTCGATCTATTTCGCAAAACGAATCACTGCGTCGCTTATTGGAAGCGCGTGGAGCGCGCGTCGTTGAAGTTCCACTGATAGCAATCACCGAACCTGAAGATGAGGGACGTGAGCGAGACGAAGTCCTTCAGCATTTTGATGAATTTGATTGGATTGTCGTGACATCACCTAATGGAGCGGATTGTGTTGCCCCGTTCCTTGTTGCAGCTCACGCTGCCGGTGATGCAGAACGGTTTCCATCTCTCGCAGTTGTTGGTGAAGCAACGGCACGCTCTCTTGGTGTTGCAGTAACGATGACTGCACATCCTGCAAGAGCAGAAGTTCTCGCAGAGCAGTTTCCGAACGGCACTGGTTCAGTTTTGGTTGTGCAAGGAAATTTGGCGGATGATTCGTTGAGTACTTCGCTCAGCGCTAAAGGTTGGACAGTGACTCAAGTAGTTGCATATCGCACTGTGCAATTACGGCCGACGCGCGAATTGATGTTGCCTGCAATGACAGCAGATGTGTTGCTACTTGCATCTGGCAGTGCAGCTACTGCATGGTTCGATGCGTTTGGAACTACGACTCCTCCATTTGTGGTGGTGATGGGGCCCTCAACGGCCAAAGTTGCGGCGGCTCTCGGTATCGATGTTTCGGCGGTAGCGCCCGAACAAACACTTGAATCAATGATTCAGACGGCAGAAAGAGTGCTTACCGAGGTGTAACCGACGGCGCCTGTCGTTGCGGGTGCCAGAGCCAATACAATCACCCTGTGGCTTTCCCCGTTTCACGCCCTCGCCGATTACGCACCACTCACGCCATGCGTGAATTGGTTGCTGAGACCCGCCTTCATGTCTCAGACCTAGTTGCGCCGTTGTTTGTGCGCGAAGGCATTTCAGCCCCACAGCCGATCGTGTCGCTGCCTGGCGTAGTCCAACACACCCGTGAATCTCTGGTCGCCGAAGTGATTGCTCTGCGTGACCTCGGCGTGCACGCCGTAATTCTGTTTGGAATCCCTGTTGAAAAGGATGCAGTGGGCTCTGGGGCGTATGACCCGAACGGCATTGTTCAGGCGGCGCTTCGAGATCTGCGGGCTGCAGTGGGCGATGACATGGTGATCATGGCTGACCTGTGCGTCGATGAGTACACGTCTCATGGGCATTGTGGAATTGTTGGCAGCGATGGCGACGTGGATAACGATTTGACCCTTGCTATCTATTGCAAAGCTGCGCTGGCTCAAGCTGAGGCTGGTGCTCACGTTGTGGCACCGAGCGGCATGATGGACGGACAAGTGGGTGCTATTCGAGCCGCGCTTGACGGTGCAGGGCATCAGAATGTGGCAATTATGGCCTATTCGGCCAAATATGCCTCAGCCCTGTACGGACCATTTCGGGATGCAGTTGATGTGCAAATTGCAGGCGGTGGCCACCGCAAGGGGTATCAACAGGATTGGCGCAATACCCGGGAGTCAATGCGCGAGGTCTTTGAAGATCTTGAACAAGGTGCTGACATCGTGATGATTAAGCCTGCGCTGTCCTATCTCGACGTCATTACTCATGTACGCGAAGCAGTCGATGTGCCAGTGGCTGCGTATCACGTCAGTGGCGAATACTCCATGATCAAGGCTGCTGCTGAACGCGGATGGATCGACCATGATGCAGTTGCGTTAGAGCAACTGACAGCTATCAAGCGCGCGGGTGCTGACATTATTCTCACGTATCTCACGCGCTGGTTCGCTGAATATTCTTCATAAGGAAACTCGCAATGAATTCACCAATACCTCTTTGTGATGCCAAAGCATGCGTTGCCGCAGGCTGTACTGCAACTGTGTGTCGCGGTATCGGAATTGCATCAAACACAGATTTGTTTAATCGTTCGGCGCAGGTAATTCCTGGTGGGGTGAACTCGTCTATCCGTGCATTCAAAGCTGTTGGCGGAACTCCATACGTTGTGTCTCGCGCTGAAGGTGCATTTGTGTACGACGTTGAAGGCAACGAACTTATTGACTTGGTGCAAAGTTACGGTGCCATCATCCTCGGTCACGCACATCCAAAAGTAACTGAAGCAATTCGTAGTGCGGCCGGAGACGGAACGTCGTATGGTGCGCCGACTCCTCGTGAAATGAAATTGGCAGAAGCAATTTCAGAACGTGTTCCATCATGTGAACGTGTTCGCTTCATGAACAGTGGAACAGAGGCAACAAGTACAGCAGTGCGTTTGGCACGCGGTGCAACCGGACGTAAACGCATTGTCACTTTTCACGGAAACTTTCATGGTGCGACTGATGCATTGTTAGCCGCAGGTGGAAGTGGATTAGCAACACTTGGCTTGCCAGGTACTGCTGGCGTTCCGGAAGAAGCAGTTGCAAATACATGGGTACTTCCATACAACGTTGTGCCAAAACTTGATGATGATGTTGCTGCAGTTTTTGTAGAACCTGTTGCTGCGAACATGGGATTAGTTTCTCCCATCCCAGGTTTCCTTGAAGGACTTCGTGCAGAGTGTGATCGCGTTGGCGCGTTACTTGTGTTTGACGAAGTGATCACAGGATTCCGTCTTGGCTCTGGAGGAGCTCAAGCAAAATACGATGTAAAGCCAGATCTGACATGTTTTGGAAAAGTTATTGGTGGTGGATTACCAATTGGTGCAGTCGGTGGTCGACGAGACATCATGGAAAATCTCACACCACTTGGTTCTGTGTTTCATGCTGGAACACTTGCAGGAAATCCGCTGGCTACTGCAGCAGGTCTTGCAGCTCTCAATGAATTGTCTGATGATGTGTACATGGAGTTGTCAGCTCGTGCGCGTTTTACTTCTGCCATGTTGCGTGACGCATGCAGTGATGCAGGAATACCCGCACAGTTTCCAGTTGTTGGAACATTGATCGGAATGTATTTCGGAAATGAACTTGGTGGAAAGACTCCAACAAATTTTGCAGAGGCTCAAACAACAGACGAAGCGTTGTACGCAAAAGTGTTTCATGCATTGCTAAGTGGTGGTGTTGCATTGGCACCAGGTGCGTATGAGGCTGTATTTGTTGGCCTTTCTCACACTGATTCGGTCCTTGATCAGTTAGCAGTTCGCGTCTCTACGGCACTGAAAGGCCTCATGAATTGAGTCGGCGAATTCTGGCCGTTCTTCTTGCAGTGCTCGTTGCTGTAACTTTTCTTCTCGCTACCCGCGATTCGTCATCAAACATCTCCGTTACTCAAACACTTCACAAGATTGATTTGGTAGCAAGTATTAACTCAATCAATGTTGATTCTGCGTGGTCGCAAGAAGACGGTGTTACTAGTGGTGGTGCGATGCGGTTATCTCTTGATGACTTACGAGTGTTGACAGTGCAGGATGGAACGTTGGCTGCAGAATATAAATCCATGCCAACGTGCACCGATTTTGCAAAACAAAATGCATGTGTACTTTTAGCTGACATGTTGGGAGATGCGGTTGTGTGGTTCGCGCTTGTGCCGTCTGATGCATTAGCGAGTCAAGAATTTTTGACTCTGCCAGGTTTAGTTGACATGCAAGCAAACGGTGACGAGGGAATTTTACGAAACGGATGGGTAGTGAAATTGGCGACACCGGTGAAAAGAGAATGTGGCGACCTGTCAACGTCGTCACTGCGCGACTTCATTACGCGCTTTCCTGATCAACTGAGTAAAACAGTTGTGAATCTCACTACAGACAATGTTGTGTCTGTGAAGTGTAAATAATTATTTACTAATAGAAGCGCGAGGCTCTGTGCCGACGGCACCAGGTTTCGCTGCAAGCATCGAGAAGTCTTTTTCAATGCTGTCGAAGGTAGATGATCCAGCTTCTAACGCCTTGAAGATTTCGGAATCTGGTGAACACCATGTTTCGAATTCTGACTTCCACTCTTCGCTGGCAGGGTCAGCACCGGCGATTGTGTAGCGCTCGTGGCAGACAACAGAAAGTATTTGAGCTTCAGTGAGCGCACCACCAGCTTTTTCACCTTGCATCGGCATTGGGTTTCCGTTGTATGAAAGCGGTGCATGTGCGCCACCTTCACGTTTTGGATCGCCGTAAATCTTGAGGCCGGCAGCTACGTACTTTTGGCTTCCGGTGTAAACGAAGTTCAACATGTCTTCGATATGCGGAAATGTCTTCAACACTTCACCTTGGTACAGAACGCGACCAGCTCCACCGGCACCGTCAGCTCCGTGACAACCTGCGCATGAACTGTACGTAGCAGCGCCGATTGACAACGGACCTTCAACGACTTTTTCGGATGGCTTCAGCGCAATGAGGTACAACATTGCCCACGCTGGAAGCAGAGCCAAACTTGTCATTGCCCAGAACGGAATCTTTTTGCGTGTCTTTGCAGCAACAACATAGGCAGGATCTTGTGCAACGGCTTTTGGCGCCGGGGCTTCTTTGGCCTTTGCTGGTGCGGCCGATGCCGCAGGAGCAGCGACCGCTGGTGTGCTGTCACTGGTGCTGTCGCCAGACGCTTCTGCGCGTCGTGCTTTAGAGCGATTCAGAAGGTGCTCGGGAATCTCGGTCACTGCGCTTACCTCTCGGGGAGACCTGTCAGGCCTCTAAGAAGGCGGGATGCCCTCAGATGCAATGCCTGACCCCTCCACGATAGACAAACATCCCCTCGTGCAAGTAATCATCTGTCAATTGTCGAGAAGTTTGTTCGCCTAGCCAAACGGAAGGACCCAATGAAATATGCACAATGGCACAACCTCGGCATGAAAAACCCACTGAGAATCGTGGGAATTGGTCACATTCAGAAAATGGAATTTCTGCCTCTGCGGTGACTAGTGTTCTAAGTGCTCAGGCACCCGCCTCATGACACAACCGTCACTAGGACCGAAGAAGAAGAATCGTTCATGCTCTCGATTGACATACTTAGATGGCCAGGAGTCAACCAGGCTTTTTTGTTTTCCTTTTTTCTTACAACTGCGATGGCCCTCGTTGTCATTCCTTTCGGTAAGCGACGCCCTGTTGGCACAGCAGCAACATGGGGTGAAGCCATGATTGGCGCTGTTTACACCTTTTTTGTTTTGTTTCTTGCCTTTGGTGTTGTTCCTCACCAATTCCTTGACCATGCCGACAAAAACCTCGGATGGCGTAAAGACAAACTGTTGCTCGGACCTTTCGACATCTTGAAGCCAAAGGCTTTTGGCGGCAATTTCCCCATGACTGTTAGTTATGAGGCATTGCGCGACATTCTGACCATTGTCATTCACGTGTATTTCATTGCTCTCATGATATTTATGTTCGTTTGGTGGCAAAAGCGCGGAGAACGCGGCGCCAAAGAAATCGAAGTGTCTACCTACGGCCGCCCATTGGTGAAGAAAAGCTAAAAACTCATGGCACGTACAGACGCAAACCCACCAATGCCGGAATGGTCAACTGAGTATCAACTCGTTGAGGTGGACGCCGATTACCTTGGCAAGGCTGTAAAGCCGAAGCAGTTCATTCATATTGATCAGAGTGAATGCATCATGTGTGAGGGTTGCGTTGATATTTGTCCGTGGAAGTGCATCCACATGGTCACTCCAGATGCAATTGCAGAAGCGCAAGACACTGAAATGCCTGGCTCAGACCCTTCTGACAACGTTCTTTTCATCATTGACGATGATGTGTGCACGCGTTGCGCACTCTGTGTCGACCGCTGCCCAACAGGAGTAATCATCTTGGGCAAAGTCGGTGCACCAGATCCAGATGGTGACAGTCATATCCGAACCAATAATCATGGCTACGGCTATGGAATGCGACTCTGAGGTAATTGCCCATGGCAAAAGTTCTTGACAATCCACGTCCGACTCTCAAAGAGCGGGCAGCCCAATTAGGCAATCAATTGCAGGGAAGTCAGGCATGGAATGCAATTTTCCGTCCTGGTTCAATCTTCCGTAAGGGCTACACAGACAGCCCACGTAACCGCTCGTACGTGATCATGAACTCGGTGCTGTATCACTTGCACCCAGTGAAGGTAAAGCGTCACGCAGTCAAGGTCAGTTACACACTGTGCCTTGGTGGCCTCAGCTTCTTCCTGTTCATTTTGCTAACAGTTACAGGCATTTTCTTGATGTTCTTCTACCGACCTACCGGTGCTGCAGCGTGGCAGGACATTCAAACGTTGCAGACCTCTGTGACGTTCGGACTTCTTGTTCGAAACATGCACCGATGGGGAGCACACCTCATGGTGCTTTCAACTTTCCTTCACATGTCCCGCGTGTTTTACCACGGTGCATACAAAGCACCGCGTGAATTCAACTGGGTCATTGGTGTTGTGCTGTTGGCACTCACGTTGCTTCTTTCATTCACCGGTTACTTGTTGCCATGGGACCAGTTAGCCCTATGGGCGGTAACAGTTGGTACCAACATGATGGGTTACACACCTGTGTTCGGATCGCAAGTTCGATTCGTGTTGCTTGGTGGAGTCGAAATTGGTTCTGAAACGTTGCTCCGTTGGTACGTATTGCACGTACTTCTGCTTCCATTCGTCATCGTTATCTTTATGGCCATCCACTTCTGGCGTGTTCGTAAAGACGGCGGAATTTCCGGACCTTTGTGATCGAGAGGACATCTAATGACTGAAATTCCTGAACATCTCCTAAAGCGAGCACAAGCAGCTCGCGACAAAGCTGCGGAAGATGCCGGAGCACCAGCTGCAGCTGCCGCTGGTGACTCACGTATTCCTGACCACCTACTTGAGCGCAGCAAAGCAGCTCGCGGCGAAGGCGGTGCAGTAGCAGTTGCAGATAAAGCATCAGCAGTTGTTACTGCGACTCCTTCAGCTGGATTGCCAGTTGGTGCTGGTCCTGGTGGGCACACACAACGTTTGTTGACCGTCGTTAAGTCTGGTTCTATTCAAGAAACTAAAGCAGCACCAGTCGACAAAGTTCATACGTGGCCACACTTGTTGGCTGTTGAATTTGTTGCTGGCCTCGCTTGCACAGCGTTCTTGTTCCTTTTCTCGTGGGTTGTTAACGCACCACTTCTTCACGCGGCCGACTTCAACAAAACTCCGAACCCATCGAAAGCTCCGTGGTACTTCCTTGGTCTTCAGGAACTACTCACAATGTTCCACCCAATGATTGCTGGTGTGACGCTTCCTGGAATCGGCTTGCTTGTTCTTATCTTGGCTCCGTTTGTTGACAAGAACCCTTCAAACAAACCTGAAGATCGTAAGTGGATGACATCAATGTTCACCTTGTTCCTCATGTTCTGGGCAGTGCTCGTCATCATTGGTTCGTTCTTCCGTGGTCCCGGATTCAACTTCACCTTCCCATGGCGCGACGGAATCTTCTTTGAATTGTGATGAAAACAATGACTTCCCCCAACGACATTCGACGTAACGACACAGAAGCAAGGAACGCACAGTCATGAGCACCGGAATTGTCATCGCAATAGTTGTCATCGCAGCGATCATCTTTGGCCTGATTGTTGTTCTTACAACATCTCGTTCTTCTGAAGTACGTGGCGCAGGCGCACTGTCACGTGAGACTCGTTCTCGCAATACCAAGGCGAAGATTTCAGATGATGCACCAAGTGGACGTGACATTGAAGCCCAGGCTTCTGCTCGTTCATCTGCAGTAGTAAAAGCTGCTCCTGTTGAAGTCGCCCCGTGGGTGGCGCCTGACGAAGAAGCACTTGGAGTTTCACGTCGCATGTTCTTTAACCGCGCAACAGTTACGTTGCTTACGATCAGTGTCGCCAGTTTCGGCGCTTCGGTCGTTGGATTCCTCTGGAAAGGCGCCGAGGGCGGCTTTGGATCCAAGATCAACGCTGGAAAAATTGATGATGTCATTCAATTGATTCGCCAGAACAAAGGTTTCTTGTATTTGTCAGAAGCGCGTGCGTGGGTTACCGAGTATCCAAAAGATGCAATTGGAAAAGGTCAAGCCATCTATAGCAAGCAGGCCCCTGTGTTCTCCGGAATGCAGGCGGGCGTTGTCGCGCTGTATCAAAAGTGTCCTCACCTTGGTTGTCGTGTGCCTAACTGCCTTAGTTCGCAATGGTTCGAATGCCCATGTCATGGTTCTCAGTACAACCGCGTTGGCGAGAAAAAGGGTGGACCAGCACCGCGCGGAATGGATCGTTTCGGTGTTGCAATCGTGAACGGCGTACTCACAATCGATACCGGCGCAGTTTTTGCAGGACCAGCAATTGGTACTAACACCACAGGACAAGAAGCCGAAGGACCACATTGTGTCGGCGGAGGAAAGCATTAATCATGTTTGCAGCAACCAGTACATCAATTGCGTGGGTAATTCTTCTTATCTCGCTTGCAGGTTGGGCGTTCTACGCATTCACCAACGTTCGTTCTTCACGTGCCGAAATCGGTTCCGAGCAAAAACTTGCCGCAAACCGTAAGGCCTATTACGACGATGAAATTCTTGAAGGACCTCGCTTAGAGCGGGTTCAAGTTCTTGGTCTTCTGTTCCTTGTCATCATCACCGTTGCATTGCCTCTCTATTGGGTTCTTGAACCTAATCGCACAGCTGAAGCGCAATTCGGTTTTGAGAAGCGATTCACCGAATGGGGCGCAGCATTGTTTGCACCGACAGCTGATGGCGGATACAACTGCGCAGGTTGCCACGGTGGTATGAAGGCCACAGGAGGCGTTGCTGCATACGCAATCACTGACGCGAAAACGTCTGAAGTGAAATCAGTGTCGTGGAAAGCTCCAGCTCTTAACACTGTCTTGTATCGGTACACCGATGACGAAATTCGTTTTGTTTTGAACTACGGACGTCCATTCTCTCCTATGTCTGCATGGGGAACAATTGGTGGTGGGCCAATGAACGATCAGGCGATTACAACGCTGATTGAGTATTTGAAGTCGATTCAAATACCTCAAGATAATTGTGTGGAGCCGCGTGGTCCGTACAACCCAACATGTGATGACGGCCAACTACCAGCCGCTGAAAACAAAGCGATTATTACTGAGGCGCAACGTCAAGTAGATAGTGGTGCGTACGCAACTGTTGGTGAAGCCCTTTTCAATCTCAATGTCAATTCGGGTGCGTATTCATGCGCTCGTTGCCATACAAAAGGCTGGTCGTACGACGATCCACAAACCACCGGCGGAGGAGCTCTTGGGCCAAACCTCACTGGTGGTTCTTCAATTCGACAGTTCCCGAATCAGTCAGACATGATTGCCTTTATTAGTAAGGGCTCAGAATTGGGTAAGCGTTACGGAGAACAAGGTCAGGGAAGTGGTCGAATGCCAGCCTTTGGTCAGATGTACACAGACGAACAACTGAAGTTGATCGTGGAATACGTTCGGAGTTTGTGATGTTGTCAGCGCTTCTTGCAGTCAGTTGGGAACCAGAGATCCGCGGATGGATCATCGTCATCATCAGCGTTGGTGTATTGATGGGCTCTACCTACCTCATCTTGGGTACCAACCTCGGAGCACGCCTTGGTTTTTTGGTTGCCATTACTGGTCTTTCCGGGTGGATGATGTCGATGGCCATTATCTGGGCTGTGTACGGCATCGGTCTTAAGGGCCCAGAGCCCACATGGCATCCGAGTGAACCAATCGCAATTGTTCGCGATGGTGCTCTTCTTAATCGAACAGAAATTGTTGAAGGTTCCAGCGATCTAAAAGGTCTTGACTCTGTTGCGGCTGCGAAGAAAGTTTCTGACCAGTTGGTGAGCGAAGGCTGGAAATCACTTGAGGAATCTGATCCGAAACGTGGTCAGGCAGTTGCATCAGCAGATGAAATTATTCAAATTGAAGCAAAGGAATTTGCTGCGGGCGAATATGTGGCAGTTGCTGTGTATGACAAGGGTGGCGCTCGGTATCCAAAACTTGGAGATTCGATTGACTTCATCGCGTTCAAGCACAAACCTCGTTACGCAATTGTTGAAATTGCACCACTGGTTGCCCAACGTGCAGAACCTGGTCGAGCACCAGCGCGCGCACAGATTGACGAAGCTCAGCCACATCGTTACATAGTGATGATTCGTGATTTGGGTGCCAAGCGCCGGCCTGCATTCCTTATTGGTTTTGGCTCCGGCTTGATCTTCTTCTTGTTGTGTTGGGTCTTGCATCGTCGCGAAGCGTTACTACGCAAGAATCTTGCACTCAATTCATCGGCGGCCTAAATCATGGGCCAGTACCTTCCGATAGTTGCTTTGATGGTGCTAGCAATTCTGTTTGCTGTCATCAGTCTTCTCGCTTCGAAGTTGCTTGCGCCTAATCGCCCGAACTCTGCAAAGGAAGCACCATACGAGTGTGGAATCGTGCCAAGTCGTGAACCGCCAGAACGTTTTCCGGTCAGCTTCTATGTAGTTGCCATGTTGTTCATCATGTTCGATATTGAAATCATTTTCGCGTACCCGTATGCAGTTGATCGCCAGTTTCTTGGCACGTACGGTTTCCTAGAAATGGTCTCTTTTAGTGCTGTGTTCTTCGTGGCATTTGTATACATGATTGCTCGCGGAGCTCTTGACTGGGGCCCAATACAGCGCGCAGGCAAACTTGAAACTCAAGAGTCACTTGGTTTCACCACAACTAGTTCAGTACGAGTTGTAGGTTCTGAAGGAAGAGCTGCCTAATGGGAGTAGTTCAAAATATTGTCGATGATGGCCTCGGCGGCATGGACCACAACTTCGTCACTGCTCGCGTTGAAGATTTAGTGAAATGGGCGCGCTCGCGTTCAAGCTGGGGAGCATCGTTCGGTCTTGCATGTTGTGCAATCGAAATGATGGGAACTGGCGCATCGCATTACGACCTTTCACGTTTCGGCATGGAAGTTTTTCGCGCATCTCCACGACAAGCAGACATCATGATTGTTGCCGGTCGAGTTAGCCAGAAAATGGCACCAGTACTTCGTCAGGTGTACGACCAAATGATGGAACCCAAGTGGGTCATCTCAATGGGCGTGTGTGCATCAAGTGGCGGAATGTTTAACAACTACGCAATTGTGCAAGGAGTTGACCAGATTGTTCCTGTCGATGTGTACGCACCAGGTTGCCCACCAACTCCTGAAACTCTTATTCATGCCATTGAAACTTTGCATCAATTGATCGAAGACGGTGAAATCATGCGTCGTCGTGCTGCCAATAATGGCGGAGCAGGTGTTGAACTTTCTTCTGAACTCGCAGCACACACTTCAGTCACCATTGGTACGAAGTAATCATGAGTGACTCAGCAGACACAGTGGAGAGTGCTGTAGAGACTCAACACGGTTGCCCAGTTCAAGATTCCCTCGGTCAGCGAGTCCTTCATGCCTCGCGCGATCAATACGTCTCCGTAATTAAGGCATTAGCTGATGAGGGCTACGAGATGTGCGTTGATCTCACCGGTGTTGATTATCTGGAAATGCCACATCGCACAATTGGTTTTGGAATTCAACCAGAGCGTTTTGAACTTGTTGTGAATTTGTTGTCTCTGTCACAGCGCAAGAGAATTCGAGTACGAGTTCAAGTGCCTGTTGATGATTCCACCATGCCAACTTTGTTCGACATTCATCCGGGCACAGAAGCTCATGAACGTGAAACATTCGACATGTTCGGAATTGTCTTTACTGGTCATCCTGATATGACTCGTATTTTGATGCCAGAAGACTGGGACGGACACCCATTGCGTAAGGACTACAGCCAGGGTTCTATTCCTGTGCAGTTCAAAGGTGCCAACTCATGACCATTATTTCTGCAGGTACCGCAGAAGGCGGACAAGAACTCCTGTCGCGTAGCGAACTCACTGCAAAAGAACTGTTGCGTGAAGTTGGTTCTGTATTGCGCCTTAGCGAATCAGAGGCCGCTCTTCTCGCCGAAGTAGAGACCGAAGCACCTGAAGATCAAACAATGATCATCAACATGGGCCCACAGCACCCAAGTACTCACGGTGTTCTGCGTCTCATGCTTGAACTACAAGGTGAAACGGTGTTGCGCTGCAAGCCGATTATTGGCTATCTGCACACTGGTATGGAAAAGACTGGTGAAGCATTGACCTACATGCAGGGCGGCACAAACGTCACTCGTATGGATTATTTGTCTCCATTGAACAATGAACTTGTTTTCTCAATGGCAGTTGAGAAGTTGCTTGGCATTGATGGCGATATTCCAGAACGCGCTGTATGGATGCGCATGTTGCTTTCAGAATTGAACCGTATGAGCAGCCATTTGTTGTTCCTTGCGACTAACGGAATGGACCTCGGTGCAGTGTCCATGATGTTGTACGGATGGCGCGAACGTGAAGATGTTCTTCGTTTCTTCCAGAAGGTCACAGGCCTTCGAATGAATCACAACTTCATTCGTCCTGGTGGTCTTGCTGCTGACTTGCCAGCTGGTTGGCGCGATGATGTGCTCGCAATTCTTGAAGGCTTGCCATCACGACTTGAGGAATACGACATCTTGATGACTGGCCAACCTATTTGGCGTGAACGTCTGCAAGGTGTTGGAGTCATCACGGCACAAGAAGCAATTGCTCTTGGAGCAACAGGACCAATCCTTCGTTCCACCGGAGTTGCGTGGGACCTTCGTCGCGACATGCCGTACTTGCATTACGACAAAATGGAATTCGATGTAATTGTTGGTCAATACGGCGACGCCTATGACCGTTACTCAATCCGATTCAACGAAATTCGCGAATCAATGCGCATCGTGTATCAGGTTCTTGAGAACATGCCTTCTGGTGACTTCCGTATCCAGAACAAAAAAGTCACGCCACCACCTCGCGCGCGTATTGACGAATCAATGGAAGCACTGATTCACCACTTCAAGATCTTTACTGAAGGCTTCAAAGTGCCAGAGGGCGAAGTGTATGTAGCTATCGAAAGTCCGCGCGGCGAAATTGGTTGTTACATCGTGAGCGATGGGTCATCGAACCCGTATCGCATGCATGTTCGTGCTCCATCATTCGTGAACATTCAAACCATGCCGCACATGATGCGTGGCGGGCTCGTTGCTGATGCCGTTGCAGTCATTTCATCAGTTGATCCGGTACTCGGGGAGGTTGATCGCTAATGGCTCGACTTACAGAAGAAAACGTTCGTCTCGCACGCGAAATAATTGGTCGCTATCCCAAGGCGCGGTCGGCAACTATTCCGTTGTTGCACCTAGCCCAAGAACAAGACGGTTATGTCACAAACGAAGCTATGTCGCACATTGGCGAATTGGTCGGAGCATCATCAGCTGAAGTATTTGGTACAGCTTCGTTCTATGAGATGTTTAAGTTCGAACCAGTGGGTAAGTACCTCATCAACATTTGTGGCACGATGTCGTGTGCGTTGATGGGCGCTGAAGAACTTATGCATCATGCAGAAGAGCGTCTTGGAATCAAGATGGGTTCCACCACGGCAGACGGAAAGTTCACTCTTGAACGTGCCGAGTGTCAGGCTGCTTGCACAGAAGCACCATGCTTACAAGTGAACTATCGCTATCGCTATCGCGTCACCCCTGATCAACTCGATACTCTCATTGACGATCTGTCGGCTGGGACATTGTCTTCAGAAATTCCCGCTCACGGCGTTGTTGCTTCAGTTCGTCAGCACATTCCGGCTGATCGCGGAGTGGGTGCGGTTGCACCAGAGTTAGTAACTGAGAATCCTGTGTGGCTTGATGGAAAGGCTGCGCTATGACTGGCGGTACTTGGCAACATGCTCCTGACTTTTATGCCGGCGATCGACCTCAAGTTGTAACTTCACGTTTTCAATACGAAGACTCGTACACGCTCGAGCGTTACCTAGCCACCGATGGCTATAAGGGGTTACGTTCAGCGCTTGCTCGTCCTGCAAATGAAATACATGATGAAGTAAGAAGCGCCACTGTTCTTGGTCGTGGTGGTGCCGGTTTCCCTGCAGGAAATAAATGGGGACTCATGCCACAAGGCGTGTGGCCTCGGTATCTCGTTGTTAATGGCGACGAAAGTGAGCCTGGCACATACAAGGATCGCTTGCTTATGGAGCGCGACCCTCATCAACTTATTGAAGGCTGTCTCATCGCCTCATATGCAGCCGGATTGTCACAATGCTTCCTCTATATACGTGGGGAAATGGCGCTGGCTCAGGAACGAATTGCAACGGCACTCAACGAGGCATATGCAGCCGGATATATCGGCAAAAACATTCTCGGTTCAAAGTTCTCTCTTGACATTGTTCTCCATTGGGGCGCTGGCGCGTACGTAGTCGGGGAAGAGACGGCACTCATTGAAAGCCTTGAAGGTAATCGTGGCATGCCTCGCCTGAAGCCTCCGTACTTTCCGGCAGCAAATGGCCTTTACGGACAGCCGACAATTGTTAACAACGTAGAGACTCTTGCAAACCTTCCGTGGTTGTTGAATAACGGCGCTGCCGCATACACAGCTATCGGGACAGCAACTTCTCCAGGCACACGAATGGTCGCAGTTTCTGGACATGTGAATCGTCCAGGTGTATTTGAAATCATTAATGGCATCACAACATTCCGTGACCTCCTCTACGGAGACGAGTTCTGCCAGGGCATTCGCAACGGTAATGATCTCAAGGCTTTTGTACCTGGTGGTGGTTCTGCTCCGTGGTTTACTCCTGATCAACTTGATCTTCCATTTGAAGCAAGTCAAGTTGGACCTGCAGGTTCAATGCTTGGTTCCGGCGCCATCATGGTCATGGACTCAACTACAGATATTCCTCGTGCTGCATTAACTCTTACCCGTTTCTATGCGCATGAATCATGTGGCAAATGCACACCATGTCGCGAAGGCGGAACATGGCTTGAACGTATTTTGTCTCGCGTTGTTGACGGCAAAGGTACAGACGCTGACCTAGACCAAATATTTGAGGTGGGCGAATCAATTTGTCCAGGCGCATTCCCTCATGCATCAAACGAGAAACTTGGCATTGCCGCAGTGCCATTTCCGTATCGCATGAACACCATCTGTTTCGTTGGGCCATCTGCGTATGCGCCAGTTCATTCAGCTCTTACGTTGTTCCGTAGTGAATTCGACGCGCGCATCGTGAAGCGCACCATGATCAAAGTAACGGCGGTTTCAGAATGACCACTATTGACACCACCGATACAAACGACATGCCGCCGCAAGACCCGAACGCAGTATCAATCACTATTAATGGTCGCACCGTTGAAGCTCGTAAAGGTGATCTGATCATTGCGGCAGCTGAAAGCGTTGATGAATACATTCCACGTTTTTGCTACCACCCACGTATGAGTTCAGTCGGCATGTGCCGCCAATGCATGGTTGAAGTTGAAGGTCCTCGTGGCCCGATGATGGTTGTCAGTTGTATGACCCCCGTTGCTGATGGCCAAATTGTGCGGACAGATACGCCGCAAGTAAAGCGTGCTCAAGAAGGCATGATTGAGTTACTTCTTGCGAACCACCCACTTGACTGCCCAGTGTGTGACAAAGGTGGGGAGTGCCCCCTGCAAGACCAGGCTTTCAGCCATGGCGCAGGCGAAAGTCGTTTTGTTGAAGAGAAGCGTCACTATGAAAAGCCAATTCCAATTAGCGACTTGGTATTTCTTGACCGTGAACGCTGCATCTTGTGCGATCGTTGCACGCGCTTTGCTGATGAAGTAGCGGGCGACCCTCTCATTAGTTTCACGCAGCGTGGAAACAACACTCAGGTGATGACGTTCCCCGATGAACCGTTCGCTTCCTACTTTTCTGGCAACACTGTGCAAATTTGTCCGGTGGGTGCACTGACTGCATCGCCGTACCGTTTCAAGGCTCGTCCGTGGGACCTCGAACAACGTGAAAGCACATGCACAACGTGTTCTGTTGGCTGTCGCACTGTTGTTCAGTCAAGCCGTGACGAATTGTTGCGTTACCAAGGTGTCGATAGTGACCCTGTGAACTGGGGTTGGTTGTGCGACAAGGGTCGTTTCAACTTCCAGTCAACGAATTCAGATGATCGCCTTTCATCACCACAAATTAAGTCTGGTGATTCTTTTGCATCGTCATCGTGGTCTGATGCTCTTGAATCAGTTGCTCGTGTTATCCGTCATTCACGTGAAGGTTCAGTAGCAATTCTCGGTGGTGCTCGTGGAACAAACGAAGATGCGTTTATGTGGGGTGCTCTTGCTGATGCCGCCGGAATCACAATGCGCGATGCTCAACTTGATGACGGTCTTCCTGCATCTGTGTTCTCGTATTCGCAAGCAACAATTGATTCTGCATGTGCTGGTGGCACAGTCATTCTTCTGGCTCCAGACATTAAGGAAGAGCTTCCAGTGCTGTACCTACGTCTTCGTGATGCAGTGCAGAAGAAGCGAATTCGCCTCATTGAGATTTCATCTCACGAAACTGGTCTTACGAAGTACGCATGGAAATCAATACGTACAGAGTCGGGAACAGCTGCTGCTGCTATTCCAGCGCTTCTTGCTCAAGCAGATATTGCCGTGCAACTTGCATCTGGTCCTGTAGTCGTTGTCGCGGGCCGTCCAAACCTCGCAGAATCTGCATCACACACGATGGACGCACTTTCCGCCGTAATCGCAGTCGCGCCATCAGCAACAGTGTTGCCAGTCTTGCGTCGTGGAAACGTTCGAGGTGCTTTGTCACTCGGGCTCGCTCCACGCAATGGCAATGACGCTGCAGCAATCCTTGAAGCGTCAGCGAAGGGCAACGTTGATTGCCTCATTCTTCTTGGTGCAGACCCACTCTCCGATGTCGCAGACATTGATCTTGCTCGTCGAGGTATCGCGGGTGCCAAGTTTGTTGTGGCCATAGACACCTTCCTTACAGCAAGTGCCTCACACGCAGATGTTGTACTGCCTGCAGCTGCTTATGGTGAAAAAGACGGCACAACGATGAACCTTGAGGGTCGCGTTACATCAGTAGTGCAGAAAATTACTCCCCACGGCACATCACGTGCAGACTGGATGATTGCAGTTGAACTCATGACTCTTCTCGGTCACGAATCAAACTTCACCACGTTGTCAGACATTCAACATGCGATGTCGGTTGCAGTTCCTGGTTTCGGAAGCACTACTACTGCGGTGGCAATCAAGCGTGATGGCGTTGTTGTCTCGGTTACTCCGCCGAGTTCTGCATCAGCATCAACGAGTGTCGCTGCACCTCGTAACTCGTATGAGTTCCGCCTTGATCTCAGTCGTAAGTTGTTTGACCGTGCAATTGGCACCATCACAAGTCCATCACTTGCCAATTTGGCTACTGAAGCGAACGTCTTTATTCACCCACTTGATCTTGATCGCGTTGGTGCTGCTGAAGGAACAAATGTTCGGGTTTCTAATTCGCACAGTTCAATTGTTCTCCCAGTACGTGCGTCATCATCGATACCTCGTGGAACAGCATGGGTGCCGTTCAATCAACTTGGTGCTGATGTGCGTGAACTCGTTCGTCGTAACGAATCAATCACTGATGTCAGAATTGAGTCAATGTGAACTCAATAATTTTCGCCATTGATCCACTGTTGGAAGGCAATGTCCTCTGGACTCCGCTACTGATAGTTCTCGTGAAGGTTCTCCTTGTTTTCGTTGTTGGCTTGGTAGCCACAATGTTGATGGTGTGGTTCGAACGCAAAGTCATTGCCGGCATGCAGAACAGAGTTGGTCCAAACAAAGCTGGTCCATGGGGAATCTTGCAAACACTTGCTGACGGAATCAAGTTGTTCTTTAAAGAAGACCTCATTCCGGAACGTTCAGACCGTTTCATGTTTCGTCTGGCGCCATACCTTGCGTTAGTGCCGGCATTTCTCGCTTTTGCAATCATTCCTCTTGGTGGAGATTTCCGTGATGGCAAGGGCGGTCTCGTCACCTTGTTCGGACATCAGACTCGCTTGCAATTAGCTGACCCTCCGGTCGGAGTTCTTTTTGCATTAGCAATTTCATCAATCGCTGTATACGGAATCATGTTGGCCGGTTGGTCGAGTGGTTCTAAGTACCCGTTGCTCGGTGCTGTTCGCGCGTCAGCCCAGATGGTTTCCTATGAGGCAGCTCTTGGCTTGTCACTCGGCGCAGTCCTCTTGGTATCTGGCACATTGTCAACCGCGGGCATCGTCGACATGCAATCGTCGATCGGTAACTGGAACATTGTGGCAACTGGTTTCGTACCGTTTGTTATATTCCTCATCGCAGCGACTGCAGAACTCAACCGACCTCCATTTGACTTGGTGGAAGCAGAACAAGAGCTTGTTGGTGGATTCAACACTGAGTATTCGTCAATTCGATTTGCCCTTTTCTTTTTGGCTGAATTCATGAACACGGTCACCATGTCAGCGTTAATCGTTACTTTGTTTTTTGGCGGCCCTCAACCAATCTCCATTGGAAATACCACACTCGATATTCCGTTGATCCCGAACGCAATTGAGGGCACAGTCTGGCTTCTTCTCAAGGTGCTTGTCTTTCTTTATATATACGTATGGTTCCGCGCCACCCTTCCTCGATTCCGTTATGACCAACTCATGGACTTGGGCTGGAAGATTCTGATTCCTGGTTCTCTTGGTTGGTTCATGCTTCTTGCAGCACAGCGCGTAGGTCGAGATGCCGGATGGGATCAAATAGTTGTAACCCTGGTGACTGCGCTCGTTCTCATAGGCGGTTACGGATTGCTTCTTGCCGCACAACATGTCAGTCGCGTTAATCGTGAGAAGGATGGAGCGAGCTTCTAATGGGCTACTTCGGAGGATTTCTCGTCACCATGCGTCAGCACGGTGCACGTAACAAGGTCACTACTGAATATTCAGGCGGCCGCGTATTTCGTCGTAAGAACAACGACGTCAAAGACGAAAAGATTGACAAGCCAGAGCGCATGCATGGACGTCATGTTCTGAATCGTTATGAAGACGGAATGGAAAAGTGCATCGGTTGCGAACTCTGCGCCGGCGTGTGCCCTGCAAAGTGCATCTATGTGCGTGGTGCTGACAATAACCCTGACAATCCAACGTCTCCTGGTGAGCGCTTTGGTTTCATGTACGAGATCAACTATCTGCGTTGCATTCACTGCGATTTGTGTGTTGAGGCATGTCCGACAGAAGCTATTACTGAGACAAAATTATTTGAATTCTCATTCACTAATCGCCAAGACGCCATTTATACAAAGTCTGAATTGCTTGTTGATAATCATGGCTTGCCGCAGCACCTTCCATGGGAAGACTGGCGCCCAGGTGAAGACCAAAACACATCTGGTTGGATGCGCGCAACGGCGTCTGCCGGAAGTGAAGATTTTGTAGGGGTCGTTTCATGGGGTGGAGAACTCGGATACGGCGTTCGTCCCGCAGAACCGACGCAAGACATCAGCGATGAATCGGAGTCAGAGAACTAATGGAACTCTTCGTTTTCGTTGTTGCTGCCGCAATGGTTCTCGCTGGTGCATTGGGAGTGGTCACTCGGTCTAATCCGGTGCATGCCGCAATGAGCCTGGTCTTAACGTTGTTCGGAATTGCTGTGATGTTTGTTGCGCACAATGCGCATTTCCTTGCAGCAGTGCAAGTCATTGTCTATGCCGGAGCAATAGTGGTTCTCTTCCTGTTCGTGATCATGTTGCTTGGTGTCGACAAAGCAGAAGATCTCAGTGTCGAGCCAATCACTAATCAACGTCCCCTTGCTGCAATCATCGGAGTTGGCATCAGCTCCATTGTGATTGCCGCAATTGTCTCATCGCGGGCCGGGCTCGGAGCCGTGGGCGAAGGCGTCAACGAGACAACCGTCGATTCTCCTGATGCAAACATTCGTCAACTTGCTCGAGTGATATTCAGCGACAACGTGTTTGCATTTGAAATAACGTCAGTGCTCTTGCTGGTCGCAGTCGTTGGCACCGTAGTGATGGCGCGTAAAACTAAGTCTGTGGGGACTGGGAAATGAGCACAATGCTTTCTGTCGTGCAACCCACCTCAACGTGGTATCTCGTATTGTCCGCAGTGTTGTTCGGTATCGGCACTATCGGAGTCATGGTGCGCCGTAATCCGCTCATCATGTTTATGTGCATTGAATTGATGTTGAATGCCGTGAACCTCTCATTCGTTGCTCTCTCAAGCCAAATAGCAAATATTGATGGCCAGGTCGCCGTATTCTTCGTTCTCGTTGTTGCTGCTGCTGAAGTTGTAGTTGGTCTTGGCATCATCGTTTCCATCATGCGACGACGCACCACATTGACAGTCGACGATATGTCTGGACTGAAGGGGTAGTTGCCATGTTGAATCTTGTTTGGCTTATTCCTGCATTGCCGTTAGTTGGCTTTTTGTTGATTTTCTTGTTTGGTCGTGTTCTCGGCGAACCACGTGCCGGAATCCTTGCAACTGTGATGACCGCGTCGTCCTTCCTCGTGGTGGTTGGCGTGTACCTTGACTTGTTGTCGCGCACAGCAGAAGAGCGTCATCATGTCGTCACATTGTTTTCGTGGTTGCCTGTCGGTTCTTTGCATATTGACATGGCTCTCTTGGCTGACCCATTGAGCATCACAATGGCCCTGTTTGTCACGGGAATCGGATCTCTCATTCACTTGTATGCAATTGGGTACATGCACGGCGATCCGAAGTTCTCGAAGTTCTTCTTGTACCTCAACCTCTTTATTTTCTCAATGTTGATGCTTGTGCTTGGCGAGAACCTTCTCGTTACCTTCCTTGGCTGGGAAGGCGTGGGTGCATGCTCGTACTTCCTCATCTCGTTTTGGCATACACGCGACTCTGCAGCAACAGCTGGCAAGAAAGCCTTTGTTACCAACCGAGTTGGCGACTGGGGAATGATGGTCGCGATGTTCCTTGCATTCTCTTCGGTGGGAACATTGTCGTACGCAGGTATCAATGCCGCTGCAGAGGGCGGGAAACTTGCCGCAGTTACTGCAACAGGTATAGCCATGATGCTGTTTATTGGTGCATGCGGAAAGAGCGCACAGTTGCCGCTCTATATCTGGTTGCCAGACGCAATGGAAGGCCCAACGCCGGTGTCGGCTCTGATTCACGCGGCCACCATGGTGACATCTGGAGTGTTCCTTCTTACACGTATGGCACCAGTACTTCATGCGTCGTATCCGTGGGCGGGTGACGTGATTGCCACTGTTGGTGCGCTTACTGCACTGTTTGCAGCGACTATTGCAGTTGCTCAAACGGATATCAAAAAAGTCTTGGCGTATTCCACCGTTTCTCAACTTGGTTTCATGTTCCTCGCTATTGGTTCCGGTGCGTACGTTGCAGCAATTTTCCACATGGTGACTCATGCATTTTTCAAGGCTCTCTTATTCCTTGGATCAGGCTCTGTTATCCATGGCATGCATCACGAACAAGACATGCGCAAGATGGGAGCTCTTCGCAAGTTGATGCCAATCACCGGGTTCGCATTCATTATTGGTTGGCTAGCTATTGCCGGTATTCCACCATTTGCCGGTTTCTGGTCGAAGGATGAAGTCCTTCTCTATGCATTTGCAAACAATCGTCTTCTTTGGCTTATCGGAGTCATTACCGCACTCTTGACCGCGTATTACATGACTCGCCAAGTCATCATGGTGTTCTTTGGTGAAGCACGTTGGAATGATCATGCGGAAGAAAATGGTGCGCACGGCGATCACACGCCACATGAAAGTCCTTGGACAATGGTGACGCCGCTGGTTGTACTTGCTGGCCTATCAATTGTTGGTGGGGCACTTCAGTTGCCGTTTTCTCACAGCACAAAGTTCCTCGAACATTGGCTTGAACCAGTGATTCATCATTCAGAAGTTTCAATTGCAGGTTCATGGGCTGAGAGCAACAAATGGTTGCTATTAGTATTTGCGGTTCTCATTGCTGTTAGCGGTGTCGTTGCTTCTGTAGCGGTGTATGCCAAGGGCAAATTCAAAATCATCGAGCCCAAAATTCTCGCCGATGCTTGGCGATACGACGCTGCTGTTTCAGCCATTGTTGGTGGTCCCGGACGTGCGGCATTTGGTGGCGTTGCCGCGTTTGATGCCAAAGTTGTTGATGGTGCAGTCAATGGAATTGGGTCCGAAATTCGTGCCGCTAGTGGCCTCTTACGCAAAATACAAAGCGGGCTTGTTCGCTCGTATGCATTTGTTATTGGTCTTGGCGCGGTAGTACTGCTCGCTTGGTTCCTTCTGAGAGGAATTCTCTAATGCACGCTTCCTTCCCAATTTTGTCGGCGCTTATCTTGCTTCCGATACTTGGTGCTGTCCTCATCACCATTGTTAGCAATAAGCATCTTGAATTCGTAAAGCTCATCGCGATGCTGTTCAGCGTCGGCGTTGGGGGCATGTCGATCTGGCTTCTGGCGTCTTTCCATTCTCATGACTCTGGATTCCAATTCGTGTCTCAACATGAATGGGTGACGTCGTGGGGAATCTCATGGCATCTTGGTGTTGATGGAGTTTCACTATTCCTGGTCGTTCTCACCGGAATACTCTTCCCGTTAGTAATTCTTGGTGTTGATCCCCACCACGACCACAAGCGCTACTTGGCATGGTTGCTGCTGCTTGAAGCAGGGGTGATGGGTAGTTTCCTGAGTCTCGACCTCTTCCTATTCTTCATCTTCTTCGAAATTGTTCTTGTGCCGATGTATTTCCTCATTGGCGGATGGGGATACGACAAGCGCGTCTATGCGGCTACAAAGTTCTTCTTGTACACGATGCTTGGTTCGGCGTTCATGTTGGTTGGCATCATTGCCACCGCAGTTATTGCTCGACATGACATTGGATATCTCACCTTTGACTTGGTGACCCTTGCGGAACATGCAAGTTTTGCCACAAATACTGGTCGTTGGTTGTTCGTCTCATTTGCAATCGCTTTCGCCGTGAAGGTGCCAATCTTCCCGTTGCATACATGGCTTCCTGATGCTCATACACAAGCGCCAACTGGCGGCTCAGTCATTTTGGCTGGTGTGTTGTTGAAGATGGGAACGTATGGCTTCCTTCGGTTCGGTTTGTACCTATTCCCAGCAGCAGCAGTGTGGGCAAAACCAGTGCTCCTCACCCTTGCTGTCATCGGGATCATCTACGGCGCAATTGCTGCCACCATGCAAGCTGACTTGAAGCGCCTTGTCGCGTATTCTTCTGTTGCTCACCTCGGATTTATTGTCCTTGGTATTTTTGCAATCACCTCGCAATCACTCACTGGCAGTGTGATGCAAATGGTGAACCACGGTATTTCTACCGGCGCGTTGTTCTTGTTGGTTGGCATGATTTACGAACGTCGTCATACTCGACAAATTGCTGAACTACGGGGTATTCAGTCCGTTGCTCCAATTTTCTCGGCTGCATTCATGATCGTGATGTTGAGCTCCATCGGAGTTCCCGGACTCAACGGATTCGCCGGAGAATTCCTCATTCTTATTGGTTCATTCCAGTCAGCAAGGTGGTGGACAATTGTCGCTGCAACCGGCGTCATTCTTGCGGCGTTGTATTTGTTGTGGGCATACCAGCGCGTTTTCCACGGTGAACCAGATGAAGCTAATTCAACTTTTGCAGAGATGACATTGCGCGAAGGCGTTCTCATCATGGTGTTTATCGGTCTTATCGGATTCACCGGTTTGTATCCAAAGCCAATGCTTGAGCGAATTGAACCAAGCGTCGACAAGTTGGTTGAGCATGTTGTGTCTCACAGCGGCTACAAGGCACCGACCACACCAAATATTGTGGTTGAGCCTCACGGAGAAAAGACAGGCGAGTGATGGTTTTCGCAGCAACACTTGACGGCCCATCAATTCCTTGGGTTGAACTGATTCCTATCCTTTCGTTATTGGCAGGTACCTGTTTCCTTCTTCTCGTCGGTTCTCTTGTTCCAACATGGCCCCGCCGTGGATATGCATGGGTAGCAGGAATATCCACAACTGTGGCCGTTGTAGCTAATTCGGTTAAGTGGAACAACTTGTATTACAACAAGGGAGAAACGTTCTTTGCAGATGCAATTGCCATAGATCGATTCTCGGTTTTGGCGAGCATCACAATCTGTCTTGCAGTAATACTCGGCGCCTTAATGATGTCTGCCTATTTGGTACGAATGAATGCCGATGGCCCAGAGTTGTACGCCCTGTTGTTGACTGCAGCAATTGGCGCATTAGTAATGGTCTCTGCCAATGACCTGATTGTCTTATTCCTCGGACTCGAAACACTCAGCTTGTCGTTGTATCTCTTGGCGGCCAGCAATCGTGATCGCCTTCAGAGCCAAGAATCAGGGTTGAAGTACTTCATTCTTGGAGGCTTCTCTTCGGCTTTTTTCCTGTACGGAGTGGCATTGATTTTCGGATCTACCGGGAGTACAAAAATATCGGGTATCAGCGAAGCACTATCGGGGAGCATCTCCATCGTCAATGCAGACGCAATGTTGCTCGTGGGTATCGGCATGATGCTGGTAGGTCTTGGGTTCAAAGTATCGGCCGCACCATTCCATGTGTGGACTCCTGATGTGTACGAAGGAGCGCCAACTCCGGTTACGGCGTTCATGGCGTCTGCCGGAAAGGTAGCTGCATTTGCGGCTCTCATGCGTGTTCTGTTGGTAGGTCTTGAACAGCGTGTTGATGATTGGCGCCCTGTTGTGTGGGCACTCGCAATCCTCACCGTATTTACTGGTTCGATTTTGGCAGTTGTGCAGACAAACGTAAAACGTATGTTGGCGTACTCATCAATTAGCCATGCCGGATTTATTTTAGTCGGAGTAGAAGCAGCTGGTCACGTGGGTAGTGACGGTATCTCTACTGCTATGAACTATCTGGCTATCTACACCGTGTTGGTGATGGGTTCATTTGCGATTGTTCTTGCATTGTCTGGCAACACCGACGGAGAAACGAGCCTCGATGATTTCAAGGGTCTTGCAAAGCGCCGCCCGGCCTTGGCTCTTGCATTCACGGTTTTGTTATTCGCTCAAGCAGGAGTTCCTCTTACTGCAGGGTTCGTTTCGAAATTCGCAGTCATTAAGTCTGCTGTAGAAGCACACTCATACGTTCTCGCAGTCGCAGCAATGGTGGCAGCGGTTATCGGAGCGTACTTGTACCTTCGTATTGCCGTCAGCATGTGGCTAGAAGAACCCGCATCAGATTCTGAGATCAGAATCGACCCAGCTGTTGTCATTGTGATTGTCATCTCTGTTGCTGCAACTTTGATTGTTGGGTTCTTCCCCGAGTTGCTTCTTCATGCCACGCGCCTTGCGCGCTTTGCGCCACGCTGATTTAGCTGGCGTGAGAAATCAGGGTATTAAATAAACCCTGTTGAGACGGGTCATCGCGGGCGGTGTCTTCAGGATGCCACTGCACTGCAACAATCCATGTTGAGCCTGTGTGTTCGACCGCTTCAATAGTGCCGTCCTGGTGTGTGCCGACAACAACTAGACCCGGTGCGACTTTTTCAATTGCTTGATGATGCAATGAATGAATAAGCGGTTCAGTAGTTCCCATTGCTTGCGCTAAGCGTGAGCCATTGACGACTTGAATTCCGTGCATGGTGTCGCGATGGTCAGGAGTTGTCTTCAGGTGCTGCACAAGAGTGCCACCAAGGGCAACGTTAAGAACTTGTTGTCCGCGACATACGGCCAAAACTGGAATGTCGCATTCCAAGGCTCTGTGTAGAGCTGCAATTTCAAAGTCATCGACAAGTTCATTGACTCCAAACAAGCGTGCCCACTCAGTTGCTCCGTATTTTGATGGGCTGACATCACCGCCACCAATCATGAGCATTCCATCGCATCGAGCAATAGTTTCAGTAATAATCGAAATATCACTTGTGGGCGGAACAAGGACGGGCAAACCTCCTGCGCGATGGATTGCGTCGATGTAGTTCTGTCCACAACTTGTAACCGGCGTGCGGTGTCCTGTTGCTTCTGGGCTTAAACGCCCCGGAATCGCAATCAGGGGTTTGCTCATCCGGCTTCTACTTCGTCAGCCTCGTATCCGGCATTGCGAACTGCAGTCAACACTTCATCAGCGTGTTCACGGCTACGCACTTCTAGAACAGCCTGAATACCAGTTTCGCGAACATGCAAACTCACGCCTTCGCGAACATGTTCTACTTCAACAAGGTTGGCACCAGTTTCTGCGAACAGTGTGAGTAGCCGAGCAAGACCGCCTGGCCTGTCAGAAATACGAACAAACAAAATAAGTCTGCGACCAGCCTTGGTTTCATTACGACGGATGAGACCAGGAAGTAAACCAAGATCAACATTTCCACCCGACAAAACAACACATGTTGTACCGCTTTGTGCCGGCTTTACTTGGCCGCTCATCAGTGCAGAAACACCGACGGCTCCGCCGCCTTCAACGTATAACTTGCCGCGATCCATCAGAAGAACCATTGCATCGGCAACGAGATCTTCTTCGACAACAACAATCTCGTCTACATATCTTTCAATAAGCGGACGAGTAAACGCACCTGGCATCTTGACTGCAATTCCATCCGCAAGCGTGACGATAGGTCCATCGGGCGCAGGTGACCCGGCGTATGGCGCACATGCACGAACTTGAACACCAATGACTCGAATCTTTGGGTTGAATGTTTTCAACGCCATTGCAACACCGCCAGTCAAACCACCTCCACCAAGTGGAATGATGACCAGAGATAAATCTGAAATATCTTCTAGCAATTCAAGACCAAGAGTTGCTTGTCCTGCGACAACAATGGGATCGTCATACGGATGACAGAAATTCATTCCCGTTGCATCAGCGTGTCGTTGTGCTGCAGCGACAGCGTCAGACAATGAGTCGCCACCCTCGCTGAGAATTGCACCGTAGGAACGCACTGCTTCCATCTTCGACAGCGATGCACCAGCCGGAACAAAAATCTCACACGGAACATTGTGATGTCGCGCTGCAAAAGCAATTGCTTGCGCATGGTTTCCTGCACTGCCGGCCACGACGCCGTTCTTCACTGCGTCACCAAGCGAGGCGAGCTTGCTCATTGCACCGCGAATTTTGAAAGACCCCGTGCGCTGCAAATTCTCAGCCTTGAAGACCACATTTCCGCCGTACCGTTCGGACAAGGCGGCCGACTCGGTGATGGGGGTGCGTTTGACTACACCTACTCCGGCACGTCGAGCTGCGTCGATGACTTCAGAATCAATTGGTATAGCTGTCATCTGCCCCTACCGTAGTGGGCATGCGCGCTGTACTCATCGCAAATAGTGAGGATGCTGATCCTGGGTTCGTTGGTCGAGCTTTGCGCCAACGCGGGTATGCCTTCACTGAGTTTTTGCGCGAGGACCACGTGAATTGGCCCTCTCTCGACGGCTTTGACCTTGTCGTGGCAATGGGCTCAAACTGGAGCACCTATTGGGACCATGTCGCCGAGCCCGTTCGCGCCGAGCAAGCCCTTCTGGCAGATGCGGTCTCCCGGGGCATCGGAATTCTCGGAATTTGCTTTGGGGCCCAACAGTTGGCCGTCACCCTTGGGGGAGAAGTCAGTCGGGCCAAAACCCCTGAAATCGGTTGGTACCAAGTGTTTCCTGTGGCAGAGACAGCCAATTTGACGCCTGAATGCCTTACCCGGGGCGACTGGATGCAGTGGCATTACGACCGATTCAGTGTTCCCGCCGGGGCCACAACCCTTGCCGATTCTCCGGTTGGCCCCCAGGCCATGATCTGCGGCAGAGCGCTTGGGCTTCAATTCCACCCCGAGGCCTCTGAGTCGATTGTGCGATTGTGGATGACTGGCCAGGGGAGCGATGAGATCGCTGCCATCGGGATGACCGCCGACGAATTGATTCGGGAGACAAGTTCTCGCGTGGTCGATGCCGAACAGAGGTGTGATGAATTGGTCGCGTGGTTTTTAGAAAATATCGCACAAAGGCACATGGCGTAACTGGACATTGACCCAATGGGAAGTTGGGGCGATAGTGAGTCCCCGTAGTAGTTTTGGACGTGATGTCCCCCTTCTTACGGTCCTATCTCACTGTTGTGTGGTTTGGGCTGGCCTCCTTTCTTGTTGCCGGCTTGCTGCTTGGTATTTCGGCACTCATTCGTCCGAATAATCCCAACGCAGAAAAACTGCTCACCTACGAAAGCGGTGTTGATCCGGTTGGTGACGGTTGGTCGCAAAGCCAAATTCGTTATTACGTCTTCGCACTGTTGTTCGTCATCTTTGATGTTGAAGCAGTCTTTATTTTCCCGTGGGCCACTCAACTTGAGCGGTACGCAGGTTTTGGCCTTGTAGAGATGGGCATTTTTGTCGCCATCTTGTTACTTGGTCTTGTCTATGCGTGGCGCAAAGGCGTCCTTCGCTGGGTCTAGGAGCAAGGGTTTAATTATGGGTCTTGTAGATCGTGGTCGGTTGGGCAAACCGCTGACACAACTATTCAATCTTGGTCGTTCGTACAGCCTGTGGGTGTACCAATGGGGTCTTGCATGTTGTGCAATTGAAATGGGTGCGGCATTTGGTTCGCCTCGTTACGACGTCATGCGTCTCGGAGTTATTCCGCTTCCTGCATCACCGCGTCAAGCTGACCTTGTTGTTATCTCCGGAACTGTTACAGACAAAATGGCGCCAGCTATCAAGCGTTTGTATGAACAAATGCCTGAACCGAAGTACGTCATTTCAATGGGATCATGTGCAAACTGCGGCGGACCATATTGGGACAGCTACTCAGTAACAAAAGGAATTGACCAAATCATTCCTGTTGACGTGTACATCCCTGGTTGCCCTCCTCGCCCTGAAGCATTGCTAGAAGGAATTGTGTTGTTGCAACAACGCATTAAGCACGAAGACATGGGTGCTCGTTGGCGTGGCGAAGGTACAAAGTCAATGTACGTCGATGGTGAATCTGCAGAAATGGGAGGCATCCCCGTTGTCGTCAACAACTGATACCCCAACTGAAACACCACGCGACGATGTGCGCGATGCAGAGATAGCTCGCGTGTGCGCAGCTCTCGGTAGTTCCGTCGTTGATTCACTCGTTAAGCCAAACGATGACATGTGGATTCGTGTTTCTGCAGACGCTTGGCGTTCGACCGGTGAAACTTTAAAGAGCCTCGGCTACACGTATTTCGGATTCATCTCAGCGATTGACTGGTTGCCTTCTCCGTACGGTCGTGGCGAAGATGACCCAACTGCGCCGCCAGTCGAGCGCAGCAGTGTTATCAAACAGGGCTACGCAGGTGGCGACACTCGCTTTCAAGTCATCGCTCGTCTTGTGCAGCCGTTCACCACACTTGGTATCAACATCAAAGTTGACGTTGATGATTCGCTAATGGCTATTGATTCATGGTCGCAAGTCTTTGCTGGTGCAAACTGGCACGAGCGCGAAACACACGAGATGTTTGGCATTGGTTTTAATGGTCATCCTGATCTGCGCAATATGTACTTGCCGACAGATTTTGAAGGACACCCGCTTCGTAAAGATTTCCCACTGCTTGCGCGCATGGTGAAACCATGGCCAGGAATTGTTGATGTCGAACCACTCCCAGGTGACGACAGTGAAGAGGAAGGTGACGCATCATGAGTCTTCTAGGCGATCGTCAACAACTTGCATACATCGCAGCACAAGCAGCAGATGCACGTGTCAACGTAGAACTTGAAACTGAGGGCATGACTCTCAACATCGGACCACAGCATCCCGCCACACACGGAACTCTTCGAATCATTGCTCGTCTTGATGGTGAACAAGTTCTCTGGGCAGACCCATCGTGCGGTTACATGCACCGTGGATACGAAAAACTCACTGAAGTTCGTTCATACCCTCAGGTCACTGCATTGGTAAACCGCATTGACTGGCTCGGATCATTCGCAAACGAAGTGCCGTTCATTCTTGCTGCTGAAAAATTGATGGGTGTTGAAGCACCATCACGTGCACAGCACATTCGCACCATCTTGTTTGAATTGTCACGAATTGCAAACGTCACTTTGTTCCTTGGAGACCTTGGTGTACAGCTTGGTGCCGTTACGCCAGTGTTCTTCGCATTCCGCGACCGTGAATACGTGTTGAACCTTATTGAAGGTGCAACTGGTGGACGTTTCCATCCAAACTTTGACCGCATCGGCGGATTAAAAGACGATCTTCCTGCAGGCTTCATTGACGAGACTCGTAATGTCATGAAGAAGCTTCGTGGCTTCTGCGATCAAATCGAAGACTTGTTGTTCGGTAACGAAATCTTCCAGTCACGTACTCGTGGTATTGGTGTTATTCCGAAAGACGTTGCATTGCAGTACGGATTGTCTGGCGCAAACTTGCGTGCCAGTGGTGTTGACTGGGATCTTCGTCGCGATCAGAAATTGCCACTTGCATATGACAAGGTTGACTTCAAAGTCATCACTCACCCGGACGGTGACTCGTTCGCACGTTGCTGGGTTCGTTTGCAAGAAGTTCGTGAATCAACACGCATCGTTGATCAACTGCTCGACACAATTCCTGCGGGCCCAATCATGGCCAAGGTTCCAAAGATCATCAAGGTTCCTGAAGGCGAAGCATGGGTCTCAACGGAGAACCCTCTTGGCGAAATGGGCTACTACGTTGTTTCTCAAGGCGACATGGGACCGTTCCGCGTCAAGATTCGCAGCGCATCATTCAACAACATCTCGATTACTCCGTGGCTGTTGAAAGGTGTTTATGTCCCAGACATCATCACCATTCTTGCGTCGCTGTATTTCATTCTCGGAGACATTGACCGCTGATGAATCTCGCAACCCTTCTTTCTGCTGACCTGCCATATTGGGCACAGTCGCTTCTTCGCGTTCTAGGTGGTCTTGTTGCCGTCCTTCTTCCGGCCGGAACAGTGGTGTATCTGTTCTTGTTCAAGATGATGTCATTCATGCAGTCACGCCTTGGTCCAATGGAAGCTGGCCCTCAAGGATCGATGCAGCTTTTCGCCGAAGTCGGCAAATGGCTACAAAAAGAAGACATCTATCCAGCGCGTGCTGACAAGTTCATCTTCAAGTTGGCACCGCTTATTGTTTTGGCAAGCACATTTCTCTTGGTTGTTGTGGTGCCGTTCGGCCCTGATGCATTGTTTACAAACTTTGAAACCGGAGTGTTTTACGCACTAGCTGTTTCGTCTGTATCGGTTCTTGGAATTCTGATTGCTGGATGGGCGAGTGCCAACAAGTATTCGTTGCTTGGTGGTTTACGTGCAGCTGGTCAGCTCATTGCGTATGAACTTCCAATGGTTCTTGCCGTAGTTGGCGTTGTTATCCAGGCCGGCACGATGAATCTTCAACAAATCGTTGTGGCGCAAAATGCAGGCTCAATGTTTGGGTTCAGCAGTCTTGGTAATCCATACGTCATCACACAGTTCGTCGGTTTCATTGTGTTCATGATTGCTGTGCAAGCTGAACTCACTCAGACTCCGTTCGACATGCCCATTGCTGAATCTGAGCTCGTGTCTGGTTACATGACTGAATACTCAGGCTTCCGATTCCTCATTTTCTTCATCGGTGAATTTGCAACCGCCGGTGTTTTCTCCATGATTGCTTCTGTTCTCTTCCTCGGTGGTTGGGCAGTGCCGTTCTCTTGGTTCGGTTGGACCACCATCGACAGCATCGACAATTGGATGAACATCGTCGGACCGCTCATCTTGTTCTCCAAGATGCTGGCTGTTGTCTTCTTCATCATGTGGGTGCGTTTCTCATACCCACGTTTCCGCGAAGATCAATTGCAGAAGTTCGCTTGGAAAGTTCTTATCCCCGTATCTCTTGCCAACATCATGGTCACGGCAATTCTGAAGGTGGCGTTCTAATGGCAAAAGTTCCTGGTCTTGTTAAAGGTCTTGGTGTCACATTCGGCACCATGATGAAAACCTTCAAAGAAGGTTCAAACACAGTTCAATACCCACATGTAAAGGAAACGCCTCCGCTTCGTGCACGTGGCGTTATCGCACTTCATGAAGGTAACTGCACCTCGTGCATGTTGTGTGTTCGGTCATGTCCTGACTGGTGCATCTACATCGAAGGCCACAAAGAGATGGCACCACCGCGTCGCGCTGGTGGTGCTGCTCGTAAAGTCAACAAACTTGATCGCTTTGATATTGACTACGCGTTATGCATGTACTGCGGAATCTGCGTTGATGTATGCCCTTTCGATGCATTGTTCTGGAGTCCTGAGTACGAATACTCAGAACCACGTATTGCTGATCTCTTGCATGACAAAACAAAACTTGGTGAATGGATGGAAACAGTTCCTGAAGCACCAGAACTTGAAGCCGGCGCAGACAAGAAGGGCAAGAAGTAATGTTCGCGTCTGATGTCCTCTTTGCTCAAAACATTGGTTTTGCAATTATCGCCGCAATCATGGTCTTCGGCGCCTTGCGTGTCGTTACTACCAGCAATGTTGTTCACGCTGCGTTGTGGCTAGTTGTTGTACTTGCCGGCGCAGCAGCACAGTACGTGTTGCTTGCAGCTGAGTTTGTTGCCATTACTCAGGTACTTGTCTACATCGGTGCTGTGATGGTGTTGTTCTTGTTTGGAACAATGTTGACTCGTGCTCGTATAGGTGCAGAATCTGATTTGAATAATAAGAATTGGTTTTTTGGGATTCCTATTGCTCTCGCATTGTTTGTAGCAATGGCAATGGCGCTTGATAGCGGCTTCGGTAGTCAGAAAATGCCAGCGGATGCTGCAGTGGTAACTACTCAAGAAATTTCCGACCAAATCTTTGGCCCATACCTCTTGCCATTCTGGGCCTTGTCGTTCGTACTTCTCGCAGCTGTTGTCGGGGCCATTGTTCTCGCGAGGAGGGACTAACCATGTTTGTTAATCAATTCCTCATCCTTGCAGCAGTTCTGTTCTGCATTGGCGTCTATGGCGTTATTGCCCGCAAGAACGCCGTCCTTGTGTTGATGTCAATCGAACTCATTTTGAACTCGGTCAATATCAACTTGTTGGCCTTCTCTATGCGTAATGGCTCACTAGATGGTCATACCTTCGCGCTGTACATCATTGCGATTGCTGCTGCCGAAGTTGGCGTGGGTCTTGCAATGGTTCTCCTTATGTATCGCAATCGTCGTTCTATTGACCTCGATGAACTCTCAGAGATGAAGGGCTAATCCGATGTTCGCTGAAGCCACAGAAGCTGCAACAGAAGTAGTACTGAGTTCGGGGTGGTTCCTCGAGCATGCGTGGGTTATCCCCGTCATTCCTGCATTGTCGTTCTTTCTCATTATTTTCTTCGGAAAGCGCATGCCAAAGAAGGGAAGCGAATTTGGTGTTGCTTCCATGCTCGGCGCTTTGGTCTTTGCAGGTGGAGCCGCCTACCAGTGGATTCAACGAGTTAACGGAGCACCCGAAGGTGCATTTGTTTCTCCTGTTGTCAAGACGTGGACATGGTGGCAGAACAGCGGAGTCTCGTTTGGTATTGGCCAACATGTTGATGGACTTACGGTTGCAATTCTTTTGGTCGTTGCGTTCATCTCCACTTTGGTGCAGATCTATTCGCTTGAATATCTGCGCGGAGATCGTCGCTACACGCATTTCTTCGCTTCACTGACTTTGTTCTCTGCCGGAATGCTCAACATGGTTGTTGCAGAAAACATGATTCAACTCATCTTGGGTTGGGAAATCATGGGTCTGTGCTCCTTCCTCCTTATTGGTCACTGGTGGGAAGAAGGCGCAAACAGCCGCGCTGCACTGAAGGCGTTCTTCACCACACGTACCGGCGACATTGGTCTTCTCACCGGTACTGCCATTCTGTTTTTCTCAGCTAATGAATGGACCACAAAGACTCTTGGAGTTTCTGGTTTCTCAATTCGCGGTCTTTCCTCGTGGGCATTGTCAGGCGACCCTGGCCATGCAGCAATCACGATGGGCGCAGTAGCCCTCTTTATTGCAGCCATTGGCAAGAGCGGCCAGTTCCCACTTCACACTTGGTTGCCAGACGCTATGGCTGGTCCAACTCCTGTTAGCTCGCTCTTGCATTCGTCCACCATGGTTGTTGCCGGTGTGTTCCTTGTTGCTCGTTTGTACCCCGTGTTCTTCAAGGGGATGGACATCCTTGGTGGTAGCGCGAACTTCATCGTTGTCATCGGTGGTATCACCATCGTTATTGCTGCGCTGCTCGCATTTGTGCAGACAGACATCAAGAAGGTTCTTGCCTACTCAACAGTCAGCCAACTTGGCTACATGATGATGGGACTTGGCGCCGGGGCATGGTTACCAGCCGTATTCCACATTTTCACACACGCATTCTTCAAGGCTTGCTTGTTCCTCGGTGCCGGATCAATCAGCCATAGTTCTTCTCATCACTCGTTCGAAATGAAGAAAGACATGGGCGGGCTTCGCAAGTTCATGCCAATCACTTTCGGTACGTGGATTATTTCAACGCTTGCTCTCTGCGGAGTGTTTCCATTCTCTGGTTTCTTTTCGAAAGATGAAATCATCGACAACGTTGGCCACAATGGCTACAACGTGTTCATGATTGTCGGACTTGCTGGTGCATTCCTCACAGCTGCGTACATGACTCGCGCAACGTATCTCACCTTCTTTGGTCAGCCACGCGGCGCGTCTGCTGGCGAACATCATGAAGAAGAGAGTCACGACTCGCATGCTGCACATGATGACCATGCTGATCATGGTCATGACGCTCATGATTCACATGAGGCTCACGCATCACACGGACCTCATGAGTCTGGTTGGCTCATCACTGTTCCACTAGTTATTTTGGCGACACTTGCTCTTGGTTCTGGCTTCTTGAATGCAGCACCGTTTGGTGAGAAGTGGGAACACTTTAAGAAGTGGGTTGAGCCAAGCGCTGAAGTAGTCAGCCCAACAGGTATTGCGTATGTCGTGGGTGGCGTTGGTGAGACTCGTGTCGCATCAGATACTCCAACAGATTCCACAGTCGCTCCTGATGCCGAAGTCGTGACGCTTGTTGAAGGCGAAGCAGGCCCAGAAATGCTGAGGTCAACTCCAGCGTCTGGTGAAGATGCTCATTCAACTGAAGGTGAAGCTTTGATGGCCGATGCATCTGGCGAGGCGCATCATGAATCACCATGCGGAACCGAGACCCCTGCACAAGGCGTGTGTATGGCTCCACAGATTCATCATGCACCGTTCAAATGGTCAAAAGCCGCAACATCAATGTTGATTGTCCTTGCAGGATTCCTTCTCAGTTTGTTTGTCTGCATTCAGTTGTACGAAAAGAAGAACAAGAAGTTTGTTGGCCTCACAGAGCGCAACAAGGTATTGGGCTTTGGATACAAGCTTCTTGTCAACAAGTACTACCTCGATGTGCTGTACGAGAAAATCATTGTTCGTTCGATCGCGCACCCAATTGCAGCTGCCGTGTATTGGTTCAACCAAAAAGTTCTTGATGGCGTCGTTAATGGAGCAGGCACAACAGCAAAGGGAATTGCTGGTTGGGTCTATCGCAATATCGATCAACGCGTGGTCGATGGCGCAGTGAATGGCACGGGCAATGTTGCCCAAGGTGCCGGGAGCGCTCTTCGTCCTGTTCAGTCCGGAAAAGTCAATCAGTATGGGGCGTTGTTGTTCGGCGCTGCCGCCATCGGCGCCCTCGTACTCGTCATCGTAAATACCTAGGGAGCTACCGCAATGGAACTCATAAGCAACCACAACTGGGCTCTAACAGTCGGCACTTTCTTGCCGCTTGTCGGAGTCCTCATCATGCTGTTCATACCGAAAGCTGAAGAGGCACTGATTAAGTCAGTCGCTATCGCAACAGCGATCGCCACACTCGCTGTGGGTATTTACACAATGGTCCAATTCGACTTCGGCAATGCCGGCGCCATGCAGTTCGTGTCGCAACATGACTGGATCTCAGTCATTAAGTCGTCGTATTACATCGGTATTGATGGCATCAGCCTTCCGCTGTATCTCTTGTCAATGATCATCACAGTTCTCGTCATGATTTATTCATGGGATCATGTGCCATCGCCAGGAAACCCGAAGGCGTTCTTCATCTTGATGTTGATTCTGCAAACAGGTATGGCCGGAACATTCATTGCGCGTGACCTCATCTTGTTCTTCGTGTTCTTCGAACTTGTGTTGTTGCCGATGTACTTCATGATTGGTGTCTGGGGTGGCGAAAATCGTCAGTACGCATCTCTCAAATTCTTCTTGTACACGATGTTCGGATCGGCACTCATGCTGGTTGCCTTCCTCGCGCTGTTCTTCAAGACCGGTGCTGAAAGTTTCGCTATTCCGTTCCTCATTGAGAACGGAGTGAACATTTCACGCACAACTCAAATTTGGATCTTCGCTGGAATGTTCGTTGGCTTTGCAGTCAAGGTTCCGATGTTCCCGTTCCACACATGGTTGCCAGACGCACATACTCAGGCACCAACGCAAGGTTCAGTAATCCTTGCTGCAGTGTTGTTGAAGTTGGGAACATACGGTTTTGTACGTATCGCAATTCCAGTACTTCCCGAAGCAGCAAAAGCATGGGCTCCATATATCGGTGGTCTTGCAGTTATCGGAATCATCTACGGTTCACTCGGTTGTCTTGCACAAACTGACATGAAGCGTCTGATTGCGTTCTCATCTGTAGCTCACATGGGCTTCGTGATGCTTGGTATTTCAACGCTTACGTCATTCGGTATGAACGCTGCAATGTTCGGAATGGTTGCTCACGGTCTCATCACCGGCATGTTGTTCTTTGTTGCTGGTTCGGTAAAAGAGCGATACCACACACTTGAAATCAAGCGCATCTCTGGCATGTTGTTGCAGATGCCAAAACTCGGATGGATCTTTGGCTTCTGTGCAATGGCATCACTTGGTCTTCCAGGCCTCGCAGGTTTCTGGGGAGAGTTCCCCGCAATCTTGTCTGCATACCATCCTGCTGCCGGACTTTCGGTCAACGTGTTCCGCGCCTACATGGTGATCGCTGCCATCGGAACCGTCTTTGCTGCCGGTTACTTGTTGTGGCTCTTCCAGCGCATCGCATTCGGTGAACCAGCCGCTGAGTTTGCTGCTGGTCACGGACACGACGAAGACATTCACGATGTCAACAAGTTTGAGTGGATTGCATGGACACCGCTACTGATCGCAATTGTGGTCTTTGGTGTGTACCCACAATTGATGTTCAAGGTTCTCGACCCAGCAGTGGGCGTTACTCTCAAGGCTTTCGGAGGCTGACCCGTGCTGAGCACAATCGCCACCGCTGCGTGGTCATCACCAACAATTGATTACCACGCACTAGCTCCTGAGATGATTCTCGGAGCAGGCATTGTGCTGCTCTTGTTGCTCGACTTGTTCTTGTCTGATTCCCGTAAATGGTTGTTGACACCTGTAGCAAGCTTTACTCTGCTCGCTGCCTTCATCCCTGTACTGACCTTGGCTTTGAACAATGCCGGCACGCGGGAGATGTTTGACGGTCGCTATGTGATTGATGATTTCAGTTTGGTGATGAAGGGCTTGTTCCTGCTTTCCGGGTATGTGGTTGTTCTTCTTGCTGCTGATTACATTCGCGAGGGCGACTATTACCAAGGCGAATTCTGGTTCCTGATGCTGTCCAGCCTTATGGGAATGGTCATGATGGCGTCAAGCCGTGACCTCATTTCAATTTTCGTTTCTCTTGAGTTCTTATCCATTCCTGCGTACATGCTTGCTGCTTGGCGCAAGCGTGATTCACGAAGCAATGAAGCCGGTATTAAGTACTACCTTCTTGGCGTCTTTGCCTCAGCAATCATGTTGTACGGCATGTCGTTGCTCTACGGAATCACAAACTCCACGAAACTTACTGAGATCGGTGCTGCTCTTGGAAGCAACCTCACGTCAATCCGTGCACTCGCTGTGTTCTTCGTGGTCATCGGTTTTGCATTCAAGATTTCCGCCGTGCCATTTCACACATGGGCTCCTGACACCTATCAAGGTGCGCCAACTCCAGTTACCGCGTTCCTATCAGTCGCCTCAAAAGCAGCTGGCTTCGTTGCTCTTGTCACTGTCGTCTATGTCGGGTTCCCTGGCTCACACGCCGTGTGGCAGCCAGTTTTCTGGATTCTCTCCGCAGC
>JBBANJ010000008.1:45400-49065 GCA_040402055.1 Ilumatobacteraceae bacterium
CTCGCTGGTATCCCACCTCTTGGAGGTTGGTTCGGAAAGTTCGCAGCGTTCCAGTCGCTCGTTTCAGCCGGCACAACGTGGGCCTATGTTCTTGCAATTATCGGTGGTGTGAACTCAGTTGTTGCATTCGGTTACTACGGAAGCATCTTGCGCGAAATGTGGATGCGCCCGGTTCCTGATGGCGACACGTCACCAGTTCCTGTTAAGTCATCACTTGCAGTCGCACTTGGTATTACTGGCATCGCGACATTGTTGTTGGGTGTCCTGCCTGGCATCGTGATTCACTTCGGTGATCTTGCCGGTCTTGCCGGTGCCTTCGGCCGCTGATTCCATACGCGCTGCCATTGCAGCGTCACAGGGGAGCATTCCGTTCTCTTCTTTTATGGACCTCGCGTTGTATAGCGAACATGGTTTCTATTCCACAACAGGACGTGCCGGTAGGCGTGGAGATTTCATCACTTCTGCTGAAGTAGGACCATTATTCGGAACAGTTCTTGCACGTGCAATTGACGACGTGTGGAATCGACTTGGGAAACCTGACAATTTTCAGATTGTAGAAGTGGGTGCCGGACCGGGAACACTCGCGCGTTCCATCCTTGCTGCAGCGCCAGAGTGCCTTCAGCGGGGTGAATACATCACAATTGAAACCAGTGCAGCACAACGAGCACTGCACCCAGATGGGGTGACATCGACTAATTCGATGCCGTCAGTTATTGAAAACGGCGTCATTATTGCTAACGAATTGCTCGACAACATTCCGTTTGAATTGTGGGTATACGACGATGGGTGGCGCGAAGCGCATGTGATTGCAACTGGTGAAACTTTCTCTGAGATCTTGGTGAACTCACCGATTCCATCATTCTTGCCAAGCAGGGCCCCGCACGCTTCCCGTGCCCCTATTCAGCGTGAAGCAGCACAATGGCTAGCTGATTCATTATCAATACTTCGTCGCGGATCAATCATCGCTTTTGATTACTGCACACCATTAACGGCTGAAGTTGCCTCAATGCCTTGGCGCGAATGGTTACGAACATATGCAAGCCATGAAAAGGGAACGCACTACTTGCGGAACCCTGGTGAGCAAGACATCACAACGCAAGTGCTGATTGATCAATTGTCTGCTGTGCGTGAACCTGATGCAGTGAGAACACAAGCGCAGTTTCTTCAGCGGTGGGGCATTGATGACTTGGTTGACGAAGGTAAGCGGGTATGGGCGGAACAAGCATCTGCACCAACACTTGCTGCAATTAAAATGCGAAGTCGCATTACTGAAGCCGAAGCATTGTTAGATGAAACCGGTCTAGGAAATTTCACTGTTCTGGAGTGGTCTCAGAACTAGACCAATGTGGCATAGGGTGAGCACATGATTGTTGTCGAGAACCTCACGAAGTCGTACGGGTCAAAAAAGGCTGTCGACAATCTGTCTTTTTCAGTAACGCCTGGTCGAGTAACTGGTTTCCTTGGGCCAAATGGTTCCGGCAAAAGCACCACGATGCGTTGCATGCTCGGCCTTGATAAACCCGATGCCGGCGTAGCCACCTTTGATGGGCGTAAGTACGCAGATATTGAATCCCCACTGAAGCATGTCGGTTCATTGCTCGATGCTGGAGACGCACATAAGGGACGAACAGCAAGAAATCATCTGCGTTGGATTGCGATGACCAATGGAATCGGTGCATCACGAGTAGATGCGGTTCTTCAGATGGTCGGAATGCAAGATGCCGCTCGCACCAGAGTCGGCAAGTTTTCTCTCGGTATGCGCCAGAGACTCGGACTTGCGGTCGCACTGTTGGGCGATCCGAAAGTTGTCATTTTGGATGAACCGGCAAATGGCTTAGACCCGGAAGGAATTCGTTGGACCCGCGACGTTATGCGGCATCTCGCTAACGAAGGTAGATCTGTATTGGTGAGCAGCCACCAATTAGTAGAACTGTCACTGGTCGCTGATGATCTCATTGTTATTGGCCAAGGAAAACTTATTTCTTCAGGTCCAATTGGAAACTTCATGACACAACATGCAAAGACTTGGGTGCGAGTTGTATCACCACAGTTCGACGCCTTGGCTGCATTGGTTACTGCCCAGGGTGGCACAGTGGAACGCACACCAGATGGTGGCGACTTCCACGCGGTCTCTGCAATAACCGTTGGCAACATTGCTGCTGCCAACAATATAGTGCTGCACGAACTGTCACCACAGACCGGTTCACTTGAAGAAGCCTTCTTAGATGCCACTGATGCTTCAGTTGAATATCGTGGACAATCAACAACTACAAATGTTTGGGATGCACCACAACCATGATCGGCGTTCTCAAATCTGAATTGTTTAAATTGCGCACGACACGCGCAACAATAATTGTCGCAACCTGCTCGGTTCTGTTGCCAGCAATCATCTTCGGACTTACTTCTCTTTTTGCATTCACTAATGGTGAAGTCGGAGATTCCCTGGCTTCAATGGTGGGCAACTTTGCACCATTAACCGGGCTATTGCTTGGCGTTGTAGGCGTGTTGTGCTCCACTCAAGAGTATTCACAAGGAACTATTCGCATCACCCTTGTTGCCACACCGAATCGATTGAAAGTATTTATCGCAAAACTACTGACCACATTTATTGTGTCTGTGGTATCTGCATGGACGATGTTGCTGCTGTGTCTGCTTCCATCTGCTTTGATCCTGTCATTTCGTGATGCCGAATTCGTAACAATTGGCTCAGATATTCGCATATTGTTTTCGGTAGTAATCCTCAGTGCTTTTCTCTCGGTGCTTGGCCTATCTCTTGGTTTAGTTTTCAAGAGTTCGCCCGGAGCTATTTCTGCACTGTTGTTGTGGCCCACAATTCTTGAAGGAATGGTGTTTGGTCTTTTGTCTGTGGCATCTGGCCGCAACATGATGAAGTTTTCTCCTGTACAGGGAAACGGTTTTCGGCTCATTGCTCAATACACGGACGAGAGCAACACTTGGCTTGTTTCGTTGACTTATTTCAGTGCCTTTGTCGCAGTGTTTGCAGTACTGGGTGCTGTCTTGTTTACTCGCCGCGACGCTTAAGCGATTTGCTTATCGGGTCGGCTAGTTAGCCAAGCTCCGATTAACACCACGCACATTCCAACAACCGCAAGGGCAGTTACTTTTTCGTCACGAAACAACAGCCCAAGAATTGTTGCAACAACTGGGGTGAAGAACACGCCAATAACACCGCGCACGGCACCGGCCCGAACCATCAACATGCCGTACATCACGTAAGCAAAGCCCGTGCCGAATGCACCAAGAACTAGCAGTGAAAAGAATGCTGACCAAGCAAACTCGCTATCAAAGAATGCTGGAATTCCTAGAGGCAATGAAAAGAGCAGGGCAAAGAGTTCCTGCCACAACAGGACTGTGAGTGTTCCGTACTTCACTTGCATCTCTCGCGACAAGATGCTGGTGAATGCGTAGCAACAGGTAGCAGCCAGCAAGAAGGCAACACCATGTAATGAGGCACCCTTGCCATCGCCAACGCTTCCAATTGAAATCAGTGCGATCCCGATGAAACCGATGATCACGGCAGTGATGCGTCGAGCAGATGGCATATTGCGGGTCAAGATGGCTGCTGCGACAACTGTGGTGATGGGGATCGAGCCGTTGATCATGCCGGTGATGGAAGACGACACAGATTGTTCAGCCAACGGGTA
>JBBANJ010000008.1:49165-50964 GCA_040402055.1 Ilumatobacteraceae bacterium
AGTCTTGCCGTTCGCCATGGGTAACTGATGCTTCATTTCACTAGTGTCATAAGGACTAGCTGGGGGTTTCACATGGCAGACAAAGACAACCACGACACAATCGATGCTCTTCAATGGGAAAAGCGGAAATTTCCGCCGTCCGATGCATTCAAGATGAACACACTTGTTGCTGGCACCTTCCTCTACGACGAAGCTAACGAAGATTACGAAGCGTTCTGGGCACGACAGGCCAGCGAGCTTGTCTCATGGGATACAGAGTGGGACACCATCTGTGAATGGAATTTGCCGTACAGCAAATGGTTTGTTGGCGGGAAACTCAATGTGTCGTACAACTGCCTCGACCGTCACGTCATTGCAGGCAAGGGCGACAAAGTTGCTTTTCATTTTGAAGGTGAGCCAGGTGATACCCGCACAATCACGTATTCACAGATGCTTGACGAAGTACAGAAGTTTGCAAACGTTCTCAAGGGTCTCGGTGTAAACAAGGGCGACCGCGTCAATATCTATTTGCCAATGATTCCTGAAGCAGCAGTGGCCATGTTGGCCTGTGCACGAATCGGTGCAGTGCACTCTGTTGTGTTTGGTGGGTTTTCATCTCTGGCATTGTCAGATCGCATCAACGATGCAGAGGCAAAAGTTCTTATCACTGCTGATGGCGGATATCGACGTGGGGAAGTGTTTGCACTGAAGCCACAAGCAGACGAAGCAGTAGCAAGTACACCAACGATAACTGCAGTTGTTGTTGTGAAGCGCGGCGGTAACGCCGTTGACATGCAAGCTGGCCGTGACCATTGGTACCACGAACTCATGGCAACAGCCGATGCCGTATGCCCACCAGAGCCAATGGATTCTGAGCAATTGCTTTTCTTGTTGTACACCTCAGGTACAACTGGTAAGCCAAAGGGAATCATGCACACAACAGGTGGTTACCTCACGCATGTCACCTACACACATAAGTACGTATTCGACTTGAACCCCGACAAAGATATTTTCTGGTGCACAGCAGATGTTGGTTGGATCACTGGTCATAGCTACATCGTGTACGGGCCATTAAGCAACGGCGCAACACAAGTGATGTACGAAGGTGTACCGAACTATCCGGCGAATGATCGCATGTGGGAAATCATTGAAAAATACAAAGTCACTATTTTCTATACGGCCCCAACAGCTATTCGTACCTTTATGAAGTGGGGAGTCGAAGAGCCAGCAAAACATGACTTATCGTCACTTCGATTGCTCGGCAGTGTGGGCGAACCCATTAACCCAGAAGCGTGGATGTGGTACCACGAGAACATTGGTCGCGGGAATTGCCCAATCGTTGACACGTGGTGGCAAACAGAAACTGGCGGCATCATGATCTCGCCACTGCCTGGTGCAACCACCACAAAGCCTGGCTCTGCAACGTTTCCATTGCCAGGAATTGGCGCAGAACTTCTTGATGATGAAGGAAAACCAGTTACACATGGCGGTGGTTATCTCACACTCACTCAGCCATGGCCAGGAATGTTGCGCGGAATTTGGAAAGACCCAGAGCGCTACCAAGATGCATATTGGTCCCGTTTTGCTGGGCGATACTTCGCTGGTGACGGCGCGAAGTTAGATGACGATGGTTATCTCTGGTTGCTTGGGCGCGTCGATGACGTGATGAACGTTTCAGGTCACCGCATTTCAACAACAGAAGTTGAAAGTGCATTGGTATCTCACCCGAGCGTGGCTGAAGCAGCAGTTGTTGGTGCTAACGATGCAACAACAGGTCAAGCGATCATCGCGTATGTAACTCTTGTCGGTGGCATGGAAGT
>JBBANJ010000009.1:0-46572 GCA_040402055.1 Ilumatobacteraceae bacterium
AACTGGCGACTCTTCGCTGCGAGTCCTTGAATACGAACTGTCTTACGGCCGTAGAACTCGTCATCTCCTGCATCTTCACGAAACCCAGGGGAGCGACGTTCAACATGAGGTTGTAATTGGTCGTGCAATGTATGAGTTTCATTCGGTGTCAATAACCCTTCGACAACAACTCCACCGTCGCGGTGCACAATTTTTGCTAGCTCACTGACTGAGGTATTTACTGGGCAACGCATTAACGATTCAAAAGAAGACACCGACTCACGGTACCCATCACAAGACCGACAATGTTTCCATTGGACGATAAATAGATGAAGAAGAAGTTTTATCCCGACGAGTGAACTCGAACGGATTCGGGCACTGCAGTGCGAATTCGAGCGGAGCCAGGCTCTCGAACAGTCAGTTCTCTAGTACTTGCATTGAGTGAAAGTTTCCAACCTCCTTCATGGGCACATCGATGATGTTCGGTGCACAACGGAATGTGGTTGGCCATATCTGTAGTGCCGCCAAGATTCCAGAATGCAATGTGATGTGGTTGACATTGCGAGACCGGCACGTGGCAGTGCGGCATGGCACATGTTGTGTGCATCGATTCGAGAGCTCGTCGTTGATGTCGTGTAGCAAGTCGACTCGACCGACCCACATCGAGAACGATGCCATCATTACCTAAAACAATCGGAATGATTTTCGCTTCACATGCGATACGACGAATAGTTTCAATGGGCACATCAATCTCGGTTCCGGTATGAACGAGTGAATGTTTGTGTATCCCAGATTGAAGTGTTTTGAGATCAATGATGACACTGACGTCGGCCCGACCATACGCGGATGCGATGGGTGCAGCGGAATCTGAATTGGTGTCAAGAACAAGGGCGTACAAACTAAGAGCTCGTAGTTGATCGGGTGATCGAGACTCGCCATTGACAGTTCCTTCTCGAAAAAGCCGCTCCACTGCATTTTGTAGTCGACCTACTATTTGCAAACCGGATTCAGGATCAAACTCTCCACGCAGGCACACCATGCCGGAATCACGGTCGACCCAGTGGCGCAGGAAAGTACGACGGCGTTGCTGTTCAAGTTGGGTGAGGCCAGAGTCTGTGTGAACTTGTTGCACGGCACGGCGTACTGCGCGGGCGAAATTGTCTGGGGTGGTGTGTGAGGCAACCATGTTGATCCAGTTTCCTTGGATGGCAACTTGTTGCTTCTCGGGTTCGGTGAGGTGTGACATGGCCTGCGTAACGGCATCGATATGTGCGATGGACACTGTGCCGGTGGTGAGTGCAGTTTCGAGTTGAGGAACTAGAGCCAACGTTGAGACCCGTGCCATGCCTCGTTGTGCTTCACTGCGTGTAACGCCGCACGCTGACGCGATGACCTGCGCTGGAATTACTGATGGTGATGCGGCAGCGAGTTCTTGAAGGCGTCGTGTGAGTAAAAGCTTTTGTGAATCAACCCATGCTGCAACTTGAGCTAAACCTTCAAGGGCTTGACGAACTGATTCAGTTGTGAGGTGGGATACGTGCAACGAATCTATTTTTTCCACGATGGGACAAATCGTTGCAGAACGGAGAGTGACTGGCATACGGCCTCGTTCCTAAGAACAGTGAGGTGGACAACTGGGCCAAAGAGCCAATATGAATAGGGTTTCCCTATCGACAATCACACCGTAGAAGGTGGGTGTGTCGAAGTTATGTGGTTGCTGGCTCGGCCTTTTCCATCGCGTCAGATAAACCGGCGCGCAAGCGCAATGGCTGTTCACGCAGGGTGACTGCAAGCAAGAATGCGATCACTATGGTTGCAGCGCATAGCCAATGAATTCGGCTGACTCCCAATGCAAGGCTGTCAATGACCGCTTGTTTTGAGGCGGAAGGCAATGCACTAATTTCTACTGGTGATCGAATGAGAGATGAAGCTTTGTCTGGATCAATTGTGATTCGCTTTGGAATTTCACTTCGGATAGTGGAGTTCAACACTGTGCCGAAAATTGCGAGTCCGAATGAGCCACCAAGTGAGCGAAAGAACAACACTGTTGCTGTTGCAACGCCAAGATCCGTGAATTCAACAGCGTTCTGACTAGCAATCGAGGTTGTTGTAAAGATGGAGGCCGAACCAAAGCCCATGAGAATCATTGGAATCACAAGAAATAAGTACGGAGTTGTTCCGGTGATCTGCGCAATGCCAATCAAGCCAAAGAAAGAAAGAACGCTTCCAACAATTGGAAAGACTTTGTACTTACCGGTCTTAGCAATGATGCGACCAATACCAAATGTTGCCAGTGTGACGCCGAGCATTGTCGGCAATGTGCGTAGTCCCGACTCTGTGGGCGATACCAGCAGTGAGTCTTGGAAGTACAGCGAAAGGAAACCACTAGCACCGTATGTGACAACCCCGGCACACATTCCGAGGAGCGCACAGGTACGAACCACATCATTGGAAAACAGTCGCAGTGGAATCATTGGTTCATCTGCACGTTGTTCAACTTTGATAAATGCGGCAAGACCAAGAAGTGCAATAACGAGAAGTATCAGTACGTGTTGTTGGGTCCAACCGTGCCGACCTTCTTCAAGACCAATCATCAGTGATGCAATTGTGAGTGAGAGCAAACCAGCACCCATGAAATCAAGTTTTGCTGAGCGACGCTTGAACGGCAGTTTGAGTGCGAAATGGCAAACGCCTGCAACAACGATGATGAAAGGAATATTGATGTAAAAAATCCACGGCCAACTTGCATGATCGATTATTAGTCCGCCAATAAGTGGCCCGAGAATTGATGAACCGACAAACGCAAGTGTGAAGTAGCCCATGTATCGGCCGCGTTCACGTGGCGGAAGAATGTCACCGAGAATTGCAAAAGCGAGTGCTTGAATTCCACCACCGCCCATTCCTTGAAACGCTCGAGCTGCAATGAGTTGCCCCATTGATTGCGATGCACCGCACAAGATTGAACCGACTAAGAAAATAGCCATTGTCGATTGGAAAATCAGTCGGCGGCCGTAGAGATCAGACAGCTTGCCAAGCAAGGGCGTGCTGATTGCTGAGGTCACGATGTATGCGGTTCCTACCCAAGCAAAACTTTCGAACGCATTGAACTCTCCCGTAATGGTGGGTAGGGCAGTGGCAATGATGGAGGTCTCGAGGTTTGCCAGCATTACTGCAAGGGCAAGGGCTCCAAGAACAATCCACAATCTCTTATTGGTGAATCCGGGAACGAGTGTCTCTGTAGCCATGATTTCACCGTAGCCCCGTAGTCGTGTCCGAGGTCACACGGAGCGTAGGCCAAGCTGGGTAACGAGTTGTGCGAATAACTGATACCCTAGGGGGTATGTGTAGACAAGTGACGTGCAAGAAATGTAATAAGCCAAGTTGGGCAGGATGTGGGGCACATGTTGAACAGGTACTTGGGCACGTAGCCAAAGCAGACCGTTGCTCATGTGGGTCGAGCAAGACTTCGTCGTCATCAAGCAAGTCTGGATTCTTCTCCCGATTCTCGAAGAGTAAATAGCCACATACGCTTTACATGTGACGACTGAATGGCTGCGGCCAACCGAGAATGGCGCCCAGCGATGCTGGTGGCCAGGCGACGATGAGCAATACATTCAATATCACGACACCGAATGGGGTTGTCCAGTTATCGACGACACTCGGCTGTTTGAAAAAATTTGCCTTGAAGGATTTCAAGCTGGATTGTCGTGGTTGACCATTCTGCGCAAACGCGAAAACTTCCGCACGGCATTTCACGCGTTTGATATGGATGAAGTTGCTCGATTATCTGAACGCGATATCAATCGACTTTTGGAAGATGCCGGCATAGTTCGACATCGAGGAAAAATTGAAGCAACCATCAATAACGCAGGCCGTGCACTGGACCTGATTGATGAAACAGGATCTTTGACTGACTTCATATGGGGCTACGCACCGGACGTGCCGTTCGGTCGTGATGGTGAGTCATCACATGGTTCTGGTGTTCCTTCAATATCGCCGTCAGCCACAGCGTTGTCAAAGGACTTGAAAAAACGCGGTTGGAAATTTGTAGGCCCGACCACGGTGTATTCATTTATGCAGTCAATGGGGTTAGTGAATGATCATGTCGACGGGTGTCATGTACGTAGCGCGTGTGAAACCACACGACAATCAACTATTGCCGCGCGAAAATAACTAGCTACGAGGGTTTAAAAGATCTTCAGCGTTCTGACGCACTTGCCAGTCTTTGTCTTCCAGTGCACGTTGTAATGCTGCATCAACTTCGTCACCTTCGAATGGTGCAAGTGCCAAGATGGCGCGCCGACGCACAGCGGGTTTATCAGAACATGCCGCAAGAATTGCTGGTAGTCCGCGCGGATCACCGAGTGACCCGAGTGCAGCTGCACATGCTTCGCGAACTACGGCTTCGTCATGTGACGTGGCACGAGCAATGAGAGTTTCAATTTCAGTGTCGCTTGCAGGCGTACGTTCGCCCACACACCATGCAGCCATTTCCGCCACAAAGACATCTGAATCATCGATGCACTGATGAACATGTACCGAAGGAAACGGAACGGCCAGTTCCACAGCGGTACGTCTGGTTTCAATGTGTGGGTCCTGAATAAACGGCGCAAGAACTTCAGCGGTCAAAGTTCCGATGCGGGCAAGGGCTCGCAATGCACTGGCGCGAACGGTGCCGTCTTCATGGTGCAATGCCTCGAGAGCTACTGAAGAATCTCCAGAGAATCCAGCTGCAATGACATCAAATCGAAAATTGTCTGACATAGCGGACTAGGCCCGAAGGAGCCCACCCACAAACTCGAATGCAATGGTGAACAGGAAACCAAGGATGCATGCAAGAAGGGCACCAAGGACGATTGCGCCGCCAGACAGGCTGGCGAGGGTCTTCCATTTTTGATCGCGTTCTGGTTCGGAATAGAGAGGAGTGGGTTTATTGTCAACCCGCACCACTGCGGTACGTCGTGGCGTGGCAGGCTTCATACGGTCGATAAACGCAAGCGCAATGAAGGCCAGGGCTACAACCCACACAGCGCGTGCACCAGCACCGGTAGCGGTGATGGCAAACAAAGATGATGAAAGGATTGACGTACTCATGAACAACACAATGGTACCGCCAGTCCCACCACGCCGTCCCGCACCATTGCGTGGACTGAGATTCGCCCTGCCGCTGATTACTTTGTCGTGGCTTGTGTTGTTCGGCGTAGTCGTAATGGCAGCAGTGCGTATTCAACGATTTGAATTGGCGCCTGGTGAAGCGATGGCCGTGGCACCACGAATTGAGTTTGCGAAATCATCGACAGGAACAAAGGTTCCTGAACGATTCCGCACGACCAATGGAATCAAATTTGTCACCGCATTTGGTGGTCAGTTGTCCATTCTCGACAGTGTTCTTGGGTGGATGGATCCGTACGTACAAGTTGATACGTATGAAGAACATTTCGGTACTAGCACGCCTAGTACTTCGCGACGCCTCGGCTTTCAAGCAATGATTGGCGCGAAACAGATTGCCGAGTTTGTTGCGATGAAGAAACTCGGACTCGACGTAAAACTTGTTATGGGTCGAGTTGTCATTGAAGAATTAGTCTGCGATGGCGCGCCAAAGAAAAACGCTGCGTGTACAAATCTTGAAGTAGGCGAAACCATCACTCACGTAAATGGAGTAGCGACACCCACATTGACTGACTTAGCGGTACAGATGAAGAGTCATGGCGTTGGGGACTCAGTAGAACTCACGGTGATTCCGTATGAAGCAGGGGCGACAACTCCGGACTCTAAAAAGGCCGAGAAGCGCACTGTGCAGTTAATGGCAAATGCCGACGATCCGAATCGTCCGATTATCGGCTTTGTTCCTGCAAATACCCGCACAGTCTCATTGCCTTTTGAGGTCAAGATTTCAACTACTGATATTGGCGGACCCTCGGCCGGCCTTGCATTCACATTGGCATTGTTAGACGAACTGACGAGTGGCAATCTGATGGGCACGTCTCATGTTGTTGCGACCGGGACAATTAGTAATGATGGCTCAGTTGGGGCAATCGGCGCTCTCGAGCAAAAGGCTGTGGCGGTCAAGGCGTCTGGCGCTGACCTATTCCTGGTTCCTGCTGGCCAATCTGCTGATGAGATGACGCGTGCTCGCCTCGCGGCAGGTTCCAAAGTCAAAATTGTGCAGGTTGCAACTCTGGACGAAGCGTTGGAGGTACTCCGATCTAACGGAGGCAAGGCATTGCGCGCGACCACCGCCTAAATGGCCTGTGGATAATGCCACCATCTAGCACCCTAGGAGTCGTACTGTAGATGCCTAATGGCTATCTCTTTTTCCCGACCCGACCCCTCATCGCCCGCAGCGGTGGGTTCGGCTGCATTTCCCACCAGTCGCCGTGGGTTTGACCAGGCTGAAGTACGCGATTTTCTCAAAATGGTGGCCGCCGAGATGGCGCGTCTTCAAGAGCGTGAGCGCTTCCTTGAGAGCGAGATGCGAGCCATGCAAACACGTGGTCTTTCTGCTCCCGGACGCCTCGACGAAGAGACTGTCACCACGTTGCTCGGTGAAGAGGCAGCCCGCGTGCTCACAGCCGCTCGTGATGCGAGCACACAAATTCGCGACCGCGCTGAAGAATCCGCAACTCGTCTTGTGAAAGATGCTGCAGAAGATGCAGTACGTATTCGTGAATCCGCAGTCTTGGAAGCCGCTCGTATCCGGGAAGACTCTGGCGCAGACGCTGAATCTGAAATTGAAATGGCAAAGCAACAAGGCCGTGACATGGTGAACGAGGCACGCGAGTATCGCGAAAAAGTCTTGTCAGAATTGTCCCGCCGTCGTGATGCTGCTCGCTCGCAAATTGAACAACTTCTTCATGGTCGTGATCGCCTGATGAATGCATTTGAGCGCGCACGTCTTGCCAGCGAAGACGTCATTGGCGGACTCACTGATGCTCATGATGAGCCTGAATTCATTGTGGATTTGTCACCTACCACTGGTCCTGTGCCCATCATTAATTCTGAACATCCTTCGGTAAAAGTCTTTGACCGTGAAGAAGTGGTTGTTGAGGAAGAACCGGTTGAGGTTGTCACGAATGTCGTTATTTTTGACCATGAAACTGAAGCAGCAGTAGAAGTCATCGCAGACGAAGTCAGCGTTGAAGTAGTTGATGAAATCCAGATTGTTGATGTTCTCCACCCAGTGCACACAACAACTGAGGTCACTCCAACAGTTGAAGACGTAGTTCTGGTTGAGCCAACTGAAACAACCCAAACCAATGTGGTGTCACTGTTCGGTCGCGGTCGACGCTCTGTCGACATGCCTGAGATTGAGATCGAAGCTGAAGTTGAAGTGCCTGTCAAAGAAGCAGTTGTTGTTCCGGCTCCGAAGAAAGATGTTGTTGCTATCGACGATATTTTTGCAAAACTGCGCGCGGGTAGCACTGCCGATGTAGCTGCAAAAGCAACTGCAGCTCCAGACATCGCGAAAGACGAAAAGCCTGCCGTTAAAACTGCAGCGCCGAAGGCAGAGAAAAAGGCGAAGGCCAAGCCCGCTGTTCCCGTTGTAGACCCTGCTCGATTTGAAGAGCGCAATGAAGAGTTGTCACCCGTCGTGGTTGCTATGGCTCGGAAGCTAAAGCGGGTCCTTGCTGACGAACAGAACACTGTTCTTGGTCATGTTCGCGCAAAGAAGACTTCGTTAGATATTGATGCGGTGCTCGGTACAGAAGCCGAACACAGTGCGCGATATGCAGTTGCTGTTGCAGAAGACTCCATGGCAGCTGCAAGTGCTGGTGCCAAGTCCGTGAAAGCGGCTGGTGGTTCAAGTCGTCGTGTCACACAAAAGGCAATTGCTGCTCATGCTGTATCTGCCATTACTGCAGGTTTAGTTGCAGGTTTCCGTGACGATGCTCGCATTGCAATAGGCGAGGCTGAGGGAGATCGCGATGTTCTGCTGGGGCTCATTCGTGACGTGTATCGCACCTGGAAGACAGAACGAATTGATTCCCATGTCGATGACATTGCATGCTCGTCGTATAGCCATGGTGCCTACCTTGCTTTGGAGCCAGGTAGCCGCATCACTTGGATGGCTGAGCCAGATACCAATTGCTGCAGTGAATGTGAAGATAATTCGCTCGGTGGCTCAGTTGTTCGTGGAGATGATTTTCCCACCGGCCACAGTCATCCTCCTGCTCATGCAGGCTGCCGATGCCTTGTTTGCCCCGTTCAGGACTAGCGTCCTGATGCGTGCGTAACTCTTCAGACCTTCCTGGCGGCCCTACTGGCCCTGTATTTCGACTTCCTAACTTTGGTAAGCCCTCGCGTGGCCGAATTGCGATCTCCGTTGTAGTCGGACTTGTGTTGCTCCTTGTGTTCAGCGCAAAGGCAATGTCGTCGTTCTATGTGAACGTGTTGTGGTTTAACAGTGTCGGCCGCAGTGATGTGTACTGGGCTGTATTACGTAGCAAGGCAGAACTTGTCGGTGTCTTCACAGTTGGTTGCTTTCTATTTCTGTGGGTCAACCTTCTTATTGCAGATCGCCTCGCACCTCTGACTCTGCCGAACACGCCGGAAGACCAGACCGTTATTCGTATCCGTGAACTGACCGCAAAAAGCCGCGGCAAGTTGCGCATTGCATTGGCCGTTCTGATTGCCTTCATGCTCGGACTGCCTGCTTCGAGCCAATGGCAAGAGTGGACCATGTTCCGCAATCGTCAAGCTTTTGCGGTTGGCGACCCACAATTTAAAGCAAATGTCGGTTTCTACGTATTCCGCTTACCATTCGCACAGTTTGTTGTGGCGTGGTCTTTTGGCGCTCTAGTACTTGTCACAATCATCACCACAGCATTCCATTTCATTAATGGAAGCATTCGTCCTCAAGATCGTGTGCAACGTGTGACATCACAAGCCAAGGTTCATTTGTCGGTGCTTCTTGCAGTGGGAACACTTTTGCGTGCGGCTGATTATTGGTTGTCGAAATACCAACTGACATCTTCCACCCGAAGTGTTGTGCGCGGGGCGCTGTACACAGATGTGAATGCGCAACTGCCAGCACTGAACTTGATGGTGCTGGTGTCACTTGCAGTAACTGCGTTGTTGTTGTGGAATATTCGCCAGAAGGGCTGGCGCTTACCAGTTCTTGCAATCGGCCTGTGGGTCGTTGTTGCTCTGGCTGTCGGCACGGTGTACCCAGCGATTATTCAACGCTTCGTTGTTCAGCCAAACGTAAGTACACGTGAGTTGCCGTTTATTCAACGCAATATCGTTGCTACAAAGGCGGCGATGGGAATCACAGATGTAGCTCGTCAGGACACGACCTTTAGCGACATCAGCGCTACTGATGTCACAACTAACGATGTAGCACTTCGAGATGTGCGCCAACTTGATCCGACTCAAATGCTTGATCGTTTCGCTCTTGACCAAGGTCTCAAATCGTTTTACACAGTCAATGATCTCGATGTTGATCGTTATTCAATTGATGGCCGCGTGCAGCAAGTTCTGGTTGCGGCTCGTGAACTAAATCTTGCTGGTGTCCCGAACCGTACGTGGGTATCACGTCACCTTATTTACACCCATGGTTGTGGAGTTATTGCAGCTCCTGCCAGCTTGGCCACTGAAGACGGACGTCCTTCTTATATCGATCTCAAAGTTACGAAGCCTCAGATTTACTTCGGCGATCGCTTGGGCGAATATGCCGTAGTAAAGACTTCGCAAAAGGAACAAGCATGTCCAAGTGGCACAGAGACCTCGTTTGTGGGAAATGGTGGAATCAAGTTCAACAGTTTCGTCCGTCGAGTTGCTCTCGCAGTGAATTTCGGCGAATTTAACCTTTTCGGTTCAAGCCTCATTACGCAAGATTCTCAAATCTTGTTGCAACGTGACGTGCGGTCACGCGTATCAAAGATTGCGCCGTTCCTGCACCTTGATGCTGACCCATATGCAGTTGTCGTTGATGGTCAAGTGAAATGGGTTATTGATGCTTTCACTACGACTAATCGTTACCCATATGCAGAGACTGCGAACGTTTCACAACTCACAGCCGGTAGCGGACTGAATCATTCGTTTAACTATGTTCGCAACAGCGTAAAAGCAGTAGTTGATGCGTATACAGGCAAGGTAACTCTGTATCTGATGGATACAAAAGACCCGATTGCTCTCATGTGGAACGCCGCATTCCCAGACTTGTTCGCAAAGAAGTCAACTGTTCCTGCTGAGTTGTCAGCACATTTCCGTTACCCAGAAGATTTGTTCCGCGTACAGACAAATATGTTTGGCCGTTACCAATTTGATGACGCAACATTGTTCTTTAACCGTGACGCTGCGTGGAGCGTCGCTCAGGCTCCAGCCAATGCACCTGAAACGGGCGGCACCGGCGGACTTCTTGGCACATCTGCGACAGGAGTCGCTCCGATTGATTCCATCAACGCCACTGATTCAACTGTTGAACGTTTCAGCCCGTACTTTTCAATTTTCCACGAACCCAATGCGAAGACTGACATTGGTCAGTTCTCAATGGTCCGCCCATTTGTTCCGTTCTCAGCAGATGACAGTCGTAAAGAATTACGGTCGCTGATGGTGGTATCAAGCGAGCCAAAGACATATGGAAAAATTACGGTGTACGACATTAAGGCACCACTTCCTGCAGGACCTGCAACAGTGTCTGCTCAGTTCGAAAGCGAACCAGCAATTTCACAGACAATTACACCGCTCGATCAGCGTGGCTCCCGCGTTACGTATGGCGACTTGCAACTAGTGCCGGTAGGGAAGGGGCTCGTATACATACGGCCGATGTTTGTGCAGCCTGATGGCAACGACAAACAAGTCTTTGTTCGAAAGATCCTTGCTGGGTATGGCGATAGATCAGTCATTGGCGACAGTTTGACCAGTGTGATTTCTCAGTTGTTCCCCGGATTCAATGCGAATCTCGGTGATCGTGTTGGTGGTTCATCAAGTTCGCCAACAACCACAATTAAAGGAAGCCCTGTCACAGTTGCTCCTACTGTTGGTACAACACCAGCAGAGTTGTTGCGACAAGCAGAATCGTTGTTTGCACAAGCTGATGCAGCATTGGCGAAATCACCACCAGATTTTGCTACGTACCAATCCAAGTTGTCTCAGGCACGCGGGCTGGTTCAGCAAGCCTTAGCCACAGTCAAGGGCTAGTTCAGGCGCGTTGGCGCTGTAACAATTTGTTCGCAAGTGCCGCAAGGTCTTGTCGGAACGTAATTTCATAGCGAGCTTGTTCGTTTGCAAGGCGCACTTGCGTGGTCTTTAGTGCGTCCATCATTTCGGCGACACCAGTATCTTCTGCGCGCTTTGAGAGCTCTTCAATTTCGGTACCAAGTTCATGTAACTGTCGCGACAGTTCAGAGCCCATGCCTGAAACTCGTGCTTCAATCCCAGCAAGTCGATCCACCGTGGAGCGTGCAACTTCGCGTTCAGCCACCAATGCAGCCATCTGTTCGCTCATTTCAGCCCGTAAAGAAGCAATTTCTGCCTGTAACGCCTCTACGGCCAACTGAGTTTTTTTGTTTCGGGCAAGCATGGTGATTGCACTAATCCTAAGCAATTCGGGTGAAGTTGTGAGTGAGGCACTCGCCTTGTACCGTAATGCTTCAACTACATCGCGGGGTGGAGCAGCCCGGTAGCTCGTTGGGCTCATAACCCAAAGGTCGCAAGTTCAAATCTTGCCCCCGCCACTAATAAAAAAAGTCTGAAATCCCAGCCTCTCCACAGAGGTTGGGATTTTGGTTATCTGGGGTCTGTGACATGTGACTGCCTCGTCCGCTTCGGTGACACATTCCCGTGCCTGTTCTAATGGAAGTTCCATGGCGAACACAGTGCAGAGTAGAAAACGATGACTATTCGAGGAGCGGCCTACGTTGCCGGTATTTACGAACACCCCCGTCGTGACATTCCAGATCGCACTCTGTTTGAGATTCATACAGAAGTAGCTCTTGGCGCGTTGGCCGATGCTGGCTTAACAATGAGCGATGTTGATGCCGTGTTCTGTGACGGCACAGCGGGTTTCGGACCAATGTCCTTGGTGGAACATTTTGGATTGAGTCCTAGTTACATCGACAGTACTGAAACAGGAGGCTCGTCGTATCTTGCCCATGTTGGTCACGCTGCTGCTGCAATCGCGGCGGGCAAGTGTTCAGTTGCCCTCATCACGTTGGCTGGAAAACCGCGCACAGGTCGTCACGAGGTTTCTTTTGCTTCAGGCTCTGACGCCGGATTTGAATCAGGGTGGGGAATCGCTGGCGCGCCGCATACATACGCGCTTGCTGCACAGCGTCACATGTATGAGTTCGGTACGACATCTGCACAACTGGCCGAGATCAAGGTCGCTGCAAGCATTCACGCTCAATACAACCCGAATGCATACTTGCCGTATGCCGTCACCGTTGAGGATGTATTGAATTCTCCTCTAGTAGCTGACCCGTTGCATCGTCTCGACTGCTGTGTCGTTACTGATGGTGGTGGCGCATTAGTTGTGGTCTCTCCTGAAGTTGCGCGTTCGCTCAATCGAACATCAGCAAAAATTCTTGGTCATGGTGAAGCAATCAAACACACCAGTAATGGCGGTATTGATCTCACGTACACAGGCGCAGTGTGGTCCGGGCCACGTGCGTTCGCTGAGGCAGGCGTCAGTGTTGCCGATATCAAATACGCATCGATCTATGACAGTTTCACGATCACTGTTTTGCAAACAATCGAAGACCTTGGTTTCTGTGAAAAAGGACAAGGCGGAAAATTTGTGATGGACGGCGGGCTTGTTGCACCGTTCGGGAAATTGCCGTTCAATACTGACGGTGGTGGATTATGCAATAACCACCCGTCAAACCGTGGTGGAATTACGAAGGTGATTGAAGCTGTGCGCCAGATGCGCGGAGAAGCACACCCTGCTGTTCAAGTGCCGAACTGCCAGATATCACTTGCCCATGGAACAGGCGGAAGTCTTGGTTCAAAGCATGGCTCAGTCACACTCATTCTTGGACAAGAGGACGCATGACCATGTTGCCAGCACCTGCACCCGTTATTAATTCGACCACTGCCGAATTTTGGAAAGCCACCACAGAGGGACGATTCCTCTTACAGCGTTGCAATGCGTGCGACATTGTTTTGTGGTTTCCACGGCGTAACTGCCCGAAATGCTGGACGGAAGACGTATCAACATTTGACGCTCAGCAAACAGGCACCATTTATAGTTTCACCGTTGTGCGCAAGGGGACAGGAGCATTCAAAGATGCTGGCCCTTTTGTTATTGCCTATGTAGAACTGGCTGATGGTCCACGCATCATGACCAACATTGTTGATTGTGACATTGATGCATTACATGTGGGAATGCCCGTAGAGATGGTGTTTCACGACACTGGTGAAGGAAGCGCGTTGTATCGCTTCCGACCTGCTTCTCGCTAGCGGCTCGCCTCTAACTCGTACATTGGGGTGCCATTCAGTGGCACCCATACACCAGCACCAACCTGACGGAAATGTTGTGAGAGATGTTTGCGATACCACTGTGCAGAACGGTGATGAACTTGCAGATCAGTTCCGGATTCATCGATGATGTTTTCATAGTCCCACTTAGTAGGAAGCTCGAGGTACATCAGGTGCCGTGTTGCAGCCGCGAGGTTATCGAATGCTTGAATAACTGATTGATTGTCGAGATATTGCAAGACGCTATGGCACACGACAAGGTCATATTTTCCACGAGGACGCCATGTGGCAATGTCGCGTTGCTCATGATTCCAGGTTTTGCACGCATGCTCGCTGACATCGATTGAGCGCACAGTGACTTCAGGGAATGATGCGTGATACCAGTCGCGCCACATTCCCATGCCTGCACCTACATCAAGAACTGAGGTGATGCTGATTCCCCACCAGGCAGCAAGATGATGAACTGCTGTTGCGAGGTGCGCAATCTTCTCAGTGTCGTGCGCACCGTTGTCGCCGTAAAACCGTTTGTAATACGCAGTATCGAAATTCAGCATGTCGTTACGTTAGAGGGAAGTACCTGACGAGACCCAAACATCGACACTGACATGTGTCGTCGGTGACGCATCCGCTGCGGTTTGCCACACCAACGGGGTCATCGAAAACAAATCATTCGCAGCAGTGGGTGAAAGGTCGAGTTCAAACTGAATTCTCTCAGCGTGTTGGGCTTGAGCTGGTGGTTCACTACGTCGTTCCTCACGTTCATCAATAGATTGGTCGCGTTTTGGCCGCATCTGCTGCAAATGATGTGGTCCTGGTGTGACTGTGACCCATGTGCCGCCGGGTTGCAATACGCGGGCATATTCTTCAAATGAATGTGGTGCAAAAACTGAAAAGACTGCGGCACAGGAATGATCAACAATGGGAAGACGAAACGCTGATGCAACAGCAAAGTGAGCATCGGGCAAGAGCTTGCTCGCCATCTGCACAGCTTTCTTTGAAATATCGATGCCGAATTTTTCGGCCGCATCAATATGAGTGAAGTAGTAGCCCTCGCCACATCCAACATCAAGAACTGGACCGGTTGTCTCATTCAGTGCATGAGCAAGTGCCAATGCAATCGGCGAGTATGACCCAGTAGCAAAGAAATCCCGCCTAGATCGAAGTGACTCTGCGGTATCGCCTGACGTTGTAGTAGCGGCAAGTCGTCCACCAACAACGAGATTTATGTATCCATCGCGGGAACGATCAAAGACGTGATTGTTCTCACAACGTGCTTCGTGCTGGTTGAGGTGTAGTGGCATTGTGCAATGCGGGCAGGCAAAGACTGTGAAAACGCCGATGTCTGTGCCCATTTAGGAAGTCTGGCAGTGGTTTTCGTATAAATGCGTAATAAATCACCGATTCCATGGCCCCGCGGTTTAGAAATGCGGTGCCCTCACTAGCCTGTAAGACGGACTCAACCCGAAAGAGTGTCTCAATGGCCGGTAACTCAGTATTTCGACATCAGCATGCCGGTGTGTTGAGTGTCGCATCGGTTGAAGCGCCCAATGTCATTACGTCTGAATGGATTGACGAGCAATTGGCAGAGGTCTACCAACGCAACGGCCTCAGGGCCGGGTTGCTCGCTGGGCTTGCGGGTATTGAAGAGCGTCGTTGGTGGGACGAAGGTGTGTCGTTTTCTGACGCAGCCGCAATGGCAGGCAAACTCGCCATTGAAAAAGCTGGGATCGATCCGTCACAAATAGGTGCATTGATTTCTACGTCGGTGTGCAAAGAGCACCTGGAGCCATCTGTGGCTTGCCTAGTACATGATCGTCTGAAATTGTCTTCGTCATGTCTGAATTTTGATATTGGAAATGCGTGCCTCGGATTCGTCAATGCGATGCATCTTGCAGCCACGATGATTGATTCTGGATCTGTTGAGTATGTGCTCATTGTTGACGGTGAAGGCAGTCGTCAACCGCAAGAGGCAACTATTGCCCGACTTCGTCAACCTGATTCGACAGCCCTGGATGTGTTTTCGGAGTTTGCCTCGCTCACTCTTGGCTCCGGAGCAGCAGCAATGGTGATGGCGAGCTCACAGCATCATCCAGAAACACACCGAATAATTGGTGGCATGGCACGCGCTGCGACAGAACACAATGCATTGTGTGTAGGCGACCTTGATCGCATGACTACTGATACTCATGGACTTTTAGTGGCAGGTCTTGACTTGGCTGAAGAAGCATGGACTGAAGCACTTGTCGACTTCAATTGGTCGCCAGCTGATGTTGATTGGTACATCTTGCATCAGGTCAGCAAGGTGCACACCACAATGTTGTGTGATCGTCTTGGTATTGAATCATCTAAGGCCCCTATTACTTTTCCTCACTTCGGTAACATCGGTCCTGCCGCAATTCCAATCACGTTGGCGAGCGTACAAGACAAAATTCAACCAGGCCAACGCGTGATGTGTCTCGGCATTGGTTCTGGTCTGAACACAAGTGCCCTCGAGATTCTTTGGTAAACGTGCAGCTTCCGCTCGTTGCTGATTTTGCGACGTTCGGACTTGACCCCTCGTGGTCGCGCACGATTGATGTGCCGAGCCATGATGGCGCATCACATCGCTGGCATCTTCTCGATCGTCCAGGCACTAGTAAAGATGCCCCTATCGTTTTATGCCTTCACGGAAACCCCACATGGTCATTTTTATGGTCGCGGTTATTGACTGAATTGAATTCAGACTTCCGTGTTATCGCACCCGACCACTTATCAATGGGTTTATCGGAACAAGTGTCCACACGTACGTATTGCGATCGTGTTGCGGATATCAATGATTTAATTACTGCTCTGAATATCACTGCACCAATGTGGATTGTCGCTCAAGACTGGGGTGGCGCGATAGGCATGGGTTACACCGTTGCGCACCCTGATCGTGTTGCCGGAATGGTGTTGTCGAATACGGGTATTGCGATTCCACACAATCGTCGTGCGCCATTGCTTATTCGTCTCGCCGCCGCTTCTGGCCTTCACCGACTCGTTACAAAAGAGACATCGTTGTTTGTGCGCGGGACTCCATTCCTCCCGGGTCGTGGAATTTCTCGCTCGCAGAGAACAGCCTTGACGTTTCCATATCTACGCCGTCAGTACCGAAATGGCGTTGCGGATTTTGTCGCTGATGCACCGCTCACTGCGCGACATTCTTCAGCACAAGACATTGCCGACGTTGCGGAAAAGTTATCGTCTTTGACTCTTCCCGTTCGTTTGGTATGGGGCTCTCGTGACCCGGTGTTTAATGACGACTTTGCACATGACCTCTTGCATCGGTTTCAGAATGTGGCGTTGCATCGCATTGCAAATTCCGGACACCTCACAGTGCTAGAGACCTCGATAGCTCCATTTGTCGAAGCGGCCATAGAAGAAGCCAGAGAAGGTAAGCCACTTCAAGAAGTGCCGAATAATGGAGGCAACGATGCAACCCTGTGGTCTCAAATTGATCATTGGGTAAATGTCGATGACATTGCAATTACTGATGCAGCTGCAGATGCTTCAGTAACGAGGCCAGAGTTTGCAGCGCGTGTTGCTACGTACGCAGAGGCCTTGCACCATCGTGGAGTATGTAGAGGTGACCGTATTGCTGTGTTGGTGTCTCCCAGTATTGATCTCATTGCAGTGGTGTATGCGTGTTGGCGTATTGGTGCTGTTGCAGTAATTGCAGATAGGGGGCTGGGACTTCACGGCCTCAAATCAGCTATTCGTGCCTCACGTGTGCAGCACGTTATTGGTCCCACGAAAGCTTTGGCTGCGGCACGAATTTTGCGATGGGCACCTCGCGCCGCAATGATTCGACTATCGGGACTTTCCGGCTCGCCTGTTGTATCGAGACTTGAATTCGTAACTGCACCAGAACCAAAAGCCGAGGACCCAGCGGCAGTGCTGTTTACATCTGGTGCAACGGGACCTGCCAAGGGAGTGCGTTACACGCATCGTCAGTTGTATGCGCAACGTGATGCCTTGCAAAAGACATACAGCATCACATCAGCCGACACATTCGTTGCAGCTTTCGCACCGTTTGCTTTGTACGGCCCAGCATTAGGTATTGCAACTGGATTAGCCGACATGGACGTGACGTCACCAGGCACGTTGACAGCGTCGGCACTTGATGATGCGTGTCGTCGAGTAGGCGCAACAATGGTGTTTGCTTCGCCCGCAGCATTAGCGAATGTTGTTCGAACTGCAACGACTGATGCTGAGCATCTCGGCAAAGTACGCTTAGTGATGTCTGCAGGTGCGCCCGTACCAATTAAGACCTTGCAGGAAGTTTCTCGGCTCTGTCCACACGCTGAATTGCACACGCCGTATGGCATGACAGAAGCACTTCCAGTCGCTGATGTCTCGTTGGCTGATCTGGCCCGAATCGGACCTGGGAACGGTGTGTGTGTCGGTAAGCCAGTGAGTGGTTGTTATGTTCGTATCGACCATGAAACATCGGAACTTTTGGTGTCAGCGCCATGGATGTCGGCAGGCTATGACTCGTTGTGGCTGACGCAACACAATGCACGTCCTGTCGTGGAAATCAGTGGCCAAAAAGTCAAGTGGCACCGCACTGGAGATGTGGGGCATGTCGACAGTGAAGGCAATGTATGGATTGAAGGTCGTTTGGTGCATGTGATTCACACATCACGAGGACCTATTGCACCCGTTCCTTTGGAGATAGCGGTTGAGGAATTTCCCAATGTTGTTCGTGTTGCTGCAGTAGGTGTGGGGCCAACGGGCGTGCAACAAATTGTCATAGTCATTGAGACCACGGAGAAAACCGAAGGACCAGCCGGTGCCGGGCTAACTAGAGCCGTGCGAGCAGCACTTTCTCCATTGACAATCGCCTCGGTGTGGGCGACTAAAAAACTCCCCGTTGATATTCGTCACAACTCAAAGATTGACCGCACTGCAGTTTCGAAACAGATGTCAGAAGTTTTGTCAGGTACTAAGAAGTGAAAGTTCTCGTTACTGGTACTGGCAGTTTGCTTCTTGGTGGAATCGCTAGTGAGCTAGTTCGTCGTGGCGATGAAGTGGTGTGTCTACAACGCAGGAGCACATCATTGGTTGGGCAACAGAATGCTCGAGAAGTCCTTGCTGATATCTGTGATGCAGATGCGGTTGCTGCGGCATCGCAGGGCTGCGATGCGATTATCCACGGGGCGGCACGTGTCGGTGTTGTCGGCACTCAAAAAGATTTCTACAACACCAATGTTCTCGGAACTGAAAATGTCCTACGGGCTGCAGAACGGCACAACATTGCACGATTGGTATTTGTGTCGACTCCGTCGGTTGCACATACTGGTGATTCACTTATTGGGGCTCCTGCTGGTGAGGCTGAAATTGGTCGCTCACGTTCGTATTACGCCGAATCAAAAGCGATTGCTGAACGCGCAGTTCTGAACGCGCGAAATGATCACTTGGCTGTTGTGGCAATTCGTCCCCATTTGGTGTGGGGCCCCGGAGACACGCAGTTGGTTGGTCGAATTGTTGACCGTGCAGCGAACGGACGACTTGCGGTTATTGGCACTGGCAATGCATTGGTGGATTCCACATACATCAATAATGCGATTAGCGCCCACATCGCAGCGCTTGATGCCCTGCATGTAGGTGCAGCGTGTGATGGCAAGGCGTATGTCGTCTCAAATGGGGAACCCCGCACTGTTAATGAACTGATGCGATCGATCTGTGCTGCTGCTGACATTCCTTTTGAACCACGAAACCTTTCCTTGGCTCTCGGAGTTCGGCTTGGGGCACTCATTGAACGATTGTGGCCGCTGTTGCGATCATCTGAGCCTCCACTGACGCGCTTTATTGCAGAACAGTTGGGTACAGCTCACTGGTTTGACCAGCGTGCAGTTCAGCAAGATTTGCAGTGGTCACCGCATGTGTCTCTTGATGAAGGTTTGGAGTATTTAACGCAGTGGTTCGCTTCGCACTGACGCGGTCATACCTTGTAGACAAGCGATGCTGTCGCACATAATTTTCCAGTGGTGGCACCACGTACTTCAGCTCGACAGAATGCAATGGACCGACCTCGTTTCGTGATCCAACCTTCACATACTGCGTCCTCATCAGCGATTGCCGAGAGATATTCCACATTCATGCTGATGGTTACAAAAGAACCATTTTCATATGGACCACCAACAGCTGGGACAACAGTGGTGTCGATAAGGCTGGCAATTGCTCCACCGTGCATAATTCCGGCAGGTTGATTCATTTCCATTCGCGCAGGTAAACGCATGCGTGCATAGTCACGCTTCATTTCCTCAACGATGAATCCGAGATACACGGCATAGTTCGTGTTTTGCTCCCACTTGGGGAATTGAGACCAGAACGCGGCTTGTTCTGGCGTTAGCGGTTCGAATTGATCGGCAATCATGATGCAAGACTGTAGACACGAGTTGCAGTTCCACGAAACATCGCGTCTTTCTCGGCTTCAGTGAAAGACGCTGTTATTTTCTTGAAGGCATTCCATACAACCGTGTACGACAACGAGAATCGATCGATAGGGAAGTTTGATTCAAACATGCATCGTTCTGGCCCGAAACATTCAATGGTGTGGTCGAAATACTTTTTTTGTACCGCAATGAATTCATCTGAAGTAGGTGGCTTCGCTGCTGTATGCCAACCAAAACCATTGTCTGGCATTGCGAGTCCTCCCAGTTTTGCAACGACGTTGGAGCACGTTGCGATAGTTGCGATGTCTTTTTTCCATTGAACAAATATTTCATCTCGTTGCGATTCATATGGCCCAACACCTAAGGGTGTTCCGAAATGGTCAAGCACCATTGTTGTTGTGGGAACTGCACGAGCTAATTCCAGAAACTCTGAGTTCTGATAGTGGTAGTGCCACGAGTCGTATGTCAGGCCGCGTTGACCGAGTGTTGCAACGCCACGTCGAAAGTTTGCATCTTTGAATAAGTCCTTCGCTGCACCGCCGGGAATCGCCAAAGCCTCAGGGTGGTCGGCGCGAGCCAGTGCGTCGCGAATTCCGCGCAGAAGTCCCTGACCAGCTTCTACATGTGCATCAAGAATTTGATTGAGATCGTCGCGACGCAGGTCAGCGTGCGCAACAATGCCAGATATGAGGCGTGTTGGATCTCGTAGTGATTCTCCGGCCACGAATTCTGTTTCGCCCACGGGGGCAAGGTGGGCAGGTCCTTCTTTGCGATAACTGGCGCCACATTCGATGAAGACTGTTTTTTCAATGAGATGTCCCGGCGTTGTATCGCCATGCAGTTCGTCGAGCCCGTAGGGCAATGAACCCCCGATTGGCCACAAATGATGGTGTGGGTCAACGATGCGGCGAGTGGGGTCGACCACCTCTTCGTGGACTTGGCTAAACCATGCTGGGGTTCCGGGCGCGTAACTATTCATCAGAATGTTCTAGTACCTGTTCATCTGCATCTCCGTACTGGCGTGGATTTTCGTTGAGTGACACGAAGTGGGGGCGTAAACAGGGCAAAATAGTGCCTGATGTTGACAGCCCGCCGCCTCACTACTTACACAGCAACGGTGTGCATAGTTCTGATGATTCTGATTCAGCAAGTAGTAACTCGTGGGTTTCTTTCCGACTTCGACAAAACTGCCCGATTGACCTCTCGAGACATAAATGCATCGAAAGATATTTTCTCAGTCTCGGTCATGTTTGGTTTGCGAGGAATTATCCTCACGATTTGTCTTCCCATTCTTGGTTGGGTTTCCTGGAAGCGCCGTTCGTGGATACCGATTACGGGATTTCTCATCGTCCTGCTTGTGGAAACGGGAATCGCTGGAGCATTGAAAATTTCTGTAGGAAGAATTTTTCCGTATCAGTATGAGAACTTTTTCAGCCGAATGATGATTGGGCAAGATGAGTTGGCTTTTCCTTCTGGACACGCTGCTAACTGTGTTGCGTTGTGGGGTTACGTTGCGTGGTATTTCACACAGGCCGGATCTGTGTCGCGCCGGATTGGCACATGGTTGGTGGTACTTGCCAGCGTCATTGTCGGTGTCTCGTCGTGGCTGATCAGAACTCACTGGCCAACAGATTTACTTGCTGGCTATGCAGTTGGGCTTGCGGCGCTCTTGGCGGTTATTGGTTTGTACACAGCACTTGGGTTTAATCCCGAGGCCACGACTCACCGCTCGCAAGAAGTTCATCGCGAAACTGCGGATGCGCAATAGCGGCTAACGCATGAGCGCGTTCGCGAATGGTGCGACCTTCTAATTCAGCAACGCCAAACTCGGTGATAATCGTGTCCAATTGATGGCGTGGTGTGCTTACAACACTTCCTGCCGGAAGAATGCCCATGATGCGACTAGTCAATACTCCATTGATCATCGTGGTGGATGGCAGACAGATAAGGCTTCTATCGGTTGCGTCAAGTCCAGGACCTGAAACGAAATCTTCATGACCACCAACGCCACTGAATTGCGTGCCACCAATTGTGTCGGCGACTACTTGACCAGCAAGGTCAACCGCTAGTGCGCCATTAATGGTGACCATATTGCGATTTCTTGCGATGAGTTCAGGAGAGTTCACAATCTTTACTGGCAAGAAACGTACTTTGTCATTGTTGTGGAGCCACGTGTATAGCTCTGGAATTCCGGCTGCAAAAGTCGTGGGGGAGAAGCCATCAAACTCCGTACCCTTTTTGTTCGTCACTTTTCCTGCCTGATGTAAACGCATGAGACCAGTAGTGAACATTTCTGAATGAATACCAAAATCTCCCATGTCACTTGCAGCGAGCGAGAGCGCAACCTGATTAGGAATGCCACCGATGCCTGTTTGTAACGTGCTTCCGGAATGAATGAACGAAACGGCGATATCAGCAATTGTTCGTTCTGCATCGCTCGGCTCAGTATCTGCCAAGTTGAGCGGAGTTCGGTCTGATTCAATCAGACAATCGATTGCATCAACATGAATGCGATGTTCATGAGGCGCAACGCCAAAGGTGCGGGGAAAATGTTCGCTTACTTCAACAAGAAGAATTCGTTCAGGGTCTGCACTTGCGCGATGTATCTCATCAACAGTGGCGCCAGCATGGACGGACAAGCTCACCCAGCCGTCAACAGGAAGTGAACCAGCTGTTGCCATGATGCGAGGTCGCATCTTTTCGAGGATTGGTTCAAAGCGACGAAAGTCCGCTGGAACGAAATCAATAGAGGCGCCAGAATCACGTAAAAAACGCTCGGCAGGTCCGAAAAAACCGCTGCGATAATGGACGCCGGCTTTAGTGAGAACCGCATACAGATCTGGCATCAGCGCACCGGAGATCTGTAGGTCGACGAAGTCGTCTCGGTCGCCCAACGCATGCATGAAACCGCCCGGTACGCCTGGACCAAGTGGGACTGCCAGGGTGTCTGTTGGGCGCACCATGGCCACGGCTTCAGAGACTGTCAAACGAGCCATATGTCCCATGGTACGCAGGTAGCAGATTGGATATGCATCTGGCAGGCTCGTAGTCATGCAAGAGCACGATGTTCTCATTATTGGCGGCGGGCCTGCAGGGTCGGCTGCGGCTATTACTGCAGCTCGTGCTGGATTGAAAGTGGTGCTCTTTGAAAAGGGTCCATACGGTCGCGACAAAGTGTGTGGGGATGGCCTTACTCCGCGCGCTATTGCGGCTCTTGATGATTTAGGAATTGACCATTCTGTTGCGCACCGTATTGACGGCTTACGAATGATCGCAGGAAAAAAACAGCGCGAACTTGCATGGCCAACGACAGCACGTTTTCCGAATCATGGTGCAGTGTGGCCACGTCAACGATTTGATAATCATCTTCTTGATGTTGCGATCGCAAGTGGTGCTGATGTCCGATTCGAATCCGAAGCCCTACCCGTTCTTGAAGATGGTCGAGCCATTGGTGTCAGTGTGGGAACAGAAACCTTTCGTGCGCCATTCATAATTTTGGCTGCTGGTGCACAAGGAATGGCCGCAAAGATGCTGGGCGCAGAACGCGACCCTAATGAGCCATTTGGTCTAGCAATTCGTGCGTATGCGCCCACACCACGGCATGCCGAACGCCATCTTGAAGCGTGTCTAAGCCTCAGCGATGAACATGGTATCGCGGTGCCAGGGTACGGATGGATGTTTCCTGCTGGCGATGGCACCGTGAACATTGGCGTTGGCGCGCTGAGCACCATGAAAGGTTTCAAGAAATTGAATCTCAATACGTTGCTTGATCAGTACGCAACTATTGTGCGTGATTCGTGGTCACTTGGTGATTACATCGAAAAACCTCGTGCATGGAGATTGCCAATGAGCTGCACGAAACGACATGGCCCAGGTTGGGTAGCTATCGGTGATGCAGCCGGATTTGTAAATCCAATGAACGGTGAAGGAATTGACTACGGACTTGAATCAGGGATGTTGGCCGTCGAGCGATTTATTGCAGATCCGAACACGGCATCTGAGTCGTATAACGAATTAGTTGGCGAGCGGTTCGATGCATTTTTGCGCACAGGACGTCGGTTTAGTTTTATCATTGGTCACCCATGGCTGTTGAAGCCAGGTTTACGGCTTGCAGTTGGTACTCAAGTGGCAGCTGACATCACATTGGCTGTGATGGGTAATCTCATTGATTCAAAATCTCCGGGTGCCGCTGGCCGCGTGATGAAAATTGCCGACGGTGCATTGCGAGTCGCTGACCCCATCTTGCGACGCACACGCGCGAAGGCGTAAAGCCTTACTTTTCAACCTGTGTAAGCCGTATTGGGCACAGATAGGTTGGTGTTCATGAGCGCAATGAAACCAGACCTTTCCATTCCCGCAGGGGACGCACCTTCGGAACTTGTTCTTGAAGACATCACGGTTGGTGATGGCAAAGAAGCAGTCGCCGGCACAAACGTAGAAGTGCATTACGTCGGTGTTGCATGGAGCACACAACGTCAATTCGATGCGTCATGGGACCGAAACGAAACGTTTGAATTTCGTCTCGGCGCCGGTCAAGTGATTTCTGGTTGGGACCAAGGTGTTGCCGGTATGAGAGTCGGCGGTCGACGTCGTATTACTATCCCTGCTCATCTTGGGTACGGATCACAAGGTGCAGGTGGAGTCATCAAGGGTGGAGAAACTCTTGCCTTCGTTGTTGACTTGTTAAACGTTAACTAGTCATGACTGAACTGAATTTCAGGACGTGTAACTGAGATGCAACCCGTGGTTGTCTACGACGGCGATTGTGGAATCTGCGAAGCATCCGCAGGCTGGATCATTACCCACGTTCCATCTGTTGATGTTGTGTCGCACCATCAATACGGACTTACTCACATCGGTTCCGTGTGGTTTGTCACCGACAATGGTCGTTTAGAAGGCGCCATTGCCGTTTCAGCAATTCTGAAATCTGCTACCTCTAGTGTGTATCGCGCTGTAGGTGTCGTGATTGGACTGCCAGGAGTGCGCTCAATTGCTCAAGTTGTGTATTCATTAGTAGCCCGTAATCGTCGACACATATCACGACTTTTAGGCATGAACGCTTGCGGTCTTCCTCCGCGATAAGAAATTATCGACTGGAAGAATCCTGGGGCAGCATCTTGCGACGCCGCCACCACGTGCGCATTGGTCCAGTTGCATATTTGCTAGTCGCCCCGATCAGGGCAGTGGAGATCAGCACTCGCGGCACAACATCTATTCGCGCGAAGTACGGTGCAAGCACAAGAGTGAAAATCAAAGCGATGGGGTAAACCCATGCAACGTCAGACAGAAACTTACCTGTGCGAGTCTTATGGCGTTCTACTTCTCCGAGAGCGTTGAAGAACTCTTCTGTTCCGGCAGTGACAGTTACCTTCTCTGACAACACCAGTCGATCAGCGCGCTCGCGTAATTCTTGTCGGACGTCAGAACGTTCCCATTCGCGCAGATGCAACACATCAAGAAAACGAAAAACCATGTGATACGGGTCTGATGGTTTTGCTGGCCATAGAACCGTCGCCCCAAGACAACCAGGGGCCGCATGCACTGCTTCTGTCATGTCGTGGCACCATGTTTCGAATTCAGCCTTGTGACGTGGCTCAACTGTGCGAGCAATAGTGACAGTCACGGTGCCAGGTGCAATCTTTGGCAATTGTCCTGTATTGAAATCTCCGGTCAGGTCTGGCATACACGGTACGGTAGTTCCCAATTGCTACTGCGATAGACCACCCCTATGAATGCCCTTGTTGTGTACTGCCATCCCGTTGAGGGGAGTTTCTGTTCTGCAATGCGCGATGCTGCGGTCACGGGTTTGCGTGCCGCAGGACACACGGTGGACCTCATCGACCTTGCAGCTGCACATTTCAATCCTGTGATGTCAACTTCAGAGTGGAAAACATATGCAGGGGGCAGCGGCGACACACCAATTGGTCTTGAGCAAGATGTTGCTCTTGTGAAGTCTGCAGAGATAATCGTGTTTGTATATCCCACATGGTGGGGCGGACTTCCCGCGCAACTAAAAGGTTGGTTGGAGCGCGTGATGTTGCCGGGAACAGCTTTTGTGTTTAATGAGAACAACAAAGTGCGCCCAGGTTTGACGAATATTCGACGTATTCATATTGCTTCTACTTTTGGTTCACCATGGTTGTATGTCCGTTATGTGAATGACAATGGTCGACGCATATTGGCACGCGCATTCCGACTCAATACATCCTTGCGAACAAAAGTGTCTACATCGAGTTTGTATGCGATGGATACAGCAACGGATGAAAGTAGGAAGTCATTTCTTCTATCTCTACAGAAGAAAATGGGGAACTTATGAAAGTTCTCGTACTTCTTGCGCATCCGTCACATGAATCTTTTGTTTCGCATCTTTCATCTGAAGTGTTGGCCGAATTGGGGAGTGGTGGTCATGAAATTCGCCATCATGATTTATGGGCGGAGAATTTCAACCCCGTCTTTACGCCGTATGAACGGTTGAACCATGTGGGAGATGTTGCTACAAAACTGAAGGAGCTTCCCGAACTGCGTCAGCACATTGAAGATTTACAGTGGTGTGAAGCCTTGGTACTTGTGTATCCAACATGGTGGTCAGGGCAGCCAGCAATGTTGAAGGGCTGGTTTGACAGAGTGTTGATGAACGGGGTCGCTTGGGTTCTTCCTGAAGGTGCAAATCGAATTCAACCGCTTCTTACCAATGTTCGCCATTTGATCGTTGTTACCACGCACGGATCTGGCAAATTCATAAATGCACTAGAAGGTGAGTCGGGGAAACGAACTGTATTTCGCTCGGTACGTCTGATGCTTCATCGCCGGGTTCGCTGCGAATGGATTGCAATGTATGGCATTGACAATGCAACCGCAGGTCAACGCCAGAAATTCTCTAGTCGTGTGCGTCGGAGAATCAACCGAGTCTTGAGCTAGCACAGTTCATTTCACCTGCGGTCTGTCTAGTACCGTCGCAAGTATGAAAGTTTTGCAAATACAGCAACTAGGATCACTTGATGCAATCGAGATTGTAGAAATTGATTCGCCCGAATTGGCCGCAGGGCAAATACGTGTAGCTGTCTTAGCCAGTGGATTGAATTATGTCGATTCGCTGATGATTGAGGGAAAGTACCAAATCAAGCCACCAGTCCCGTATCGGCCCGGTTCGGAAATCGTGGGTCGAGTCATTGAGGTTGCATCAGACGTCACGAATCTGAAAATTGGGGATCGCGTTTTTTCAGCCAGCGGTGGTTTTGCAGATGAGGCAGTTGTTGCCGCATCTCGAGTGATATCAATTCCCGATCAATTAAGTGATGGTCAAGGTGCAACCTTTATGCAGAGTTACCTCACTGCTTGGTTTGCATTTCATAAACGTGCACACGTACGCGAGGGTGCAACCATATTGGTGCTCGGTGCAGGTGGCGGCGTCGGACTAGCAGCAGTTGATCTTGGTGTTGCAATGGGCATGCGAGTTATTGCTGCTGCCTCTAGCGCCGAGAAACGCCAACTTGCCTTAGACCGTGGAGCATTCGCTGCTATCGATGTCCTGAATGAAGACGTGAAACTGCGGACACGTGAGTTGTGTGGCGGTGGAGTCGACATGGTGTACGACCCCGTGGGCGGCGACCTTGCCGAACCGTGTTTACGCGCGCTCGCTCCGTTTGGTCAATATCTTGTCGTCGGTTTCGTTGGGGGAATTCCACGTCTTCCTGCAAATCATGTGTTGCTTACAAACCGCACCGTGGTTGGTGTTGATTGGGGTGCATGGGTCGGCCGAAACGTTGTCGAAAATCAGGCAATGTTGGTCGATGTTTTAGCTCAGATTTCGGCAGGAAAACTTCACCCTGTTGAACCAGTGACTTATCCGATGAGCAAAGCAGTACAAGCAATGCGTGATTTACAAGATCGAAAAATTGCTGGCAAGGTCGCGCTAGTTCCAGTGTTTGATTAGAGACCAAACGGCGTGTAACCAGGCGCGGTCAGAGGCCACGGTTTGATGCGCTCTATGTGGGCAGCAAGGCCCAGAGTGAGGTTGTCCGCAAATCGAGGACCTGTGATGTGAATGCCGCAGGGAACACCACTGTCATCAAGACCCATCGGCACGCTTGTCGCCGGGTGTCCTGTGAAGTTTGCATCCGGCGTATTCAACGTCACCATCGGATCATCTGTGTTACCGGCACGCGTAGGCAGTGGCCCTTCTGCTGGCCAAGACCGTGCATTCGAAGTGGGTGTGAGGAGTACTGCATCATCTCCCATCAATTCATCAAATCGAGCGCTGATTTCATGGCGTTTTCTCTGGGCTGCGATGTATTGATCAATTGTGACTGTGGCGCCAAATTTCAATTGAGATTGCACATAGTCAGTCAATTCGTGCCAGCGGTGTTCTTCGTGGCGCAAACTTTGAGTGAGTTGTGCAGTGGACATGATAAACCAGTTCCAGATTGTGTCGTTGTCTGATGGAGAAGCAACGCGTTCCACTGTGACTCCGCTTGCAATCAGCGCATCAATCATTGATTCGTAGTTTGTTTCAATATCTGGATCTACGTCTGTTCGAAATGTGCGACATGCAAGAACGCGACGCGGCATCACAGGATTCAGTGCAATGCTGCGCGCCGGTAATCCTAAGAAATCACCAACGGCTGGTCCGTGAGTGATTGCGGCTTCATAGGCAACGTCAGCAACGCTGTGTCCGCTTGTGCCTTGTGTAGAAAAATCAATCCACCGAGGCAGCACGTTTCTTCCGATTGCGCCCATCGATGGCTTATAACCAACGAGCCCTGATGCTGATGCAGGTCCACGCACGCTGCCACCACCATCTGACGTAGTGGCGATTGGTGTCAGACCTGCAGCTAGTGCGGCTGCAGAACCACCACTGGAACCCCCTGGTGATTTTTCAGAGTTCCATGGGTTACGAGTTGCGCCGTAGACCTTGTTTGAAGTGAATGCAGTTGCACCGAACTCTGGGCTGTTTGTCCGACCAATGATGATTGCTCCGGCATTGCGAAGTCGAGACACAACGGAGTCATCAACTTCATCAACAACGCCGTCGGCATACAACGTTGACCCAGACGTTGTGACATGACCCCTGACTCGAGCCATGTCTTTCACCAAGAACGGCAAACCTGCGAGAGCACCCGTACGCGGATGTGATGCTGCAAGTGAACGTGCTTCGTCGGCGTATGTCGCAACAACTGCATTGAGTGGCTTGGCTTCCTCAATACGACGAAGGCTCTCATTCACGAGATCAACAGGGTTGATTTCTCCGGATCGGACTTTGGCTGACAGTTCTTCGAGCATCAGCGAAGACTAGTGATTATCTGCCGAGAGGAATCCATCGCCAGTCGAGCTGACAGATTGTGGGGTCAACGACCTCAAGAATAGAGAGACCCAGAACGCTTGCGCGGGCAGATAAGCCCGTGTCAGGGCTGATAGTGGCACCAGCGGGGGCTTTTACAGCAGCAGCCATTAGCGAGCGTCTGGCTGCAAATGTGTATGCGGCTAGTTGAGCCGCAATATCGGGGGAGTGTCGCGCAGCAACAATGCTCTCTAATCTGAATGTGCGCCACTGAGCAAATGATGGCGACATGTAGTTCGCCAGAATATCGGTGACAACTGCTCGTTGATCAGTAGCCGTGAAGACTCGTGACCATTCTTCAACATCACGGCGACTCTGTGGCGGAAAGAGAACTTCAAGACAGTCTGCAACGAGAGCATCCTTGTTTTCGTATAGGCCATAAATTGCTCCGACACTGACGCTGGCCCGACGAGCGATTCGCGACACAGTGGCTCTGTGTACACCTGTGCGAGAGATGACATATTCGCTTGCGGCGATAAGCGCATCGCGAACATCGTCATAGGTTGTGGGGAATTGGTACGGGGCGGTGTTTCGCAGCGTGCCTGCAGATTTAGCAGGCTTTACTGGCGAATGAGCTGAAAGGGTAAACACCTCGATGAGTGCTGTCGGGTCAATCATGTTGTGCTTGTTGTCAACATACGCAGAGTTCAATAATGACGCACCAAACAATGTGCTGATAGCCGACACAACTGACTGGCGAAGAGCGCCGTCAGTTGATGGGCCAACACCTCGGTCATCAAGAAGGCCATTGATGTCTCGTTGCACAACTTCACCAATTGTTTCGTCGCGTCGTGATGCGATGATGACTTCCATAGCGCTACCAAGGTCAGGAACAATTCCAGGGTCGGTCGAGCGAATAAATAATTCAGCAATTCTGCTCATGCTGCTGTTGTCTTTAGAGATCACTGCATCAGCAAGCAAAGTAATTATCTCTGACAACATTGGCCAGAAACTTTTTTCCCACGCCATGACAACGAGTTCTGATCTGTCATCACAACGGGCATAGATGGCGCCGCTTGAAAATCCGGCGTCAGCAGCAACACGCGTTAGTGCCATCTGATCAACACCCACTGTGCGCACTGCACTGGCTGCGCTGTGGGCAACCTTAAGGTCGGTCTGTCGAGATTTTTCCGACTGCTTGGTAGCGATAACCATGCTCAAATTGTCTCACAGATCGCGCCTAGACGAACATCCCACGGCACGGGCCTGCCTACAGACTCCAGTCGATGGGCGCTCGACCTGCTTCTTGCAGAAGCACATTGGTGCGTGAGAACGGCGCACTGCCTAAGAAACCTCGATACGCCGATAACGGCGATGGGTGGGGAGCCTCAAGAATTGCATGATGCCCCTGTGTTATTAGCTTTTTCTTGGCCTGAGCATGCGCGCCCCACAAGATAAATACACATCGTTCTGTGTTGTCATTCACAATACGAATGATCTGATCGGTGATTTCTTCCCAGCCTTTTTTCGCATGGCTGCCGGCACTTCCTTCACGGACAGTAAGTGATGTGTTGAGAAGAAGAACACCTTGTTGTGCCCACGGTGTGAGCGTTCCATGTGTTGGCGGCTTTAGTCCGATGTCATTTTCACGTTCGATAAAAATGTTTCGTAACGAAGGAGGAATTGCGATGGTGGGTTTTACTGAAAAACTCAGGCCGTGCGCTTGACCATGTTCGTGATACGGATCTTGTCCGAGAATTACAACTGAAATGTCGCGTGGCCCGGCGAATGACAAAGCAGAAAAAACCTCATCTTCCGGTGGAAAGACCTCGAATTCTTTTCGCTCTTGTGAAACAAATGATGCGAGTTCACGTGCGGAAACCGTAGACATCACATCGGTGAGTAATTGTTTCCATTGCGAATGCACGGTCTTATCGTACGAAGTATGCATTACCTATAAATAATAGAGAATTGAATGATGCCGATTGTGGATGCATGTCGCAATTACTGCTTACTTTTTGGCACACTAGATACCTCATGCAATTGTCATTGTCTATTGATATTGGCGGCACAAAGTGTGCAGTCGGCTTAGTCACGCGCGACGGCGAACTAATTGACCGCACCTCTGTGACTATTAATCCGCGTGACAACGCTGAGGATCTTTTTTCTGACATTGCAGAAGCAGTGCAACAACAACTTGCACGCGCACGCGAACATCATGGTGAGAGTCCGTTAACAGTGGGCGTTGCATGTGCAGGCCCAAGTACTCACAATCTTGAATCAGTGTCTCCTCTCAATATTCCGCGGTGGCGTGATTTTCCATTACGTGATCGATTGATTGACATCACTGGTTTGCCAGTATTTGGCGATGGTGACGCAAAAGCGTTAGCTCTTGCTGAAGGCTGGGTTGGAGGCGCTTGTGGCGTCGACAACTTCATGGCCATGGTGGTGTCCACCGGAGTCGGGGGCGGAATTGTTCTGAATGGGCAACTGCTAGAAGGCGCCAGTGGCAATGCGGGCCATATAGGGCACGTGGTTGTGGAGCCAAATGGCCGCAGATGTGCCTGTGGAGGTCGTGGGTGTCTTGAGGCCGAAGCGTCTGGCCCGGCAATTGAGGCCATTACTGGTCGCTCGCCGACGCAGCCAACGTACGAGATTATGGTGCGTACCGGACGGCTCGTTGGTCGTGGTGTTGCCTCAGTGTGCAATCTTCTTGATCTAAAACTTGTATGTGTAGGTGGAAGCGTTGCGCTCGGGTTCGGCGCAACATTCTTTAATTCGGCTCAACGCACGCTCGATGAACTTTGTGGACTTGAATTTTCTCGCGGTGCACGAATCATTCCATCTCGCTTGGCTGATCAAGGTGGACTCATCGGCGCAGCAGCAGTTGGATGGCGCGGTCTCAACCGCATGGCTACTACACCACAATAATTTCTACTGCCTAAGTGCTCTTATGACCACTGCAATAAATCAACTTGCACTTTTGTGAGCGACTGCTGTACGTCGATCCATTCTCCGATACTTGGTATGGGTCGACCACGCGCAACGAACAACATGGAGATATGCATATGTGGTGTCTCCAGCATGTTGAGCCGCTGCCGCTGAAAATGAAACGGACTACGGCCGTCATCAAGTAACGAGACCCCGTGAGCTGTTCCGCACCCAACTATCACTATTTCACCAGGACCCTTGATCGGGACCTGCGTATAACCAGCCAAAGAGCCTGATTCCACTGGGTGATGGTCAACGATGTCCGCCGTCAGATGCATGGTGGATTTATCGCTGTGCCACAGTGATGTACCGAGTCGCATACGAAACTCTCGCGATGGATAATCGCGACGCAGCGCGGCGTATGCAGCGGGATCAAGATGACTGATGTACACGGGCAACGAGGGATCAATGTGGTCCAACCATTGTGTTATGTCAGCGATGTGAGCTGCCATATCGCCGGCAATCGGCGGGTGAATGGCAAAACCGCGAATAGTGAATTGTGCGTCAGCAATATCGGAAAGCAGTGGCTGCAAGTTTGCAAGCGCAACACCGAACCGTTTTGTAGATGATTGCAACTTCACAATGACATCGCCGCGCCATTGGGCTCGAGTGAGAGCAACAACATGGTGAGGGCTGCCTACCGTCAGCACGGTATTCATCGGCAGATTCTTCGGTGGTGCAGTCATTGTTGGAGTCAAAACGATTGGCGTTAGATGCGAAGGTGTGTCACGAACTTCGAACACTGTTCCTACAGCAACTTCACGAGATAACTCGCCAGCAATCTCCATGAGGTTCCAGCGTCGAAAGCCGTAGCCATTGCCCTTCACGACCGGAACAAGGCCAGGGGTTGCATCAGCTACGCCATGAACATGGGCTAGCCAGTCAGCTCTGCGGACGGTGAGTCGAATGGTCACCCCCAGTACCGTACTCGGGAGACCAATTCCCGAGTTGTTCAGTCGGGAATTAGGTCATAGCGTGGGGTTATGGCAAAAGTATTTGGGTTTCCCAATCCGGTGAATGAAACGTCGGCCCGCATTGTGGCCACGGGTGCTGTTCTAATGAGTGTTCTGTTTGTCGCCACAGGAAACCCGTGGGTACTTGTGCCATTGACATACGGGTTCATTGCTCGAGTCCTTACAGGCCCGTTTCTCAGCCCACTTGGTCGTATTTCAACGCAGGTAATTACTCCGCGCATTAAGCGCGATCATGTTCTTGTAGCTGGTCCACCTAAGCGATTTGCTCAAGGTATCGGCGCAGCTTTTTCAGTCGCCGGATCAGTTTTGTGGATTCTTGATCTACACACCGCGTCACGTGTTGTCATTGCAATGTTGGCCGGCGCTGCATCCCTAGAAGCATTCGTTGGCTTCTGCCTGGGATGTGCAATCTTTTCTCGTCTTATGCGATGGGGAGTGATTCCTCAATCTGTCTGTGAAGACTGCAATGACATCAGCGCGCGACTGAGCGCCGCACGGTAATTACCGGCAACAAGCATCGCAACGAACGTGCACGTAGAGCGCCCGCCCATACACCTGTTCCGTATGCCATGCCTTCAAGAATGCGCATGACGAGATAACGAATGGGGTGGCCTGGCTTGTTACGCATTAGTCCGACTATTGGCGGGACAAAAGCGCTGAACGTAAACATCGCACCGAGACGCAAGGACACGAGCGATGCGATAAAAAATAATGGCCACCACGCCCGCATGATGGCGCGGGCAAGTAAGCGAGTGGTACTGGTAAGAGCTTTCCATGCAAGTTGTGTGCGAGTTCTAATGGGAATAGAAGTTGAACGCAATGACACTACGAAATACGCCATGGTTGGCACAACAAAAATAATTGCAAAATAGATGTAGCCCATCAACACAGTTATTGCCGTAGTCAGTAGTAAAGCATGAGCGCGTAACGGTGATGCTGCGCGAGGGTGACGGGCATCGAGCAATGCAGCACTAGTGCCGTAGTCATAACGCTGTTTGAGCATTTTGCGCATGGATTGACGCGTTCTATGCGGGCATTCAATCGTTGGCACATAACGACAAGCAATTCCGTTCTCGATAAATCGCCATACCAGATCAACGTCTTCGCCCATTCGGATTGAATCATCAAATCCACCAACTGCGCGTAGCGATTCCACGTCACAGACCAGAACAGTTGCAGGCAGATATGACACGCGTGACATTGGGCGAACAAGGGCTGGAACGGAGCCGAGATCAAGAGGGGAATGGTGAGACTCAAATTCGCCGATGAAGGTTCCATCATTCACGCATGTAATACGGGGGGCAACTGCACCTGTTTGAGAATCAACGATGTATGCAGCAAGTGTTGCGAGTTGTTCTGTTGTCACCATGACGTCGGTGTCAACGCAAGCAACCACTTTTGTTGTGACAGCAGCGATGCCGGTATTGCGGGCGGCTGCTGGCCCTCTGTTTGTGTCGTGTCCAATTACACGCACGCCATCTATGTCTATGGGGTGAGGCGATGCGTCATCCACGATGATTATTGTCAGGCCAACAAGTGCCGCAACAAGTTCCTGTAGATAGGCATGCGATTTCACGTCAACAATAAACGCAGGTATGACAACCGTAATATCACTGTGCGCTGCAGTGTTGTTCGGAACAGGGTGAACTGCACCCGTAGCCAGCAATCGTTCTGTTAACTGCCCGTGATTTTGTGGTAGCCCGGAATTGGTTTCAATTGCATCCAGAATTTTTGATCCTGCATCGGTGACGCCAAAGTAAGTGAGTGGAGAACCAGCAAGGACGCCGTTGCCTTTACGAGAGCGAAACCATTGATCGTCAGTAACAAACATGTTTGTCATTAAGAATCACCAAGCCACTCAGTGGAAAGTTTTACAAGGTGTGCAGTAAGACTCGATGAATACAAATTCATTACGGCAATGCCATGTTCTTTGGTCGCCGTGGTTGGGTCACCGAGAACACCATTGTCGGACACGCCCACGACACCGCTGGTGCGCATCTGCGCCACAAGATCAGAAGCGTCTCCAACAGCTCCACGTTCGATGCGATCAGTATGAACTGTGTCAGGAGCCACGTGCATCATTACTGAAGTCTCCGTGTGCCCTGCGTGCATATCAGCACCGTCATAAGACGGCAGTGACCACATTGAGTACTGAATCTTTTCGTATGTCAGGGCTGAACTAATACGTACGAGTGCATCTGCATTCCCGCCATGTCCATTCACAATGCACACGCCTTGTGCCCATGATGCAGATCGGCAAATAGCAACGACCGATTGCACGAGTGCCTCTGTGCCCGTACTGAGCGTTCCGGGGAATCCGGCGTGCTCATCACTTGCTGAAATTCCAATAGTTGGGGCAGTTACAAAAGAATTCGGGCGGATGCTGCTGTCTTGCAACGCATGGGCAATAACCGACTCAATGATGATGGTGTCTGTGTCGAGAGGCAAGTGTGGCCCGTGTTGTTCAAATGAACCAAGGGGCAACAACAAGACGCATGAATGAGAGGTGCTTAGACGTGTGGTCGTCATGTTATTTGTTCAGAGGTGTTGCGGATGACCCGAAACGATGACGAAAATGTCGAATCAATTCCAAAGACACGGTTGCTCCAATAGCTATAGAGAAGGCAACGAGAAACGCTTTTGTGTGGTTGTCTTGAAACGAGCGACCACCAATAAAGCCGAGAAGGGTTCCATACATTGCCCAAATTGGAGTAGCAATAGCAATCCATTTCATGAACCAACGACGTTCTTGATTAGTGATGCCGCAACTGAGAGTGAGAAGTGTGCGTCCACCAGGAATGAAACGCGCAGTGATCAGCAGTTCGCCTCCGCGTAGCTGAATTTGTTCGTGTGCCCACTGCAGTCGACGCTGACCTTTTGCACTTCGTTCGTATCTCTTGCGTAATGCACCAGAGAATTGATTTCCGATTTGGTAACTGATGTTGTCTCCGGCAAAAGCGCCAACAGCAGCTGCAACGATTACTAACGACCAGTGCAGTTGATGCAGTCCGGCGCTTACTCCGCCAATAATGACTAGTGATTCACTGGGAACGACAGGAAGAACAGAATCAAGTAGTGCTATCGCAAAAATTGCTAGGTAGAACCATGGCGATCCGGAATAATGCTCGAGCCAATTAAAGAAAGTATCGAGAAATGAAAGCACGAGTGGAGGTTAGACGGTTGAACCTGTCACAGGGGGTTCGGTACCGGATAAAAGACGTTTGATGTTCGATGCATGTCGAATTTCAACCAAGGCACCAATGCCAACGAGGGAGAAAATTTCCCACCCTGGTGTTCCACTCATAATGAACGCGAGAACCAAGACAGGGACAATTGCGATCGATGCAATTGATGCTTTCTTTGTCATTTTCGTCACAAGAAGCCATGTCAGGGCTGCACCAATAACCAGGAAGGGGTGGAGCGGCAACAAGCTTCCACCAGCAGTCGCCACGCCTTTACCGCCTTTGAATTTCCGAGTCACGGGGAATACGTGGCCAAGAACCGATGCAGCGGCACATGCGTATGCGATCGGGCGATTCGACAACATCGTGGCAACGGGAAGTGCGCCCTTGAGGGCATCACCGGCAAAAACACAAATGCCGTACTTGGTGCCTAGTGCTCGCGCAACATTGCTCGCTCCGGGATTACCAGAACCGAATGTTGTGATGTCAATACCTTTTGACTTTGCAATCAGAATTGCTATGGGCAAGGTGCCGCAGAAATACGCGATGATGATCGCAGCTGCTGCGACAAAAGAATTCACGTAGAAACTTTACTCTTTATGAGAGTTCGCGCTGGCTTTGAATGGTCCATGGACGGACGAGGGACAAGCGAGACGGGAACTGAAGGCAAGAGCACTTCGCCATGCCCAGTTACGCATTCGGGGTCTGGGCCATCTAACGGAAGGCCGGTGAAGAACTTGGCGGCCATACAGCCGCCCTGGCAGGCATCAAATGCTCCGCATGATGCACATGCACCAGCGCTTTGCGGCTCGCGTAATTCAGTGAATAGATCTGATTCGCGCCATACGTGAGTGAATCCACCATCTTCAAGAACATTGCCGGCTTTGAACGTGTCATGAATAACAAATGGGCAGGCGTACACGTTGCCGATTGGGTCAATGAGGCACACCACTCGGCCAGCACCACACAAGTTCAAACCTGGCAGTGACTCACCAAATGCATTGAGGTGGAAGAACGAGTCGCCAGTGAGAACATTCTCTCCATGTGCAAGCAACCAGTTGTAGATCTGTCGTTGTTGAGCATTTGTGGGGTGAAGTTCATCCCATGTGTCTGCGCCTCGCCCTGCTGGACGCAAACGCGTAATGCGAAGTTGCGCACCATATGAATCAGCAAGGGCCTTGAATGCATCGAGTTGATCAACGTTATGACGTGTCACGACTACTGAGATTTTGAACTGACCAAAACCGGCAGCCTTTAAGTTGTCCATCGCGCGAATTGCAGTGTCGTATGAACCCTCGCCGCGTACCGCGTCGTTTGTAATTGCATCTGTGCCGTCAAGACTGATTTGAATATCGAGATAATCCATTGCGGTGAGACGCTCTGCATTTTTCTTGTCAATAAACGCGCCGTTCGTGGAGAACTTGACGCCAATGTTGTTAGCAATCGAATGTTCAACAATTTCAAAGAAGTCACGGCGAATCATTGGTTCACCACCACCGATGTTGATGTAGAAAACTTGTAGCGCTGCGAGTTCATCGAGAACGGCCTTCGCTTGTTCAGTTGACAATTCACGGTCGTCGCGTTGTCCGCTGCTGGACAAACAATGTACGCACGCCAAGTTGCATGCGTATGTCAGTTCCCATGTGAGACAAATCGGAGCATCAAGCCCCTGCTTCATTTGTTGGCCGAGGCTATGAGAGGACACGAATTATCTCCGATGTAGTAAGAGAAGAAAGAGCTTCAATGAATGAGGGCCACCGTGATTCGGCAACGCCTTCAGCAACAAACGTGTCGCGCAAGGATGGATGATCACCCATTGTCTTGACAACACGCACAATGTCTGGGTGGCGAAGAAAAACTAAGCGGCGGTTGCCGTAGTGGTAAGCGAGCGCACCAAACGGTTCAGGCCGGATCGCGACTTGAGGGTGCAGTTCGCACGAGGACTCAAGCGTGACTGTCATGAGTGAGCGAGCTAGTTAGTAGACGCCGCACATGCCGTCGATGGAAATCTCCTCGACGAGAAGTTCCTCGACGATGGGGCTTTCCACGCTGGCTGAGGCCTGCTCGGGTACTGACTGTGGGGTGGTGTCCTTATCCATGTCTACGAGAGTACCCGCCACAGAGCCCACTAGAGAATATGTGGTCAGATTGAGTAATCTCGGAGGAGACCCTGCCAGATACCTGGCAGCCGAACAAAGGGGCTTCCATGAAGACAACCGCTGCAATTCTGTGGGAAGTAAACGCTCCGTGGAGCGTCGAAGAAATTGAACTCGATGCGCCGAAAGCCGGCGAAGTCTTGGTCAAGATTGCCGCCTCAGGCATGTGCCACTCAGACGAACACCTCACTACGGGCGACTTGCCATTCGCATTGCCAATCATTGGTGGCCACGAAGGCGCCGGAGTTGTTGAAGCTGTTGGCGAAGGAGTCAGCTGGCTTGAAGTCGGGGACCACGTGGTGTTCGGGTTTATCCCGTCATGTGGTCGTTGCCCAAGCTGTTCAACTGGACACCAGAACTTGTGCGACCTTGGTGCGCTCATGGGCCTTGGCTTGCAGGTTACCGATGGCACATCTCGCCATCATGCTGGCGGCAAAGACCTCACACTCATGTGCATGCTCGGAACGTTCGCCAAGCACACAGTTGTTAACGAAGCTTCGTGCATCAAAATCGAAAAAGACGTGCCATTAGAAAAGGCATGTCTTCTTGGTTGTGGTGTTGTCACCGGTTGGGGATCTGCTGTCTATGCAGCTGACGTGGCTCCTGGCGACACAGTCGTTGTTGTTGGTGTTGGCGGTATCGGTGCCAACGCAATTCAAGGTGCTCGCCTTGCGGGTGCAAAGCGCATCGTCGCAATCGACCCTGTTGAGTTCAAGCGCGAAAAGGCTATGGAGTTCGGTGCAACGCACACAGCGTCATCTATGGCCGAAGCATTGCCATTGCTGCAAGATCTCACATGGGGAACCATGGCGAACAAAGTCATCATGACAATGGGCGTCGGTAACGGACAAATGATTGGCGAAGCGATGGCACTTGCTGCAAAGCGCGGCCGTGTTGTTGTTACCAACATTCACCCAGCTTTTGAAATGGGCGGCGCAAACATGAGCCTTCTTGACCTCACATTGATGGAAAAGCAACTTGTTGGCTCATTGTTCGGTTCAGGTAACCCACGTGCAGACATTCCGAAACTTCTTGGTTTGTACCGCGAAGGTCAACTTGATCTTGATGGCCTTGTCACAAAGACATACAAGCTTGAAGACATCAACGAGGGCTACCAAGACATGCGTGATGGCAAAAATATCCGCGGAGTTTTGATCTACTAAATCACAACGGCCAGAAATGGTTCACTATTCCAGGGGGAAACAACAATGAAGTCACGCGCAGCAGTTTTGTACGGGATTGATCAACCGTGGGTGGTTGAAGAAATCGAAGTTGATGATCCAAAAGCCAATGAAGTATTGGTGAATTGGAAAGTGGCCGGCATGTGCCACTCAGACGAGCATTTCGTCACTGGCGACATGGTTCCCCCGAAGGAACTGTTGGCCATGATGGGTGTCGATGACTTCTTCCCATTTATTGGTGGGCACGAAGGTGCTGGTGTAGTTGTAAAACTTGGGCCAGGTGTCACAACCTTGCAAGTGGGTGACCATGTGTCAGCAAGTTTCGTTCCATCATGTGGTCGTTGTCGTTACTGCTCAACTGGTCGTCAGAACTTGTGCAACTTGGGCGCAGGTACTCTTACCGGCGGAATGATTACAGATGGCACTCATCGTCATCATGTGAAAGATGGCCGCCCTGTGAAGCTGATGGCAAAACTTGGAACATTTTCTGAGTTCGCCACTGTTGCTGAAGCATCCTTAATCAAAGTTGAAAAAGATTTGCCACTTGACTGTGTAGCGCTCGTTTCTTGCGGCGTTGCAACAGGTTGGGGTTCTGCTACGAACCGCGCTGATACCCAACCTGGCGACACTGTGGTTGTTGTGGGAATCGGCGGCATCGGAATCAACGCTGTGCAGGGTGCTCGTATGGCTGGTGCAAAGCGCATCATTGCTATTGACCCTGTTGAGTTCAAACGTGAAAAGGCCATGGAGTTCGGTGCTACGCACACGTACGCATCAATGGCTGAAGCAATTCCTCACCTCAATGAATTGTCATGGGGCGAAATGGCTGATCGAGTCATCATGACCCCTGGCGTTCTTCATGGCGACATGATGGGTGAAGCAATGACAATGGTGGGCAAGGGCGGCACATGTGTTGTTACCGCAATTTCACCAATGGATGAAACCAGTGCAGACATAAACTTGTTCCAACTCGCAATGTGGAACAAAGAAGTGAAAGGCACCATCTTTGGCAGCCTAAACCCACGTGCAGATATTCCAAAGTTGCTCGACATGTATCGCGTAGGCGACCTCAAACTTGATGAACTCATCACGAAGCGTTACACGCTTGATGAAATCAACGAGGGTTACCGTGCAATGCGTGAAGGCGAAAACATTCGTGGTGTCATAGTCAATGACTAAGTCGTCATTGCGCACGGCGCTCTCAACTCAAGTCGTCGGACGTACCCGTGAAGTGGAGCTAGTTCTTGCTGCCCTTGCTGCTGACCGCCACGTTTTACTGGAAGGCCCTCCAGGCACCGGTAAATCAACCTTGTTGCGTGCAGTGGCCCAAGGCCTTGGCATCGGTTTTGAATTCGTTGAAGGTAACGCCGAACTCACACCAGCACGTCTCGTTGGTCACTTCGACCCAGCGCGAGTACTGAATGATGGATACGACCCAAGCATCTTCGTTGATGGCGCATTGGTTAGTGCAATGCGTGACGGATCACTTCTCTACATCGAAGAGATCAACCGCATCCCAGAAGAAACCTTGAACGTTCTCATCACGGTCATGAGCGAAGGCGAACTAAATGTTCCGCGCCTCGGTCGTGTAGTGGCAGCTCACGGTTTCCGCATGGTGGCTGCAATGAACCCATTCGATGCCGTCGGTACCGCCCGAATTTCGAGTGCTGTGTACGACCGCGTGTGTCGAGTATCTATGTCATATCAGTCTGCGGAAGACGAGATTGCAATTGTTCGTCGTAACACTGAAGGTTCGGGCGTTTCTGATGTGTGGCTGGGGAAAGCCGTAACTGTCGTGCGCCGTACGCGATCACACGCTGACCTACGCGTCGGTTCGTCGGTTCGTGGTGCTGTGGACTTTGCAAAGGTCGCAGTGTCGTTGGCAGAACTTCGTGAAGCAAATATCGAAAACCCGAGTGTCGGAGTTGATTCTGCGCTAGTTGCATTGTCTGGCCGTGTGCGAGTACGCGAAGGAAGCGTGCGCACCGCTGAAGAAATCGTTACTGAAATCTGGCAAGACGTGTTTGGTCGAACCGAAGGGGACGCCAACGGGGGAAAAGTGACGGCCCCGATAGGGGCGGACACGACCTCCCGCTAACGAAAGAAGGCGACGAAGCGGATCAAGCTGTCGCTGAAGCAGGGAAGCGAACCACGTCGCGTCGTGATCTTTCTCGCCATGAGAATTTCGAAAACATTTCGCCAGAAGTTGGCGAACTTGATGAAGTTGCTGTTGACGAAGCAATGCAGAACAGCCCTGATGAAATGTTGGGCATGCTTGCCGACTTGACTGGTGCAACTGATCCTGCTTTACGTGCGCTTGCGCAACAGCTCGCGGGGCGTCTGATGCTTGATATCGGAAATCGCGGCCGCACACGACCACACGGCGTTGGAAAGATGGAAGAACAGGCGTATCGCCCCGATGCAGGCGATATCGATATCGACGCAAGCCTTGATGCCATCAGTGAAGCGCGTAACGGAATTGCACTTGATCCGGAACGTCTGCGCATTCGTGGTTGGAGAAAGCCCGGAACCGCGTTCTGTTTGCTTCTTGACCGCAGTGGATCAATGGGTGGCAAGCCGCTTGCTACTTCCGCCGTTGCCACTGGCGCTATCGCAAGTCGGTGCCCAGAGGATTACAGCGTTATTGCATTCGGAAAAGATGTCGTGGTTGCAAAATCACAAGATGTTCCTAAGTCAAGCGAGCGAGTCATTAACGATGTGTTGACATTGCGAGGTCACGGCACAACAGACTTGGCTGGTGCACTGATTGCTGGGCAACAACAACTGTCTCGCTCACGAGCTGGCCGGCGCGTCGCAATTCTTCTCTCAGATTGCCGTGCCACTGTTGATGGTGATGCTGAAGCAGCCGCAATGAGTATGGATGAAGTGATTGTTATTGCACCAGCAGAAGATCATGACGAGGCACAAGCCTTTGCAGATCGCATTGGCGCACGCATTGCATTGGTGAATGGGCCAAGTGAGATACCAGAAGTACTCGCGCGAGTACTTGAATAACTAGAACTGGCAGTTGGGGTCGTCAACCGGAACGATCCCCTTAGTCTCTTGTTGAATCACAACAGCGGGAACTGTTGTTGTCGTTGTGCTGGTAGTTGTTGCCGCCGCAGGTTTTGATATCGCTAGTCGCATTACAGATGTGGTCGCTATCACTGAAGCGAGTTCAGTAAATTCTGCAGGAGGGGCAATGCTTGAAGTCTTTTTCAAAGTGGTGGACAAACTTGCCTTACCTTGGAATACCGACAGAATTTTCTTTGACTGGTCACTTTCGAAATCAGGCACAATGACTGCTGCTTTGTCAATCACTTGGCCAATTCCTGGCATGGTGTAACTGCCCATTGTGTTTGCATCAAAGTTCTTCATGGCCTGACCCAATTGCAGAACAGTCAATGCATTGAGGCGATCATCGGTAATCACATTCTTCAAGGCTGCATTCAGAATCCCGGTTGCTACACGTGGATTAGTGCGTGCCTTATCTAGGGCCTTCTTCACAAGACGACGCATGAAGTCTTGTTGGCGCGCAATGCGGCCCCAGTCTGATGATAGGTCTGTGCGCCATTTTTGAAGAGCTGGGTCAAACCACTGGTAATGACGTGAACGCATGTATGCAAGTGCATGGTCACCTTCAAAGGTGTAACAGATGTCTGCTTTCAGAACTTTGAATCCAGTGCGATTGTCTCGAGCTTTGTTCGCAAATGGAACGCGGACACCACCAACAGCGTCGATAACTTCCTTGAACGCACAAAAGTCAATGTTGACGTAATGGTCGATGGAAATACCGAAGTTCTCTTTGATTGTGCGAATCAGGCGATTTGGGTTCTTCTTGTCGAAGTTGGTGTTGATGCGCCCATGGCGAGTTGAACCGGCTTGTGTTACCCACATGTCTCGTGGAAAGGAAAGAACCGCAGCCTGGTTGTCGATGGGGTTAACACGGATCACCATGATTGAGTCGCTGCGTTCGCCAAATGTGCTGCGCTTTCCGAAGCCACCCGCATACGGTGAATCTTTGGCGATGCATGCGTTGTTGTCGGAGCCAGTGATTAAAAAGTTCTTGGCTCGCAGGTCACCGATTGGCAAATCAAATCCGTTGGCATTGGGGTCAACCGAATCGATGGTGACAACTTTGCGGTTGTTCAGTTTCCAGTTTGCATACAGCAGACCTGAGCCAGAAAGAATTGTCAGTACCGCGAGCGTGAGATTTGCAAGGAGAAAAACTCGGTGTTTGCCAGAGTGGTGGGGAGAGGTGATTTCATCTGACATGACCCTTACACCGTAGTTGCGCGCGTGGGTCTGCCACAGTCGCTGAGGCTAGACCTGTTGAATATTGGGCGCGAGGGTCACGTTCACCGTGATCTCGTTCGTGTCTGCGGTGGAGATGCTCCACTTTTCGACTGAACCCGCATCAGCAATGTCGGCCCAGCCGGCAGTGATGGCAGATGCGGCATCGATACTTGTGACAAACAACGCCTCGGTGACCACGGCTCGTTGGCTTACTTTGGCTTCAGTCTTTGCTCGGCGGATGACACCGATGGCGCTGCAGATGGCATCAAGTAACGCCTCATTCGGTCCACCCTTCAGTCCATCTGTCAGTGCTGCTGTTGTTGGCCATTGCGATTGGTGCACTGAGCCTGACTGCCACCAGCTCCATACCTCTTCAGTGACGAAGGGGAGAAGTGGCGCCAGGAGTCGTTGCAAGGTTGAGAGAGCGCGACGCAATGCAGCACGAGCCGACATGGCTCCTTCTTCAGTGTGGCTGAGATATCCGCGAGTCTTTACAAGTTCTACATAGTCATCGCAGAACCACCAGAAGAATTCTTCCGTGCGCTCGAGCACGCGCGCGTAGTCGAACTCTTCGAATGCTTTAGTTGCTTCGTCAACAACACCAGCAAGGCGGTGCAACATTGCAATATCAATTGCTTCCGTAGGAACAACGTCATCCGCTAATTCGCCAATACCAAGTACAAACTTTGAAACGTTGAGCAACTTGGTTGCCAACTTGCGACCAACCTTCATTTGATCTTCGCTGAACGCAGTGTCAACGCCCGGGCGAGCGCCGACAGCCCAGTAACGTACGGCATCACTTCCATATGAATCAAACAAATCAGCTGGCGTTACAACATTGCCCTTGGATTTCGACATCTTCTTGCGGTCTGGGTCAAGAATCCAACCCGATAATGCGACATGCGACCATGGGGCAACATCATGTTCGAAGTGTGAACGAACCATGGTGGAGAACAACCAAGTACGGATGATGTCGTGGCCTTGCGGGCGCACATCAAAGGGGAACACGCGGTCAAATAAATCGTTGTCGTCTTGCCACTTGCCGGCAATCTGCGGCGTTAGTGAAGACGTGGCCCATGTGTCCATGACATCAGGATCACCAATGAAGCCGCCTGGTTTCCCACGTTGAGCCTCTGTGTAACCAGCTGGTGCATCCGTGCTCGGATCAATAGGCAAAAGCGATTCATCAGGAACGATTGGTGAATCGTGCAATGTTTCGCACTGTGCATCAAGCGGATACCACACGGGTACTGGCACGCCGAACCAACGTTGACGACTAACAAGCCAGTCACCGTTGAGGCCTTCTACCCAGTTTGAATAGCGATGACGCATGTGATCAGGTAACCAATGCAACCCAGCGCCACGTTCGAGTAGTGCATCGCGAAGTGCAGCATCACGTCCGCCATTGCGGATGTACCACTGACGACTGGTGACAATTTCTAGAGGGCGATCGCCCTTTTCGTAAAACTTCACAGGGTGCGTAATCGCGCGAGGTTCACCAATCATTTCGCCAGATGCGGCGAGCATTGCTGCAATTGCAGTTTGTGCTTGCTTGGCAGACTTTCCTACAAGTGATGCATAGTGCGCAAGACCGGCAGGGTCTGTGAGACCATTTGGCGCGTCAGTAACAATGCGGCCGTCGCGCGAAATAATTGCACGCATCGACAATTGCAGTTCGCGCCACCAAATGACGTCAGTAAGGTCGCCGAACGTACAGCACATTGCTATTCCTGTGCCCTTATCAATCTGTGCAAGCGGGTGAGCAAACACTGGTACTTCAACATTGAACAATGGGGTACGAACTGTTTTTCCAAACAACGGCTGGTAACGCGGGTCATCAGGGTGTGCAATAAGTGCAACACATGCAGGCAAAAGCTCTGGACGTGTTGTGTCAATCAGAACATCGCCGGAACCGTCTGACTTGTGAAACGCGATGGTGTGATACGCGCCAGGACGATCACGGTCTTCTAATTCAGCTTGTGCAACTGCAGTGCGGAAATCAACGTCCCATAATGTTGGTGCTTCTTGTGTGTACGCTTCGCCGCGCGCAAGGTTGCGCAAGAAGCCACGTTGACTTGCACGACGTGAGCGGTCTTCAATTGTTGTGTACAGCAATGACCAGTCGACCGATAGCCCGAGACGACGGAATAAATCTTCGAAGATTTTTTCGTCTTCTGCTGTGAGTTCCTCGCACAACTCAATGAAGTTCGGACGCGAAATAGGAACAGCACGATGATCTTTCGGCGGGTCACCACGAAACGGTGGTTGGAAGTTGGCTACGTACGCAACTGATGCATCGCATGACACTCCGTAGTAATTCTGTACGCGTCGCTCTGTAGGCAGTCCGTTGTCGTCCCAGCCCATTGGGTAAAACACGCTCTTGCCGCGCATTCTCCAGAAACGAGCCACGGTGTCTGTATGGGTATAGGAAAACACGTGACCCATGTGCAATGAACCACTAACCGTGGGTGGTGGCGTGTCAATAGAAAAGACATTGTCTCGGGTCGCCGACCTGTCGAAGGCATAGGTGGCGTTCTGGTTCCATGCCGCGATCCACTTTGGCTCAACATTTTCGAGGGAGGGCTTCTCAGGGACACCGGACATAGGACTTAAATCGTAGGCTTGTCAGAGTGCTGAACCTCTACGACACCGCCACGCAAAGCGTGAAACCTCTGGCTCTGCGCCAGCCGGGGTCGGTCAG
>JBBANJ010000009.1:46672-49314 GCA_040402055.1 Ilumatobacteraceae bacterium
TCATGGTCTTCACCATGGGGCGATGGTCGACCAGGTTGGCACAGTGAATGTGTCGTAATGAGTCTCGATTTATTGGGGGAAGGTTTTGATCTTCATTGCGGTGGTGCAGACCTGCGTTTCCCACACCATGAAAATGAACGCGCACAAGCTGTTGCATTAGGTAAGACATTTGCAAACCATTGGATGCACAACGGATTTGTTGTTGACATCGAAGGCGAAAAGATGTCGAAGAGTCTTGGCAATGTATTGAATCTCATTGATTTACTTGAAAAGTATGACCCTCGCGCGTATCGCATGTTGTTGTTGCAGACGCATTACCGCTCACCGACACGAGTTGGTGAAGAGAACATTGATGCCTGTGTTTCTGCGCTTGCAGGCCTTGATTCTTTTGCAGCACGTACTGCAGCGCATAGCAACGGAAGACCAGACCCACTAGTTATTTCGCAGTTCACTACCGCGATGGACAACGATCTTGATACAACAACCGTAATGGCGTTGGTATTTGATTCTGTGCGTCGTGCCAACACCGCCATGGATTCCGGGGACATTGCGACTGTCGCGTCAGTGCGTGCAGCCGTCATTGAAATACTCGGTGCACTTGGTCTTGAACTGTCACTTGGTGATGACATCGATGCAGACATAGTCGCCAAGGGCACTGCGCTTGATGCAGCACGCAAAGCAAAAGATTTTGCAACTGCAGACGCTTTGCGCGATGAACTGCAGTCACTCGGCTATGTTGTCGAGACATCAAAAGACGGGACGCGCATCCGACGTGGCTAAGAAACAACGCACGCCAATGCCGGCGGGCTACTGGACAATTTGGACCACCGTTGCACTCGACCTAGTTGGTTTTGGCATCGTTGTGCCAATTCTGGGACGTTATGCGGAACGATTCGGCGCAAATGGCTTGCAAGTCGGCCTTATGTTTGCTTCCTTCTCTATTGCTCAAATGGTGTTTGCGCCAATTCTCGGACGTATCTCAGACAAGGTCGGTCGCAAGCCGGTCATTGTTTTTTCTCTCATTGGTACGGCAGTCGGCAGTTTTGTCACCGGTGCAGCTGGCGCTTTGTGGGTTCTCTTTCTCGGCCGAATACTTGACGGTGCATCCGGAGCCAGTGTTGCTGTAGCGCAAGGCGCGGTTGCTGATATCGCTCCGCCGGAACAACGTGCACGCCTTATGGGAATGATGGGGGCAGCATTTGGTATTGGCTTTGTTGTTGGGCCGGCGCTCGGTGGTCTTGCCGCGCTCGGTGGCCCACACGTGCCGTTTTACTTGGCCGGTTCCATTGCAGCGGTGAATGCAGTTGCCGCCATGATTCGGTTGCCAGAAACAAAACCAGACACTTCGCATATCACCGAGAAACATCAACGGGGAAGTGCGCTATCTCCCGCTCTCAAACGATTCGCTCTAGTCGGGTTTCTCTCAATGCTCGGCTTTGCCGGATTTGAAGCAACATTTTCAATCTGGGGTCAGAAGCAATTTGGTTTCACTGAAGGATCCGCATCAATTGTGTTCGTATTTGTTGGCGTCACATTGGTTGCAGTTCAAGGCGGACTCATTGGTCCGCTCACAGAAAAACTTGGTTCGCGAAAACTGCTACGCATTGGTTTGTCATTAGTTGCAGTAGGGCTTCTTCTTCTCGGCATCACCACCACATGGCCGATGTTGTTCGTTGCATTGTTTTTGCTGTCGCTCGGACAAGGCGTTTCTGGTCCGTCGGGTGGGGCATTGGTTGCAGAACTTGCTCCGGTTGAACGTCGTGGTGAAGCAATCGGATATCAACAAAGCACGGCAGCATTCGGTCGTGTCGCGGGCCCAGTGGCTGCCGGCGCATTATTTGACCACGTGGGTATTAGCGCACCATTCTTAGTGAGCGGCATTTTGATTGTGTTCGCAGTGGGCTCCGTGTGGAGCATCACTCGCTCCGCGATTACTTCTGTGAAGTAATCGTCTCAACAATTTCGTCGGCAAGTTCGCGTGTGTTTGCAATAACGCCACTCCATCGTTTTGACAAATCAGGATCAAATGTAAACGGACGATCGTGAATATCTCGAACGTATCCACCTGACTTTTCTACAATCAGCGCGATTGCTGCAAGGTCAACGATGCGATGAATATCTCCACCCGGATCACAAAACGCATCAATGGCGCCATCAGCAACGAGAGCGCCTTCAAGCACTGTAGTTCCCAAAATTCGCATACGATCCGCGCGTTGAGCGAGTGTTGACCACGCTGGCCATGTAGTCGGGCGAGGGCGCAACATGGATAATGATGAACCCTGTACGACTGTTTGATTGGTTGTCTTCTTAACAATTGGGTCGTCGCGGTGAGCATGCCACCGGTAGCTAGTTCCAAGCCAGGTCACCAAAGATTCGACAACTACGTCATCGACAACAATTGCGGCTGAGAAACCTGATAGTGGAACACCAGATGCGGAGTTTGCTGTTCCATCCACAGGGTCAATGACTGCGGTGATTGCTGAGCCGCGGTCAACCCAGCCAATCTCTTCGGACAGAACATTCACACCTAATCGTTCAAGCACCTGCAACACCGGTTCTTCGACGTATTGGTCGAGAAACATTGTGGGCGTTCCATCGCCGCCTAGACCAATGTCAGCCGAGCGTTGCTCTTTTGTCATTGT
>JBBANJ010000010.1:0-1838 GCA_040402055.1 Ilumatobacteraceae bacterium
CATGTTCGGACGAAAGACTCCAGGGATGATTACACCAGCACAAGCCTTGCCGGGGCGTACGGATCAGACGATGCCAGTGCCAGAGGCACATTTTGAAAAGGGAACGTCGCTGACAGGACCGTGGGCGGAAAACATGCAGACACTTGTTGTTGGCATGGGTTGCTTCTGGGGAGCTGAGCGTATTTTCTGGCAACAGCCTGGCGTTCATTCATCAAGTGTTGGATATGCAGGTGGCTACACACCAAACCCAACGTACGAAGAAGTGTGTTCAGGACTTACAGGTCATACAGAAGTATTAATGGCTGTGTATGACTCATCGAACGTGTCGCTGATGGACATGTTGCGTGCGTTTTGGGAAAACCACAATCCAACACAAGGTATGCGCCAAGGCAATGACATGGGAACGCAATACCGCAGCGCTATTTACTATACGAACGATGAACAGCGCATTGCAGCTGAAGAATCACGTGACGCGTATCAAGCGCGATTGACAGAAGCCGGCTTTGGTGAGATCACAACAGAGATCGCTCCGTTGACTCACTATTACTTTGCAGAGCCGTATCACCAGCAGTATCTCGGGAAGAACCCGAATGGTTACTGCGGTATTGGTGGCACTGGCGTTAGTTGTTCAATCGGGATTCTTTAATCCACGAATTGAACTGCTCCAGCTTCAGCCATTTGTTGTGCTGTTGGCTTCTTATATAGAACAACCATGACGATGCCGGCGAAGAGATAAATCGCGCCCATCACGCGCCATGCAGTGAGGTATGGCAACAGATCTGATGACGAGGGCAAGCGCGGTGGCTTGTCTCCGTATCCAGCGATCAGTTTGTTAATCGTTGGTGCAGTGAGGGACAAGGCCAATGCGGCACCAAGTGCTGAACCAATTTGTCGTCCTGTGGTGTTCAGGGCTGAACCCATTGCAAACTTGCCAGGTGGCAAGAATGCAGTCGCGCTACTAGAGAGCACTGACATGCTGCAACCAACTCCAGAACCACAACAAATCATGAGAGGCAAGTAGACCGTGAGGAAATGTGGTGTTGGCCCGAGGAACAAACTGAAACCGATGGTGCCAGTGGTTAGTAGCACCGAACCCATGAACAAAACTTTTGCGTGTCCCCATTTGCCGGCGAGACGTCCCATTGGTGCGGCAAGAATTGCAGCAGTTAACGGGCCAGCTGCTGTTGCAAGCCCGGATCTTGTTGGGCTGTATTGCCACACAACTTGTAGCCATTGAATTTGCAGCATCCACATTCCAAGGAAGCCGATGGAGAAAAAGAAACCGGAGAGGTTTGCTGCAACGACAAATGGCATCTTGAAAAGAGTTAGATCGAGAAGTGGGTCTTCGGTTGTGCTGCAACGTTTAATGAATAACCCAAGAAGAATGCAACCAACTGCCATTGCAGCAATCGTGCGCTGATCGATGTAACCCCAGTCACCACTTTGCACAACGGCAAGAGTTACAAGAGCGACCCCTGGCAAACCCAGAGCGGTGCCGATTAGATCGACATGCTTCGTGGCGTTTGGATCCTTGCTCTCATGAAGAATTTTGCCACCCAAGTACAGAGTGATGGCGCAAAAAGGAACGTTGATAAAAAAGAGCGAGCGCCAATCCAACCAGTCAACGAGTACTCCACCAATGCATGGGCCAGCTGCTGCGGCTAAGCCACCAACAGCACCCCAGATGCCGATGGCAACGGTGCGCTTCTCAACAGGGAATTCAGGAAGAACAAGTGCGAGTGATGCGGGCGTGAGCATTGCGCCACCAATTGCTTGCACGAGTCGGGCAAGAACTAGCAATAAGGATGACGGAGCAATTCCGCACAAAATGGAGCCGA
>JBBANJ010000010.1:1938-4769 GCA_040402055.1 Ilumatobacteraceae bacterium
GGTGTCCATGTGATTCCCCTAACGAACATATGAACACTAGGTGAACGAGGCGAAATGGATGGAGTTGGGGGTCTTAGTTCCAGCCGTTACGGCGAATGGCGTCACCATCGGCATCTGTGGAGCGTCCGCGCCATTTCACAGCGCCAGGAGTGGCAGAAAGACGAGCAATAAGGCCCTGCATTGGGGTCCCCTCAACTGTGATGACTGCTTGACGGGCAATGTAATGCGGGTCCTTTTCGATGTCTTCCATGGAGAGAATTGGGCCGGCTGCTGCTTCGATCTCTTGAAAGATTGCAAGCGCTTCTGCTTGAGTGCGTTGTGCAAACCATGACTCCATTGCGGCCTCGATGATTTCACGATTAGCAATTCGTCCTGCGAATGTTGTGAAGCGATCATCACCATCGAAACCGAGAAGATGCACAACGCGTGCTGCAATGGAATCGCTTGATGTTGAGATGCCAACAAACAATCCATCGGAACAGCGATACACGCCGCGAGGCACTGTGTACGGAAGTAATGAACCCATGCGTGGTTGCAATTCGCCACGAGTCAGCCACACAGTCATAAGTGGACCGAGTATCTGAAACAGACTTTCCAGTAACGACACGTCAACAACTTGTCCTTGTTCAGACCACAGAGCAACCATGGTGGCGAACGCTGCAACGAGACCAGTGACTTCATCGGTGAGTGCGAACGGTGGCAACATCGGGTCACCACCGGGAACACCTGTGATTGATGCAAGCCCTGACATTGCTTCGGCGATTGATGCAAACCCTGGGCGGTTTGCGTACGGGCCGTCTTGTCCGAAACCGCTAACACGAGTGATGATCAACTTGGCATTACGCGCATGAAGAACTTCTGGTGCAAAACCAAGTTTCTCTAGAACACCAGGACGAAAGTTTTCAACCAGAACATCTGCGTCATCAATGAGATGCAAGAACAATTCACGATCTGTGTCGTCTTTGAGGTTCAACGCAATGGTTCGCTTGTTGCGATTTACTAGTCGCCACCACAAACCTTCGCCGTCTTTAGGGTCACGCCATCCCATGTTGCGCAAACTGTCTCCGCCGTCTGGGCGTTCAATCTTGATGACATCAGCACCAAAGTCTGCGAGATAGCGCGCACAGTTCGGCCCGGCAAGAACAGTTGACAAATCAAGAACTCGCAAGCCTGCCAATGCGGAGGTGCTGTTTAGCGGAGCGGAAGAATCAGGCATCGGTCTTCGAGCGTACCCATTGCATAGCTCTCGTAGTCAGTACCGAAATCTTCGTAGAGGTGACGGCAGCGTTCGCTCCATGCCAGTGCTTCGGGTGAAGAAACGCGATGCACCACTTGCATGACTCCGCCTTCATATACGCGGTACTCGGCCCACGAACCAGGGAAATCTTTCACGCAACCAATTTCAATGGTGGGAATGCCGGAACGTGGCATGCGGCGAACGCGATGACGATGCGTGTGGCCAGCTGTATATGCAAGAACACATGCATGACGCAGAGCGAGAGCGTCGAGCGCTTCACTGCTGTCTGGGTGAAGACCAAAATAATCGTCGCTTCGTTTTCCTTCAGTCCATTGTTGATGGTGGCCCATAATGATGACCGGAGTTGTCGATGCAGACAACTGATCATTCAGCCATTCGAATTGTGGTGGGTCGATACGGCCAGTGGTTTGCATCGGAATTGTGGTGTCAATAAGTGCAATGGCAACGCCTGGTAATTGAATCCATTGATCACCAACGAATTCATTTTGATCGCGATACCGGTCATGATTTCCGCGAGCAACAAACAGCTTGCCTGCGAATGCACCTTCATAGTGTTCACGGAATGCTGCAAACTGTTCGTCGGTGCCGGCCTCAGTGAGGTCGCCCTTGACGAGAACTACATTCGGATTCAACTTCTTGATTTCAGCAATTGCGCCAGCGTTCATAGTGATGGGGTATGGCTGCTCGCCAGGAAGTGAACTGAGAATTGGACCAAGTGGGTTGTCATCAATGCGTCCACATTCTGTTTCACCAAAGTGCACATCATTCACGGTTGCAAGAACGCTCAGCAACTGTCCTTCTGGCCGAGGCAGTGTTCGAAAATCAATTCCGTGTTCGGTGTATGTAGTATCAGGCTGCAAGTTTTCATGGCGAACAACATGTTGCCCGTGATGAAACACCGCAAGGTTGTCAGCGACAGTGGTGAGTTCTGTTGCGCTGACGGAAGTCATTATTTGATTCCGGGGCGTGCTCTGCGAGACACAGCATCGGTGACCCACCAACGACCGCTAAACCGCCATGCAGATACGGCGCTTGTGTCAGTCGTGGAAGCAACCATTGACTGAGGCCACATCATGGTGACTGCAGCAGCGATTGCAGCAGCTTCTTCTTCAGTAGGAATTGGCGTGATTGTGCCAACGTTGAGATTCATCGCCTCACCACCACTGAATGTGCAACACGGTCATGCCATGTTTGGCTTTGAGGGCTACGCAACATTGCAAGGTAACCAAGTAGGAAAACGATGCCAGACACCCAGCTCATCATGATGCGTTTAGCCGCACGACGTTGTCCGATGAACGAACCGTCAACTTCATCAAGAATGAATACTCCAAGTTTGCGACGAAGTGGTGAACCACCTTGCATTCCAACCCAATACGCCAAAACGAAAAACGAGACTATGAATTGAGCTGCTTGTGACAAAGCGGCAGGAGTGCCGGTTGTCGACGCGGAGATGATTGAAAAAGGAATACTGACAAGGGACACCATGATTCCGTCACAAATGTTTGCAAGAAAGCGGAGCCAGAAACCTGCTTTAGGTTCAAAAGCAATGTCGCTAATTGAAACTACTTCTGGT
>JBBANJ010000010.1:4869-46247 GCA_040402055.1 Ilumatobacteraceae bacterium
TTGGCCCAGTGTTCGAAGTATTCAAAGAACTCGCCATCATCGACAACTTCCTTGATGACTTTCTTCATGTCGTACGGCTGGTTAGACGATGCGGGAAGAATGTCACGCAACATCGGGCATGAACGATTCGGGTCATCTGATGTTTCAACAGTTGGTGCTGATTCAAGATTGTTTTGCGGCAAGAATGACAACAAGAAGCGAACATCTTCAAGACATGCTTGCTCGTCAGCTGAAACGAAAGTTGCAACACCACTCTTTGATGCATGACTCATTGCGCCACCGAGTTCTTCAAGTGTTACGTCTTCGCCTGTCACTGTCTTCACAACATCAGGACCTGTAATGAACATGTGGCTTGATTCGCGCACCATGAAAATAAAGTCAGTCATTGCAGGTGAGTACACAGCACCACCGGCGCATGGTCCGAGGATGACAGAAATTTGTGGAACAACACCCGACGACTGCACGTTGCGATAAAAGATTCCACCGTAAGAAGCGAGTGATACAACACCTTCTTGAATTCGAGCACCAGCTCCGTCGTTCAAACCAATGACTGGTGCACCAACTTTGAGTGCGAGGTCCATGAGTTTGTGAATCTTTTCGGCGAACACTTCACCAAGTGCTCCACCAAAGACGGTGAAGTCTTGGCTGAACAGAAATACTTTGCGACCTTCGATGGTTCCCCATCCGGTGATGACACCATCTGTATATGGGCGCTCTTCAAGTCCAGATGCTTGGGCGCGATGGCGGGCAAGCATGTCGAGTTCATGAAAAGAGCCAGGATCGCAGAGGAAGTCAATGCGCTCACGAGCGAGTAACTTGCCCTTGCCCTTGTGGCGCTCGACCGAGCGAGGGCTTCCGGCGTTAATCGCCTGCTGCTGACGGTCCCGAAGGTCGTCAATTTTGTCCTGCATCGAAAAGCCAGAGGTATCAGTCACCTGCGAAACGCTAGTGCCGGCGGGGCCTCATCGCCTATCTGATGGCTGATTATCCTGCGGCGGGAACCACGGTGGTTGTCGCTATTGGGCCGGGAACCGTGGTTGTGGTGCTCGCGAGGGTGGAGGCAGGGGCAACAGTGGTGACGGCAGCGGCTGGGGTAATCGAGCTGGTAGTCGTGGCCGCAGCAATCGTGGTGGTCGGCTTCTTCAGGCCCTGCTTTGGTTGGGTGGTCACGGTGGTGCCGTCGGCGATGATGAACGTGGTGGTCATTGGTGGCAAGTCGCCAATGGTGGTGACGCCTGTGACGGTGGCGGTCCATTCACCTGGCGCACGAAGTTGCAGACCTGCGTCTTGCGCTACGAGTGCAGCCCCTGGTCGAGTGATGGGGACATTGATTGTGTAGCCCGGGAAGTTTGGATTTGTCGGAACAAGAGCGATCTTGAAATTCTGAATTCGTGACGGTCCGAATAACTCAATGAGAATTCTGTTGGGTCCAACGTCACCAGGAGTGATGGACAAGCGAACATGGAAATCGTCTTTAGCTGTCATGTCTTGCACGATTGCGTACTCAACGCGCGGTCCAGTTTCAGGGTTAAGAACATACGGCGGACGCATTGCCATTAACCAAGATGATGCTGCAAGTACGACAATGCTCAATGACATTTCAATTCCGACGGGACGCTTGAGGCGGTACACAACTTTTTCATTGAGTGATTTCGCACGTTGCATACCACGCAAAATGAATTGTCGAACTGCTGCGCTAACAAACAACATTGCAATCACTAGAAGCACTTTGAATAGCACTACTCGCCCGTGGCCACTGTTGATCAAGCTAATGCCGTCGATGCGCCATACTTGAAAAACACCAGTAAGTACTATGCCAATTGTCATTGGGGTTACAAGTCGAGACCATCCGCGAAGAGCTTGGACCAGGTCTACATCTCCTGGCCCATGAAGAATGACTCGCCAGATAATTGAGATGCTGCCAACCCACATTGCAATGAACGCCATGTGAAGAATCGCAATAGCGATTCCCAAAACAACAGCGCGACCTGTTGCGCGGTCGAACCCGTATGACACCATCATGAGCGCGAGAAGAACTGTGCTGGGAACAAGATTCGTTGGTTCAAGAATGCGCTCTGTGATCCACGCGTAGTAACCAAGGCCGCCAACGACAAGAAGACGAATGAAAACTGCGCGACCCTCATTTGTCTCAAAGAGCGGACCCCATGAGGTGGGAGAAATCGACGAAGCAATTCCACCACCTGATTGTCGAGCAGTCATGAGAACGATGAGTACAAAAATTGCAGCGCCCGCGATGATTAAGACTTGACGGAAATACTTTTCAGTGATGCCATATTCAACGCCTTCTGGCCAGACGAGTTTGATGAACATCAATCCGCCGAAGAGGGCGCAGACCGCAAAGAAAACAATGAGCTTCATGAGGCCGATTGGGCCGCCAAGTCGAGGTGGAGCAACTTCGATTGCTGTGCCGTCAATGGGAACAGTTGTGGCGGGGGCACCCGGCACCGTGACGGGAACTGAAGTTGTCACTTGGGTCTGAGCAGTGAAATTGAACGACCCGGCACTGCCGTCGGGAAGCGACCAATTCACGACGCATGAGCCGTTTTGAGGTACCTGGGTAAGGGCAGCAGAGATCGTGACGCCATCGGCCGATAACTGCGGGGGCCCGAGATTGGTCAGTTTGGATTCACAAGCAAGCGAAAGCCCCATTTGGGAGGCAATTTCGGCCCCGCCGACGGGCAGAGTGAATTTCAGCTGTAACTGGGTGGGGGCAAGAGTGACCACTTCGCCAGCGGCCGGGCTCGATGAAGCAAGGGTGTTATCGCCAGCGGCATGGGCAGGCGCGGCCGAAAAGGCAATGGCAGAGGCAACTGCAATGAAAAGGAGAGGGAGGCGACGCATGGTGTGAGAAAACGGTAGTCAAGAATGACCCCCGCAGAGTGTTTCACCTTTTCACACAGCGGTCCTCGGTGCACCGCATTGGTAGGGTCGTTTCGATGGCAACCCAGTCCCTGTACCGACGTTTCCGCCCGCGGAAGTTCTCTGAGCTCTACGGGCAAGACCATGTGGTCATGGCATTACGCAATGCCGTCATTAATGGCCGCGAGGGCCAGGCCTATTTGTTCTCTGGGCCACGAGGCACGGGAAAGACCTCAACGGCACGAATCTTGGCAAAGGTCTTGAACTGTGCCGCACCTGTTGATGGTGAACCATGCTGCGAATGTGACTCCTGCAAGGCAGTGGAACTTGGCACTAGTTACGACGTGCTCGAACTTGACGCTGCGAGCAACAACGGTGTTCAAGAAATTCGCGACATTATTGAAGCTGCAGCATTAACAAGTCCTGGGCGTCACCGCGTTTTCATTCTTGACGAAGTGCACATGCTCACACGTGGTGCAGAAGCGGCACTTCTGAAGACTTTGGAAGAACCACCGGACCAAGTTGTCTTTGTGTTGGCTACAACCGATCCGCAAAAAGTGTCGGAGACAATTCGTAGTCGTGTTCAGCACTTGCAGTTTCATTTGTTGCCTGTTGGCGAACTGAGGAAATATGTCAAGTTTGTTATCAAAGAAGCAGAACTTACTGTCGATGAAGATTCCATTGACTTGGTGTTGCGTCAAGGCGGTGGAAGTGCGCGAGACACATTGTCAGCGCTCGAACTTGTTGTTTCCGGTGGCGGTGAACCAGAAGTTGCTTTGCACACCGAAGACATCATCAAGTCACTTGTTGCACGAGACCATGCTGCAGCGTTAGCCGCTGTTGCACGTGCGATGCAACAAGGCCGCGACCCACATACCTATGCACAAGATGTTGTTCGCACCATGCGTGATTGCTTTCTTGCTTTAATGTCACCTGAGTTAGTGCAACTACCTGCTGATCGAATTGCTGAACTCACCCGTTACGCACAAGACATGGGCACACAGCGAGTTGTTCGGATTATGGAAACTCTTGGCACAACCATGGTGGAAATGCGACACGCACCAGATGCACGGTTGTTGCTTGAAGTTGCAGTGGTGCAGTTGGCGTCTCCTGTGTTTGATGACAGTGCAGAGAATCTTCTTGCACGTATTTCGCAATTAGAAGAAGCAGTAAAGAGCTTGCGCGAGAACGGCGTTGCTGCTGCTCTTCCGCAAGCACCAATCAACCCTGCAACTGGTCGCGCCAAAATTGGTGGACACGCCGGCAATACAGCACCTGTTGCAGTTCCCGTTGTTGATGCCACGCCCGTGATTGCGGTAGTTGCTGAACCAGCAGCAGTTACCAAAGAAATTCCTGTTCCTGCGGTGTCAGAAGCCCCGGCAAAGCCTGTAGAAACAACACCTGCCGCCGTTGGCACTGCAGACCCTGCTCAAATGTGGCCGCAAATTACTGACGCCATGCGTGGTCTTGCTAAAGCAATGTTCAAGCCGGCAGTTGTGCAGTCAGTTGACGGCAAGAAGATCATGTTGCGTCTTCCTAGCAATACGCCCATGAAGCGCGCACAAGAACAGTTGCCCACAGTTGTTGAAGCAATTAAACAAGTGTGCGGTGCAACGTTTGTAGTCACTCTTGTTCAAGCAGATCCCACTGCACCAGGTGGAATGACTCGTCCAGTTCTTACAGAACCAGAAGTACGTACCATTGTTGACGATGTTGCGGATGATCCGTTCGCCGCTATCGACATCAATGACACGGTGCTTGCAGTCGATGCTGTTGATCCGTTGCTTGCTGCGCTGCATGACACGTTCCCTGGCGGAAGCATTGTTGAAAAAGAAGTCGAAGCAAATACCGACGCTGCAAAGTCACCGCGCGGAATGAAGTAACTAGTGGCCTCGCCCTACACGCCACCCGTTCAATTACTTATCGACGAACTTGGACGCTTACCTGGCATTGGGCCACGCAGCGCACAACGACTCGCATTGCATCTCATTAAGGGCGACGTTGAAGACGTCACCCGACTTGCACGCGCACTTGTAGAAGCAAAAGAGCGAGTTCGTTTCTGTGGGCTGTGTTTCAACTTGGCAGATGCAGAACTGTGCAATATTTGTGGCGATACAAAACGTGATTCTTCAATTGTGTGTGTTGTAGAAGATTCACGAGATGTTGTGGCAATCGAACGCACCGGTGAATTCCGCGGTCGTTACCACGTGTTGCTCGGGCTAATTGATCCGTTACAAGGTGTGAACCCAGAACACTTGAAGGTTCGCGAACTGCTCACACGTATTCGTCCTGAGAACATTCAAGAAGTAGTTGTGTGCACCAGCAACAACACTGAAGGTGACGTAACCGCAATGTATTTAGCGCGATTATTGAACCCGCTGGGTGTCAATGTGACTCGTTTGGCTAGTGGTTTGCCTGTTGGTGGAGACATTGAATTTGCTGACGAAGTAACTCTTGGCCGTGCATTTGGCAACCGCCAAAAACTAGATAGCTAAGTAACCGCTTCGCCCGATTTATGGGCGACAACTTTTTGAGCGTGGTAGATGCCGGTATGGCCACTTGTTGCGTATGCAGCAACACACGCCAGAGCAAACAGAATCGCGCCATTTCCACCGAACAATTCAATGCCAATAAATGTGCACGCCAATGGCGTATTGGCTGCGCCGGCCAACACTGCGACTGATCCGACTATTGCAAACACTGCAATGTTTGCTCCGATGAGGTTTGCAAACATGGCGCCAGCCATAGCGCCTGTAGCCAAAAGTGGAATTACTTCTCCGCCAACAAAACCAGTACCGATGGTCAAGGCGGTCAAAAACAACTTCACTTCAAAGTGGCCAGTTGTCGCGCCGTTCATTGCTTCCAACATCAGAGGGAACGAGAAACCTTGATAATCGCGCCATCCGCACACGCCAATGAGAATCGCAAGAAGAACGCCGCCAATCAGTGGGCGAGCAGGAGACCATGCAACGTATTTCTTCATTGCACCGCGTATGAAGAGTGTCAGGCGTACAAACACCAAAGCAATGATTCCGGCTAACAAACCGAAGAGTGCAATTTGCCACGCAATAGTGGGTGACCATTTCACATCAATAATTTGTGGGTACTTGGTGTAGCCAACTCCGAGACCACGCACAACTGCATTGCCAACAAAACTTGCGACAAGCGCTGGCACAAGAGCTTCGTATCGAACTCGCCCAATGCGTTGTACTTCAAGAGCAAATACAGCACCTGCAATCGGTACACCAGCAATAGAACCGAACCCACCCGCAATCGCAGTGATGAGCATGAGCGAGCGATCTGCGGGCGCTAAGCCGAGTCGTTTACTGATGGGGTCAGTTGCGCCCGCAGCTATTTGCAACGCGGCACCTTCACGACCAGTTGAACCACCCGCCAAATGTGAGACAACGCTTGTGATGAAAACAAGTGGAGCTAAACGAAGGGGAACCCATTCGGAGTGTGAATGAATCTGATCAATCAGCAAGTTGCTTCCGCGCTCAAGCCCACGCCCCAAGTAGTGATACGACAAACCCACGAGTAGTCCGGCAAGCGGCAACAACAAGAGCAACCAGGAGTTGTCATCGCGGGTATTAGTAGCCCATGTCAACGACTCAATGAATCCAGCCGAAAGTACGCCAGAGATAATGCCCACCACAATGGCAAGAGCCACCCAACGTGCAACATGAATTGCACGATTGAGTGGCTCTTGCAGCATGTAGTTCTTAAACGGTGCGAACGATGATTGCGTCGCCTTGTCCGCCGCCACCACAAAGTGCAGCTGCACCGACACCGCCGCCACGGCGATTGAGTTCGTGCAAGATGGTGAGTGCAAGACGGTTACCGCTCATACCGATTGGGTGACCCAAAGCAATAGCGCCACCGTTGACGTTCACGATTTCATCTGTGATGCCCAGTTCACGCATTGATGCGATACCGACAGCAGCAAATGCTTCGTTGAGTTCGAACAAGTTGACATCGCCAATCTTCATGCCTGCACGATCAAGTGCCTTCATGATTGAACGGCTTGGCTGGTGCAAGAGCGATGCGTTGTCTGGACCAGCAACCATGCCGTACGAAACAACTTCACCAAGTGGCTTGATGCCGCGAGCTTCAGCAGCCTTCTTGCTCATCATGACAATGGCTGAACCACCGTCTGAGATTTGGCTTGCGTTTGCAGCGGTGATTGTTCCGTCTTTGTCGAATGCTGGCTTCAATCCACCAAGTGTGTCCATGGTGGTGTCTGCGCGAACACCTTCGTCGTTCTTCACCATTACAGGGTCACCCTTGCGCTGAGGAACAGCGACTTCAACAATTTCGTCTGCAAGGCGACCAGCTGCGATTGCTGCAGCTGCGCGCACGTTGCTCTTCATTGCAAGATCATCTTGTTCTTGACGGCTGATTTTTCCGTCGGTGTAACGATCAGTTCCAAGACCCATGAGGCATGCATCGAATGCACACCAGAGTCCGTCACGAATGATTGCGTCTTGAAGTTCAGTGTTGCCGTAGCGGAATCCACCACGTGCACCTTGTGCGAGGTACGGAGCATTGGTCATGCTTTCCATTCCGCCAGCGATGACGATGTCTGCTTCACCCGAAGCGATCATCTGGTCTGCCAAGTAGATGGAGTTAAGACCTGACAAGCACACCTTGTTGATGTTGATGGAAGGAACGTTCATTGGAATTCCACCCAACGAGGCAGCCTGGCGAGAAGGAACTTGTCCCTGGCCTGCTGTGAGAACTTGGCCCATGATGACGTGCTCGACGTCTTCTGGCTTTACGCCTGCGCGCTCGAGTGCTGCCTTGATGGCAAAGCCACCGAGTTGGGCAGCAGTAAAAGAGGACAGTGCACCGCTCATTTTTCCGATGGGTGTGCGTGCTCCTGCGACGATGTATGAACCGGCCATGTGTGCCTCCAGATGTACTTGTATCCGACATGGATACGAGATAAATCAGGCTAGGAGATGAAACCCCAGAATTCGCTATCGTCAAAGGATGGAAAAGATCCTTCAGGCAATTCTCAATGGGGCAACGGGCGAGGAAATCGCTGCCCTCCCTCTTCCCGCTACATACCGTGCCGCGTATGTGCGAAAGGAAGACCAGACCATGTGGGATGGGGTTCCCAGCAATGAAAAGGATCCTCGCAAGAGCATCCACATTGGCGAAGTTCCCATGCCTGAACTTGCTGCCGACGAAGTGGTCATTGCGGTCATGGCGTCCTCCATCAACTTCAACACCGTGTGGAGCAGTATTTTTGAGCCCATCAGCACATTTGGTGCATTGGCTCGCCTGGGTAAAGAGAGCAAGTGGGCAAAGCGCCACGATCTCGATAAGCACGTACTCGGTTCTGATGCGTCAGGCATTGTGTTGCGCGTCGGTAGTGCAGTGCGTTTGTGGAACCCTGGCGACAAGGTCACTGTTCATTGCAACCACGTAGATGACCAAGACCCATCATCACATAGCGATTCAATGATGGGTTCGAACCAGCGCATCTGGGGATACGAAACAAACTTTGGTGGACTCGCAGATGTTGCGGTTGTCAAAGCAAACCAACTCATGCCAAAGCCTGCTCACCTCACGTGGGAAGAGTCAGCAGTGAACGCACTGTGTAACTCAACTAGCTATCGCATGCTCGTTTCGAAAAATGGCGCCAACATGAAACAAGGCGATGTTGTTCTTATCTGGGGTGCATCTGGTGGTATCGGTTCTTATGCAGTGCAGTACGTATTGAACGGCGGCGGAATTCCTGTCGGTGTTGTGTCATCTCCTGAGAAGGCAGCGATCCTTCGCGAGATGGGTTGCGAAGCAGTCATTGACCGTAAAGCAGCTAACTATCAATTCTGGAATGAAGATGGCACGCACAACGAAAAAGAATGGCGTCGCCTTGGCGGAGACATTCGCGCACTCGTTGGCGAAGATCCAGACATCGTGTTTGAACATCCTGGTCGCAGCACATTTGCTGCCTCCATGTATGTCGTGAAGCGTGGCGGAACAGTTGTTACATGTGCCGCAACAAGTGGCTTCATGCTCGAGTTCGACAACCGTCACTTCTGGATGCGCTTGAAGCGCCTTGTTGGTTCGCACTTTGCTAACTACAAAGAGGCCTATGAAGCAAACCGCCTGATCGCTAAGGGAATGATTCATCCTGTGATGTCTCAAGTATTCACTCTTGAACAAACCGGTGAAGCTGCGTACCAAGTTCACAACAACATGCACGAAGGAAAACTTGGTGTGTTGTGCTTGGCTCCGGAAGAAGGCCTTGGCGTTGATGATCATGAGTTGCGTGCAAAAGTCGCAGACAAACTCACTTGGTTCCGTCGATAGAAAGCACTAGGACACAAAATGATTCTCACCGAAATTGATCACGTAGCAATAGCTGTTCGCGATTTAGAAGCAGCTATAAAGTATTACCAGGAAGCATTTGGTGCAACTGTTGATCACCGCGAAGTTGTGGAAAGCGACGGGGTTGAAGAAGCGTTGATGAAAGTTGCTGAAAGTTACATTCAGTTGCTCACGCCTACGAACCCAGATTCACCAGTTGCAAAAGCAATTGAGAAGCGCGGCGAAGGTCTTCATCACATCGGGTACCGAGTTGACAATTGTGCAGAGGCTCTTGCCAGCATGATTGCTGCAGGTGCAACCCCAATCGACAAAGCTCCTCGTCCGGGTAGTCGCGGTACAACCGTTGCATTCATTCACCCAAAGGGCAGCTTCGGAACACTGATCGAGCTCGTTCAGGAATAGTTGTAGACATGTCACATGCGTGACATTGTTTTTACTCTCATTGGTGCCGCCAGCGGTTACAAAGCAATTACTCGTGCGCGCATCGATATTGCACGTGTGCGCGTGGCCGCCGAAACATTTGGTGAGTCACACTTCACTGACACCTCAGTAGTCACTCCCATTGTGGTGGCAATAAATACTGCGCTGTATTTCTTGCTTGCGCATCGTTTCGATCATGACCTGACAGTTTTGACATTCGGCGTGTTGGTAGGCGCGGGCATGTGGTTGTCGCTAATTGATATCGACACCCATCTCCTTCCTCGGCGCATTGTGTATCGCACCATTGCGGTCGCAATGCCACTCCTCGTTCTTTCCGCATTTTTTGACAACACAGGCTCAGTATTTGGCATGTTCGTTGGCGGGTTCGGCATGTGGTGCATGTTGCGAGTGCTTGAGGTTTTGTCTCGCGGTGACTTAGGCGGAGGCGATGTCGGGCTTGGCGGTCTGCTTGGTCTGTATCTCGGATGGGTCTCGTATGAAGCGATATTGGTTGGCCTCATCGCAGCTTTCTTTGTTGGTGGCCTCTTTGCAGTGGCTCTGCTGGTTACGCGAAAGGCCAACAGGACCACGCATTTTGCATTCGGTCCCTTTCTCATCGTCGGAACACTCGTCGCTGTTCTACGATGACCTCACACACGTAAGGGGTTTCACATGTCGGAATTATCAGGAATGGTCGCAATAGTCACCGGTTCATCAAGTGGTATTGGTGAGCGCACCGCACAACGTCTCGCTGAATTAGGCGCGCATGTTGTGGTGAACTCAGCAAGTTCTGTTGAGGCAGGGGAGAAACTGGCTGCTTCACTTCCGAACGGTGCCATCTATCTACAAGCCGACATCAGCGACAAAGCACAGTGCGAGAATCTCATCAATGGCACCATTGCAAAGTTTGGCAAGTTAGACCTTCTGGTAAACAATGCTGGGTGGACCACATTGGTTCCACACGGCGATCTTGAAGCACTTACAGATGAAATCTTTGAACGCACATTTGAAGTGAACGTGTTTGGTACATGGCAACTCACAAAGATGGCTATGCCTCACTTGCGTAAGTCTGAAGATGGCAACGTTGTCAACATCACTTCCGTTGCTGGTGTTCGTCCGATGGGTTCTTCCATTGCTTACTCAATGACAAAGGCAGCACTAAACCAAATGACCCGCCTTATGGCAAAGAGTCACGGCCCAGTGCGTCATAACGCAGTTGCTCCTGGCTTAGTGGAAACACCTTGGACCAAAGATTGGGCCACACAACACGCAGGTGTGGCTGCAATGGCGCCACTGAAGCGTTCAGCGACTGCCGACGATTGTGCAGAAGCTATTCTTGCGTTAGTACGTAACAAATACGTCACCGGACAAATTTTCGTTGTCGATGGTGGACTGACTCAAGTCAGTTAGTTACTTGCGTGGGCCGCGATACGGCTGCACGCCACCTGAAGGAACTGTGCCTAGACGTCCGCGTTGGTAATCATCCATAGCTTGCTGCAGTTCTGCACGCGTATTCATTACGAACGGACCGTATTGTTCCACTGGTTCACCGATTGGTTGGCCGCCAAGCAAGATCACATCAAGTGCTTCATGTGGTGACGCCGCCAACGTGATGGAATCGCCAGTACCGAACACAGCTGTTTGTCCGACAATGAACGAATGATGATCGATGCCGACAAAACCTGAACCTTTTACAACGTGTGCAAGTGCGTTGAAGGCAGGGTTCCACGGAAGCACCATTTGTGATCCGGGAAGAATTGTTGCGTGCGCCATAACAATTGGTGTGCGCGTTGAGCCTGGCCCTTGAATGCCCGCAATGTCACCGGCAATAAGTCGCACCAATGTTCCGGCATCAGGAGTCGTAAACAACTTCACTTGATCTGCATCAAGGTTTTGATACGCAGGAGAAACCATTTTTTGTGCAGCAGGTAAATTCACCCACAGCTGCAAACCGTGAAAGAGCCCTCCGCTGATCACCAATTGTTCTGGAGGAGTTTCAATGTGCAAGATGCCACCACCAGCAGTCATCCATTGCGTTGAACCATCTTTAATGATTCCGCCACCACCATGTGAGTCTTGGTGAATGAATGCGCCGTCCATGATGTAGGTAACGGTTTCGAAACCGCGATGAGGATGCCAATCGGTTCCACGCGCTTCATACGGCGGGTAATCAACTGAACCCATTTGGTCCATCATGATGAATGGGTCGAGTACTTCTTTTGGAATGCCGGCGAATGCGCGACGCACAGGGAAGCCTTCACCTTCGAAACCACTCGGGGCAGTGGTGAGGGAAATCAGTGGGCGATCATGGGCGAGAACTGTTGGCGCTTCGATACGGGGAAGCGTGAGGGTATCGGCGGTAACTGCAGGCATATATGGACCTTTCGGATCAGCGGTAGATAGTTGCGCACGCAACCATTTCCCACATCGGCAATGGTATTGGGTTTTTACGGCAACGACAACCAATCCTGCGATACTGAAGAACCATGATTGTTCACCTCATCGACGGAACCTACGAGCTGTACCGCCAACACTTTGGCCAAGCCGTTCGTCACAGCAGTCCACCACCATTGTCTGCAACTCGCGGTGTCGTTACGTCCACATTGCAGCTACTTGTTGGCGGCGCAACGCATGTCACGGTTGCCGTTGATCATGTGATTGAAAGTTTCCGCAACCAGATGTATGAGGGTTACAAAACCTCTGACGGAATGGAAGTTGAAATCCTCGAACAGATTCCAATTATGGAAGATGCATTGCGCGCTCTTGGCATTCCCGTGTGGCCAATGGTGAAGTACGAAGCTGACGATGGTTTAGCTGCAGGCGCACTGATTGCGTCGTTAGATGACCGCGTTGATCAAGTGCAGATGATTACACCTGACAAAGATCTCGGTCAATGTGTAGTTGGCAATCGTGTGGTGCAGTACGACCGTCGCAATGATCTCATTGTGAACGAAACTGCAATCATCGAAAAGTTTGGTGTTGGTCCTGCGAGCATCGCGGACTGGCTCGGCCTTGTCGGCGACACAGCAGATGGTTTCCCTGGTCTGCCAGGTTGGGGTGCAAAGAGTGCAACGTCTGTGTTATCGCGTTACCTACATATTGGTGATATTCCAGACAGCGAAGCACAATGGGCAACTGACGGTGTTGTTGTGCGTGGAGCCGCAAAGCTCGCAGCAACACTGCGTGATCAACGCCCGATGGCAGAACTGTTCAAGCAAGTTGCAACCGTTGTCACTGATGTCTCTGATGATGTCCCGCTTGGTTCAGTTGATGACTGGGAATGGCGCGGTCCGACAAAAGATCTAGGCACAATCGCAAAACAATTAAACATGACTGACTTAGTGGAACGTACAGAGCGCGCCATGGTTGGCCGACGTAACTAACTATTCGGGCCCATGGGCAGTGAAGTGACGGCCAGGCGATCTGCGGCGCACGATCGTTCCCGCGTGGAGGCTGCTTCCGTCAGGACCTGACCTGGTTTACGGGCGATCGTCGCACAGGACCCGACCGCCACCTCACCACCCACGGGCGAACCCGAAGTCGTTGAGGGTTCCAGCGTACAAGCCAGTTAGCCTGACCACCCGTAGTTGTAGCGATACAACCACCTGGAAGGGTGCGAGAGCGGCCGAACCGGCACGCTTGGAAAGCGTGTGAAGTGAAAGCTTCCGTGGGTTCGAATCCCACCCCTTCCGCCATGACAGATCAGTCAAATATTCACCTCGAAGCCATGCGGGTTGCGCTCGATGAAGCGCGCCTTGCCTTCGCGCACGGCGACGTACCAGTGGGTGCTGTGGTTCTTCACAACGGTGAAATCATTGCCCGTCGCCACAACGAAAGAGAATTTGCGAACGACCCAACTGCTCATGCAGAGGTATTGGCATTGCGCGATGCAAGCCAAAAGCTTGGCAGTTGGCGTTTAGACGAATGCACTCTTGTTGTCACTCTTGAACCATGTGTCATGTGTGCAGGTGCTGCGCAATCGTCGCGCATTGGTCGCCTTGTGTATGGCGCCGCCAACTTTGAAGCCGGTGCAACAGCAAGTTTGTACAACGTGATGAGTGATCCTCGCCTTGGTCACAACCCACCTGTGGAACACGGATTGCTTGCTGCTGAGTCAGCTGCATTGATGAAAGAGTTTTTCGCCTCTAAGCGTTCGTAGAACTTCTAGTACCGTTAGTTATTCGCTGAAAAGCATCCATGGTCCGGGGGGAATTCATGTCATTAACTGAAGCACCGACTCGTAAAGTTTTTAGTCCGTGGGCCACATTTACCGTGTGTGCAATAGCTAGCTATATATCTGCATTGGATTTATCCATTGTGAATGTGGCGTTCTTTGAAATTCACAAAAGCTTTCCGAAAGATCCTGCAACAACCGTTGCGTGGGTTGTAACTGCCTATTCCATTTTGTTTGGTTCGTTGCTTGTGGTGTCTGGTCGACTTGCGGATCAAATCGGTCGCAAGCGATTCTTCATTACTGGTACCGGGTTTTTCTTGGTCGGCTCCCTGCTGTGCGCAATCGCATCAACGATGGGATTACTGATTGCTGGTCGTGCTGTGCAAGGAATCGGTGGAGCAATGATGGTGCCAGCATCCACTGGTTTGTTGCTGGGTGTGTTTCCGGCAGAAAAGCGTGGACAAGTAATGGCGTGGGTTGGTTCTATTGGGGCACTTGGCGTTGCGTCTGGTCCAACACTCGGAGCATTTTTTGTTTCCTCATTCGGATGGCGTTCGGCATTCTGGATCAACGTACCCATTTGTTTCATCACCTTGGTTCTTGCATGGCGGGTGACATCTGAATCACCACGAATGAAAGGTTCGAGACCAGACATTTTGGCTGCAGTGGTGTTCACTGTTGCAGTTGGCTCATTGGTATGGGGAATTTCACGTTCGGAAACTATGGGATGGGCCGACTCATCTGTACTCTCACTGTTTGCAATTGCATTGTCGTTCGGGTTGATCGTTGCATGGAGGTCTGTTCATCACAGTGACCCGTTATTACCTGCTGAATTGTTTAAGGAACGCACCTTTACCTTGGCAAATATTTCAACTTTTCTCTATGGCGCAGCATTCAGCGGAAATATTTTAAACAACGTTTTGTTTCAGCGAACCATCTGGCAGTTCAGTGCAACAAAGGCCGGTTGGTTCTCAGTTCTTTCGCCAATCACCGTTGCAGCCACGTCGATGATTGTTGGTCGAAGGATGGCGACTATTGGTTACAGACGACTTCTCATTGCGGGACCAATGATTATGGCAAGCACTGTGATGGCCTCTGTGTTGTTTTTGCATACGAATCCAACACCGTGGTTTCCGTTCTTGCCAATAATGTTTTTCCTCGGAATTGGACTTGGTGCAACATTCCCTGCGTTGTCTGCGTGCACGGTTCTTCGTTTGCCACAGAATCGATTCGCAGTGGGTAGCGCAATAAACAACACCTTCCGTCAAGTGGGTGCAGCTGTTGGTGTGGCTCTTGTAGTTACTGTGCAGTCACAGACTGAAGGAATCGACGGATTCCGTAACGGTTGGAAAGTGGCAATTTGTTTCGCAGTTGCAGCTGCTGCTGTGTCAATCTTCCAACCGAACAAAGCGAATCAGTTGGCCTAGTTCCCTAAGTGGGCATGGCCATTCACACCGATAACCTTTTTCACACGGAAGGGTGCCAGAGCGGCCGAATGGGATGGTTTCGAAAACCATTGAGGGGTAACTCTCCGGGGGTTCAAATCCCCCTCCTTCCTCCAGTACGACAGTGCTAACGATGAATCGTTAGCAGGCTTTTTCAGCGAAGGAAACTTTCGTTGTGATGAGGTAGTTATCAACTGCCTTGACGACGCAATCGTTTGCGCCGTAACCAGTATGGCGATCTTCGGTTACAACGATGAGGCGACCGTCTTCAAGTGTTGAGGCCATCTTGCGTGAACTTGCAAGCGGAGTAGCGGCATCACCTGTTGTGCCCACAACCATGATTGGCCCAGCACCGTTGCCGGTGATTTCAATACGTGGGTCTGGTTTAGCTGGCCAAAAAACACAGCCGTAACCGCCGGTGAAACTGATGCCGAGTCGAGGCGCAACTTTTAGGAATTGCGGAATGTACGAATCAGTTTCTTCAACTGTCTTTGGGCCTGGGTCATCAAGACACATGATCGCGTTAAACGCTTCTAGTTCGTTTCCGTATTTTCCATCAGGTGTGCGTTGGTAATACGAATCAAAAAGTGAGAGCAATCCAGATCCGTCACCCTTCTGTGCATCAGCCAGTGCAGTCTCAAGTTTGGCCCACATAGTGGATGAATACATTGCCTGCGATACCGCCGTATACGCAATTGTTTGATTTACCGATGCGCGATTTTTTGAAACGACAAGTGGACGTACATCGAGTTCTTTGATCAGTGTGTCGAAAGCCCCTTCGGCGTTGCCATTGTTATAGAACGGGCACTTTTTGTTTGCGGAACATTGAGCAAGGAATTTTGTGAATTCAGTTTCAAATCCTTTTGCTTGGTCAAGACCACCCTGCATGTAGTTTGACGTTGGGTCGGTTGCGCCATCAAACACTGCTGCACGGACTGTGCTTGGGAACATGGTGGCCCACGTGGCACCTAATTCGCTGCCATAGGAAAAACCAAAATAAGTGATTTTCTCTTCCCCAAGTGCTGCACGAATCATGTCCATGTCGCGGGCCGTTGCATTGGTGGAAATGTAGGGGAGAATTTCTCCGCTCTTCTTTTCGCACTCGTCATTAAATGCTTTTGAGATGTCAATAAGACCTTGATGCTCGGCTTCAGTTTCTGGAGTTGGGTCATTTGTGAAGTACGTGTCGTAGTTGTCGACACAATCAACTGCCGGTGTTGATTCGCCTGTTCCACGCGGGTCCCACCCGATGATGTCAAAAGCATCAATCAGGGCGGTGCTGAAGTAAGAGTCGGCATTCTCGGGAAGGTCGGTTCCACCAAAGCCTGGCCCACCAGGGTTGACCAGCATGGAACCAATTCGCTTCGTGCGAATATTTGCAGGGCGCTTCACCAGTTTGAGCGAGAACGAACCTTTGGAAGGATTGTTGTAGTCAAATGGCACGCTTAAGCGGGCACATTGCAACGGATCAAGAGAATCGCCAGAGCAAGATTTCCACTTGAGGGTGCCTCCCGTGGCTGGGGCATAGAGAGTGGACGCCGGAGCGGATGAATCTGATGTGCTGTCGGGCGAACTCGAGCCAGAGGAACATGCGCTCGCCATCACAACAAGGGCCCCAACAGCAAGACAACGACGCATCACAGGTATGAACACTAGGCGCAGGAACGCCCGTAGCCTCAATGGGGTGCGTATGGGTCCCCACATGATGTTGCCAGGAGATGGTGCTGCAGTAAAAGGCGCGAAAGTTCAGCGGGCATCATTGCGCAGAGTGTGGATTTTTGCGGCTCCATATCGGTCGGACATCATTGTTTTTCTCACGGCCATTTGCGTCTCTGCCCTTTTGGCGCTTGCACCGCCGTTGTTGTTCCGGGCGATTCTTGACCGCGCAATTCCTCAAGAAAATCGGGGTCTCATCACGACACTTGCAGTCATTCTTGTATTTGCCGCCATTGCAGATGCTGGGCTGGCCATTGTTCAGCGTTGGTTAAGTTCTCGCATTGGTGAAGGCCTCATATATGACTTGCGCGTTGCATTGTTCGACAAGGTTGAACAGATGCCCATTGCGTTTTTTACACGTACACAAACGGGTGCGCTCACTAGTCGCCTCAATAACGACGTAGTGGGCGCACAAAATGCAGTGACAAACACGTTGGGAAGCGTTGTCTCGAACGTCGTGGTGTTGGTAACAACGTTGGTCGCGATGATTGCACTTGAGTGGCGCTTGACACTGTTGTCACTGATTGTTTTGCCTCTGTTTATTGTTCCTGCGAAACGAGTCGGGCAAAAGTTGGGTTCCATTGCGCGTCAGCAGATGGAAATCAACGCCGAGATGAATACACAAATGAACGAGCGTTTCAATGTTGCTGGAGCAATGGTGGTGAAGTTATTCGGACGTCGCGAGCGTGAAGTTGCAACGTTCTCGGGCCGCGCTGCCGGTGTTCGCGATACGGGAATCAAGGCTGCTCTTTACAGCCGGGTATTTTTCGTTGCACTTGGTCTTGTTGGCGCAATGGGTGCAGCAGCAATTTACGGAATCGGTGCTCACCTTGTTGTGTCCGGTGGAATCTCTGCTGGAACACTTGTTGCAATGGCGGCATTCGTACAGCGCATTTATCAACCGCTGACTGGTCTAACGAACGCGCGTATTGAAGTTATTACTGCGTTCGTGTCGTTTGATCGCGTGTTCGAAGTCCTTGATGCACCTGTTGCAATTTTTGACCGGCCAGGTGCAGTTGACCTGGTTGATCCGCGCGGCGAAGTTGAATTCGACAATGTGGTGTTTCGTTACCCACCTGCATCAGAATCATCAGTCGCTTCATTGGAAGCACCTGGCTCAAGTAGCAGTGACCCTGATGTCGATGTCTTGAAAGGTATTTCACTGAAGATTGCAAGCGGAGAAACGATCGCCATTGTTGGTTCCAGTGGTTCCGGCAAGAGCACTCTTGCAACATTGGTTCCACGTTTGTATGACGTGACGCAAGGGGCTGTGCGCGTTGATGGCATAGATGTGCGTGACTTGACAGGGGATACTTTGCACGATGCCATTGGCGTTGTAACTCAAGATCCACATTTGTTCCATGAATCAATCGGTGACAATCTTCGGTACGCGAAGCCTGATGCCACGCAAGCCGACATAGTGGCCGCATGTGTAGCGGCACGCATTCACGACACCATTGCCGCTCTGCCAGACGGGTATTCCACTTTGGTGGGCGAGCGCGGATACAGATTCTCAGGTGGAGAGAAACAGCGCGTGGCCATTGCGCGAATGCTGCTGAAGAACCCCGCCATCATGATTCTTGACGAAGCAACGAGTCATCTCGACAATGAGAACGAAGCATTAGTTCAAGAGGCACTGGAATCGGCATTGCACGGCCGCACCGCCATTGTGATCGCTCACCGACTATCTACCATTCGCGACGCAGACCGAATTGTGGTTCTTGATGATGGCCACATAATGGAACAGGGAACCCATGATGAACTGATGGCACTTGATGCCATGTACGCATCACAAGTTCGTGCCGGTGGTTCCTTCGGACTGACTGCGCCTTCCGTAGAGTAGACACAATGGCAGCCGAGGTCGAATTCATCAATGGTGTTCCTTCATTCAGTGTCGGGCAATTCACCGAGGTTCTCAACCATGTTCTCAAGGCATCTTTTGATGAAGGTGTCTGGGTTGAAGGCGAAATTCAAGGATTACGGAAACCAAACCCTCACGCCTATTTCACTCTGATTGAAAACATTGATGGCGTTAAGGCACAACTGAATATCAACTTGTTCGCAGGGCCTCTTCGCAATGTGCAAGCCAAACTGCGCCAACAAGGAATCGAACTGAAAGACGGCCTGAAGGTTCGTTTATTTGGGCGTGTTGAGTACTACGGACCATTCGGAAAATTGAATCTCATTGCTACAGATGTAGATACGCAGTTTTCTGCTGGTGATGTTGCTGCCAAACGTGAGGAACTTCTACGTCAACTCATGGAGAAGGGCGTTGACAAGATCAACAAGCGAATTCCAATTCCACTCGTTCCATTGCGGCTTGGCATCATCTCGTCAAGCCAGGCTGCTGGGTGGGCTGATGCGCAACAGCACCTCACCGAATCTGGAATCGGATTTGCGATCACATTTTGTGACGTTCGAGTGCAAGGCGACTCTGCAGTATCGCAAATTGTTGCTGCACTAAATTCCTTGTCACGTCGCGACGACATTGATCTTGTGATGTTGATGCGTGGTGGTGGTTCAAAGGGCGATCTCGCAGCATTTGATGATGAACAGATAGCCATGGCTATTTCAAAATGTTCACACCCGGTGTTCACGGGTATTGGTCATGAAATTGATACAAGCATTGCTGACATCGTGGCCCACACCGCAAATAAGACACCAACCGCATGCGCCCAGTCAGTCATTGCAATTGTTGAAAGCTTCTTGTCGGAACTGTCATACAGTGCCGGTTCATTGCGGTCTCTTACACAAACTGCAGTAGAGCGTGCACGGTCTCGCATTGCTGTATCAGTGGAACGCCTTCGCACTCGCCCGCGTACCGCTCTCGAGCGCCAGTCACAAAAGCTCATGATGCATGCCGCATCGGTTCGTTTGCTTGACCCAGTAACCACCATGGCGCGCGGTTGGAGCATCACACGTGATTCTTCCGGCAACGTTGTTCGTTCAATTTCAGATATCAAAAAAGGTGACACCGTTGTCACTGCGCTTGCCGACGGCAGCATCACCAGCACAGTAGAAGGAGTTGCCTAATGGCCGCTAAGAAAACAACACAAGCTGCACCAGCAGGGTATGCAGAAGCGATGACAGAGATTGAATCAATACTTTCTCAACTTGATTCCAATTCAATCGATGTTGATGTGTTGGCTACCAAAGTGGAACGCGCTTCGTTTCTCATTACATGGTGCAATGAACGCATTACGGTAGCACAACTTACTGTCGACACTCTTGTCGCCGACATTGAATTTGAAGAGTCAGATTTCGATGAAGAAGACGAAGACGAAGACGAATGAGCGAAGCCAGCGCAATCATCTCGCGCGTCAATGAAGTTCTTACTAATGCTGTCGATAACGAACGACGGGCCTGGACTCGAGTTGATGAAGATCTTGAAACAGTTTTCGACGAAATTGAATCGTTAGTTCTTGGTGGCGGAAAACTTCTGCGGCCACAATTCGCCCATTGGGGTTGGGTAGCAGCAGGTGGCGATCCAGCAAGTGGCCAACAGTTCCGCATTGGTGCAGCGATTGAGTTGTTGCACGTATTTGCTCTGTTTCACGATGACGTCATAGACGATGCGGAAACTCGCCGCGGCAACACCACTACTCACCGGCGTATGTCAGACATGCATAGTGCGCAACAGATGGCAGGGGAATCACGAAGGTTTGGTGAAGGTGCAGCAATTCTGATTGGCGACATTACGTATGTGATGTCTGACAAATTGATAGACGACGTTTCACCTGCTGCGCGTTCTATATGGCACGACCTCCGGATGGAAATGAATATCGGTCAGTATCTCGACACATTGGGTTCGGCCCGCCGTGAACGCCGTATTGAAGTAGCGGAACGTATTTGCCGCTACAAGAGCGCCAAATACACCATTGAACGCCCATTGCACCTTGGTGCTGTGGCGGCGAATGTAGAAGCTGGGACCGCTCTATTGCCGATGTTGTCTGCATACGGCTTGCCACTGGGCGATGCCTTTCAAATGCGCGACGACATGTTGGGTGCATTCGGAGATTCTTCAATAACAGGAAAACCTGTAGGTGGAGATTTCCTTGAAGGAAAGCCAACCCCCATGTTGGCTCGTGCGTATGCACTTGCGTCAGCTTCACAATTAAAGATTCTCGACTCCATCGGAACACCAGGGATGTCAAGTGGTGACGTGTCGGCCGTTCAAGAAGTTGTATCCGCAACGGGTGCAGTTGCTGAAATGGAATCACTCATCGTGTCGCTACGCGATGAAGCGGTTGCGTCGTTAGATAAGCAAATGATTCAGGGTGCATCGTATGAAGCACTGCTTGAACTAGCTGACGCTGTTACCCAGCGCGATATCTAGACAGAAGCGTAAATATCTAGAGCGTCTTGCAGAGTGATGTCAATCATCACGCCAGGTTCTGCACGAATTGCTTCCACCCACGGCGGTGCAACTTTGCATGTAACTGCGATTGGGTCTGCAATTCCTGAACCACTCACAGCAAGTCGTGCAAATGTTGTGGTGTAGGTAGGTGGACGTGCATCGCGTGACAACTCAATGAGTGCCCATGGGTCTGGAGTTGTTCCGGTGCGATCGCCACCCGATGTTATTTCAGTATTTGAAGTTGCATGAATTGCTCCACCAGCAAGTCCGGGTCCATCAAGCAACACTGCACCACGCACCAAAGTTGGTCGCGCGCCTGCAATAAGAAACGCAATGTACGCGCCTAGGCCTCTGCCGACGATGGTGGATTCACCAATATGTCGCAGGGCAATATCTGCATCTGCCATAAGGATTTCCGAGGAATAACCGCCACCTGCGGGGACAGATGAATCGCCATGGCCAGTGAAATCAAGTGCCCACACTGGGCCCTTCCAATCAACAGCAAGCGTTGACATTGCGGCTGCGCTCTCGCCGAGTCCGTGTAGAAACAACAATGGACGTCCAGTTCCGGGACGAACTTCATGCAATGCCAGCGTGACTTTGTTGTGTTGCAACATCACTGTATTCATGACAAAAACTCCAACACCAATTTGCTGACTCGTTCAGGTTCTTCAACATGAATGAAGTGGCCGATGCCTTCAAGAACTTCGAGTCTTCCGCTGGAAGGAATCCATGGCAACACATCACGCGGGCGAGCGCCCCAACCCATTGGTTCATCAATAGTTCCGAGCAATCCGAGGAACGGCATGTTGAGTGCAGCCATTCGTAATGATGCCCACTCGGGACGCCACGGACCAAAGCCGCCAAAGCGCATCGTTGGATCAAGTTTCCAACGCCAACCATCTGCATCTTGTTGTGCGCCGATTGTGACGAGATATTCGAGCCACTCAATAGAAAGGCGAGGATTCATTTTTCCTCTGCGTTGTGCAAGGTCGACCAATGTTCCCGGCTTGCGTTCTGAAGCAGCGGCTTCGTGACGGAAATCAAGCCATGATCCAATCGAGTCTGCAAGTAGTCGCGACTGATCATGATCTGGAACATCTGGCATACGACGCTTGCTTGGCATGCCATCGATATTGACCATTGCAGAAATGCGATACGGACATGAATCGGCAAGCTGCATCATGAGTGCGCCACCTTTTGAATGCGCGATGACAGGTGCAGCGTTATTAGTGATGGCTGACATCACCGACAATGCGTCGCGAATATCTGCATCCCATCCGTAGAGAGGGGCATGCTCGCTATCGCCGTGACCGCGGTGGTCCCAGGCAACGACGCGGTACCCGGCTGCAGCGATGAGGGGGGCGAAAACGTCGAATGTGCCGGCAAAGTCAGATCCGCCGTGCACCAAAAAGAGTGGTGGGTTTGATTCGGCGCCCCATTCATAGACCGCAATGTCAATGCCGTCTGCATTGTGACGGTACGAACGGGCTGGGCGTTCAGCGCCGGGGTAGGTGCGAGTCTCAGGAGTCATGAACCATACAGATTAGAACAGCAGCCTTCAATTTCTCTTATGGGGCGTACTACATATGTGGGTGTGACGGACATAACATGGCAAGAATGTTTCTTCGCACTCGACTCCATATGTATTTGTTATGGAGCACGTGTCTCTTTGGGCTGCTTGCGTTCTTTTCGTACTTATTGACCGACAGTGGATCATCGTCTGCTTCAAACACAATTGCGGCAAGTACGACGAGTACCAGTATTTCTCCTGCCAACACAGCACCGCCATTGCAGTACACAGTTCTGCCCGGTGAATCGTTATATGCCATTGCCTTCAAACTAAAGATCAGCGCACCTGCACTTGTCGCATTGAACAAGATAAAAAATCCTGATCGTGTTGATGCAGGAACAGTTCTGTTATTGCCACCAGCTACTGGTTTTGTACCGATAGGTGCAACTACCACGATGAAGCCATGACATTGGTCCTTCCATTCAGTACTCTCAACTCCGTACAATGAACTCATGAGCACCGCATTCTGGCCAACACAAGAACACTGGTCCGTTGCAATTCCATTGCGCACTCCACATGTTCGTCTCGACTGTTTAGCTGAAACTGGTTTCGTCGCATTACGTAATGCACCATTCGATGTGCCTTCATCTGAATGGGAATCACTTGAGTACATGGATTGGAAGAGTGGCGGCGACACAAACTTTGCACCGCTTGCTTCGGCTGATGGTGAACTTGACTGTCGTGGTTTTTGGGACAAGGGTAAAACTGACAAAGATGCACTGTGGACTTCGAATGCATCATCTGCTCCAACACTGAAGAAATACGTTGATTCAATTGGTGCAAATTTCGGTCGCGTACGCATCATTAAGTTAGAGCCGCAAAATCACGAACAGGCTTTGCGCAACATTCACCGTGATGACAACAATCGATTCAATCCAGACAATGAAGGCTGGGTTGTTCGCACCTGGCTGGAACTGACCGACAGCCCCGACAGCTATATGTTGCTGATGGACAATGGCCCAGATGGCTTGCCAGACCGAGCAACAGAACGCCGTGTGCCGTTACACAAAGGTGCTCGATTTCTTGTTGACACACAACGGTTGTGGCACGTTGTTGTTCACAACCATGACTTCCCGCGTTACGCGTTGATTACAAGTCTTGAGAGCGGAACCGCTCTCGACTCGTTTGTTGCCGCCGAAAAGGCGTAGCTGCTACAGCGCTGATTCGATGGCCGAAATTACTTCGGGCGCATCAGGTGCTGTCTTTGGGTGAAAGCGTGCAACAACTGCACCATCACGGTTTACAAGAAACTTTTCGAAGTTCCAGCGAATGTCACCATCAACACCTTCAGCATCTGCAACAGGTGTGAGAGCTGAGTACAACGCATGACGCGCATCGCCATTGACATCAATCTTTTCCGTCAGTGGGAAAGTAACTCCGTATGTGGTGCTGCAGAACGTTTGAATTTCTTCTGATGTTCCTGGCTCTTGTCCCATGAACTGGTTGCACGGAACGCCAACAACTGTGAAGCCCTTTGCTGCGTACTGCTTCTGAAGTGCTTCGAGTTGTTCGTATTGCGGAGTGAGTCCGCACTTGCTTGCCACGTTGACAACCAATGTGACTTTGCCGGCAGCGTTTGCCAATGCATTGGGCTGGCCGTCGAGGGTGGAGATAGATGTTGCGTAAATGCTCATAGCCATAGTCAACCAACGCTTCTGCGCTGAGATTCCCTATTTGGCCAATTAATTGCGATGTGCTGCGGCCAGTTCGGCCACTTCTTGCATGATTCGTGCAATGTCGAAGTCTTTTGGTGTGTACACAGCAGCGACTCCGTGGCTGGTGAGCCACGCACGGTCTTCTTCCGGAATGATGCCGCCGACAATGACCGGTGCGTCACAGCCTTCAGCACGCAAGCGAGCAACAACATCAGGCACCAGCTTCATGTGAGAGCCAGACAAGATGGAAAGGCCCACGACGTCGGGGTCTTCGTCACGGGCGCTTGCGGCAATCTGGGCAGGCGTAAGGCGAATACCGCTGTACACAACTTCCATGCCTGCGTCGCGGGCGGCGACTGCGATTTGTTCTGCGCCACTTGAGTGACCGTCGAGCCCTGGCTTTGCAACAAGGAAACGTGGTGGGCCACCAGGAATAGTGCGTACATAATCGGCAACTGCGGCAAGAGCATTAGTGCGACGACCAACGGCTGCGGCAACACCAGTAGGTGCACGGAATTCACCGAAGACATCGCGCAACACTTGTGACCACTCGCCAGTGGTGCCACCAGCAATAGCCAACTCAATTGATGCTTCCATGATGTTCTCATCAGTTTCAGCAGCAGCACGTAGGTGTGCAAGTGCAGCCTCAACACGCGCATTGTCACGCGAGGTACGCCATGCATCTACATCGGCGATCATTTCGGCTTCCACGGCTGGGTCAACAACCATGATGTTGTCTGTTCCGCCTAGTGGACTTTCAGCAGACTCAACATATGAGTTCACACCAACAACAGTTTGTTCGCCATTTTCAATTCGACGCGTACGAGCAGCCATTGAACGAACTAGGCGACCCTTGAGCTCGTCGACTGCGTTGAATGCGCCGCCGAGTGACAGAACATCTTGCAATTCTTCCCATGCTTCGTCACACAATTCTTTTGTGCGCCCTTCGATAACTGTTGAGCCGTCGAAAATGTCGTCGTATTCAAGAAGATCAGATTCAAATGCAAGAACTTGCTGCATACGAAGTGACCACTGCTGATCCCACGGACGAGGCAAACCGAGTGCTTCGTTCCATGCCGGCAGCTGCACACTGCGTGCACGTGCATTCTTTGACAGCGTTACAGCCAGCATTTCCAGCACGATTCGTTGCACATTGTTTTCAGGCTGAGCTTCAGTGAGACCCAGTGAGTTCACTTGTACGCCATAACGGAAACGACGCGCTTTGGCATCTTTGACTCCGTAGCGCTCACGACCAATGCGATCCCACAGTTCGGTGAAGGCGCGCATCTTGCACACTTCTTCCACAAAACGAATTCCTGCGTTTACGAAGAAAGAGATGGAACCGAATACTTGATCGAACTGAGCCTCATCAACTTGGCCACTTGCACGTACTGCATCAAGAATGTCAATTGCGTTTGCAAGTGAGTATGCAATTTCTTGCACTGGCGTAGCGCCCACCTCTTGCAAGTGGTACGAGCAGACATTCATCGGGTTCCACTTCGGTGCATTATGTGCGCACCACGCAACCATGTCGACAATCAATCGCTTTGAAGGTGCAGGCGGAAATATGTAGGTGCCGCGTGACAAGTATTCCTTCACGATGTCGTTCTGTGTTGTACCGCGAAGCTCAGTGTCTTTCACACCTTGTTCGCGCGCGTTGGCAACGTACAACGCAAGCATCCATGCAGCTGGTGCATTGATGGTCATCGACGTGTTCATCTTTGCTGGTGGAATGGAATTCAGAAGTGTGCGCATGTGCCCAAGGTGTGCAACGGGCACACCTACTTTTCCGACTTCACCGTTTGCAAGAACATGGTCTGGGTCGTACCCGGTTTGTGTGGGAAGGTCGAAAGCGATGGACAACCCTGTTTGACCTTTGGCCAAGTTGGTGCGGTACAACTCATTCGATGCCGCAGCAGTTGAATGGCCGGAATAGGTTCGCATCAACCATGGGTCGTCGCGACGGGGAGTATTGGCGTCAGTCACGCCTCAAGTATGGCGATGTATTCGCCAATTCTCTACGAAACGGGTCTATGGCTCAATGGCTGTGGCCAAAAGTGCGAGGTAATCGGCTCGAGCCACGGAAGTACAGCCGAGCGAGGCCAGATGGTCCGTATTCCACTGGGTGTCGAGCAGTTGCATGCCGTCCAGGTTCATGAGGTCAACGAGATGCATCAGTGCCACCTTTGATGCATCGGTCTCGCGGTGGAACATTGATTCGCCAGCGAAAAGCCTATTGATGCGAAGGCCGTAGAGCCCCCCGACAAGTTCGCCCTTTTTGTTCCACACTTCGACACTGTGGGCGTGGCCCAACTGGTGCAAGTTTGTATATGCGTCGATGAATTCCTGATTGATCCAGTTGCCAGCAGTTCGCGCCGTCGCGCATTCCTGCATCACACGTACAAATGCAACATTGATAGTGCAGACAAATTGTTGAGCACTGCTGCGTAATGAACGCGTGACGCGAAAACCGTTGAGCGGAATGACACCTCGTTCAAATGGCGACCACCATCCGAGCATTCTGCTTTTCTTATCCACGTACATCGGAAACATTCCATGCGCGTATGCATACAGAACTGTGTCTGGTTCTAAGTCGGCGCCAATCGCGACGACTTCATCGTCTGGCCATTCAGATTGCGGCAAGAACTGCCACCGACATTCGGTAGGTGGCTGCATCAGTTGCTACAAATCTGATTAGTAGGTGTAGAAACCTTCACCGCTCTTGCGTCCCAATTTTCCTGCTGCAACAAGGCGGCGAAGTGTTGGAACTGCTGCGTAATTCGCATCAGCGAATTCTGCATAGAGCGCTTCAAGGATTGACAACGATGTATCGAGGCCAACAAGGTCGAGCAGTGCGAATGGACCCATTGGGAAGTTGCAACCACCTTTCATTGCTGTATCGATGTCTTCCATTGATGCTGTGCCTGTTTCCCAAATGCGAATTGCATTGTTGAGGTAGGGGAACAGCAATGCGTTCACGATGAATCCGGCGCGATCTTTTACTTGTACGCCGCTCTTGCCGCACTTGGCGGTGAATGCGTTTGCAGCAGCCATGGTGTCGTCTGATGCGGTGATTGGGCGAACAACTTCAACCAATGGCATAGCAGTGGCTGGGTTGAAAAAGTGAATTCCACACACTTTGTCTGGGCGGCCAGTGGCCATTGCCATTTCAACAACAGGCAATGTGCTTGTGTTTGTTGCAAGAATTGCACTTGGCTTCACAGCCTTGTCGAGTTCGATGAACAAAGCCTTCTTGACTGCAAGATCTTCAACAACTGATTCGATAACAAGATCGCAATCAGCAAGGTCTGAAATTTTGTCTGTTGCAGACAAGCGACTAAGAATTGCTGCCTTATCTTCTGCAGTAATTTTCTCACGTGAGACTTGCTTGTCGAGTCCCTTTTCGATTGTTGTGATCATGGCTTGTGCACTTGCAGTGCTACGTGAACGCACAATGACGGTGAACCCAGCTTTTGCAGCTACTTCGGCAAGGCCTGAGCCCATGATTCCGGAGCCACAGATTCCAACTTTTGAGATATTCGTTTCAGACATGGAAAACACGGTAACAACCGAGCCCCAGAAATGAGTAATTGCGGGCTACGACGCCCGGAATCCTTATTTCTCGGTGATGACGAGGGTGTCGATCTTGACTGGCTTGCTTGGAGCACCGCCGAGGTCGCCCTCGCCGGAGTTCAAAGCCAAGATCGCCTGAGCGACATCAAGACCCTTCGTGATTTTGCCGAAGGTGACGTAGGTGCCCTGGCTGTCAAGAACTGATGCCTTCGGACCAGTGACAAAGAAGAACTGTCCACCGCCAGAGTCGGCGCCTGAACTACGAGCCATCACGAGGTCACCCTCTGCGTACTTGAAGCCAGTGCCTTCATCTTTGATTGTGTATCCAGGACCATCGGTGTTGTTTGAACCGCCGCCCTGAATGATGTCAAGCGATACGTCTGTGCGGAAGATGAATGACGTGTCGTAATAGCCATAGCGAGACAAGGTGACGAAGTTATTCACTGTTGACGGGGTCTTTTTCGTATCAAGTGCAACTTCGATGACGCCTTCAGATGTATTGAAAGTGGCTGTATATGACTTTGCTGGGTCGATACACATCGATGGGGCTTGTTCAAAAATGGTGGCGCGCTTTTCGGTGCCATCGGTCTTCGGACATGGAGTCTTGCCAGTGATTTGACGACCAGGAACCGTTTCAGTTGGTTGAGGCGTGGTGCTCAAGACCGCATCAACTGCAGTATCAGTCGGCGAATCTTTCATGACGTAGTTCGAGATGCCAAAGAGCACCGCGATGATTGCGGGAATTCCTAGCCCAAGGAGCATTCCGCGTTTGCGGACCTTGGTTAGTTTCTGCTTGCGGATGCGCTCTTGGCGGGCGCGATCCCGGTTGGCCTTTTGGCGAGCTCTTTTATCTGTACCCATGAAGTTCATAGGTTACTGGCGTGCGGGTAGCCTTAAAAATGGTGGGACTAGTAGTTCAAAAATATGGAGGCACATCAGTCGCCGATCCGGACCGTATTAAGTCCGTGGCTGACCATGTGGCCTTTACGAAGCGCCACGGCAATGATGTCGTCGTGGTGGTCTCTGCCATGGGCAAGACCACCGACAACCTCTTATCTCTTGCAAATCAAGTCTCAGAAGTCCATCCTGGCCGTGAAATGGACATGCTTCTCACCACAGGCGAGCGCATTTCGATGTCGCTTCTCTGCATTGCCCTTGCTGGCATCGGCGTCGAGGCCGTCAGCTTCACCGGATCCCAGGCCGGCATCATCACCGACACCGTGCACACGAAGGCCAAAATCTCTGAGATCAAGGGCGACCGAGTCCGTGAGGCACTTGCCGAAGGCAAGGTCGTGGTCGTTGCTGGTTTCCAAGGAGTCTCAACCGATAAAGAAATCACCACGTTGGGTCGCGGCGGAAGCGACACCACTGCTGTTGCCTTAGCCGCTGCATTGAATGCAGATGTGTGCGAGATCTACACCGATGTCACTGGCATCTTTACTGCAGACCCACGCATCGTGCCGCAAGCACGCAAGCTTGGTCGTTTGCAATTTGAAGAGATGCTTGAAATGGCAGGCGTTGGCAGCAAGGTTCTTGCTCTGCGCTCAGTTGAATTTGCCCGCAATCACAACGTTCCGATTCATGTGCGTTCCAGTTTCACCTGGGAACACGGCACATGGGTGAGCGACGAAAAATCACAAGGAGACAGCTCAATGGAAGAGCCCATCATTTCTGGAGTCGTACACGATGCCAGCGAATCAAAAGTCACCATTGTTGGTGTGCCAGACAAGCCCGGTATTTCTGCGGCACTGTTTGAAGGCCTCGCTAGTTCGAACATCAACGTCGACATGATTGTGCAGAACACCTCAAAAGATGGCCTCACAGACATCTCTTTCACTGTGCCAAAGGCTGACATGAAAGTTGCTGAAGACATCGTGTCGCGAGTTGCATCAGAAATCGGAGCAAGCGGCGTTACGCATAATTCCGAAATTGCAAAAGTGTCCTTGGTTGGTGCTGGTATGAAAACCAGTCCTGGTGTTGCCGCAAAGATGTTCCGTGTTCTTGCAGACAACAACATCAACATTCATATGATCTCCACCAGCACCATTCGCGTGTCTGTGGTTATTTCAGGAAAAGATATGGAATCTGCTGTTCGATCACTGCACACAGCTTTTGGTCTTGACTCGGGTTCTGCCTATTCGGCACCATTACCCGAGCGCAAGTAGAGCGCCTGTAAGACTCTGTAGATGGTGACCGCACGTCGACAACTCATTCCTTGGCGTGCAGCCGGTACGCGTGCAGAGATGCGTCGCAATGCTGACGAAGTAGTACGAGACACGGGTTGGGTGTTCAACAACCAAACTGGCGCAACACTCACGCTTGAAGAATTTGTTCAAACGGGTGATGTAGAAGTTGATATCTATCTCGATCGTCTCGGATGGAATTCATTTGCATCTGGTGCCACCATGTTGGAAATTGGTTCTGGAATCGGACGAATGACGTCAGCGTTCTCTCGCAAGTTTGCTGTCACCGTTGCTACTGATGTTGACGCTGCATTCTTAGAACGTTGCCGTGAAACCGTTTCTCGATTTGGTCGTATTGGTTCACTTCGCACTGTGCATATTGCTGATGGAAGTTCCATCGGAGTTGATGACTCTTCTATCGATGCAGTTTTTTCGTACATCACGCTGCAACACTGCAAAGCCAGTGATGCACTTGGTCTCACTAGCGAAGCGTTCCGCATTGTGAAGCCAGGCGGGTACGTGGCATTGAACTACCGCACCTGGGTTCCTGCTGATTTATTGCTCGTTCCAGCCGGTGGAGTGATGCGTCAGTTGTGGCGTATTCCCGTCGTTGGTCCTCGGTTGTCGCAATGGCGCTGGTCAACTCGCTTTGGCTGGCAGGCCAATCGTCTTGACCCGAAAAGGGTCCTCAGCATGCTTGAAGCATCAGGAATCGATCTTGACGATGTGGCCATTTTGCATCACCCTGGCAAGCCGCAAAAGCCCGTGACATACAGAGGAACTGCTGTTGTGCAACGTGATCTCGACGTCGCCAATAAAAGTCACTGGTGGCTCGTCGCTCGGAGCCATTAGCCTCAATTCCCATGCGTGTAGGAGTAGTAGGAGCAACAGGTCAAGTAGGCAGCGTTATGCGCACCCTTTTGGCCGAGCGGAATTTTCCCATCACTGAACTGCGGTTCTTTGCCTCGTCACGTTCAGCAGGCACCACATTGCCGTGGGCTGGCGGACACATCACTGTGGAAGATGCTGCAACTGCAGATCCATCTGGTCTTGACATCGCATTGTTCTCTTCCGGTGCAACTTCGTCACGTGAACTAGCACCACGATTTGCTGCTGCCGGAGTAGTTGTTATTGATAACTCCAGCGCATTTCGTATGGACCCTGAGGTGCCACTCATTGTCAGCGAAGTAAACGGACATCTTGCACACCACACTCCAAAGGGAATTATTGCGAACCCGAACTGCACAACTATGGCTGCAATGCCAGTGTTGAAGCCGTTGCACGATGAAGCAGGGTTGCTCAAAATGATCGCGAGTACATATCAGGCAGTAAGCGGCGCTGGTCTTGCTGGTGTTGATGAACTCGATGAACAATCTCGCGCAATGTATGACAAAGCTGCTGGCCTGACATTTGATGGCAACGCAGTCGCTTCGCCAACACCAAAGAAATTTGCGCGCCCAATCGCGTACAACGTGTTGCCATTTGCCGGATCACTTGTTGATGATGGTCTTTTCGAAACTGATGAAGAAAAGAAGCTTCGTTTTGAAAGCCGCAAGATTTTGGAAATCCCTGGTCTCTTAGTGTCAGGCACGTGCGTGCGTGTTCCAGTTTTTACCGGACATTCCATGTCGATCAATGTTGAATTCTCTCGCCCAATTACAGCTGTGCGCGCAAATGAGATTTTGGCAAATGCGCAAGGAGTATCGCTTGTTGATATTCCTACGCCGTTGCTAGCAGCAGGGAAAGACCCCAGCTATGTGGGTCGTGTTCGTCAAGATGAAACAGTGGCAAACAATTGTGGTCTTGCGCTGTTCTTGTCAAACGACAACTTGCGTAAAGGTGCTGCGTTAAACGCAGTACAAATTGCTGAACTACTGATTAAGTAATTCAGCTGCTGGCTCAGCAGCGTCATCAACAGAAGCGACTACTTCTTCGACAATTGCTTCAGGCACAGGAACGCCCTCTGCATAGCAACCGCCTGCAACGATGGCGTTGACAGCTTTGCGAAGACGTAATGCATCAAGTGGCTTGATGATCCAACCGTTAGCGCCACTGCGACGTGCCATGTGTACATCTGCTTCACGGTCAAGCAACATCAAGATGGGAACATTTGGTAATGCGCCGCTGGAATGATCAAGGCGAAGGTCCATAGTGATTGCCATGCCGCCCATGCTGCCAACTTGCATATCAAGGATTGCGATATCTGGTGTGCGCTCAGCAACTGCCGGTGAAACAAGACGACCGTTTGTCACCACTTGAATAGTGGTGGAGGAAGAACCAAATACTGCTTGTATTTCATTGAGGACCCATTGGGCGTCTGTTGCGATCAAAATATGCACAAGATGACTTTACTGCTGTGTGGGTGGTGCTGCCAGTTGTTGCGCGAGAGCGCCAATGGAGTCCATGTCGTGAATGTCTGTTGCTAGTTCAGTGGCAAATGCTATCGAAACTGCGGGAAACGCCACGGAAGTTCTCTGAATGAAGGCCTGAATGTCTGAATCAGCCTTGTCGGCATCGTCATGAAGACCAGCAATGAGTTCGTACACACGTGCAAGGTCGCCTGATCCTGATTGTGCCATGGCGTGTTCTTCAGTGGCGGCGAGAGTGCCAAAGTGCGGCGGCATGCGGTTGGCAACTATGAGGCGCAACGTAATGCCGAGGCGAGACAGTTCAGATACAAAATGATGCGCCTCTGTCAGAGCGTCAGGCGATGGAGCCGTCACAATGACAAAAGAACTTGATGTGCTTCGCAGTGTGTCTGCCACCACAAGTGCACGACGTGAGAATTCTTCTTCCATTCCGTCGAATGCTCGCAGGAATGCAGCTGTGCCCGTAAGAGTGTCACCGCCGACAACTGTGGAGATTGCTTTGAAGACTGGCTGCATCGCGGCATTAACTAAACGAAATCCGCCACGACTTGGCGCAACCAAGAATTTGACAATGGGGTGTTTTAAGAATCGTGCGAGTCGTTCGGGTGACTCAAGAAAATCGAGGGCATTACGTGATGGAGGAGTATCAACGATGATGACATCGAAGCGCTCGTCTTCGCATAGGTCGTAGAGCCGTTCCGCAGCCATGTAGTCACGGGTGCCAGATAGTGATCGAGACAAACTGCGGTAGAAGGAATTATCCATTACTTCTTTTGCACGCTCTGGTGTTGGTGAAGTGTCGCGTACTAACGAATCAAACGTCTCTTGAACATCAAGCATGGTGACCCACAATTCACCAGTTGTATCGAGCGGAACTCGTTGAATTTCGTTTCCTTTTCCTTCGCCTAATCCGATTGCATCGGCAAGCCGACGGGCTGGGTCAATGGTGATCACAATGGCGCGCTTACCCTGTTGAGCAATTTCGAAGCCGAGTGCTGCTGCAACACTTGTTTTTCCAACACCGCCCGTTCCGCATGTCACGATGACGCGGGCTGACATACACATATCAATAACTGGTTGTGAACTCATGGCACGTCTCGAATCGCTTGTTCAAGATCATCTGCGATTGCATTGAGAAGAGCAGTTCCGTCACTGTGATGCTGTGTGAGATGAAGTTGCTGTTGTTCAAGAGAATCGGTGAGAACACCTATTGCTTCCGACTGAGCCTCAGCACGCAAGGACAAGTATTGATACGCCTCACGCATCGGCGGAAGAAGAATTGCTTCATCAACTCGGGGAACATCAGGATTGCATTTGTTGACCACGACTGGAGCAAGCGCAATAAGTGCTTTCTCCATCAGCTCGTCAGCTGCTTCACATGTTTCGGTGACGGGCGTGATAGCCGCAGTTGTCACCAACATCACTTTGCATCGAGCAGGGTCGCGAAGCATGGCGAGAACTTCATCGGCCTGTTGGCTGATTGGTCCTGACCCGATTGCTCGTTTCAATTGCACTGGTGCCCGCACTAAATCAAGCGCATGACCAGCTGCTGGCCCGTCCACGATGATCACGTCAGCTGGCCGTTCGTGCTCGAATGCCTTGATGCGCCCCAGGACCAAAAGGTCATCGAGGCCAGGTGCTGTGGTGGCCACCAATTCCATAATTCCTGAGCGCGCTAATTGGCGGGAAATCAGCCCTAACCCTTTGGTAGCAAGGTAATCAGCCAGTGCTCTCCCCGGACTAACGGTGATCTGCTCGAGCAGTTCATGGGGCTCAAGGCCACTGGCTGGCTCATCCAAAGTGACCAAAAGGGTGCGTAATCCACTTCGGGCCGAGAGTTGGGCAAGGGAAGCGGCAACGGTCGATTTCCCAACGCCGCCTTTACCAGCGACAATAAGGACACGCTGTGCCGTGAAAAAAGGGTGTAGTTCCATAAAGAAGGAGAGACCATTGAGGGTAGGCGCAAAAAGACGCATCATGTGCGGACTGGCACTTGTTATTGCCGGGCCAGCGCTCAGCTTGATGACTGGCCACGGTGCGAGCGCAGCTGACAACTCAGTGAAACTTGCCCCCGTTGATGTGGTCGAAGTCAGCGGGCTGATTGACAGCATCGTGGCGGACTCAATTGAGAAAGCCATTGTTCGCTCACAAAACAATGGCGCGCAGGCAGTTGTCTTCCAACTGAACACGCAAGGCGCAGTTGTCGGTCGCGACCGAATGACCGAAGTTCTTACTGCAATTTCAACATCAAAAATTCCTGTCGCAATTTGGGTAGGCCCAAGTGGTGCACGTGCGTACGGATTGCCGGCGCAAATGTTGGCAGTAGCTGACGTGACTGCAATGGCACCTGGCGCACGCATTGGACGTACCGGTGCGATGTTGTCTGTGGGTGGAAGTCAAGTGACCTTTGGTGCTGCAGATGAAAAATTACAAGCTGGTTCTCTAGGTTTTCTTGACGCACGCGAACAAAAAGCCTTGAAGTTTTCTACCGATGATCGTGGCGTTCCTGTGCTGCGCAATATGTTGTACGCACTCGATGGGCTAAAGGTTCGATCTGTCACTCTTGACACCGTGTCTGACGCATTAGATGCAAAGGGGCAAGTTACACGTGAAGCAACAACCGTTCGCTTCTTCAAACTTGGTCTCATGCCGCGCTTGTTGCACACCGTTGCTAGCCCGCCATCTGCACTGTTGTTAGTAACTATTGGGCTTGCGCTTCTGCTCTTTGAGTTCTTTACCGCTGGTATCGGAATCGCTGCATTCGTTGGTGCCGTGTGTCTGATACTTGGTTGCATGGGTATTGGTGCCCTGTCAATGAGTGGCATTGGTCTTGCATTTTTACTTGCTGCCTTTGTTGCATTCGCAATTGACGTGCAAGTAGGCGTGCCGCGAGTGTGGACAGGGGTCGGTCTTGTGTCGTACATCATTGGTGCGTTCACCATGTTCAGAGATGTCGATGGAATCACCATGCGTCCAGGCTGGCTATCGATGTCTGTCTGTATTATCAGTGTCGCATTGTCGTTCGTTGTGGGTATGCCCTCCATGGTGCGCACACGCTTTGCAACGCCAACTATTGGTCGCGAGAATCTTCTGGGCACCGTTGGTGTTGCAGTCGGCAGCGTTAACCCAGAAGGAACTGTGTTAGTAGATGGTGCTAAGTGGCATGCACGTACAAACCGCGCAACGCCGCTGGCAGATAACGACCAGATGCGAGTGGTTGCTATTGACGGCGTGACGCTGGAAGTTGAACCACTTGAAGGCGCAGCAAAGGATTATCGCGAAGCTCGGTCAAAAAGTTAAGAAATGTTCTTACTGATCGTTTCGCTAGTCGTGGTACTGCCACTGATTGAGGTGTACATCATTGTTCAAGTCGGTCATCAGGTGGGGTTACTTCCCACCGTGGCCTTGCTCATTGCTATTTCGGCGGTTGGTACATCCCTTGTAAAACGCGAGGGCATGCGTGTCTACAAAGACTTCACTGCGGCTATTCAGCGTGGAGAAGAACCATCCATACAAATTGTCCACGGCGTGTGCATCCTGGCTGCTGGTGTTTTTCTGTTCGCACCTGGGTTTATTTCTGACGTCCTTGCCATCACGCTCTTGTTGCCACCAACGCGAGCTTTGGTCACGAAGTTGGTACTGCGGAGAAGTCGTTCAAAGATCACAGTGATACGCGCAACACACTCGGGACCTATCGTGGAGACCAAGGGAACATTGGCTTCATCTTTTGATGTCATCGATGTAGACCCTCTTGAGGGGGAGAACAAGCAATGAGCAACGCACCACAGACCAGCGACGAGCCGTTTGACCCGCGTACCGTGCCCGTAAAACCAGCAGCGACCGTTCTACTTATTCGTGATGTTGTTGCGGGCGGCATTGAAGTATTCATGTTGCGCCGCACATTCTCTGCGGCTTTTGCTAGCGGAATGTTTGTATTCCCCGGCGGAAAAGTTGACGACGTTGACGGCATCGAAGAAATTGCGGAAATCTGCGACGGGCTTACTGATGCACACGCCAGTTCGTTGCTAGGTCTTGCCAATGGCGGTCTTGCGTACTGGGTTGCTTGTATTCGCGAATGTTTCGAAGAAGCTGGCGTGTTACTTGCGCGCCACGAAGACACGGGTGACGTTGTTCGTTTTGATGACCCAGAAGTTGAAGAACGCTTCAATCATGAACGCCACAACATTCATGATGGTTCTGTAGCGCTTCTTGACTTGTGTGTTGCAGAAGGTTTGCGTCTAACCACTGATGACATTCACTATGTCAGCCACTGGATTACACCAATGGGTGAGAAGCGCCGCTTTGATACACGTTTCTTTATCGCTCGTGCACCTGCTGCTCAAGTACCGCTTCATGACGATGGTGAAACGATTGAAAGTTTTTGGATCAGCCCGCAAGAAGCCATGATTCGTGCGCATGAAAAAGATTTGATGTTGATGCCCCCAACAAAAGCCAACATTGAGTTCTTGCTCCCGCATGCGACAACAGATGAAGTGATGTCAGCAGCTGCAAAAGTTGGAACACCACAAACCATCTTGCCGAAAATCAAGATCGACTCAGATGGTCGCGTAATTGGTATTGCTATGCCTGGAGATTCTGACTACGACGTACTGTGACCACGACGTCTTCGTCGCGTGCAGAACATCCAGCCATATCTTCAACTTCTGGAGTGTCAGCAATGATGCGTGCTGCAATCGCAGTAAAGATGCGTGCAGCTTCAGATGAAGACGTGAGTACTAACGGTTCTCCGTTGTCTCCGCCAGCAGCAACTGCTGGCTCAATCGGAATTTGACCAAGAAGCTCAACACCCACTTCGTCAGCAAGAGCTTGTCCGCCACCTGTGCCGAACAATGCGTATGACTCACCGTGATCACACGTAAATTCGCTCATGTTTTCAATAACACCTGCAACACGTAGAAAACTTCTGCGGGCCATATCGGCTGCACGAATAGCAACCTTCTGGGCAGACACTGCAGGAGTTGTGACAATCAATAAATCCGTGCGAGGCAACATGCGCGCGAGTCCCATTTGCACGTCACCAGTTCCTGGCGGCATATCAATCAACAAGTAATCAAGATGACCCCAGTTGACATCATTCAGAAATTGTTCGACAGCTTTTGTCAACATGAGGCCACGCCACATCAGCGCAGTGCCTTCGTCTTCAACCAACATTCCGGTTGACACGACTTTGAGTAATCCATTTCCAATAACTCGTTCGTTCGGAATAATCATTGGTTTGTCGTGACCAGGAACAGCAGCTGCTTCTAAACGGTCCGGCATGCCCAACATGCGCGGGATAGAGAATCCCCAAATGTCTGCGTCGAGAATGCCAACAGTTTTTCCGGCTGCTGCAAGCGCGGCTGCCAAGTTCACAGTGACAGAAGATTTACCGACTCCGCCTTTGCCACTAGCAATTGCAAGAACACGTGCCGACAATGGCACTGCAGTATCGGTGGCGTTTTCACGAGCGTTCCACCTGGCGCGCGACATGACATCGGTGCGCTCTTCGGGGGTCATTTCGCCCCAGTCGATCTTTACTTTGGTGACCCAGGGGTGCACCTCAAGGCGAGAACGGATGTCTTTTTGAATCTGGGCACGCAATGGGCAGCCTCGAATAGTGAGTTTGACGCCAATAGTGACGACGCCATCGGCCATGGTGATAGCCCCGGCCATGCCCAAATCGACGATGTTGTCGCCCAATTCGGGGTCAATGACAGCACGAAGCAGGTTTTGGACCTCTTCAATGGAGGGCGCTGCAACGGCTCTCTTGCTCACATAATTAATCCTACTGGCGTATTGTTAATGCCATTCCCTGTGCCTATTATTAGGGAAGTACAGGAACCCGCTTCGAAAGGTCCACCATGATCACTCTCACAGACAATGCAGCAAGCAAAGTAGCCCAGCTTCTCGAAGCAGAGGGCGCATCAGAGATGGCACTTCGCGTTGCAGTGAAGTCCGGCGGTTGCTCAGGCTTCTCATACGACATGTACTTCGATGGCGACATTGCTACCGACGACATCACACTCACATTTGGTGCAGTGCGCGTTGTTGTTGACCCAGCATCAGCTCCCATGCTTGAAGGCGCAAGCCTTGACTACAAAGATGGTCTGAACGAACAAGGTTTCGCAATCACAAACCCATCTGCAACACGCTCGTGCGGTTGCGGTAAGTCGTTTAGCTAATTCCCGCAGCAGCTAACGCGCTGCTCATTTCATTTACGTCGAACACTGCGTCAAGCCTGTTCACCAACACACCTTTTGCATCTGTGATGTACAGCAAGGGCTCGTATGTCAACTTGTATGCCTGAACTGCTGGCGCAACAGTTGTCGCGGTTTTATCTACGTAGACATCTGCATGCACAAAAATTGCAGCGTCACCAACTTTTTTCGCTAATGCAATGAGTGCATCAAGCCCAGGTGCACACGTGCCTGTTTGGCAATACGCCGGGGTACCAATGAAGTACACGACTGGCTTTCCACTCTTCAACGCTTCAGTCATCGTGATGTCGTGAAATGGACACGTGCCTTCAGGGCGAGTGCAGATGGGGTCAACACCACGTTTGTTATCAACTGTTGGTGTATCAAACGGAGGCAACGGATCGCCCACTAACGGGCTCAACACGTTCTCGCGCTCTTCCACTTGGAATGACATCTCTGACTCAGGAGCGGCATCGAGTATCAAGAGGTACACACCAACTTTTTGCACATCAACAATGAATGGCCAATACGGAGTTGCCATGTTCGCATCATGTTTGTCGGCGCTCACAGATGCAACAACAACGTCACCTGATGCTGTGTCAATCACCTTCCCGGTGAGTGTTTGTGGCAACTTCACTTTCCCGTCTGTGGTTAGCACTCCAGATTTATCGGCTAATGAAATAGGAAGACGAATAGAACCAGGCACTAGGCCAGTTGTTGGAAATCGCTTCACCACTTGCAAAGTGCCAGAGACACCATCGATTGCGCCCGAACCCGATGATGAACCCCCGCACGCGGCAACAAGACCACCAAGGCCGAGGGAGGCTGAAAGTGCCAGAAACCGGCGACGGCTGTAAGTAGGGAAGGGGGCCATGAGATTCAATCGTACGCACTCGGCGCCGTGGCGTAAGGTTGGGTCTATGTCAGCAGCACCGCAACCCCCATATACCCCCGTTGTTCGCGCAGGCGACTGGATCATCGTGTCCGGCCAGCTCGGAATGAAAGACGGAGCAATTGTCGAAGGTGGAGTGCTTGCACAGACCAATCAAGCAATTGTGAACTTGAAAGCCCAACTTGCTTCTATGGGCGCAAGCATCAATGACATCTCAAAGACTCTCTGCTTTCTCACCGACATGGACACGTTTGCAACTTTCAACGAGGCATACGCAAAAGGTTTCGGCACAGCACGTCCTGCACGTAGCACCATTGGTGTTGCATCGCTTCCATTTGGTGGCGCAGTAGAAATCGAAGCATGGGCGTTCAAGCCCGAATCGAAAGGTAAGTAAGCCATGCCAGGCCCCATCATTCTTGTTGTAGTACTTCTCTCGTTTCCGATCGTTGTTGGTTTGTCAACAGCAGCACTTGCAGCGCTCATTGGTCACTTCTTGTATCGCGATGCAGAGATCCGCCACGAGGGCAGTGAACTCATCGACTCGAACTACTAGTAGTTCGCATCTCAAGGTCTATGTATGACCGCTGACCTTCTTATTCACAACGCCCGCCTCGTTGCAACGGTTGACAATGCTCGTCGTGAATTGCCTGGTGGTTGGGTGGCCATCACTAATGGTCTTATCTCCGGCGTTGGTTCTTCAACAGATCCGATACCCGCTGCGACTGAACGCATTGATGCAACAGGGTGTTTAGTAACACCTGGCCTCATCAACACTCATCATCACCTGTATCAAAACCTCACTCGTGCGTATCCGCCGATGACGTCGTCTCCATTATTCGGATGGCTGCAAACGTTGTACCCGTTGTGGCGGGCACTCGATGAAGAAGGCGCACATGTGTCTGCATGGATTGGTTTAGCCGAACTTGCACTGTCTGGTTGCACAACGAGTACGGATCATTTGTACCTGCACCCACGCAATGGTGGCGACTTGTTGTCAGCAGAAATCGCAGCTGCTAGAGATTTGGGAATTCGTTTCCACCCAACACGCGGCTCTATGTCGCTGTCACAAAAGGATGGTGGACTTCCTCCAGACGATGTGGTGCAAGAAGACGATGAGATTCTTGCATTCTCGAAAGAAGCCGTTGAAAAACACCATGATCGTTCTTTTGGTGCGATGACCCGCATTGCTCTTGCGCCGTGTTCACCATTCAGTGTCACGAAAGATCTCATGATTCGCTCTGCTGAACTTGCTGAATCCCTTGACGTTCGCTTGCATACGCACTTTGCAGAGAACGCAGAAGATGATGATTTTTCCATCGCAACTTTTGGTTGCAGACCCTTTGAATACTTGAAGGAAGTTGGCTGGCTAAGCGATCGCACATGGGTGGCGCATTGCGTCATGCCAAATCATGACGAAATTCAAGCACTTGGTGCCGCCGGCATCGGTGCCGCACATTGCCCAAGCAGCAACCTCATTCTTGCGTCGGGCATCTCGCCTGTTGTTGAATTGCGCAAAGCTGGAGTGCACGTGGGCCTCGGTGTTGACGGTTCTTCAAGTGCTGACTCTGGCAGTTTGTGGCTTGAAGCACGTCAAGCAATGTTGCT
>JBBANJ010000011.1:0-45008 GCA_040402055.1 Ilumatobacteraceae bacterium
AGGAAATCATGTCTGCGGCTAGTTCGGTTCCAAGGTCTTCTTGAATGAAATGACTAGCCCGGTACACCTTGTGATTGATACCAGGTAACTGTGTGCCGGGAATGCCTTCGCGATATTGCTTTCCCATTTCCATATATGTGAAAGGGCAACGGTCTCCCCAAATAGTCAACACCGGTTTCGTAAATGTGTTGAACACTTCCCACGCAGCGTCACCCTTCTCGCGCTCTGGGTCATCAGCAGAAATTGGAACCAACATCGGAAAGCGACGAGCACCAGCAGAGAACTCATGCGAGGGGAACGGGGCGTCGTAGGCCGCGAGTGATTCAGGCGACAGTTTTGACAGGCACCAGCCCTGCACAATCTTTGACGGAGTTAGCTCTTTCACCTCTTGGGCATACATACGCCACGCAAGGAAATAGAACGCAGGGCCGGCTTCGACAAGTGCATGGACTTTGTCAGCGTTGATACTGTCGTCATCGTTCACTGTTGCGCGCCAATCCATGTTCATCATGTCCTTCATAATTTGAGGATCAATCGGTTGTTGTGCCGTTATGAATGGAACAGATGGCCCTGAACGAGGCAAGCCGGTATTTGAAAAAACAACACGTGCAAAACGATCTGGTATTTCTGAAATAACTCGACCGCCAACAAGACCGCCCCAGTCTTGACCAAAGAATGTGAGATTCGTGAGATTCAATTTCTCAACAAGCTCGCGCACCCAAGCAACGTGATTGCTATAGGTATAGGCAAGTTCATCAGTCGGTTTATCTGAACGACCAAAACCAATGAGATCAGGAACAATCACGCGGTAACCGGCAGCAACCAACGGTGCCACCATCTTGTGATACAGGTATCCCCACATTGGTTCACCATGCAATAGAAACATTGTTTCTTTTGCATCGCTCGGACCAGCATCGACATACGCCATCTGCAACCCTGCACCAACCGTGACCTCATGAACGGGCCAGTCATACCCCACCACGTTTTTGAAACAGGATTCAGGAGTACGTACTACCTCTCCGACAGTGGGGATAGTGCGACGTTCGGGCAAGCTCATGGCCGAATTGTAGAAGCATCTGCCACACCGTGATTCACCACGGGATAACACATACCATTCAGATGGTTTTAACGCCCGGTGACGACGAGTTCACCATCCGCTACATCAACTGCAATCACACCATCTTCGCTAACGCGACCTTCCAGAATGATGATTGCGGCTCTGTCAGCAATCTCGCGCTGGATGAGGCGCTTCAAGGGTCGAGCACCAAACGATGCATCAAATCCACGAGTACCGAGCCACACGCGAGCAGCGTCGGACACTTCCAGAATCAATCGACGTTCAGCCATGCGTTGTACGAGGTGCTCTAGTTGAATACCTACGATGTGGCTGAGGTCGTCTTCCGTTAACGAACGGAATCGAACTATTTCATCAATACGGTTCACGAACTCTGGTCGGAAGTAATCAATTGGTTCGCCCGGCAAATTGCTCGTCATTATCAACACAACATTGGTGAAGTCAACAGTGCGGCCTTGGCCGTCAGTTAAGCGACCATCATCAAGTACTTGCAACAAGATATTGAAAACATCAGGATGCGCTTTTTCGACTTCGTCCAATAACACAACGCTGTATGGACGACGACGAACAAGTTCGGTGAGTTGTCCACCTTCGTCATACCCGACATAACCCGGGGGCGCACCAATAAGGCGCGACACGGAATGCTTTTCCATGTACTCACCCATATCAATACGGACCATTGCCTTTTCGTCATCGAATAAGTATTCAGCCAGTGCGCGCGCAAGTTCTGTTTTTCCAACACCGGTTGGGCCGAGAAACATAAACGAGCCGATTGGTTTATCCGGATCTGACAAACCGGCACGGCTGCGTCGAATGGCATTAGCTACTGCGGTCACTGCATCGTCTTGACCAATGACACGCTTATGCAACTGGTCTTCAAGATGAACCAGTTTTGCCATCTCGCCTTCCAACAATTTGCTGACTGGTACACCGGTCCATTTCGAGACCACTTCTGCAATATCTTCGGCATCAACTTCTTCTTTCAACATTCGTTGTGTTGATTGCAGTTGATCAAGATGTTGTGTCGCGTCATTAATGCGACGCTCAAGTTCAGGTATCCGGCCGTATTGAATTTCTGAAGCCTTCGTGAGATCAGTTTCCCTTTCCACAGCAGAGCGCAGGGTCTCGAGTTCTTCCTTCAGCGTGCGGATAGCCGAGATTGCAGAACGCTCAGCATCCCAATGCCCCTTCATCACGTCGGCTTCAGCCTGCAATGATGTGAGTTCTTCTACAAGAGTGCTCAAGCGATCACGCGAGGCGGAATCGGTTTCCTTCTCAAGCGCGACCTTTTCTATTTCCAATTGCAGGATGCGGCGTTGGACAATGTCAATCTCTGTAGGAAGCGAATCAATTTCTATTCGCAGCTTGCTCGCTGCTTCGTCCATGAGGTCAATTGCTTTGTCTGGCAGGAACCGATTTGTGAGGTACCGATTCGACAACACAGCCGCGCTGACTAATGCAGAATCTTGAATTCGCACACCGTGATGTACTTCGTAGCGTTCTTTCAGACCGCGCAAAATTGCAATGGTGTCAGCCACTGTTGGTTCACCGACATACACCTGTTGAAAACGGCGCTCAAGAGCTGGGTCTTTCTCTACATACTTGCGGTATTCATCAAGTGTGGTCGCGCCAATCATGCGTAGTTCACCGCGAGCGAGCATCGGCTTGATCATGTTGCCTGCATCCATTGCACCTTCAGCACCGCCAGCACCAACCATTGTGTGCATCTCATCAACGAAAGTAATCACTTCGCCTTCGGCATCAGTGATCTCTTTGAGAACTGCTTTGAAGCGCTCTTCGAATTCGCCACGATATTTGGCGCCAGCCACCAACGAACTGATATCAAGTGAAATCAAACGCTTTCCCTTGAGGCCTTCTGGCACGTCGCCATCAGCAATACGGCGAGCAAGTCCGTCAACGATGGCGGTCTTGCCAACACCTGGTTCACCAATTAGTACGGGGTTGTTCTTGGTGCGACGAGACAGCACTTGGATCACCCGACGAATTTCTTCATCACGACCAATGACCGGATCAATTTTCCCGTCTCGTGCGCGAGCCGTGAGATCAATGCCGTATTTCTCTAACGCTGCAAACTGTGATTCAGGATCTGGTGACGTGACTCGGTGCGAACCCCGTACCTCTTTCAAAGCCTGCAACATTTCTTCGCTGCCAATGCCGATGCGCTGATTCATTGCAAGAACAAGGTGCTCTACAGAGACATAGTCATCCTTGAGGTCTTTGCGAATTGAGTCCGCATTAGCAAGAACATTCCCAAGTTCGCGATTCATACGTGGTTCAGCCCCGCCAGTCGCGCGCGACAGTTTGATTACAACTTCGTCAGCCTTTGATTGCACCATGCCTGGTGCGATGCCTAACTTCTGCAGGAATGCAGGGACGATGGTGTCGGTTTGTCCGGCCACTGCACTAAGTACATGATCAACCGTGACTTCAGGGTTGCCAAGAGTTCTTGCGGAATCGCTCGCTGCAGCAATCGCCTCTTGAGTCCTAGTAGTCCATTTCTTTGGGTCGATAGCCATGATGCTGTTTCCTTATCGGTCGGGGTCAAAAATGCTGGGGCGCTCACCGAAGCGGGCCATTGCTTGTCGCAGCGGAACAATGTTGCTACGACTACGCGATTCGATTTCAGTGATGGCATGCATCAGGCCTTGACGTAGTTGTTCCACTTCGCCGCGAAGTCGTAGAACTTCAATTTCGAGTGCCATGACATGGCGAATACCTTCAAGGTTCATACCGGTAGCTGCAAGTTCTGTAATGCGCAAGAGTTGTGCGATGTCGGCGTCGCTATACCGACGATTACCGCCAGTTGTGCGTGCGGGAGTCAACAAACCTTTTCGTTCATAGATGCGCAATGTTTGCGGATGCATACCGGCGAGTTCAGCTGCAACCGAGATGACGTATAGAGCGCGTCGATCATCGTTTGTCATGACGCAGCACCTGACGTGCGAGGTGATGCAAGCACTTCACTGAGCGTTTCTATTGCATAACGTTCTTCATCTGAGAGTTTCGTTGGCACGTTTACATCAACCGTGACAATGAGGTCACCTGTTTGCTTGGGCAATTCAATGCCTTTACCTTTCACACGATGACGGGAGCCACTTTGTGTTCCGGCTTTCAGGCGCAATGTCACTTCACTGCCGTCAAGGGTTGGCACTGCAATCGTTGCGCCCAAGACCGCTTCAGTAAATGAAACAGGGACTCGAGTTAACAAGTTCAAGCCCTCACGTGAAAACAACGGATGCGGTGCAACATTGCATTCCACGAACAAGTCTCCGGCAGGACCACCGTTGCGGCCCGGACTTCCTCGACCTTTCAGGCGAATGCGTTGCCCGTTGTCAACGCCTGCAGGAATACGAACGTTCACTTCACGCGGACGGCGTTCAATACCGGTACCGCGACACGTGGAACACGGATTTTCAATAATGATGCCATTGCCATTGCATGAACGGCACGGCTGCGAGAACGAAAACATTCCTTGGTTGTCAGCAGTAGAACCGCGACCGCCACAGGCTGCACACGTTTTCGGTGTTGTACCAGCGCGCGCGCCAGAACCGGAGCACGTTGAGCATTGTGCGTCTGCTGTGAGATGTAACGAGGTAGTGATGCCGTGAGCAGCATCAACGAAATCAAGTGTCAGTGTCGTTTCAATATCTTGCCCGCGTTGTGGACCTGTTGATCCGCCACCTCCACGACGACCGCCGCCACCACGACCAAACATTTGACCAAGGATGTCACCGAGACCATCGCCACCCATGTCGAAACGAATGTTTTGTCCGCCTGCACCGCCGCCGAAACCGCCCATTGGGCCGACACGTCGTACTTCGTCGTATTCGGCGCGTTTCTTTTCGTCACCGACAACGTCGTACGCAGCAGAGATGTCTTTGAATTTCTCTTCAGCTTTTGCGTTGTCAGGGTTCGCATCAGGGTGGTACTCGCGCGCAAGGCGTCGATACGCCTTCGTGATGTCTTTGACAGTTGCGTCTTTTGACACGCCAAGTACTGCGTAATAGTCCTTCTCGTACCATTCGCGCTGACCGGACATGCCTTATCCCCGCACCTTCACCATGGCAGCGCGCAAAACACGGCCCTTCCATTCGTATCCAGTGCGAAGCACTTCAACCACGATTGGTTCTCCGCCATCGCCCTCTTCATGAACAACAGCCTCTGAAGTAGTGGGGTCAAACGGCTTGTCCAAAAGATCGAGTGCTACGAGACCTTGCTTTACAAGAGCAGCCATTAGCGCAGACCAAATTGGCTCAACACCATCTGCACCGTGTGCAAAGGCTGCTTCACACGCATCAAGAACTGGCAACAATGAATCCGCAATGCGACCGGTAGCCCGATCTACTTCATAAGACATATTCGACGTGACACGCTTTTTGTAGTTTTCAAAATCTGCTTGCAGACGTAATGCGATGTCCTTGAACTCATTACGTTCTTGGACAAGCGCAACAATGTCGTGCTCGATTAGTTCAACTATCTCGGCGTCAATGGCGTCTTCTGGTTGATCAACATTGTCATCTGACATGAATTACTGCTCATCTACGATTTCAGCATCAACGATGTCGTCATCGTTCGGTGCACCTTGCGCACCAGATGCTGACGTTCCAGCTGCTTCACTGTCACGAGCAGCTGTTTCATACAACTTCTGGCTGAATGCCTGGCTGGCACCCATAAGAGTTTCAGTTGCTGCCTTGATGTCATCGACATTGTTTCCGGCAATAGCGGTCTTCAGAATTCCGAGCGGGCCTTCAACGGCTGCTTTTTCTTCTTCAGTTACTTTGTCGCCTTGTTCTTTCAGGACTTTTTCAGTTTGGTACACAAGAGAATCCGCATTGTTGCGCACTTCTGCTTCATCACGACGACGCTTGTCATCTTCAGCATGTGATTCAGCATCGCGAATCATCTCTTCAATTTTTTCTTTGCTCAGCGATGATGAGCTGGTGATTGTCATGGACTGCTCTTTGCTTGTGGCGCGGTCCTTTGCTGACACATGAACGATTCCGTTTGCGTCAATGTCAAATGTGACTTCGATCTGAGGCATTCCGCGTGCAGCCGGTGGAAGATCAACCAAGTTGAACTTGCCCAATGACTGGTTGTAACTGGCCATTTCACGCTCACCCTGAAGAACATTGATTTCTACTGATGGCTGGTTGTCATCTGCAGTGGTGAATACTTCTGTGCGGCGAGTAGGAATTGTAGTGTTGCGCTCGATGAGTTTTGTCATCACGCCACCCTTGGTTTCAATTCCCAAAGACAACGGAGTGACGTCGAGCAGCAAGATGTCTTTAACATCACCCTTCAACACTCCGGCTTGAACTGCCGCACCAATAGCAACTACTTCGTCTGGGTTAACAGACTTGTTTGGCTCTTTGCCTGTCATGTTGAACACAAGTTCTTGTACTGCTGGCATACGAGTTGAACCGCCAACCAAGATGACGTGATCGATTTGGCTCTTGGTAAGACCAGCATCTTTAATTGCCTGATCAAATGCCACTCGACAACGCTCGACAAGATCAGCGGTCATTTCCTGGAACTTAGAGCGGGTCAAAGACTCATCAAGATGCAATGGGCCTTCTGCTGTTGCAGTAATGAACGGCAAGTTGATTTGCGTCTGTTGTGTTTGTGACAATTCAATCTTTGCTTTTTCGGCAGCTTCTTTCAAACGCTGAACAGCCATGCGGTCCTGTGCGAGATCAATACCGTGTGCGCTCTTGAACTGTTGAGTCAACCAGTCAATGATGCGCTGGTCCCAGTCGTCTCCACCGAGGTGTGTGTCACCGTGTGTGCTCTTTACTTCAAACACGCCATCACCAATTTCAAGAACAGAAACGTCGAATGTTCCGCCACCAAGGTCGAACACCAAAATTGTTTCGTCTTGTGATGACTTGTCGAGACCGTATGCAAGGGCTGCAGCAGTTGGCTCGTTGATGATGCGCAAAACATTGAGGCCAGCAATGGCGCCAGCTTCTTTTGTAGCCGTGCGCTGTGCATCGTCGAAATATGCAGGAACAGTGATAACAGCATCTGTGACTGTGTCACCGAGATACGCCTCGGCATCACGCTTCAACTTCATCAGTGTGCGTGCGCTGATTTCTTGTGGCGTGTACTTCTTGCCATCAATATCTTCAGATGTCCATGTGGTTCCCATCTGACGCTTGATGCTGCGGAATGTGCGATCAGGGTTAGTGATGGCTTGACGCTTTGCCACTTCACCCACAAGGACTTCGCCGGCTTTTGAGAAAGCGACGATTGACGGCGTGGTGCGGGCACCTTCTGAGTTGGGGATGACGACTGGTTCGCCAGCCTCAAGAACTGAAACAACTGAGTTTGTGGTTCCGAGGTCGATTCCGACTGCTTTTGCCATGGGGTTATGTCTCCTGTACTTGGTTCCGACGGGACGCCGGATACGGGTGGGGTGACTTCACAATAAGGGGTAGCAACAGAGATACCAACCTTTGATATAGAAAAGTTGATACATACCGACTCAACATTTGTCACAGGGAGGAATGGCCTCAGGTTTCCGCTGTGGCATGGGCTCAGACCTACGATGAAGGTGTGCTCGGCAATCTCGTCCTCCTCCGCCACGGTCAAAGTACGTGGAATGAACTCAACCTCTTTACTGGCTGGCACGATGTGCCTCTGTCGGCCCAAGGCGAACAGGAAGCAGCCGCGGCAGGCCCCACCATGGCTGCAGCAGGCCTTGTTTTCGACGTAGCCCATACCTCTTTATTGACGCGTGCCGTGATGACCTGCCATTTGGCCCTTTCTGGCATGGGGCAAGTGTGGTTGCCAGTGGAACGGCATTGGAAATGGAACGAGCGCCACTACGGGGCATTGCAGGGTCTCGACAAAGCCGCCACTACTTCCCAACATGGCGAGGAACAAACCAAGATCTGGCGCCGCAGTTATGACGTACCGCCACCACCCGTTGAAATTTCAAGCTCCGAGCACCCTGCAAGTGACCCTCGGTATCGCTTGGTCAACCCTGCAGATTTGCCGGCAACTGAATGCTTAAAAGACGTGGTCGACCGAGTGGTCCCACATTTCCACGCCACTGTTGTGCCGCAGTTGCGTGCGGGAATGAACGTGTTAGTTGCGGCTCATGGCAATTCATTGCGTGCATTGGTGATGGCCCTAGAGAACATTTCACCTGAGAACATTGCCGAATTGAATATCCCTACAGGGGTGCCCCGGCTCTACAAATTGTCAGACACTTTGGCCGTGAATGAGGTCACCTATCTCGGCGACGCCGAGAAAATCAAGGCAGCAACGGATGCTGTGGCGAACCAGGCAAAAGCCAAATAGCTCCACTGCCATTTCGGTACTTTCAATAGAAGTACACTGTGTATATGGCAAGTACTAAATCATCCGTCGACTCCCTCCGCAACATCTCACTTTTTTCCGAGTGTTCTGCAAAAGAACTCGGACTCGTAGTTAAGAACTCGACCGAGCGTGTTCTCAAAGCAGGAACCATCATCATGGATCAGGGCCAAACAGGTCGTGAGGCATATGTCATTCTCGAAGGTTCAGCCACCATCAAGCGCAACGGCAAGAAGATTGGTACTGCAATGGCCGGAACCGTTGTTGGTGAATTGTCGCTACTTGACAATGGTCCTCGCACAGCTGCAGTGATCGCCGATACCGATGTCACATTGCTCGTCATCTCAGAGCGTGCCCTCAAAGGCGCTATCGACAACATCCCAGCCATCTCACGCAAGTTGCTCAAGGCACTTGCTACGCGCGTTCGTGAACTCGACCGCGCACAGTACGGCTGATACTCATTCAGATCGGGTGAATTACCCGACGAATCGAGCTCTACGGACCTTCGCCCACTAGCGTTGTAAGTCATATGAGCACCAACGCTGCCGCCCCCACCGAGAAGACGCCTAAGCGTTTTCATCCGTACCAAATCTCCATCGCCATCGGACTTGGCATGGGTACGTTTACATTGTTCTCGGGCATCATCCCGCAGTTCACGCATTGGCATGGAACCTCTGAAGTGTCTCGTGAAGTATTCGAAGGAATCCCCGGACCACTGCAGGCTGCGTTCTACACAATTCTTCCCGCCATGATCATTTGGGGCTCGTTCAAGTTTGCTGATCGTATGCGCAACTGGGAACGTGGCGCGCCTGACCGCCGTCGCACTACTCCGAAAAATGCAAAGCGTCGTTTAGCTGATTACCGCGCAGGTGTTTACATGCGTACCTTGTTGCGCGACAGCGCAGCTGGCCTCATGCACTCCATGATGTATTTCGGTTTCCTCATTCTTCTTGGCGTTACAACCGTGCTTGAAGTTGACCACCAATTGCCAGAGTCACTGAAGTTCCTTCATGGCGGCGTGTACCAGGGCTACGTAATGGTCGGCGACTTTGCTGGTCTCATGTTCACTATTGGTGTCGTATGGGCAATTGTTCGCCGTTACGTACAGCAGCCATACCGAATTCGCATTAAGACCAAGGCCGAGCACGGCATCATTCTTGGTTGCATGTTGCTCATTGGTCTTTCCGGCTTTGGTTCAGAAATGTTCCGTATTGCTGTCAGCACTGCTGAAGGCAAGAACATGGCCTTTGAGAGCTGGTCGTTCATTGGCTACCCATTGTCACAACTTGTTGACGGTGCCTCACTCAACTCGCTTCAAAACTGGCATCAAGCAATGTGGGTATTGCACGTTGTTTCATTTATCGGGTTCCTTGCGTTGTTGCCACTCACAATGTTGCGCCACATTTTCACGTCACCACTGAACATGTATCTCAAAGATCGCGATCGTCCAAAGGGCGCGATGCGCGCAATGCCAAACCTCACAGAGACTTCTCTCGAAACGTTTGGTGCAGCAGTTGTTGAAGACTTCACATGGAAGCAACTTCTTGACACTGACTCATGCACCATGTGCGGTCGTTGCACCAGCGTGTGCCCTGCACATGCAACGGGCAAACCACTTGACCCACGTGAAATCGTTTTGAAGACTGGCGAAATCATGGCAGCTACTGCAGCTCATGGTTCAGTTACTCCGCCACTTTCCATTGACTCTGAAATCAAGATTGGTGCCAACTCGTTGTTTGAGCGCATCACATCAGAAGAAGTGTGGGCATGCACCACATGTCGCGCATGTGACGAGATCTGCCCAGTCAACATTGAAATCCTCGACAAGATTCTTGACATGCGTCGCTACTTGTCGCTGATGGAAAGTAACTTCCCTGCAGAACTTGGAAACGCTTACCGCGCCATGGAAAACCAGGGCAACCCATGGGGCATGAACCAGGACGACCGTGCAGATTGGGCCAAGGACCTCAACGTTGACGTTGTAGACCCAGGCGCTGCATTCAACCATGAGTACTTGTACTGGGTTGGCTGTGCCGGTTCATTCGACGACAAGAACAAGAAAGTAACTCAGGCCATGGCCAAGTTGCTTGAGCGTGCAGACATTGATGTCGCAATTCTCGGACCAAGCGAAATGTGCACAGGCGACTCTGCACGTCGTTCAGGTAACGAATACTTGTTCCAGATGCTTGCGCTTCCAAACATTGAAATGCTGAACGGCATGGGCGTAAAGAAGATCATCACGCAGTGCCCTCATTGTTTCAACACATTGAAGAATGAGTACCCACAATTGGGCGGCAACTACGAAGTTGTTCACCATAGTGAGTTCCTCGAACACCTCATTGATACAGGCAAGCTTGATATCCGTAATGCATCGCTTGAAGACCGCATCACATATCACGACTCCTGCTACCTCGGTCGTCACAACGACGTGTACCTGGCCCCTCGCAAGATTGTTGGCTCTATCAAGGGCGTACAAATTGTTGAGATGCCTCGCAATGGCACACAAGGAATGTGCTGTGGCGCTGGTGGTGCTCGTATGTGGATGGAAGAGTCAATCGGCACCAAGGTGAACGATGAACGTGCACAAGAAGCAATCAGCACTGGCGCAAGCCGTGTCGCTACTGCGTGTCCATTCTGTTACATCATGCTTGACGACGGCGTAAAGGCTGCCGGCAAGGAAGAGTCAGACGTGAAGGTTGCAGACATTGCAATTCACTTGCTTGATGCATTGGAAAACGGCGAGCGCGAACTAGCTAACCAGAACGCACCACTCGCCGGTTCAGTCGGCGAATAAGTTCTTCCCTATTTTTGGGGAACGTACGAAGACAAGAAATTACCCAGACGGCCAATGGCCTCTGTTAAATCCTTTGCCCACGGCAACGTGACAATACGTAAGTGATCTGTGCTTGGCCAGTTAAAACCTGAACCTTGCACCACTAACACATGTTCGGCACGCAAGAAATCAAGCACGAACTGACGATCATCTTTGATGGGGTACATCTCTTGATCAATCTTCGGGAACACGTACAGTGCGCCTTTCGGTTCCACCACGCTGACACCCGGAATTGCACGTAGTGCAGTAACTGCCGCATCTCGTTGTGCAAGCAAACGTCCGCCCGGAAGCAACAAATCTTGAATGCTCTGACGACCACCCAATGCAGTTTGAATTGCATGTTGCGCTGGCACGTTGGCACACAGGCGCATGTTGGTCAGCATCTGAATGCCTTCGATATAGCTAGCGGCGTGCTTGCGTGGGCCGGTGAGCATCATCCAGCCAGAGCGGAATCCAGCAAGACGGTATGCCTTTGATAATCCGCTGAAGGTAAAGACAAGGCAGTCAGGCGCAATGGCAGCAAAGGTGTGATGTACCGCATCGTCGAACAGAATCTTGTCGTAAATTTCATCAGCAAACACAATGAGATTGTGTTCAATTGCAAGGTCAGCAATTTCGCGCAGAATCTTCTTGCTGTACACAGCGCCCGTTGGGTTGTTCGGATTGATAACAACAATGGCGCGAGTCTTTTTCGTAATCTTTGAACGAATATCGTCAAGATTCGGATTCCATTCATTGTCTTCGTCACACAAATAATGCACTGGTGTTCCACCAGCAAGACTTGTTGACGCAGTCCACAACGGATAATCGGGCGCAGGAATCAGAACTTCATCGCCGCCATTAAGCAATGCATTCAACGACAACTGAATCAGTTCGCTAACGCCGTTACCCAACCAAATGTCATCAGGGTCTGTGATGTCAATGCCTTTTGTTTGGTAATGCTGCACAACTGCAGTGCGCGCAGAACGAATCCCTTGCGAATCGGAATAGCCCTGTGATTCCTGCAAGTTGCGAATGACATCAACCAGAATTTCAGGCGGTGCTTCAAAACCAAACGGCGCAGGGTTACCAATATTCAGTTTGGTAATTCGGTGTCCTTGTTCTTCAAGGCGCTTTGCTTCTTCCAGCACTGGCCCACGAATGTCGTAGAGAACGTGTTCAAGCTTGTCTGACTGCTTGATGTCGGGCTGAGTCATTACTGAAAATTCTCAAAATAACGCGACGGAGTTGGGCCGCGCTGTCCCTGATACTTCGAACCCTTTGCGCCAGATCCGTATGGCTTCTCTGCTGGCGATGTCATCTTCATGAAACTGATTTGGCCAATCTTCATACCTGGGTACAAGGTGATCGGAAGGTTGGCCACGTTTGCCAATTCCAATGTGACGTGGCCATCGAAGCCAGCATCAATAAAGCCTGCGGTGGAGTGAATAAGTAGGCCGAGGCGACCAAGAGAGCTCTTGCCCTCAACACGTGCCACCAAATCGTTCGGTACGGCCACGCGCTCGAGAGTGGAACCAAGGACAAATTCGCCAGGGTGCAGAATAAAGACGCCATCAAGAGGAATGTCCACCAGTTCGGTGAGGTCAGTCATGTCCTTCTTTACGTCGATGATGCCGGCGGTGTGATTACGAAACACCCGGAACAGGTTGTGCACCTTGATATCGATGCTGCTCGGCTGCACGCACGCCTCATCGAAAGGCTCAATGATGATACGGCCAGCGGCCAGTTCGGTACGGAGGTCACGGTCAGACAGAATCACGAAAGAAACCTTACCCAACGAAGCACTTGACGCCCCGATGAATTCACTTCTGGCCACGAAAAGTGCCCCAGAAATGACTGTTTACATCGTGCGGGCAAGTCCTGAGGTCATCTTTGGCACCATGCCGAAGTCAAGCGACAGGTCAGACTGACCAATCTTCAGAACCTTCGTTATGGCCTGCGTGGTTGACGAGTTCTTTTCGCGACCGGGACGGTCTGGGATGGTGGGTCGGTAATTATCTGGATAGTTCACGATCAGCTTGTATCGACCTCCCGGTAAACCAGTGAAGCGGAACGCACCATTTATGTCTGAGACGACCGGCTTCACCATCTTGCCAAAGAGGTCCTTGACTGGTTTGCCCTTCACCGTCAACAACTTCACCGTGACGCCCTCAATTCCGCCGTCGCCAGGGCCCTGATATCCGTCACCGTTAAGGTCACGCCACACCTTGTCACCCAGGGTCACCGACGGCACTGATGTCGGGATAATTGTCGGTATCAATACGCCATTCGCGATTCCAGGGCCAGCTGCTCCCTTGAAGGAGTTAGCGATTGAATATTTCACGGGTTCCGTCACGGTTCCCGAGAATCCCTTCTTATGAATAAACGACACTTTGCCTGTCTTCACGTCAACGGTATACGTACCATCAGCGGTCTTCAGCGTGGTGAGGTTGCATGTCACGACCGGAGCAGTTGTTCCCGGTGCATCCGTCTTTTCCACTGGCGCTATTCCGCACAAACGGACACTGGTCGGCACTAATTTCAATTTCTCGCCGGTGCTATCAATAGTTCCACCATCATCGTTCAACCATGGTGACAAGGTAATTTTTGATCCTTGTTTTGCCTTCCCTGTATCAAGTGACGCTGCAGGGACCGGAGGTGGTGCCACCGTCGGAGTAATTGTCGCATTAACAAAGCGGCCAAGACTGTCTGCTACTTGGTACACAACTGGTGTTGCGGTTCCAGAGAACGTTGGCAACGGATCAAAAATGACTGTGCCGTCGGCATTCAGTGTGTAGGTACCTTCATTCGGAACTACAACGACAGACTTAGTGCAATCGTTTGGTTTTTGCACTGGCTCGACACCGCACAACTTCATAGAAATTAATGAAACTGGGGCAAGTGAACTGAACGAGTCGTTAGTAAGAGGCGTGTACTTCTGATTCACGTCATAACCATCTGATATTGCATCGTTAGTGGCTGATGGTGGTGGTGGAACAATCGGTGTCAACGTGCTTGTTGCGGTCTGGCCAAGAGCATCAGTGACGCGATATGTAATTGGTGTCTTTGTACCAGGCATGATTGAGGCTGAGGCGGTGAAGGTGACAATGCCCGTTGCAGGGTCAAGCACATAGGTTCCTTCGCCCACAATCGTGACGGAATTATCTGCATCGCACGTGGTGGTGCCCGGAGCAAACAGACAGGTTGCGGTTGGGCCTGACGTTGCTAGCCCAGACCCTGTTGCAAGGCCAGAGGCACCAGTTGTTGTTGTAAACGAAATTGTCGCGCCAGGCAGTACCAACTTGGTTTCTGGTTTTGCGGTCGGTGCATCAGGTGCTGAAACTGTCGGCGTGATTGTCGCACTGACATATCGGCCGAGACTGTCGGCTACTTGATATGTAGGTTGTGTAGCAACAGTACCTGTAAACGATGGCAACGGATCAAATGTAACAACACCCGTTGTTGGGTTCACGGTGTATGAACCTTCGTTGGGAACTACAAGGGTGGTTTTGTCGCAACCATTAGGTGTTTGCAGCGGGTTAAGGCCGCACAGTTTCAGAGACGCTTTTACGGCTGGAGTCAGGGAACTAAATGAATCATTAGCCAGCGGACTGATGTCTTGATTGGTGTCGTATGGCCCAGATGAAACATCATTTGTCGCCGCAGGAGGGGCAGGAATAATCGGAGTCAACGTGCTTGTTGCAGTCTGGCCAACAATGTCCGTCACGCGATAAGTAATGGATGGTTTTGTGCCCGACAATGCAGAACTAAGTGCAGTGAACGTGACAATGCCCGTCGCAGGGTCGAGCACGTATGTGCCTTCACCGGTGATTGTGACTGAGTTGTCTGCATCACATGTGGTGGTGCCAGGAGTAAATAGACACGTGGCGGTGGCACCAGTTGTTGCAAGGCCAGTACCCGTAGCAAGGCCAGAAGAACCAGTGATTGTTGTGAAGGCAACAGATGATCCTGGCAGTACAAGCTTCGTCTCAGGTGTCGCCACGGGCGCTGGTGGTGGATCAACAGTCAATGTAATTGTGGACGACACCGTGCGATTCAAAATGTCTGTTACTTGATACACAACTGGAGTCGCAGTACCAGCAAATGTCGGCAACGGATCAAACGTCACAACACCCGTCGCAGGGTCAACGGTGTACGTACCCTGATTCGGAACGGTCAACGAAGTCTTGTCACACGAATTCGGAGTCTGTACAGGGCTTATGCCACACAACTTCACAGTCGTTGGTACGAACGTTGCTGTAGGTGCCCCAGGCGTGTCGTTTGTTACTGGATTCACAGTTTGATTCGCGTCATACGCGCCACGGCCAGTATTCGGAATAGCTGTAGGAACCGGCGGAGGTGTCACAGTCGGCGTGATTGTCGCATTAACTGTTCTGCCCACTGCATCAGTGACTTGATATCGAACTGGTGTAGCAACAGTGCCTGTAAATGTTGGCAACGGATCAAACGTCACAACACCAGTTACAGGATTGACGGTGTAGGTACCCTCGCCAGGAACAGTAACCGTTGTCTTGTCACAGGAGTTTGGTGTTTGAGTTGGGTCAATGCCACACAACTTCACAGTCGTTGCAACAAGCGGTGCGCTTGATGCGCCAGCACTGTCGTTTGTTAATGGGTTGATTAATTGGTTCGTGTCATATGCATCAGTTGAAATGTCGTTAGTTGCTGCTGGCGGCGGGGGAACAATTGGGGTCAATGTGCTTGTCGCGGTTTGCCCAGTTACGTCAGTCACGCGATACGTCACGGCAGTTTTCGTACCTTCTGCCAATGGATTATTAGCGACAAAGGTGACAATTCCAGTTGCTTGGTCGATTGACCATGTGCCATCGCTGTTAGTCAATCCGGTGCCACAGGTATTCGGTGTCACTGAGGTGTTCACCAAACAAGTGGCAGTCGCTCCAGTAGTTGCAAGACCAGTACCTGTTGCAAGGCCAGAACCACCAGTGATAGTTGTGAAGGCAACAGTGCCGCCCGGAAGAACCGACTTTGTCTCAGGTGCAGCTGTCGGCGCTGTCGGAGGAGTAACGGTTGGTGTGATAGTTGAGTTCGCAACACGTCCCAATGTGTCAGTGGCTTGGTATGCCACAACAGTTGCAACTGTTCCCTTAAAGCTCGGCAACGGATCAAACGTCACAACACCAGTCACTGGGTCAACTGTGTATGTGCCCTCACCCGAAACGGTAAGTGATGTCTGCGTGCAAGTGCTCGGAGTCTCTGCCGGCCTAATGCCGCACAACTTCACCGTCGTCGCAAGAAACGGAGCACCAGATGCACCTGGGGTGTCGTTGCCTGTTGGTGTATACGTTTGGTTTGTGTCGTGAGCTGTTGTAATTGCGTCAGGTGTTGCAGCCGGCAGTGGGGGCGCACTGACTTGTGGCGTAATTGTCGCATCCGTTATCTGACCAATGGAATCTGCCACTTGATAGGCCACTGCGGTCGCAGTTCCCACGAAGGAGGGCACTGGGTCAAATGTGACTACGCCTGTCGATGAGTTCACCGTGTACATACCTTCGTTTGGCACTACCAAAGTTGTCTGAGTGCAATTATCCGGGGTCTGCACAGGATCAATGCCGCACAACTTCACTGTTGTCGCAACGAGCGGTGCACTCGAATCACCAGGTGCATCATTCGTTAGCGGATTGATTGATTGATTTGTGTCATATGCGCCAGTTGAAGTGTCATTAGTTGCTACTGGTGGGGGTGGAACAATTGGTGTCAACGTGCTGGTTGCGGTCTGGCCAGTGACGTCAGTTACTCGGTACGTCACCGCGGTCTTTATACCAGCAGATAATGGATCATTTGCTACGAACGTGACAACACCAGTTAATTGATTGATGGACCACGTTCCGTCGCTATTCGTTAACCCTGTGACACAAGTATTCGGTGTCACGCTGGTATTTACCAAGCATGTTGCTGACGCACCAGAGATTGCAAGGCCAGTTCCAGATGCGAGACCAGAATTACCGGTAACGCTGGTAAACGACACAGTCCCACCAGGAAGAACGGATTTAGTCTCTGGGGTAGCTGATGGTGCACTAATCGGGTCCACGCTCGGAGTAATTGTTGAATTCACTGTGCGGTTCCAAGTGTCTGTCACTTGATACTTCACAACCGTCGCAACGGTGCCAGTAAACGATGGCAACGGATTAAATGTGACAACACCTGTCGTTGGATCCACTGTGTATGTGCCCTCGCCAGGAACAGTCAACGATGTCTTATCGCATGAATTCGGGTTCTGTACTGGATCAATGCCACACAACTTCACAGTCGTTGCAACGAAGGGGAAGTCAACTGCACCTGGAGAGTCGTTCAATAACGGATCGATTAGCTGATTCGTGTCATGCGCGCCACTTGACGTGTTTGGAGACGCTGATGGCGCTGGTGGTGGACCAACAGTTGGGGTAATCGTTGAATTCACCGTGCGGTTCAACGTGTCAGTCACCTGATACTTCACAACCGTCGCAACGGTGCCAGTAAACGATGGCAACGGATTAAATGTGACAACTCCCGTCGTTGGATCCACTGTGTACGTACCCTCGCCAGGAACAGTCAACGATGTCTTGTCGCATGAATTCGGGTTCTGTACTGGATCAATGCCGCACAACTTCACAGTCGTTGCAACAAGAGGTACGCCAGAAATTCCAGCTGTGTCATTAGTCAATGGGTTGATTGTTTGATTCGTGTCATACGCATCAGACGATGGGTTCGGAGATGCAGTCGGCACAGGTGGCGCAACAACAGTCGGGGTAATAGTTGAGTTTGCAACGCGACCTAACGAGTCAGAGACCTGATACTTAACAACAGTGGCGACTGTGCCAGCGAAAGTTGGCAACGGATCAAATGTGACAACACCCGTCGTTGGGTCCACTGTGTAGGTACCTTCGTTTGGCACTACAAGCGTTGTCTGTGTGCAGTTATTGGGGGTCTCAACCGGACTAATGCCACACAACTTCACAGTCGTTGCAACAAGAGGGAAATCTGATGCACCTGCGGCATCGTTAGTCAATGGGTTGATTGTTTGATTCGTGTCCCATGCATCAGATGATGGGTTCGGAGATGCAGTCGGCACTGGTGGCGCAGCAACAGTCGGAGTAATAGTCGCATTCGCATACTGTCCGAGTGCGTCAGCCACTTGATATGTAATAGGTGAAGCTGTGCCGTAGAAGGTTGGCAACGGATCGAATGTCACGACTCCGGTCGACGTGTTAACCGTGTATGTGCCTACACCTGGAATGGTCAGAGAAGTCTTCGTGCAGTTGTTAGGAGTTTCAGTTTCGTTCACGCCCGTCGTTGTGGGATCATCAATTCCACACAACTTCACACTTGATGCAACTAGCGGTGAGCCGCCAGCAGTGTCATTGGACAATGGCGTGATCGTTTGAGTCACGTCGTATCCAGCACTCGACACATCGTCGTTTGCGGTCGGCATCGAAATAACTGTTGGAGTGTATGTACTTGACGCAACCTGGCCAAGCGAGTCGGCTGCCTGATATGTCACGGGGGGTGCGGTGCCCACCCAGTCAGTTGTCGGCGTAAAGGTAACCACTCCTGAAGTTGTATTCACTGTGTACACACCGCCGGTAACTGACACCGTGGTGGCCGTGCAATTCGGAGCTGTTTGGCTACTGCCACACAAACGCACTGACGACGGAGTAAAAGAACCAGTGCCGGGAGTGTCGTTTGTTACGACCACTTTCGATTGCTGGGTGTTGACAAGGTCTGATGAGGTATCAGGTGACCCTGTTGATGCAGGCGTCACTGTTGGCGTAATTGTTGCGGTGCGATTACGAGGAGTCGTATATGAATCTGTTATTTGGTATTGAACCGGTGTGGCGGTACCAACATAAGCCGGCAGTGGGTCAAACGTCACCGTGCCATTTGAATTCACCGTGTATGTGCCTTCTCCGGGCACTTCCAAGGTTGTTTTGTCACACGTAAACGGACCAGAGCCGTAGCCGCACAATAAGAGAGAAGTGCTAACAAACGGAAAACCAGTTTCAGCCTGATCGTTGGTTAACGGAGAAATGATTTGGTTGATGTCTTGACCATTAATGGAAGTGTCATTGACAGCACTCGGAATTGCCTGAGACGGAAGAACGAGTGAATAGTCTTCCACTTCGCCCGATGCAAGTTTTCCTGTAGGGATTGTGATGGTTTCATAACTCAATCGAAAACGGGCGTAGGTAACACCGACTCCAACATCCGATGGAACTGTCCAAGTGATAGTGGCCGACGTGGCGCCCGCTACCGGATCAACTGCACATGCTCGCTCGCTGAATGAAAAAACTTCGTCTCTATTGAAATCAATCCAACCGCACAAATTGGTTGTGGACGTGACCCCAGCCAAGGAGACAGTCGTGCTGTAGCTACTTCCTGCATTTCCAAAGTTGATTGTGGGTGAAGCGACCAACGCTGCAACACCGTCGTCAGCCTTGGCATTACCCGCAAGTGACGCCCAACGGGCAACTGCATCCGCATTGGTCGATGCATACAACGTGGAGGCCTGGTCCGCAGCAACAGTTGCTCCCATGCGAAGGTCACCAAAACCGTGACTTGCGACTCCGGTTGATTCATATGTTGTGGGAACTAACCCGAAGTCTTCGGACATACTTGCAGTTAGGTTCCAACCATCTATATATCCCGTTCCGCGTGCCGTTGTTAATGTGACTTCAAACGAGACCGAGGTAACCGTGCCGTTGATTTGCAGTGATCCGCAACCAGCTTGAGCGGTGGCTCCATAACCAGATGTGCGGTGACAATTGACTGATGGGTTCTTCACGATTGGTTCAACATGCGTGCCGCCAACAACTTGCATGTTCGTTCCGCTCAACGCGGTCAGCGTTACACCTGGCGTAATCACTGTCATCTCGCTCCAGGCAGTAGACGAGCCGGAGCCGCCTCCCCAGCCAGCAAATGAGAAGACTGCATTGGTTACAGCCTTAGAAAAAGAAAGAGTCAATATTCCACGTGACGGACATAAAGCATCTGCAGCACAGCCCGAGTTGCTGGTCTGAAGGTACACACCAGGCTCCGTTACCAAACCTGTTGCTACAAAGTCACCTGCTTGCCCACCGCGTTCACTCAACGATTCAGTCTGATTACCAATACACAGATAATCACCTGTGACACCTACGGAGTACGTAACTCCATTGGGCAACGTTGTCTGCTTAACTCTGTTCGCGCTATTGCTTCCTGAACATCCAGGGGTACTAGCAGTAGTTCCACCAACCCATGACCACAGATTGCTTCCCATCGAACTATTTGCATCGAACGACGCTGCATCATTGCCAGCCATATCTTGAATCGCAGCGTTAGTTGTAGCTGTGTTACTTGTCGGTGCCTGATACGAAACAATCAGTGGATCACTAGATGAAACAGTGGTGCCCACAGTAAGGCGAACTGTCGAACCAATAATCGTTATAGCAGTCGGTGTATATGGCGTTTCACCCACAAAAACTGTGAAAGCGCTAAGAGATGGCGTGGGAGAAGTCACGAGGGATTCGTTAAGAGAAACAGTGACATAACTTCCGCTGCCGGAGACAGAACTGACGGTTGGTGCCACTCTGTCAGGACCAGCAATCGACAAGTTACTGACAGACGTTGCAGACAATGAGTCAACGTCATTTCCTGACGCATCTTGGTTTGCAAGATTTGTCGGATCCGCATTTGTCGTCGGTGCTGTATAAGCAACCGTGGTCGTTTGGCCAAATTGAATAGCAGTTCCCAAAGTCAATTGAACTGTTGAACCCGAGACAGTGGTGCCAGTAACAATTACTGGCACTCCAGCCGCCAATATTGTGTACGCGCTATTCGGTGCAGTCGTCGCACTTAATGCCTCGTCATATGTCATGGTCAGAGTAGTCCCGGCTGAGTTGACAGAAGCTGAAGTGAAAATAGGCGCCCGTAAGTCTGGTGCGATAGTGGAACTGTTTATGGCTGTGATGCCCGATACCGACAACATGTCATTACCAGCCACGTCTTGTAAAGCCGCATTATTGGCTGTGGCGTCATCAGCCGGTGCTGTGTACGCAACAGTGACAGTTCTGTTGGAAGTAATCGTCACGCCCGAAATGTTTGCAGTAATTTTGTTGTCAGGAATATTGCGGCTAAAACCCGAAATCGTTACAGGAACTCCATTGACTGAAATCGTGAAGGCAGTTGTTGCTGAGATATTCGACCCAATGTTTTCACTAAAGTTAATTTGAACTTGGGTTCCTGAAGATAGGACAGTTGCAGAAGTCATCGTTGGGCGAGTCACGTCATTAGCGGAACTGTTGGTCACATTTTGAGCGGTGAATGAAACGGCGTCGTTGCCAGCTGTGTCTTGAACCGCTGCGTTTGAGGTAGCCGAGTTAGAAGTTGGTGCTGTGTATGCCACGGTAATAGTGGCACTGTTGTTAACCGAAGAAGCAAGTGTAAGAACAACTGTTGATGTTGTTCCCGAAGCTATAACAGAGGAAACAGTGGCTGGGTTTCCATCTACGAGAACTGCAAAATCACTTGCCGCAGCAGTGGTCGCACTCATTGTCTCGTTGTAGGTCAATGTAAGAGTGACTCCATTTGCTGCTAGCACTGCAGAGCTGTACACCGGAGCAATTTGGTCCACAGTCGAGCTGTTCGTGACACTCGACGCTGCCAAAGTAACTGCATCATTTCCAGCAGTGTCTTGTGTTGCCGTATTGGTTGTCGCCGTATTGACAGTAGGTGCCGTATACGCCACCGTGACAGACTTGCCACTACCAATTGCAGAAGCGAGCGTCAGTCGCACGGTGGAACCTGAAATTGTGACCGAACTGACTGAGACCGCGCTTGCATTCGCAGTCACCTCAAAGGCACTTGCCAACGGAGCTGTGGTTCCCAATGATTCGTTGTAGGTCAATGTCAATGTCAAACCGTTAGCTGCAAGAGCCGAAGAGCTGTATACGGGTGATGTTTGGTCCACCGTTGAACCATTGGTCACACTTGTCGCGGTTAACGAAACTGCATCATTACCAGCGGTGTCCTGAATGGCCGGGTTTGTTGAAGCCGTATTTACAGCAGGTGCTGTATACGCAACAGTGACAGTTTTTCCATTACCTATTGCTGAGGCAAGAGTAAGAACGATTGATCGGATTCCAAGTGTATTGAACACTGAAGACTTAGCTACAGAAGATACAACAACTGGATTTCCATTAGAAAGAACCGTAAAGGCAGAGGCAGAAGCTGTTGTGTTGCTAACTGTTTCGTCATAAACCAAGTCAATAGTTAATCCATTCGAGGCTACTGAACTACTTAAATACACCGGTGATGTTTGGTCAACGGAGGAACTGTTGGTTGCCAATGTGATGGCCGAGAATGATGGAGCATCGTTGCCTGCTACGTCTTGTACGGCCGTGTTGGAAGTGGTTGCATCAACACTTGGTGCCGCATACGCCACCGTGACTGTTTTTCCACTACCGACTGCGGAGCTAAGCGTGAGTACAACAGTTTTGGTTCCTGAGGCTGTAGCAACAGAAGACACGGGAATTGTGACACCGCCGTTGGTAACGGTGAAAGCACTCGCCAGTGCAGTTGTGGTTGAAAGGTTTTCGTTGTATGTCAACGTAATTGTGAGACCTGTAGACGTGTTTGCAACAGAAGAATAGATTGGCGCAACTTGGTCAACTGTCGAACTGTTTGTGAAACCTACTGCGGTAAGAGAAGCGGCATCGTTGCCAACCACGTCCTGAATAGCTGTATTCGTCGTGGCTCCACTTGCAGTAGGCGCTGCATACGCGATTGTCAGCGTTTTTTCAGAACTCACCACTGAACCTAGTGTTAGCTGCACTGTGGAACCAGAGATTGCGACTGAACCTACAACTACATCAGTTCCGCTTGCCTGCACAGTAAACGCGCTAGCCAGTGCAGTGGTCGAGGACAATGGCTCGCTATACGTCAGCGTCACAATTGTGCCGGCTGTATTAATAGCCGTAGAAACGTATGTTGGTGGAACACCGACAGGAGTAACAGCTGGCGTTGAAGCACCAGAAGCAGTCGAAGTTTTATCACCGTTAATTGCAACGGATGTGAATGTGTAGCCAGTGCCGTTAGTGAGTCCTGTAATCGTGCAACTACCCGAGGCGCCAGTAACCGTGCACGTCTTAGTCCCGTCTTGCACAGCTGTAACGGTGTAACCAGTTGGCGTAATTCCCGAAGGTGCAGAGACCGTTACAGTTGCCTGACCATCGCCCGCCACTGCAGTTGGTATTCCAGGAGCACTAGGTGCAACATACGTTGTGTACACCTTCTTAATGAAAGGAGTACTTGCGGTGCCGACAAGAACGTATCCGTCGGACAGCACAATCGCTTTGTTGACAGTTCCTCCAGTCGCACCGTCATAGCTAAATGTGGTGTCGAGAGTTCCATCGGTATTGAAACGACTGAGCTTGGCGGCAAAAGATCCACCAACAATGACTTTCCCATCAGTTTGTACTGCGACAGTTAACGCACCGGTAGGTAATGCAGCAGCAGCATTGGTATTGAATGTCGTATCTTCTACACCTGCTGAGGAAAATTTCTTCACTCGGCCTGTGAAGTCTCCTACGACGTAAACATTGTTGGAATTAACAGTAATTGCGGTCGGGGCATACGTAGTTATTTTGCCTGACACAGCGGAGGTAAACGCTGTATCTACAACGCCCGTCGAAGATATCTTTTTTAGGAAGCCCATTCCTGATGGGCCGATCATGTAAATGTTGTTACTGGAATCGAGCGCGAGTCCAGTTGGCCTGGGGCTTGTGGTAGTGCTCGTAAAGGCACTGTCTTCCGCACCAGTCATGAGCAATCCGCCGACATATCTCGCCGCGTTACTTCCATCACTCGTATAGATGATGCGATTACTGGTTCCTGCTGTGGCCTGTATTGCAATTGCAGCAACTGAAGCATTTACGACTTTTCCACTACCGGTCGTGACCGGACTTGCTCCAGTAGTTGTGTTGAATGAAGTATCTAAGGCTCCCAAGGCCGTGTATCGCCACAAGCCGTTAGCACCAACAAGGACCCGCCCCGAACTGTCAACAGCCATGGAATTAGTTGTTCCAGCGCCGGTCATCGTGAGTGATGTCGCGCCAGTGCTGGCCAGTTTCTTAACTGTGCTGCCGTATGCCACATAAATGTTTCCCGTACTGTCGGTTGCTAGTGCAGAGACTGAGCCAAATGATGTTCCAACCGCAGTGTTAAAGGTGGTCTCCAAGAATCCAGGTCGTTGCGCCCAAACACGTTGAGGCGAGGCAACAAGATCCAATAATGCCAAGACAAGGGTGGCAAGTAGGAGGGTGGCCATAAGTTGGCCAATGCGGCGGCGCATCACTTCACCAGATCTAATGGGCCTGTGGATAAGGTCGCCAGATGAGTGGAGTTAGAAGACGTCACCTAAATATCTTAGGTATATGAAAGTCCAGTTAGGTGGGAACTATGTATTTATGGTAGGAATCTGCCCGTTTGGGGCTTATTTGGGCTCTTTCCAGCGATAAATGCCTAAAACTGCCTCGATTGACACCTTGTTCCAGGCTTCGAGGTCGACCTGAGAAGGATTCATTTCGGCCATAACCCGGCCATTGAGTTGGCCGATACCCCAATATGAAAGGGCCATGGCGTCGAGATCCTTCGTGACCCAGCCTTTTTCTTGGCCAAATATCATGACGCGGGCAAGGGATTCCGCGGATTCATGATTGATGTCGATGACAGCAGCGGCAATGGTTTGGCTGGTTTGGGCGGCACCCATCACGTTCATGCGAATTGATCTGATCTCGGCACGCTGTGGTGTATACACGGCTGCCAAAATCTTGCGGACTGCGCGTTCGAAGTCCTCCCAAGTATCGGACATCAGGGCTGCTGCTTCAAACGGAACCATCATTTCGGCATAACTGCGGCGATAACGCTCAATTTGGGCGGCTTCCACAAGGGCTTCACGGTTTTTGAAGAAGTGGTACACCGATGGTTCGCGAACCCCAACGGCAGTAGCAACGGTGCTCACCCTGACTGAACTCTCGCCGCCAGAAGAGATGGCCTCGATGGTGGCATTCAGCAATTTTGCGCGGGTATCTAGTTCAACGCTCATAATGCCTAACCCTAATAGGTAGTCATAAAAAATATTTCAATGAGGTGTAACGATTTGGTTACGGTTCCATCACAACCCAGCCCCGGCGCTGTAATTCAGCGGCCAGAACCTCGGCAGGGACTGATTTCAATGATCGTTCAGCTGCAGTGACTTTGGGTTTGATGGCCTGGGGAGTCGGGGCAACCGGGGTGGGTAGGGCATCTGCTGATTCAGCGATTTCGGCCCATTCTTGAAGTTGGGCAATGAACGCATCGGCTTCATCGCGAGTGAACCTGCCGCCTGCTTGGCGTTGGTTGAAACCCATGGGCCCACGTGCATCACGAAAATCTGTATGACCGGCTTCGTTTAGAAGTTCAAGAAGTTCACGCGTTTGTTTTGCAGTAGCTGGCGGGCCAGCTGGTTGTCCGAATGCCATAAAAGAAACAGTACTCGTGGCGTCTTTCAACGAATCAGACTGGCCAAGGCCCAGAGGCCGGCAATGGCACCGATGGCAATCATCAGATAGCTGCGGGCTTTGGGGGCTTCGGCCAGGTCGCCTTCTGCGCGAGCCTTTGGCGGTGGTTTGATGAGGGCCATTATGTTGCCAGCAGAGAGCGCAAACCCAAGCGCCATCACGAGATACGCGAGTAAGTTTTCTCCGAGGAACATCACTACAGATTAGGCGTGGCAGACTCTGCCCATGGGCTTTCATCATGTCGCACTCGCCACCAAAGACTTACAAGCAACGCACCACTTCTATACAGAGGTGATGGGGTTCTCATTAGTAAAGACAGTGATTGGACCTGTGCCAGGTTCGCCAGAGGGTTGGGCACGACACGTCTTTTATGACACCGGCTCAACCGGCATGATCGCATTCTGGGATTTGCATGATGCGCAATGGGCAGATGGCTACCCCACCGACATCAACAAGCAAGCAGGGCTACCTGGTTGGGTGAATCACTTTGCGTACTTTGCACCATCACGTGAATTTCTTGATGAGCGTCGCAAGAATTGGACAGACCACGGGCACATGGTGGCTGAAGTGAACCATGAGTTCTGCGTCAGTATTTATACAAGTGACCCAGATGGCAACACTGTTGAGTTTTGTTTCGACATTCGCGAATTTACTGATGAAGAAAAAATTGAAGCAATGGCATTGCTAGATCACAAGCACCCGCCAATGGATAAAGATGCGTCTGTGACTATCCACCCGCCAACAAACGTGGCGGTTGCGCACTAATTATTCCGGTTCGTCAACGAACTGGGTGTAGGCCTTGTTGAACAACAAGCGCACGTCGCCCGTAGGGCCTGAACGATGCTTTTGCACGATGACATCAGCAAAGCCTTTGTCGTTGTTGCGCGCTTCAGCATTTGCTGCTTCTTCGCGATACAGGAACATAACAACGTCGGCGTCCTGCTCGAGTGCACCGGATTCACGCAAGTCGGCAAGTACTGGTCGGCGATCAGCACGTGTTTCAATAGTTCTACTTAACTGGCTGAGTGCGACAACGGGAATTCCGAAGTCGCGAGCGAGCAATTTAAGACCACGGCTAATTTCACTGACTTCCAATTGACGGTTCTCATTATTGCCGCCGCCCATTAGCTGTAGGTAGTCAATAACAACGAGAGCTGGCGCTGCATCTGACACAGCAACACGGCGCAACTTCTGACGAATCTGCATCACGGTGATCTGCGATGTGTCATCAATGTAGAGAGGAACTTCAAGACGATTGATTGCGTTCGTAATCTTGGTCCAGTCGGCATCTTGCAAACGACCGGTACGCATACGGTCTGAATCAACTTGTGCTTCTGCTGACAAGATTCGCTGTGTTAATTCAGTCGCTGACATTTCCAGTGAGAAGAACAACACGGGCCGGTTGGTAGTACGCGCAGCACTGACTGCCATGCCCAATGCAAATGCGCTCTTACCCATAGCGGGACGAGCACCAACAATGTTGAGTGTTCCTGGCTGTAAACCGGAAAGAAGTTTGTCGAGCTTTGAATATCCAGTACGAACACCCGTGACGTCGGACTTTGCGTCGAAACGATCTTCAAGAATTTGAGCGACTGTTCCGGTTAGTTCGTGAAGTTTTTTTAATGAGTCAGTGATTTGTTCATCGCCAATGTCGAACACAATTTGCTCGGCTTTGTCGATTGCATTCTTGATATCAGCTGGTGCTGAATACCCAATGTCTGCGATATCGCTTGCACCACGAATCAGACGACGAAGAATTGAAGTGTCGCGCACAATGCGGATGTAGCGGCCGGCGCTACTGATAGATGGAGTTGCGTTCTGCAGTTCCAATAGGAAGTTCAGTCCGCCCAATTCGTCGATGAGGTTATGGCGACGTAATTCGTCGGCAACTGTTACAACGTCAACAGCATCAGCGGCTTGTGACAACGCTTTGATGGCGGCGAACACATGGCCATGTGCTGGCTTGTAGAAATCTTCCGGAACAAGTTGCTGTTCAATGGCTAAACCAATTGGTTCTTCGTTGAGCAACATGGCGCCGAGAAGTGATGCTTCAGCATCTAAGTTGTGCGGCGGTACGCGACTATCCGTACGAGTTGTACGTGGTGCAGAGGACCGTTCAGGCCTGTCGGAAAAGTCGCTCATAGAGATCCTCTACCTTGCCTGTAAATGCCTGTGGATTGCTAGTGGATAACCCTGCGAAATTACTGTGGATAGCGCTGGGGACAAAGCCCAGCAACTGTGGATAACAAGTGTGTTAGCGGCGCTGGCTGTTAACCGGCAACCACTGACAATTTCACTGTGCACTCGACATCAGCGTGCAAACGGACAATTGCCGTGTGTGCGCCTGTTGTACGAATTGGCTGAGCCACAACTTTTTTGCGATCAAGGATGACGCCAGATTGTGCAGCAAGTGCAGCAACGATGTCAGCAGTGGTCACTGAGCCGAACAAACGGCCTTCGTTTCCAGCTTTTGCCTTGACCGTAAATGAACGAGCCATAAGTGTTTCAGCAACAGTGTGAGCAGATGCTCGGTCTGATGCTTCACGAAGGTCACGTGCGCGACGCATTGAAATTGCTTGCTGTACTGCGCCGTCGGTTGCTACAAGAGCAAGTCCGCGTGGCAACAAGTAGTTACGAGCATGGCCATCAGCAACAGCGATGATGTCACCGCGGCAGCCGACTCCGGCGATGTCTTGACGAAGAATGACTTTCATGATTATGCCTCTACTTCGGCTTCAACTGCAGCAGTTTCTTCTGCGACAGCTTCGGTTGAATCTGTTGAATCATCTTCGTCCTCACGAGGCACGAATGATGAACTTGTTGGCTGCTCGTCGAGCTCCAAGTTTGCTTCGTCTTCACGACCTTCTTTACCTGGGCGAGGCGCCCGGGTGCTGACGGTGCGCTTTGTGTATGGCAACAATGCCATTTCGCGAGCGTTCTTGATTGCAGTTGCGAGGTCGCGCTGTTGCTGCACGTTTGTGCCGCTCATGCGCTGTCCACGGATTTTCGAACGATCAGACATGAAGCGCTGAAGCAGGCTGACGTCTTTGTAATCGATGAAAACAACTTTTTCGATGGCCAATGGGTTGGCCTTCTTTTTGAACTTGCGGTTTGCCTCACGGGCGTTACGAATTTTGTTCGTTTTACTTGTCATGGTGTGATCCTTGTATCAGGGAAGGTGTGATTGGTAAAAAATGGAAAGCCTAGAAAGGCTCTTCGTCAGATGGGAAGTAGTCGCCACCACCTGCGTTGCCGCCTGCTGGTGAACCACCACGTGCGCCGCCGCCAGCGTTGCCGCCACCTTCGGCACGAGGTGTGCGCTCTACAGATGCTGTTGCCCAGCGAAGGCTTGGCCCAATTTCATCTGCGTTGATTTCAATCGCGGTGCGCTTTTCGCCTTCGCGGTTTTGGTACTCGCGCTGCTCGAGGCGACCTGAAACGATGACGCGCATTCCCTTGGTGAAGGTTGCTGCTGCGTTCTCGCCCATTTGGCCCCATGCAACGATATTGAAGTACGAGGTTTGTTCTTGCCATTCACCGTTGACTTGGTAGCGGCGACCAACGGCGATGCCGAATGATGCGACGCCCTTGCCGCCAGTAGTGAAACGAAGTTCTGGATCGCGGGTGAGATTGCCCACGAGTGTGATTGTGTTGTCGGCCATGATGATGGTTCCTTCCTACAAATGAAGAGAGCGCTGTGCTCGATAAGGACGGCTTACGCCGCCGAGATCATTCCGCGACGAGCTGCCTCGTCGTCTGGAAGGCGGACCAATTTGTGACGGAGAACGTCATCTGAAATACGGAATCCGCGCTCGACTTCATCGAGTGCGCCACCTTCAGCAGAGAGGTTGAAAATGGCGTAGTAGCCATCATCTTGTTTCATGATCGGATAAGCCAAGCGACGCTTGCCCCACCAATCGGGGTTGCCGTGGATTTGTCCACCAACACCTGCCACTGAGGCAGAGATGGTTTTAATCCATGCATGGGCTGCGCTCTCGTCGAGCTTCCCGCTAATAATGACCATGAGTTCGTATGCACGCATTGCGTGTGACCTCCCTTCGGACCCGAGTACGATCCCGGGGCCCCCGAGGGGGCAGGGTGAATAAGTGACTTGGGTAGCGTACCTGCTGAGATTCACCCTCCCACAGGGGTGTTTCACTGAAGTCCGACCTGTGTCCATTACTCCTGATGTGGACCAGGAATGGCTACTTTTGGCAGATTTTCAGCCTTTTGCGGCCGTTCGAGGCCTTTTCGGCACAGCAATCGGCAAGACGCGTAATAAATGGTGCCAGCGGCACTGCGGGCAGGCTTCCACTACATAGGCGGTGTATTCATGGCCGGTGCGCTGCAATTTCACAATGTCACTGCGATCGGTGACGCACTTGCCGTTCTTTGGAAGGCCGTGTCCAAATACATAGGTCACGAGAGCGACATTGACTTCTTCGCAGATGGGGCACACGGTCTTTGACGGTTCACCAATATTGCGAGCAGCACGAATGAGTTCGGGGTGCGCATCACATACGGAGTCTTTACTAACGCGTCCGCGCTTCACCTCATTAATAAGGGAACGTCGCGTCAACTGATGGTCAACAACTCCGGTGCCACCGCGCAACATGTCAACTGAGAAACCCATGCCTCCATAAGTTAGTCATAAGATGCCTGTCATGTCAGATGCTGGTTCCACCGTTACCGATGGCCGCTCAATTTCCTTTGGTTCCACCGTTCATAACGAAAGTGAACTACGGGTGTGCGGAGACCTTCGCGGTAAGCGGGTCCTGGAACTAGGACTTTTTGGCACTGTGCCGAATTGTGTAGCCATGGCCACGCAGGGTGCTCGCAGTATTGCCATTGACCCATCGCGCGAGGCAATTTCTCGGGCACGTGTCGCTGCCAGCAATTCAGAAGTGGTGGTCGAATTCCACGATGGCGATCTTGCTGACCTCGGATTCCTCATGAACGCAGTTATCGACCTTGCGGTCTGTGTTCATCAGATCAATTTCGACACCGATATTGCGCGCCTGTTTCGCCAAGTACACCGCGTTTTGCGCCCAGAGGCCGGGCTAGTTTTTGCAGTTACTCACCCCATGTCTGCGGTGTTTGACAACAATGACCCGACTGCGCGTCGCCAATACGGTTCCACCACCCCCACCATTGGCGAATTAACAATGGCGCTGCAGCGCGCAAACTTTTCTATTGACGTGATGCACGAACTCACTCCGTTGCATCAGCCTCGCGCTGTTGCACCATCAACACTTGTTGTGCGTGCGCGCAAACTTGGTTCGTAGTTAGCGATTCTCCGCACGTCGAGTGCGCTTCAGTTTCGAAACATCATCGGCATTGGCTGCCCACCATTCGCGCAAGCGAGCAATAATTACTTCTTGGCCGAGAAGACCTTCTTCCAAACGAATGTCCATAAGAAATTCAAGCGCTGCACCGACAGCTGGGCCTGCAGGTACGCCAAGCAATTCCATCACGTGTTGTCCGTCGATTTCCGGACGCAGTGAGGCGAGCTCTTCGCGTGCAGATACTTCTGCAATGCGCGCTTCCATTTCATCCATGCGGCGAGAAAGTATCTTTGCCTTTTTTTCGTTGCGTGTAGTGCAGTCACAGCGCACCAACACATTGAGTTCGCCTAAGTATTCACCAGCGTCACGCACATAACGACGCACTGCGCTATCAGTCCAACCCATTTGATAGGTATGAAAACGCCCACTAATTGCTACTAATTCAGACACTGCTTCGATATCAGCATTCGGGTACTTCATTGCCTTCATGCGTTCACGTGTCATGCGTGCGCCGACAACTTCATGATGATGAAACGTAACGCCTTTACCTTCTTTGAAACCGCGTGTACGTGGTTTTCCAATGTCGTGATACAAAGCCGCTAATCGCGTAATGCGAAAATCGAATTCACGACTGGGATCAAGTTGCACGTTCTCAACTACTGCAAGTGTGTGCGTCAACACATCCTTGTGTCTATGAATAGGGTCTTGTTCAAGGCGCATCAGTTTCATTTCTGGAAGAAAATGATCAACAAGACCAGTATCAACCAAGAACCACAAACCAAATGTTGGTCGCTTTGTTGTCATCAACCTGTCAAATTCAATGCGCACACGCTCGGCAGACACGATGGTGAGTCGATCCGCCATTGCAGTTACTGCTGCGGTGATTGACGGATCAGGTGCAACTTCTAATTGGGAGATAAATCGTGCTGCGCGCAACATGCGCAACGGGTCGTCGCTGAATGACTCTTCTGCAGACAATGGAGTACGCAGCACGCGGGCCATTAAGTCTGCAAGCCCTCCAAACGGATCAACAAGTTCAGGAGTGTCTGTCGTTAGTTCCAATGCCATTGCATTGATGGTGAAATCACGGCGGGATAAATCAGTTTCAATGTCAGTTGCAAACTGCACTTCGGGTTTACGAGAATCGGGGGAATATGCCTCGGCGCGATGTGTGGTGATCTCGTAGGTGCGCTCACCAATTTTCAATCCGATGGTGCCAAACCGCTCGCCCTGAGTCCACAAAGCGTCAGCGATTGGGTTCACTATTTTCTTGATCTGGTCGGGGGTGGCAGTCGTCGTTGCATCGAAGTCAATCAGGCTCAAATCGGTGCCGGCATCGGAGTCTCCAATGAACAAATCACGCACACTTCCACCCACCAGGAACAGCCGGTGGCCCGCTTCACGAAAAAGGGCAGCAAGGGGCTCCATCTCCTGAATAATTGGGGCAAAGCGCGGCGGAAACATGACAGATGAAGGCTAGGCACCCGAGCGCCCGAACAGGTGGTACCCGCTATTTCTGCCAGTTCTCGGCATCGTGGGGACCAGTCGCACTACGGTCATGGGGTGAGTTTGGTCGAGCAACGTTCCCGAGCAGGGGTCATTTGGTCCGGAGCCACCACTGCCCGGGCCCGGCCGTGGCCCGAGGTGCCGAGCAGAGCTGTCCTATTAATAGGTGGCTCACATAGCCCAACCGTTCAGTTGCCTGACACCCCCATCTTGCAGTCATGGGTCGACACCTTGTCGCGATGGGGATACGACAGCGTTCGTACTTCCCCCCTTGCCCCCGTTGCTGCTGCCGCACTTTCTGCTGTTGGTTTCAATACATCGCAAAACCTGACTCTTTTGGAACGACCTGACGTGGCTGCGGTCGTTAGTCGCCCATTGCGATCTGTTCGGCCGCGTTTTCCCATGTCACGTATGCCCGCCGCGTCAATGGTTGAGGCAATTCTTCGCATCGACCGCGCAGCCTTTGGCCACGAGTGGATGATGGACCACGAGACCTTTCGCGAAGCACTGCATGCCACACGCCTGGCGCGCATCTTTGTCTCACGCGTTGATGGTGAACTTTCTGGGTTTGTAATTGCTGGCGTCACCGACTCGTACGGGTTTATCCAGCGACTCGCGGTTCACCCCGATTTTCAGCACCGTGGTGATGCCAGTTCTCTAGTGCAGAATTCACTGGCATGGATTCACTCACGCGGCTGCAGGTCAACAGTTGTGAACACTGAAGTCTCAAACGCGGCCGCCCTATCTATTTATGAACGCAATGGATTTGTTCCTCTTGACTACAACCTTGCAGTGATGGAACGGCAGTTATCTGTATGAGATTCATGCGATTTCTTACGGTAACCCTTATCGCGCTTGGTGTTACATCGCCTATTAGCCAGGTTCATGCAGGTACCCACAAAACTGAGCTTGGCCCGCCAGAACTAAAGATTGTTTCGCAGCCGTTCAATGTTTTCACCACAGTGAATGCGCGATTTGTTTTGTCACCAAATCTCGACACGTTCGTTGCCGCAGATGATCGCCTCGAATTTCTTCTTCATCGTCGAGTTGCTTCACGTGATTCGTTTCGATCAATTGCTGACGGAGACGTAATCCCGGCCGTCACAGACTCCGTCAGTTTTCGTATGTCGCGTATTACGCGTGATTATGCAGGTCACCTCATAGCAGTGGTCCCCATCATCACTAGTGACAAACAGGGTAATTCCTTGTCCATTCCATTTGATGGCGTGTACCCGCTCACCATTCGTCTCGTTGATTCTCAAACAGGTGATGTCGTTACATCTGTGTTGACGTTCTTGAATCGTCGTGACACCAAGCTTGAAATTCCGATTGTTCCGTTCAGCACATTCGTTTCTCTCGTGGGCCCCCCTTCATTAACTACAGACGGCACTTCAATCATCACTGACAATGCGCGCGATGCAGTTACTCGTCTCGTTGATTTTCTGACCACATTTCGTTTGCCAGTCACAATCTCTATACAGCCCGAAATCATTGCCTCATTTGCCAACTCATCTCAGCCTGCAGATGTTGCTCTCTTTAAAAAATTGCACGAACTGCTGCGAGGTCGGACAATCGTAAACACCACGTTTGCGCCGTCTAATCCTTCGCTATTTGCTGCAATGAATTTGGCGCCAGAGTTTGAAGCGCAATTGAAATTCGGAGAAAAGACACTGAATCGCCTTCTTCCCGGAGTCACGATTCAACGTCAGACCTGGGTTGCGGCCGACAATGTCGATGCACCAGCAATGTCAGTGTTGAAGTCTGCTGGCATCACATCTGTGATCTTGTTGCCTACTGCACAAACTTTAGTAACGAGTGAGCGTTCTTTGTCACTGCTCGGTCGTGCAACAAGGACTGGTAACGAATTGATTTCAGTTGTTAGCCCATTAAACGGCGTTGCTCAGATTAAGTACCCACAACCAGCAGGCTCAGAGCGTCTTGCATACAAAATTGCTGCTGAACTTTTGGTGGAGCGCGATGATCTTCTTGCTCAAGAAACTGCTGTCACTGAAATCAAGATGGGTGTCGTTGCTCCATTCAACGATGCCGCGGAGTCTGGCGCGGTCGTCACCGCAACGCGAGCTTTGTCCCAATCCGGTGGTTTTTCTATGAATGACTTTGGCGGCACCATCGTTGTCAACCCAATCACCCCAGCAGTTGCCTTCACGAAAAACAGCACCTCATTCGACACCAGTCGCACCTCAAGTATCCGTGCAACACGGCGAGACCTAGATGCCACACTGTCCATGCTCGGCCCAGACGATGTTCGCCGTGAAACCTGGCCATCGCTCTTTTCGCTCGGTACGTCCACCATCACTGCAGCCCCTGGTACGTACATCACCTCATTACGCGCAGCGATGCGTGCAACGCGTGACGCTGTCACTGTCACCACGCCAAAGTCGGTCACGCTCTCTAGTCGGACGGGTGCAATTCGAATTCAAGTTCGCAACGACTCAGACCAAGATCTCACGGTGCGGGTGCGCTTGACCAGTGCCAAATTGACTCTGACTGATCCAAGCCGAATCGTTGTTCTCACGAAAGGTGGCACCACCGAACTGAATGTGACTGCCACAACCCGAGCCAGTGGTGAAATTCCCATCTCAATCTGGGTGTCAACACCAGAAGGAAACCAGTCTGTGGTTGACCCCATCACTATTTCTGCCAATGTCAATGCCATCGCGGCGTATGGGCAAGTCGTTAGCCTCGCTCTCCTCTTGTTACTTTTTGCATGGTGGTGGTCGAACCGTCGTTCCGCACGACGCGAACGCCTCAACGCGACTACGGTCTAATTCATGACCGTACGCATAGTGACCGACTCTTCCTGTGACCTTCCGCAAGCCATGGCTGATGCCTTGGGAATTCGGATTGTTCCCCTCAGTGTTCGCTTTGGCGACACCGAATACATCGACCGCACCACCATCACCGCCACCGAGTTCTGGTCAAAGTGCGCTGCGTCTGCAACATTGCCAGAGACTGCAGCTCCATCACCTGGTTCCTTCGAGGAAACCTACCGAAGCCTTGCTGCAGAAGGCGCAACTTCCATTGTGGTCGTAGCTCTCTCTTCAGATTTGTCTGCCACCATGCAGAGCGCAGAGCTTGCAGCGCGCGCCGTTACTCCCGGAATCGATGTGCGCATCGTTGACAGTCGCAATGCCTCTATGGGCCTCGGGCTCACCGTTCTGGCCTGTGCCGAACTAGCCAAGACCGGCGCTTCTGCCGACGAAGTGGTTGCTCGAGCACAATCAGTGATTCCTCGCACTCGAGTATTTGCTGCACTCGACACTCTCGACAACTTGAAAAAGGGTGGTCGCATTGGTGGAGCAAAGGCCATGCTCGCAACCGTCATGTCGATTAAGCCGTTGATCTCAATTACAAATGGTCTCGTCGAAGAAGCGGGCAAACAGCGCACGCGATCAAAAGCACTTGCTCATCTTGTTGATATTTTGCGCAACCAAGAAGTTCCCATCGAACGACTCGCCGTTCTGAATGCACAATGTTCCGATATCGACGCGTTTGTTGCAATGGTGAAAGAGGTCTACACCGGCGAAATTATTGTCGGCGACATCGGTGCAGTCATCGGCACTCACGCCGGTCAAGGAACTATCGGAATCGTTTTTCTCCTTTCTGCATAAGGGGTATACCCCGCCTAGGGGGTAGTTCAGAAGTAGCGTTTGCTCTCAGTAATGGCTGCAGCACGACACTCCGATGACCTCATAGGTAACAGGTACCGTCTTGAGAGCACGATTGCCTCTGGTGGCATGGCCGATGTATGGCGTGCAACTGACTTACAACTTGGTCGAATGGTCGCCGTAAAACTTTTACGCGCGAGTGTTATCGATGATCCCATCGTCACTGAAAGATTTCGTCGTGAGGCTCGCGCTCTTGCACGACTGACACATCCGAACATTGTTCCGGTGTACGACTGCGTCGAAGAAAACGGTCAAGTTGCATTAATCATGCGACTCATCGAAGGTAAGTCGTTGCGCGAATTGCTTGATGAAGCGAACGACTCTGACCAAGCAGGAATGCTCAGCGTTCATCTCACTGTGCACATCGGTCGCGCAATTGCAGCAGCACTTTCGAAAGCGCATGCAGAAAATATCGTGCACCGCGACATCAAGCCGGGAAACATTCTCATCATGCAACAAGGTGAAGTGTTGCTCACAGATTTTGGTATTGCTAAGCCACTAAAGAGTTCAAAAGAAGATGGCACAGACCTCACGCGTGTTGACATCATGATGGGCACAGCAAAATATTTGTCTCCAGAACAAGTGCAAGGCCGTGATTTAGATGGTCGCGCAGACATGTACTCACTGGGGCTTGTTTTGTACGAATGCCTAGCAGGGCATGCTCCTTTTAAGGAAGATAACGACCAAGCAACTGCCGTTGCACGTCTCCAACGCGACCCCACTCCGCTAACTGGTATTCGTTCTGATGTGCCGAGCAATGTAATCGCAGTCATCAACAAGATGCTGCGTCGTAAACCTGAACACCGCTACGCCGACTGCAATGAAGTTGCACAAGCTCTTGAATCTGCCATCAAAAACGTGCACGATGCGATGACGCCAGTCGATGGTCTCTCACCCGCAATGAGTGCACCGACAACTGCACGTCCACGTCCGGTTCTCAACGATCCGTTGATGCCTAAGAAACAGCCCCGTCAATTTTCTGTAGTGGAAAATGATGACACGCCACCAAAACCAATTGCTAAAAGAGACGTAACACCTCGCGGAGTTGTACGCACAGCTGCTTCGTTACCTCGCACACAACAAACGTCGACGAAGCGCAACTACATTCCTATTGCGTTGCTGCTTGTCGCTGCTTTAGTGATGTCAGTGATGTTGTGGCGCGGATTACAAAACACAAAATCGGCTCCTGGCGGTGCAGCACCTGTCGTAGTGAATGATGTTGTTGTTGGTCCTGTCTCGGTGGTGGGCATGCGAAGTTACGACCCCAAAGGTGACGATGGCGGGGAGAACGAAGCCATGATTCCGAACCTCACCGATAACAATCCGGCCACATCGTGGACCACCTCGTGTTACCAAAATCAATATTTTGGTTCCAAGGAAGGGGTTGGAGTCATCGTGCAGTTATCCGGTATCGGCATTGGATCCCTGGCTGCAACATTCGGAACTGCCCCATGGAACGCAGAAGTCTTTGTGTCAACAAGTGAAACAATTCCCACCACGCTTGATGGTTGGGGCCTTCGCGTTGCAGATTCAAATAGCGCTTCACCGGGTGCCGCAACGTTCCCCGTTGCCACAGCAGCTCGAAATGTCTTGCTGTTGATGCGTGAAGCAGGTCGAAGTACCTCGTGCAGTGACAGCAATCCCTATAAGGGCATGCTGTCTGACCTTTCATTCACATCAGGGAAATAGCCCCTCCACTTACTAACTAGGGTGTTGGCATCACGGACGTTGATGATTCCCTTCTCGTTCGTCGAGCCAAGCGTGGCGACCAAACCGCTATAGATGCTCTGTTGCGTGTCCACTACGACACGGTGCGGGCTGTCTGTCACCGCATTGTCATCAATAGGTCAGATGCTGAAGACGCCACCCAAATGGCACTGATCTCCATTGTTCGCGCACTTCCCTCATTCGACGGCCGCTCGAAGTTTTCAACCTGGATCTATCGCATTGCTACGAACGCCGCCCTTGATGAAGTGCGCCGTATCAAACGTCGACCGCTTCCTACAGAGAAAGAGTCGGTCTATGACTCGCCAACCAGCGATCAAACAAAAGCTGTTGATGCCCAAATGGATGTCTCTGCTGGACTTGCCCAACTGCCAGAGGAATATCGCACCGCCATTGTTCTTCGCCACGTTGCAGACCTTGATTATGAGGAAATCGCAGCAATTCAAGGGGTTCCGGTCGGAACCGTTCGTTCTCGGCTGGCACGGGGCCGCGCACAATTAGCTGAAATTCTCGGGAACCAAAATGCTCATTCAGATCGTCAGACAAAGACCACCACTGCGCCGCCCGAAGGGAGTGCCCCATGAACGAGGATGAACTAGACCCAAAGGTTCTGGCTGCCCTTCGCAATGTCACACCAGCATCTGACGCGTTACGCAATCAACACATCGCAGCCGCCCTCGCCGAATCATCACCGGCGTCTTCTCGCTCTCGAGTCAAATGGCTCAGTGCGGCAGCTGCAATTATCGTCCTTGTCGTTGGCGGAAATGCTCTTTATGCATCGCTTTCCCCATCAAGCGACACGCCCACAGTTGCAGCGGCGCCCAACAACTCAGTCACCACGACTGTGCCAATCAAAGGCTCCACATGTGGCGCAAGTCTGACTGGGTACACAATCGTTGGCGCCTATTCATCTGCCGGTTCCATGCGAGAAGTGTGGAGTTCTACGCAAAACCTTGTCATTGTGAACCCATCTTCGTGTGCCGTAATTGCCAGTTACCCACTGCCTGCACAGCCCTAAGCCCATTGTCCTACTTGGTGTCGCCGTTAGGCTGAACCCATGGTGTCAAACCCTCTGACCGATCCTGAATGGGCGGACCGCTCTGTCGATTTCATCGACCGCATCGTCAGCACCATTCGTCGGCACACCACGCAGCCGCTCGTCACCACAGCCCGAGGCATTGTCTTTGGCTTGCTCGGAGCCTTTGGTGTCGTTGCAATGGTGGTCTTGTTCGTTGTGGGTCTTACCCGCGGACTGCAAGCAGCACTTGATGCCGTCGTAAACCACGAAGCAGCCGTGTGGATTTCATATTTCATCCTTGCCGCAATCTTTGGGCTCTTCGGAGCCCTATTGATGCGCCGCCGTTACACAGAAGAAGACAAATAAATGAGCAACGTTCGTAACACCATCATCATTGGCTCTGGCCCTGCCGGTCTCACAGCAGCTATTTACACTGCTCGTGCGTCACTTGAGCCACTCGTCATTGAAGGTGAACCAAGCTCCAGTAGCGATCAACCCGGCGGTCAACTCATGTTGACAACTGAGGTTGAAAACTTCCCGGGCTTTCCTGAAGGCATCATGGGACCAGAACTCATGATGAATTTCCGCTCACAAGCAGAACGCTTTGGTGCAGAGTTCATTACTGAAAAAGTAACCAAGGTTGACTTCTCTTCTCGTCCATTCAAAGTGTGGATTCGTGACACTGAATACAGTGCAAACTCCATCATTGTTGCAACAGGTGCACAGTCATTAATGCTTGATTTACCTAAGGAATCCGAGCTTATTGGCCATGGTGTCTCAACCTGTGCAACATGCGATGGGTTCTTCTTTCGCGGACAAGAAATTGTCGTTGTCGGTGGCGGTGACTCAGCAGTTGAAGAAGCCACGTTCCTCACAAAGTTTGCATCAAAGGTGCACCTCATTGTTCGTCGTGATGCATTACGCGCATCTCGCATCATGCAGGACCGTGCAATCTCGAACGAGAAGATTGAAATTCACTGGAACTCCAAAGTGTCTGAACTACATGGTGAACAATCACTCTCTGGCGTCACACTTACCGACACAGTCACTGGTGCAACGAGCCCGCTTGCTGTTACTGGTTTGTTCATTGCTATTGGCCACAAACCAAACACGACAATCTTCCAGAACGTATTGAACATGGAAGATTCTGGTTACTTGATGACACGTGATGGCTCCACATACACAGATATCGAAGGCATCTTTGCCTGTGGTGATGTGCAAGACCATACGTATCGCCAAGCAATTACTGCAGCTGGGTCTGGCTGCATGGCTGCTCTTGACTGCGAGCGCTGGCTCGAACACCAGCGCTAGTCATGACTACGCGCATCGGAGTCGTTTCGGTTTCAGACCGTGCCTCTTCCGGCGTGTACGAAGATAAAGGTGCTCCCGCAATCCACCAGTTCCTCACGGGATGCATCACCTCCCCTATTGAATTCATTGATTGCCTGATTCCTGATGAACAGGACACCATCTCGGCAACTCTGATTGATCTGATTGATGTGCAGAAATGCTCATTGGTCATCACAACAGGTGGCACTGGTCCATCGCCACGCGATGTCACGCCAGAAGCAACCGAAGCCGTGTGCACCAAGATGCTTCCCGGGTTTGGCGAAGCAATGCGGGCAGTTTCTATTGGCCTGATTCCCACGGCCATTTTGTCTCGTCAAACAGCAGGTCTTCGTGGCTCGGCTCTCATCATCACCTTGCCAGGTAAACCCACAGCTATTGCCGAATGCCTCAGTGCCGTCATCGCGGCTGTCCCCGATTGCCTCAGCGTGATTGGTGCACCTTCCATTGAGTTGATTCCAGCCATTGGTACGTATCGCCCTCACTAAACATTGCGGCAGTAACATAGGAACCGACGAGAGGTTTGGCTATGGCTATCACACTTACAAGTGCCACATTTGATGAGGTAATCAACAGTTCAGATACACCGATTTTGGTTGACTTTTGGGCCGAATGGTGCGGACCGTGCAAGCAAATTGCGCCTATCCTCGATCAAATCGCAGCTGAGATGCCAAGCCAAATCACCATCGCGAAACTCAACGTTGACGACTACGGCGATATTGCTGGTCGATTCAATGTGATGAGCATTCCCACCATGTTGTTGTTCGACAAGGGCGAGATCAAGACGAAAATTGTTGGAGCGATGCCAAAGGGCCGCATGCTCGAGGAGCTTTCCAAATTTCTTCCGGCTTCCCAATAGGCCCTGGTCACCGCGGACCTGCGGTGCATGATCTACAACGTCGACTCTCGGCTGCAGGTTTTCTTGCTCCTGGCTCTGCTGAAGATTCCAACTTTTGCGCGCGTACGCACAGTGCTGTTCTGTCTTTTCAAGATTCGTATGGCCTGCCCGCAACTGGCGAATGCGATGAACAAACGTGGTCGGCATTAATTGAAACCTCATGGTCGCTCGGTGAACGTTTGTTGTTTCTTCGCTCCCCAAACATTCGTGGTGATGATGTTGCCGAATTGCAAACACAACTTAACCGTCTTGGTTTTAACTGTGGACGTGTAGATGGCATCTACGGCCAGAGTGTTGCTGATGCTGTTTCAGAGTTTCAACGCAACATGGGCATCGCTGCAAATGGCATCTGTAGCCCCGAATTCATTGAGTTTTTGAAGCAGATGGGTTCACAATCAGGAGCAGGTCCTGGCGTTGCCGCAGTGCGTGAATCAATCGATTTAGGCAACACCGATGCGCGTGATGATGCACGACTAGTTGTTGGGTATTTCACAGGCGGAGCACAACTTGCACATGCAATTCTTCGTCGTGCAAAACAAACTCATCCCTTGGCATCAGCAGTTGATGCAGATGCATCGTCACAAGCGCAGGCAGCAAATCAATTTGCAGCTGATGTGTACATCGGTTGTGAAGTATCAAGCGATGATGGCTGCATTATTTACTTCTACGAAGTACCAACGTTTGTAAGTGTCGGCGGGCGCAACCTTGCGTTACGTGTTGCGGCCGCAATCTCATCACGCGTGTCTGAATTATCTGTTCGTGTCATCGGAATTCGGCATCCGGTGCTGCGCGAAACAAAAATGCCAGCAATTTTGTGCTCTATGGGCCCAATTGACATGGTTGCGTTGACCACCAGCTCAATAGCTTTGGCTGTCACTGATGCCTTTGACGCCTGGCGCGAAGATCCATTGCGTGAAATCTAGTTATCCACAGGCAATCCACAGCTGTGCATAACAACGAAGTCTCTACCCACAGTTGAGGGTGATAGCGGTGTGGATAACTACACCGTTGGTATTTGATACCAGAAGCGACTGATTAATCAGTCATATGGCGATAAATACGCTCAAGATCAATCAGATCTGCAAACTCAATGCTGATCCGTCCACGTTTGCCGGCCATCGACACACTGACCTTCGTATCAAGGAACTCCGCCAAGAGGTTTTCCAGTTCCAATAGGCCGGCTGGTCGCAACGTGGTGGTTCCCCCACCTGTTGCTGGTTTTGGCTTATCGACTCCGGGAACTCCATTTTTCACGGCGTCTTCGGTGGCTCGTACTGACCAGCCGTCCTTCACTGCAAGTGCTGCGAGTTCTTCCATGACAGAACTTGAAGTACTTGCCAACAATGCTCGGGCGTGGCCAGCTGTTAGTCGGCCGTCGGCCAAATAGCCCTGCACCGCTGCAGGCAGTGACAACAACCGCAGTGCATTAGTAATTGCTGCACGACTCTTGCCCACTCGCTTTGCAATCTGCTCATGTGTCATTGAAAAATCTTCAGACAGTTGCTGGTAGGCAGATGCTTCTTCAAGCGCCGTGAGATCTTGACGATGCAAGTTCTCTACTAACGCTTGCTCTACTGAACCCAATTCGTTGATCTCACGAACAACGACCGGGACAACAGACAGCTTGGCCTTCTGCGCTGCACGCCAACGACGCTCGCCTGCAATCAGTTGATACTTGCCCGGCGACATCTCGCGAACAAGCAATGGCTGCAAGATGCCAATTTCCTTAATGGACTTTGCCAAATCACTCAACGATTCCTCATCGAAATGAACACGCGGCTGATGTGGGTTCGGCTCAATAGAAGATGTGGGCACATCGCGCAATGCAGATGCAGGCAAGTCTTCACGCGGTGCTGCAGGCTTTGCTGTTGTCGTGGGCGCAGTTGCTGGTGCGTCTTCTCTCGTCGTGGGGATGAGAGTAGAAAGTCCCTTACCTAGCTTTCGGCGTTCGACCATGGCTCAACTCCTTTGCTACGTCGCGATATGCCTTTGCACCTTTAGAGGTGCTGGCATGCTTCAAGACCGACCGTTCCATTGACGGAGCTTCTGCCAACTTCACGTTGTATGGAATTGAACTACGGAATACTTTTTTGCCATATGCAGAGCGCAATTCAGCTTCAACTTCTGACGACAACTTCTTGCTGCCCTCAGACATCGTCAATAGATAATGGGCTATTGCAAGTGTTGGGTTCAATGCCTGTTGTACTTGCTTCACCACTTCACTGAGATCGCGAAGGCCTTCAAGCGCAAAGTATTGACATTGCACAGGCGCCAAAATGGCGTCGGCGGCCATAAATGCATTCACTGTCAGACGGCCAAGTGTGGGCGGGCAGTCAAGCAGTACATAATCCCAGTCAGCCCGACACGCATCAATGGCGTCTTTCAAACGGGGCTGGGGAAACATCTCAGCAACAAGCTGGGCTTCAACTTCTGCAAGTGCCTGGCCAGTAGGGGCAGGGGCGACAAACAAGTTCTTTTCCGCTGTGGGCTCAATAATGCTGTCGAGGGTTTCCTCGCGGCGCAGCACTTCGGCAATGGTTGGCGCATCTTCAGGCGGCCTGACGCCGAGACCAGATGAGGCGTTGCCTTGCGGGTCGAGGTCAATAATCAAGGTCCGAAAGCCCAACTCAGCGAGAGCTGCCCCCAAGTTGATCGCGGTCGTGGTCTTGCCGACGCCGCCCTTCTGTAGGGAGATAGCAAGGACAGTGCAGTCTGAATCGCTCACGAATGGGTGTCTCCTTGCTCTGTGGTGTTGGGATGGACATTGCTAGTGTAGGTGCCGCCTGTGGACAACGGGTGGATATTGACCGATGTTTCACGTGGAACATCGGTCGTGGGCGGGGTGCTTTCAGAATGTTTCACGTGAAACATCTGAAGGTTTTTGATCTGCCGATTGTTTCACGTGAAACATACCCTCAGCCCAGTAAATCAAGGGTTTGCCGTGAGATACACCACGCCAGGGCGGTATTCAGGGGGGTCGAAACCAAGCCGATTGAGGAGGTCTGCAGGCCATCGGGAGGGGTCAAAAGTGGGGGGTTCAGACACGATTAACGTCCCTCCGTTTTTTAGGAGGGGTCGCGCGAGGGTGGCCGTGACCTCAGGTGAAGCGAACCCTCGACAGACCACTGCGTCGTAGGTGGCGGCATGCTCGGGGTTCTGGCCAAGTACCGCCACGTCGCCGGTCAGCACCTTCACTCGGTCGCGAATTCCCATTGCGGTGACCCCGCGGGCAAGTGCATCCATCCGGGCTTCACGTCGATCAGTCAGTACCAATGTCAGGTCGGGGCGGTCGACAGCGATGATAAGACCAGGTACTCCGGCCCCCGTTCCGATATCCATTACTGACCCAGTGATACCAACAAGCGCATCAACAAATTGCCGTGAATGCGCAATGACATCAGGGATTGGCAGTGCGCCAAGGGTGCCGAGACGCTGGGCTGTCCCTAGGACGTCTTCAAGGCTGCGGGGTTCTGGCACGTCATGAATGTAGTGCCGAATGTGCAAAAGGCCCGCCATACGGCGGGCCCATCACAATAAAGAGTGCTTATTCAGCTGGTTCTACAACCACCCGGCGGCGAGGATCTTCACCCTCAGAGCGGGTAACAACGCCTTCAAATTCCATGAGGGTGTCATGGACGATCTTGCGATCTGCTGATGACATTGGCTCAAGCATGCGCGGTGAACCGGTTTCTTTCACTTCAGCAGCAACCTTTTGGGCAAAGCGGCTGAGTGCTTCGCGGCGACGCTCGCGGTAACCCGC
>JBBANJ010000012.1:0-38444 GCA_040402055.1 Ilumatobacteraceae bacterium
TCGGCTGTAACGCCCAAGTCTTCGCCAACTTCGCGGAAGCTCTTGCGCTCACCGTCGAGAAGTCCAAAACGGGCTTCAACGGCATAACGGGCACGGTCATCGAGAGTGCCAAGAAGTTCGTCGAGAAGTTCGGTATCAACCATTGCCATGACGGCGTCTTCTGGAGTTCCTTGGCCGTTAGCCATGAGGTCACCAAGAGTTGCGTCGCCGTCGTCGCCCACGGTCTTGTCAAGAGAGACAGGAGTCGTGAGGCGGTGAAGTTCAGCGTTGCCGGCATCGAGGGTCTCGCCGTCGCCTGAGGCCTGGCGCAATGCTGCACGAAGGCTGGCGGAACGATCACCAGGAATACGGATGAGGCTTGCCTTTTGGTCGAGTGCACGGCCGATGGCCTGACGGATCCAGAAGGTTGCGTAGGTGGAGAACTTGAAACCACGGCGCCAGTCGAACTTGTCAACTGCGTGCTCGAGACCAAGGTTTCCCTCTTGAATGAGGTCAAGAAGGTCCATGCCCTGTGGCAATGGGTAGCGACGCGCAATTGAGACCACGAGGCGAAGGTTCGAACGGATGAAGCGATCCTTTGCTGTGGCTGCATTACGCAGGTCACGGCGAAGGGCTGCTCCGCGCTCGCCAGCTTCGAGGCGGGTAGCGGCGTCGCGTCCAGCTTCGATGGCCTTAGAGAGCTCGCGCTCGTCTTCAGCAGTAAGAAGGGCAACTTTGCCGATGTCGTTTAGATAGAGACCAATGGAGTCATTCATGATGCAGTGTTCAACCGTGTATTCGTAGGGCTTGTTCCCATGATGTCCGTGTTATCGGACACATGGGACCAACTAAGGAGGGGCTCCTAGTCGGGGGGATTGGAGACATTACCAGTGTTAGTTGCCCATTGCTAGAGGCGGAGCAAGATATTTTTTTCCGAGGGCTACCGGAGCCCAATTCCTTCTACACTCGCCACGTGACTACTACTGCGCCCCGCCGATTGGGCATCCTCGGGGGGACCTTTGATCCGCCTCATGCGGGGCATCTTGCAGCGGCCGTAGCAGTGCAAACCCAAGTGGCGCTTGATGAACTTGTCTTGATGGTGGCAAATGAGCCATGGCAAAAGGTGGGAGACCGACAGGTGACGCCGGCTCAGGTGCGCTTCGAGATGACCGAAGCCCTAGTTGAAGGAATTTCCGGATTGAGGGCCGATGATTGTGAAATTCGCCGAGGCGGCCCCACATTTACGGTCGACACGCTGGAAGAAATCCTCGCCGAACAGCCAGACACAGAGATTTTTCTCATCGTGGGCGCGGACACGGCGAATCGCCTTGAGACATGGCATCGTGCGTCTGACGTAGTCAGGCTCTCTACGATCGTCATAGTGAATCGCGACAACTCAACAAATGCAGCCTCAGGGTTTCTTCGTGATGCACGAGTGGTGAACGTAACTATGAACGCAGTTGACGTTTCAAGTAGTGCAATTCGTGATGCTGTCGCACGTGGCGAGTCAATTGATTCAGCAACGTCTTCTTCGGTCGCTTCAATCATCCGCGATCGTTCCCTGTATGTAGGTATTCAATGACCGCGATTCCTGCACGTAGGCGTCGGCGCATGATTGCGGCCATGGTTACATCTGGGTTGTCGGTTATTGCGCTACCAGGTGGTCTGTTTCTTGGGACAAACTCGCTGCTCCACGCATCAGGTGGAAACAGTATTGATAGTCGGGGAACAATAGATATTCCATCTTCAGTAGTGGAGATGCTTGCTGTCATCAACTCACGAAATGAAGTTGCGTCACTTGCATTGCTTGCCGTTACGCCTGAAGGAAAAGGCGGAACAATTGTTTCCATTCCTGTTGGTTCAATGGCGGATGTTGCAAAGACGGAACAGCCACGCCGCATTGCAGATTCGTACACAACCGGAGGGCTTCAAGCATTAAAAACTGACGTTGAGAACTTGATGAACATCACCGTTGATTTTGCTGACGATATGACGGCTACCGAATTCGCTGCAGTGTTAACAAATGTCGGCACGCAGCCCGTGGTGTTGCAACAACCAGTGACAGATACAGGTGCCGACGGCACAGCAATCATTGTTCTTGAAACTGGATCATCAACAGCAACTCCAATTCTTTTGGCAGCAGGACTCGCATCGTCTCAGACAGGTACTCCCGAATCTGCACGTTTGCCTCAAGTTAAGGCATTATGGAATTCAATTGCCCGTGCAGGAGTTGCAACACCTTCAGCAGAAGCCAGTGGATCAACGTCATCAATTTCACCACTAGATACAACTGTCTTCACATCAACAGCAGCTTTCATGAATGCTCTGTTGAAGGGGGAAATCGACGTATGGCAATTCTCCTCAACGTTGTTCACTGATGTTGTCCGTAATCCAAACCAAGTTGATTTGTATGGCCTTGATGGTGGTGAAGTACTGATGGTGATGGCAAGTGTTGTTCCAAGCGCACTGACCGTGACGACGGCCAATGTCGCTGTCATGGTTGATATTCCGTTTGCGAGTGCAGTAGTGGCAAAGGAAGTTGTCACACGGCTGGCTTTTTTAGGAGCAAATGTGGTGCTGATTCGTCAATCACCTGACCTAGCTACCGAGCGCACAACGGTGTACTACAACGATTCCATAGCGAAAACTGAAGCCGAGGACTACTCAACACTTCTCGGACCACTTGAGTTCACGGAAAGCAAAGATGTCATCTCTGGCGTGAACCTCCGTATCGTCTTGGGTAACGATTTTGTTGCGTTCCTTGGCCAAGGGTCATCGACCAGCACATCGACCACCAGTACAACGGAGCCCAAGTGACCGACACCACCAATACAGATGCTGCAGCAGCCGACCTCAACTCACTTGAATTGGCCGTCTTTATCGCCAGAGTGATTGATGAGAAGCAGGGCGAGAACACCATTGTTCTTCCCGTCGGACCAGTCGTTGGCATTACCGAATACTTCATTGTCACCAGTGCCTCAAACCCGCGCCTCGTTCGTGCAATCACTGACTCGGTTCTGAACAACGTGCGCGAAGCAGTAGGTAAAGGCCCGCTTCGCTCAGAGGGAACCCGCGAACAGCAATGGGTCTTGATTGATTACGGCGACGTCGTCGTGCATATTTTTATTGACGAAATGCGCCGGTTTTACGAAATCGAGCGCCTGTATAAAGACATCGTCCCGACGCCCTGGGCTAGCGCTCTGTAGCACTATCAGTTCTTGATACGGGGCTGTGCCTCGCCAGATGGCTGAATAGAAAAAACAATCGCAGCCGAACACGCAGTGATAAACACAATCGTTATGGGCGCAATTGACGAGTCAAACGCAGTTTTAAGCCACCCAGCGAAAATCGGCCCAAGCGCACCACCGAGTGTGGTGATCAGCCCGATGCCTCCCATGACGGTGCCAAATACTTCTGGTTGCACAATTCCACGCGCCGCAACACCATCAAGTGCCGAAAGTGCACCGATTGTGATGCCAGCGAACACGATGTACATGATTGCAAAAGTGATATTTCCGCTGCCAAGTAAAAACAGTGCGGAAAGGCCAAGCGTAAACCGCGAGACAATAATTAATCGTGGCGCAGTAAATTTGCTGATCGCAGAAACGAGTGGAATTCGACCTGCGAGTTGCATGAATCCGCGCACACTTGCAAGTAATGCTGCTGTAGCCGTTGAAATTCCAGCTGCAGTCATGGTTGGCACTTGAAAAACCAGAAGTGTGCTCACTGCAATTGAAGAAAGAAAGGCGCCAATCGTAAACAAGCGAATTCGTGAGTTGCTGAGTGCACTACGAAGGGACGTCATTAATGCAGGGAGTTTTTCGGTAGGTGCAACTTCAACATGACAGAGTGACGCTGCAACGAAAAACGAAATCATGGTAAGCACAGCAGGCAAGCGCACCGCGGTTTGCCATCCGTAGTTAGCCCGTAAGACCTCAGTGAGCGGAATCATGACCGGAGAACTGAATGCACCCCAAATCGTCAATCTCGTGATGGCTCGAGTGGAATCTATTGAAGCAACTCGTACGGCTAGTGGTTGAGTAAATGAGTAGAAACCCGCTGCACCTATTAGTCCGCCACCAAGCGCATACATAACGAGAAATATTGTGCCTGTGGCAAATGAACCAGCGAAATAAATGGTTGCACCGACCGGTCCAAGTATCCCCAACACTGCTCTGGGTCCGAACACGTCAAGTCGTCTGCCCGTAGCAACGGCGCCAATTCCTGAAATTAACTGGGCAACTCCAAATGTGATGCCGAGTGTGCTTGCTGAAACTCCATGAAAATCCGACAGGTCGGTGAACAGAACTCCGAAACCATAAAACCATGTGCCATATGCAACGACGGTCAAAACTCCAAGTGAATTAAGCGGAAGCACGACTCAAATTACCTCGGTGACATATCCCGGCACCTGAATTTAGAGCAAACTTTGGGCTCTGATATATTGGGATGACTTAAATCAACAGCAATGTTGAAGAATTTAGGGGCTGTAGCTCAGTTGGCAGAGCGCTTGCATGGCATGCAAGAGGTCAGGGGTTCAATTCCCCTCAGCTCCACTACATGGTGTCTTTACTAGGATTGCCGAAGATGGCAATTGACAATCAAGCAGTGGCGAAACGCCTTGAAGTTCTCCGTCTGCGTGATGGCGAACTCGGCCTGAAAGCTGAAACTGCTGCAGATAAATACCGGACTGGCCTAACTGATGTGGTGAAGCCGTACGAATTTCCACTCACTGCGCCGTTTGAAGATTTTTACCCATCATTTGTTTACATGGACCCGCACGAGGGTTCTCTGGGCGCGAAATTAGAGATCACTGTGATGAAGCAACGCGGTTACTTCCTTTTTGTTCCTAGAGATTGTGTTATCTCGACATCACTTTCAGACATATTGGAACAAGTTGGTGATGCCGACTTTGCATATGCCGATTCATTCCATTTTGACCCGACCGATTCTTCGCAGTTCACGCATCAACTTCGGCCGGGCTGGTCGTCAGAGCGACTTCGTGGGCACTGTTATGTAGGTGATGTCGTCATCGCTTCAAAGAAACTCGTGAAGCGAGCAGGAGGGGAGAAATTCCTTTCTACTCTGAGTTCGCATGATCGCGCATTGCGCCTCAGTGAGGTAGCAAAGTCACCGACTCATATCTCGGCACTTTTGTACGGATCGCGAATTGAAAGTCAAAATCCTGCTGTAGACGTGGAAGCTGTCGCATCGCATTGTCGCCGCACTGGAATTGATGCGCAAGTTTCACTGTGTGCTGATGGGGCTGCGGTCAAAGTGATTCGTAATCGTGGGCGTAAGTCTTCAGTGTGTGCAATCATGCCGACACGTGGAACCTCTGCCGAAGTTTTTGGTCAACAAGTTGTATTGGCTGCTCATTCAACACAGAAGCTTCGCGAACGGTCGACATTTGGTGAAATCGAACTAGTTGTTGTTGTCGACGCTGACACGCCTGTCTCTGCAATTGAGGAAATCACTAAGTCGGCAGGGGGCAACGTTTCGTTCATCACGTATGACAAACCGTTTAACTTTGCAGAAAAGATAAATCTTGCAGCTGTTCAGACGGATGCTGACTATCTATTGTTCGTAAATGACGACACAGAAATCATTACGCCAGAAATCATTGAGACGTTGTTGTCCTATTTCGAAGATTCATCTGTTGGCATGGTTGCACCAATGTTGAAGTACGAAGATGGCACGGTGCAGAGCGCTGGCCATTTACTGAACCCGATTCCGTTTGATCTGTATCGAGGCGTTGAGCTTCGACCTAATGCTGCGTTTGGCATTTTGAATGTTGCGCGTGAAGTTTCAAGTGCGATTGCTGCGTTCTCGATAACGCCGCGCAAGGTATTTGAATTAGCTGGGGGGCTGAGTGTGCTTTTCCCTGCTGATTACAACGACATTGACTATTGCCTCAAACTAGACATGCTTGGTTACCGCACTATTTTTACGCCGCATGCTGAGAGTTTTCATTTTGAATCAAAGACAAGAATTCCTGGACAAAAACCTGAATCGGTTGCGTTGTTAGGTCAAAGGTGGCAACACCAGATCGAGAATGACCAATACGGAAACAAGTATTTGCAGCCTTTTCAATCGTCTTGGAAGTCGAACCACGACTCAGATTGGTCACTGCGTGAAGCAATGGGCACTACTGGTGTGAACTCATGATTATTGACCTGCAGTTGAATCAAGGGTCTGCACCGTGGCCGCTATTGCGTGACGCTGGTATCGCAGCTGAAGAAGCGGGTTTCGGAACTTTATGGAACCTGGATCATTTTTCTGGGGCTGCATTTGGTTCTGATTCCATGATGGAATGTTTCACGAGCCTTACGGCGTGGGCAACTACAACTACAACAATTGGTCTTGGCACGTTGGTGACAAACGTGATGAATCGTGAACCAGGGTTGCTAGCAAACATCGTCTCGTCAATTCAACAGATCTCCGGTAATCGTTTGATATTAGGTATCGGGGCTGGAGCAGCACCGAACACCAACTTCAGTGCAGAGCAAGATGCTTTAGGAATTTCGTTGTTGCCAAAGATGGCAGATCGTCACAATCGACTGGTTGAAGTAGTGGGCAACATGCGATCAATTTGGGCCACGGATCGTGATGTCCGGTTTGCAGGTTTTCCTCGCCCTGCGAAACAACCACCAATCATTGTTGGTGTGAACAGCATGGCGTTAGCAGTTCGTTCAGGACAGAAAACAGACGGTGTGAATACTCGCTTTAATCACCCGGAGCGTGCCGCATTGCTTGCCGCCGCACGTGAGGCAAGTGGGAACCGGCCTGATTTTGATTTGTCAGTGTGGTCGTGGTTTGAGCCGGAGTACGCAGATGCTGATCATCCATTTCATAAAGAGTTGGCAGCCGAAGGAGTGACTCGACTGATCATGTTCCAGCGTGGCGCTCCGGATGTTGTGGCCATTGCTGCAACTGCCAAGTATTTGCGTTAAGCGGTAGTTGCTACGTAATCAGGGTAGGCAGATCGCCAGCGGGCTGCTTTAGCAGTGATGTACACAAAAATTGGAATAGCAAAGAAGTTCTGCGCTGACACCATGGGGTCATGAACGTAAAAGCCGTATAGCAACCATGACGAGCAGTTGACAATGGTGAGCAGGTAGCTCGAAATTGAGATGCCGTGAAGGTTCTCTGTTCGAATGACGTGTATCAACTGCGGAATGATTGAACTTCCACTTATTGCAATGGCGACAAAACCAACGGGTGTGGCCGAAACTTGCGTCAGTAAAAAGGCAAGGGCGACGAGCGCGGCTCCAACTCGAATGAGTACGACACGAGGAATCTTTCCGTGGCGATACACGACGGAAATAATGATTGATTGAGCGATGATGAACGAAGTATTTGCAAACCAAATTGCAACGTCGCCCTGCAAGAGACCGTAGGTCAGCCACAAAGAGGAACCCACGAGCCCGTGCATGAGGCCAAAGGGGGAGATGCCATGCGATGTGTCGTGTCGCACTGCGCGCCATACCTGTGGCCAGATAAATGCAAGACCAAAGGTGATACACCAGATTTGAAAGAAAACTTTCATTGCTTAACGATCGTGTGAAGGGACTCGTCGCACATAAGCGATGTTCATATGTGGAGACGACATGATGAAATCAGCTGACGCTCTGTTGCACGCAACCGGAATATTCCAGACAACTGCAATGCGCAGGAGAGCTTTGATGTCGGGGTCATGCGGCTGAGGCTCAAGCGGGTCCCAGAAGAACAACAGAACATCAACTTCGCCTTCAGAGATTCGAGCGCCAATTTGTTGGTCGCCACCGAGCGGCCCGCTACGAAGTCGTTCTACTTCAAGCCCGGTCTGTTCGTTTACAAGGCGGCCGGTTGTGCCAGTTCCGACAAGTGTGTGATGAGCGAGTTCGTCTTTATGGGCAGACACCCATTCGAGCAACTCATCTTTCATGTTGTCGTGCGCCACTAATGCAATGGTCTTCTTGGCGGGCACGGCCATCTCTACTTTGCTAACAGCCATGCCTGTAGTCTGGCCGATTACTTGACGACAATGTTGACAGTTCGACCAGGAACCACAATTGTCTTCACGGGCGTGCGACCATCGAGGGCGGTAATGATTGCATCGAGCGACATCGCTGCTGCCAGATGTTCATCTTCCGTAGCGGTGGGCGACATCTGAATGCGAGCACGTACTTTTCCGTTTACCTGTACCGGTACCTCAATGCTGTCTTCCACGAGAAGCGCAGGGTCAGCAATGGGGAATGGAACGTAGGTGACGGTGGTGTCATGACCGAGACGGAACCACAACTCATCGGCAAGATGTGGACACAACGGCGACAGCATCTGCACGAGAGGTTCAACTAACTCACGAGGAGCAACGTGGGTTGTATTGACAAAACCTGTGAGTGCGTTATTGAATTCGATGAGTTTGGCAATTGCGGTGTTGAAGCGCAGGTGTTGCAGGTCTGCATCAACACCCACGATGGTGCGGTGCAAGTGACGCATGAGTTCTTCTGGTGCCTCATCTTCAGAAATAACAGTGTCGCCAGTGTCTTCATCGATCACGTTGCGCCATAAACGCTGAAGGAATCGCTGCATGCCAACAACATCGCGAGTATTCCAGGGGCGACTTGCATCAAGGGGGCCCATGGCCATTTCGTACAAACGAAATGTGTCTGCGCCGAATTCTTCGTACATCTCGTCAGGGGTAACGATGTTCTTCAGGCTCTTGCCCATCTTGCCGTATTCACGAGCAACGGTTTCGCCTTCCCATGAATACACGCCGTCAGTCTCAATTACTTCAGCTGCTGGAACTGTTTGACCACGGTCATCGCGGTACGCATATGCCTGGATATAGCCCTGATTAAACAGACGATGGAATGGTTCTTCGCTTGATACGTGCCCGAGATCGTGTAGCACCTTGTGCCAGAAACGTGCGTACAACAAATGCAGAACAGCGTGCTCAACACCACCGACGTATAGGTCTGCTCCACCGGTGTGACCGTCGCCTTGTGGTCCCATCCAGTAGCGCTCGACTTCATGGTTGATAAATGCATCTGAATTAGTGGGGTCGAGGTAGCGCATTTCGTACCAGCAGGAACCAGCCCATTGCGGCATCACGTTTACTTCGCGGCGATATTCACGCATGCCATCACCAAGGTCCATAGTGACCGTGGTCCAATCCGTCACTCGAGCGAGTGGGGGAATTGGGTCACTACTTGCATCGTTCGGGTCAAGGGCTGTTGGTTTGAAATCAGCGAGCTCTGGCAACAACACCGGCAATGCCGAAGTAGGAACTGCATGGGCACGACCATCTTCGTCGTACACGATGGGGAACGGCTCACCCCAGTAGCGCTGACGTGAGAACAACCAGTCGCGTAAGCGGTACGTGATGGTTGGCTCACCACAATTGTTTTCATCTAGCCATGCGTTGATAACGGTTGTTGCTTCGCTGATGGATGCAAGGCCATTGAGGCTGAGAGAACCATTCTCTGAGTTGATGTAAACACCGTCGCCAACAAATGCGCTTGGCCAAGTTGAACAATCTGCAGACGAAGCGATACCAAGTTGATCAAACCACACAACTGGTGGCATCTGAATAGCAGTGATGGGCAAGTCGTATGTACGTGCGAAATCAAAGTCACGTTGGTCGCCAGCGGGAACAGCCATGATGGCGCCTGTGCCGTAGCCCATGAGAACGTAATCGGCGATGTAGATAGGAATGTCTTTGCCGGACACTGGGTTCGTAGCAGTTGCGCCAGTGAATACGCCAGTCTTTTGTTTTGAATCGTCTTGGCGTTCGTTGTCTTGCTTCGCGGCTGCTTCTGCCTTGTATGCAGCAACTGCAGACTTCTGCGATGCAGTCGTGAGAGTGTCAACAAGCGGATGCTCTGGTGACAACACCAAGAATATTGCGCCGAACAATGTGTCTGGGCGCGTGGTGAACACTTCGATGGAGTTGCCAGAAGAAGTGAACGTGACACGAGCACCTTCGCTACGACCAATCCAGTTGCGTTGCATCATCTTGATTGGTTCTGGCCAGTCAAGACGGTCAAGGTCAGAAATCAATCGGTCTGCGTATGCAGTGATGCGCATTACCCATTGGCGCATGTTGCGTTTGAACACGGGGTAGTTGCCGATGTCACTACGGCCTTCAGCCGTTACTTCTTCATTAGCCAAGATAGTTCCGAGACCTGGACACCAGTTCACAGGGGCATCAGACAGATACACAAGACGGTATGAATCGAGGACGTCGTGTTTCTCGCCAGAGGACATAGAAGACCACGACGCACCGGTAGGGGTGGCGCGAACGCCAGTTTCGAATTCGTCTACTAGTTCTTCGATACGGCGCGCACGACCAGTTGATGGATCACACCACGAACCGTGAATTTGCAAGAAAATCCATTGCGTCCACTTGTAGAACTCTTCGTCTGTAGTGCTGATGCTGCGACGTGGATCATGGCCAAGACCAAGGCGACGCAATTGGCGACGCATGTTGACAATGTTCGATTCGGTGTTTACGCGGGGATGAATTCCGGTGGTGATGGCGTGCTGTTCGGCTGGAAGACCAAAACTGTCGTACCCGAGCGCGTGAAGAACGTTGAAGCCCTTCATTCGTTTGAAACGGGCGAACACATCTGTTCCGATGTAGCCAAGTGGATGCCCAACGTGTAGTCCGGCGCCAGATGGGTACGGGAACATGTCAAGAATAAATAGTTTTTCTCGACCAGCAACTTTTGCAGGATCGCCGAGAGGACCAGCGGGGTTTGGAGCCTCAAACGTGCCGTTTTGCTCCCATGCATCTTGCCAACGCGCTTCTAGTTCTGACGCAAGGTGGGCAGAGTAGCGAAAGGGAGGCACTGACGATGTGCGTGAATTGGACGGCGAAGTGGTGTCACTCATTGAAGCCCTATCGTATAGGTCGTGTCGAATCAGCGCCCAAGGCCGGGAAAACGTAAATCCAAGGGAGGCTCCTCAAAGGGGTACCCCCGCACCGCCCGATTGTCTGAGGTCCTACGGGAAGTCATTGCCGACGAACTCACCCTCATTGATGACGAGCGGCTTGACCTAGTAACGATCACCGCAATTGATGTGGACGCAGAAATGAACCGGGCAATCGTGTACTTCGATTCGATGTTTGGCGAAGAGGGCGACGAAGGAGTTGTTGAGGCTCTGAATGAGTTCCGCCCTCGGATGCAAGCATCTATTAATCGTCAGATGCATGCACGTAAAACTCCAATCTTGTCTTTTCGACCAGACGAAGTAATTCGTAGCGCAGCTCGCATAGAAGAGTTGTTGCGCAAACAGCCTGATACGTCTCCTATCTCGTCAAGCGACGACACCGAGTAAGACATGGCCCGCAAGAAGCCGTCAACGGCTCACGGGCTCGTCCTTATTGACAAGCCGGCAGGCCTCACCAGCCACGATGTGGTGTACAAATTGCGTGGGCACTTCGGCGAGAAGAGAATCGGCCACGCAGGCACCCTTGACCCTGATGCAACAGGGTTACTAGTTGTTGGGGTTGGCAATGCCACTCGACTTTTCCGGTACATGGCTGACATGGACAAAACGTATTCATGTGAAATCGTTTTTGGTGTTGAAACTGATTCGTTAGATGACTCTGGCGCAATCACTGCAACTCATGACATGGCTCCGCCCAATTTGGATGATGTTCGTCGAATCATCGCTGAACAGTTCCTTGGCGAGATTATGCAAGTGCCTCCCATGGTGTCTGCATTACGGGTTGACGGAGTGCGGTTGCACAAATTGGCTCGCGAGGGGATCGAAGTGGAACGTCCTGCGCGCCCCATCACGGTTCATTCATTCGAAGTCGAGGCAACAGATAACCCCATGGTGATTCGAGCAACTATTCGTAGTGGAGCTGGAACATATATTCGTTCTCTTGGTGCGGACCTTGGAACTGCACTCGGTGGTGGTGCACATATTCGTACGTTGCGACGTTTTTCGGTCGGGCCATTTTCGGTTGATGAAGCAACCACGATTCCAGAACCAACACTGTTACCAATTCGTGAGGCTGTGCGACATCTCGCAGTGCAAGTGCTTGATGATTCTGAAGTAACTGATTGTCGTTTTGGTAGAACACGTATCGCGTGGGACGGTGATGGACCGTGGGCTGCAGTGGATAGCACTGGCGAACTTGTCGGAGTGTTTGAAGTGTGGCTTGAGCGAATCGCCAAACCCACGGTGGTCTTTCAAGCGAGATAGCGTTAGTACTTGTGCAAGTAGTGACAGACCTTTCCGCATGGCCATGGCCAAATGAGCGTTCCGTCATCACCATTGGCGCATACGACGGTGTGCATCTTGGTCACCAAGCTGTAATCGCCCAAGTTCGCGAACGGGCAGCACGTGTTGGTGCGAAAAGCGTCGTTGTCACCTTTGACCGTCACCCCGCAAGTGTTGTGCGTCCTGATGCTGCGCCTCGTTTACTGACCAATACTGCACAGAAACTAGAACTTCTTGCGGCAACTGGTGTTGACGCGGTAGTTGTACTTTCATTTACTCCAGAACAATCAAAGGAAATCCCATCAGACTTTGTGCAACGAGTCATTGTTGATGGGCTACACGCAAGCACCGTGATTGTTGGGTCTGATTTTCATTTCGGACACATGCGCCAAGGCAATGTCACGTTGTTGCGTGAGATGGGTGAGCGTCATGACTTCACCTGCGAACCTGTCGTGCTCATTGAGCGTGCAGATGACATTGATGAACCAGTGAGTTCAACAGCTATTCGTCGTGCCCTTGCCGGAGGCGAAATAGCCACGGCGGCAAAGATGCTGGGACATTCTTATGAAGTTGTCGGCACAGTCGTGACTGGCGACCAGCGTGGGCGCACCATCGGATTTCCTACAGCGAATGTTGAAATACCGAACGGCATGTGTGTGCCAAGTGATGGCGTGTACGCGGGGTTGTACAAACGACCAGATGGCAGTGAACACCCGTGTGCGATCAACCTTGGTCGTCGCCCCACGTTTTATGTGAATGCTGAGCACTCATTGCTTGAGGCATATCTCATGGATTTCAGCGGAGACTTGTACGGGGAAGTTGCAGTCGTTCAGTTCGTTGCGTTTTTGCGTAGTGAACGTCAGTTCTCAGGCATTGATGAATTGAAAGATCAATTACAAGTTGATATCGCGCACGCTCGCGCGGCTGTAGTTACGCACCTGCAGTAGGGCTAAGGAATTTGTACGCCGTATTGCGTTGCACCAATGTGCGGCGCATCGGGGCCACGATTTCACCAAAGCGGCCTTCGGTCATCATCTGGCCATGGTTAGCACCAGCAGCACGAGAAATGTTCTCATCCATCAATGTGCCACCAAGGTCGTTGCAACCTGCTTGCAGTAACTGTGCAGCTCCGGCAGTACCAATCTTGACCCAACTGACCTGAACGTTGTCGATGTGGCCATGGTAAAAAATGCGACCAATTGCGTGCATCAATAGGTTCTCGCGGAAGGTTGGTCCACGACGTGCTTTGCGTTGCAGGTAAATAGGCGAGGCCATATGAACAAACGGAAGCGGAATGAATTCGGTGAAGCCACCAGTTTCCTTCTGTAGCTCACGAGTGACCACCATGTGCTTGGCCCATGAACGAGGATGCTCAACACTGCCGAACATGATGGTGATGTTTGAATGCAAGCCGATGGAATGAGCTTGACGATGACATTCAAGCCATTCTTCGGTATTCACCTTGTCCGAGCAGATGATCGCACGGATGTCGTCATCCAAAATCTCTGCTGCTGTGCCAGGAAGCGAAGCAAGGCCTGCTTCTTTCAAGCGAAGAAGGTATTCGCGAAGAGATTCGCCGTTGCGATTCGCGCCTTCGGTTACTTCAAGAGCTGTAAAGCCATGCACGTGCATGTCGGGTACTGCTGACTTCACAGCTTTCGTGACATCGATGTAATAGTCACCATCAAAGTCAGGGTGAATTCCGCCTTGCAAGGTGACTTCAGTTGCACCCATGCCGGCTGCTTCCACTGCGCGGTCTGCAATATCGTCCAGTGTTAAGAGGTACGGAGTGCCGCGCAGGTTAAGACTGAGTGGGCCTTTGGAAAACCCACAGAACTTACATTTGTAAGTACATACGTTTGTGTAATTGATGTTGCGGTTGTGAACCCACGTGACATTGTTGCCAACAGTCTTGAATCGCAATTCATCTGCATAGTCAGCGAGGTAACCGACTTCAGGTCCGCGTGCAGCAAACAATGCAACGACTTCGTCTTCGCCTAGTTCTTGTCCGTTGCGGTGACCTTCAATGATTTCTGCAATGCGACCCTTCGCTGATAAGCGAGGATGCGGCACCAAAATCATTGGTTTCACGTTTGATCCTGAATACCACTGAGTTGATTTGTGCCCCACAAGAACAACTTCTGCACCGTCATGAACAACGTCTGCTGCAGTTACTTTTTCTGGCCAGAAAGCGCCCGGGTCATCGCGGCCAAGTCCTTCTGCGTCTGTGCGATCCATCACGGGGAAGTGCAACGCAGGGTCGAGCCACTTTTCTGGGGCAGTTGCATACTCGGGGTAAATGGTGAGACGTGGTGCAAGAACCATGCCGCGGTCTTCAGTGACATCGCGTAAGCGATCAAGCGCCGGCCATGGACGTTCAGGGTTTACATGGTCAGCAGTAACTGGTGAGACACCGCCCCAGTCGTCAATTCCTGCATCAAGCAAGATGCCGAAGTCGTCTGACAAGTTTGGCGGAGCTTGCAAGTGAATTGAAGTTGGCAAGATTAATCGCGCAACAGCAATTGACCACAAGTACTCATCTTCAGGGCACGGCTTTGCTTTGTGCATTGCAGTACCAGCTTTTGGCAAGAAGTTCTGAACAATGACTTCTTGTACGTGGCCGTACTTTGCGTGTGCTGCAGCAATGAGTGCAAGGGCTTCAATGCGGTCACGACGTTCTTCACCAATGCCCACCAAGATTCCACTAGTAAACGGAATGGCAAGTTCGCCTGCTTCGCACAGCGTGTTGATACGACGCTGTGGTTCCTTGTCAGGCGCACCACGATGGCATTCCAAATCGTCGCGCAGTGATTCAAGCATCATGCCTTGAGAAGGGGAGACGCGGCGCAACATTGCCAATTCGTCGTTGTACAAAGCACCTGCATTTGCGTGCGGCAACAAGCCAGTTTCGTCGAGGACAAGTTTGGCCATGTCATGTAGGTAATGCACGGTGGAGTCGTATCCGTTATCACGCAACCAGTTGGCAGCAATTTCATAACGTTCTTCCGGGCGTTCACCGAGAGTGAACAATGCTTCTTGGCAACCAGTGCGTGCGCCTTGACGTGCGATGGCGAGAACATCTTCTGCAGTCATGTACGGCTTTTCTAAGCGCGCAGGTGGCTGGGCAAACGTGCAGTAGCCGCACTTGTCGCGGCACAACATAGTGAGAGGGATAAACACCTTTGGTGAAAATGTGACGCGTGTGCCGTGAGCAGCATCGCGAACATTTCGCGCACGCAACATCAACTCATCAAGAGGCAATGTCAAAAGGTCATCAATGAACGATTGATCGATGGGGAGAGAAGACATGACGTCTTCTCGAGAGAACTGGCGCGACAAGGCAGCACCTTTCAGGTGGATCCGGTGGAATATGAGCCAGTGGCGGTCGAACCCCATCAGACGAGCAAGAAATGTCTGGTGGCGCCCATTTGGCCGCGCTCCTAAATAGTACCGCCGTTATTGGTCGGTGGCGGTGTTGGAGATGGCCTCGAACATGGCAGACACGTTATGGCTGCTCATTGGTACCCGATGCCCGGTACGGCTAATGAAGCTGAGTTGGACTCCGGTGACGGCGTCAAGGGCTGTGAACACTTGCTCGTGGCCTTCGGCGTCAACGACAACATCGGTAAGCAATGGCACGCCCGCAGCATCGAGGGCGTCGCGGGTGAAACTAGCATTGAGAACTTCTATGGCGATGTGTTGCACGCCAGAGCCGTGTTCGGCAAGTCGCTGATGGACCGCAGGGTTATGGTCAGCGCCGACAAGAACAACAGTGACGCCGCCTGCTTCGGCACTGACTACAGATGCATCATCGGTGACGGTGGTGGAGAAACCCATGCCATCAAAAAACTTTCGTGCAGCAGAAAGGTCGGCTACTGCAACCACAACATGGTCAATGCGGCATGCGACAGTGTCGAGTTCGCTGCGTTGTGTATCGCCAGCAAGTTTGATCGGTGCTAGTTCGTCACGAGACTCTGCGCCTTCAATGCGGTGTGTTTCTGACAACAGAGTGCGAAACAGTTGTTCAGCAAAGTCCGCGTCAACACCGGCATCTATTGCCCATTGCCGACGACTAGACAAAACATCACGCACGCGCTGTGGCTGAATAACGGCAGCACCAGTGGTTTCTTTTATCTCTGCGACTTCACGGCATACGTTCATGCGATCAGCAAGCAGGTTCACAAGTGCGGCGTCGATGGCATCAATTCGCTGGCGAAGATCTCCGAGGTCAGCCATTGCTAGTTCCTGTGCTCGAGCAATCGTTCAACGTGCTTTGCAAGGACATCAATTTCAATATTGACTTTGTGTCCTGGCTTGCGATGGCCAAGTGTGGTGACATCTGCTGTGTGAGGAATCACCGCAACTTCGAATGTGTCTTCTGTGAGGTTGAACACTGTGAGGCTGATGCCGTCGACAGTGCAGCTTCCTTTTTCCACGATGTATCGCATGAGGTCTTGAGGAACGCGCACGACAAGTTGCGGGGCAGGAGAGACAACTTCGCCCACAGCATCAACATGGCCAAGAACAATGTGGCCACCAAAGCGACCGTTTGCCACCATCGGGCGTTCGAGGTTGACCGGGTCGCCAGGCTGCAGATTGCCAAGGTTGGTGCGGGAATAGGTTTCCTCTGACACATCGGCCAACCACCAATCGGCACCCTTCTCTATAAGGGTGAGACAGCAGCCATTGACGGCGATTGATGCGCCAAGGCCAGAATCTTCAAGCACGGTATGGGCTGAGATGGTGAGTTTTGCCCCTTCACGGGCCAAAACTGAGCCCTTTTCTTCAATGATTCCTGTGAACACTCCTTCAATCTAATCAGGACAGGGGGTTGTGGGCACTAGGAAATGGCTCATAACCTAATCAGGTCCTCGTGGGCTCTGGCGCACGTGTGATGCTCGGCCCAAATTCTTGGGATGAGCGCCCTCTCTCAATAAGGAATATGAGGCCTTTATTATGTTGCCGAAGATCGACACCATCTCGACGTACCGCAAGCACGGAACGGACACCGGTTCACCCGAAGTGCAGATTGCACTTCTTACCGACCGCATCAATCACCTTACGGAGCACCTCAAAACGCACCACAAGGACCACCACTCTCGTCGTGGATTGTTGATGTTGGTAGGCCGCCGTCGCCGCATGCTTGATTACGTTCGCGATCGCGATATCGCTGGCTACCGCGAGCTCATCGCACAACTCGGCCTTCGCCGATAACAAAACCTTCCGCCAACACCATTTTTATTGTTGTCGGTTGTCAGTCGATTATCCCGCGCCATGGGGCGGGGTTGCCGACTGGGAACCGGCTGGTTGTAGGCGGAACTACAACAACACACAAACAAGGGAGTTCCCATGGCTGACGCCATTCGTGTTTCAACACAGGTTACTGGTTCCGAAAAAACCATGTCATTCGAGACTGGAAAGCTTGCGACACAATCGCAGGGCGCCGTTCTCGCCTCAATCGACGGCACAACCGTTCTAGTCACAGCCAATGCGGCTCGTGGCGTTAAAGACGGCATCGATTTCTTCCCACTCACCGTGGATGTCGAAGAGCGTGCATACGCTGCCGGCAAAATTCCAGGTGCGTTCTTCCGTCGTGAAGGTCGTCCATCAGAGCAGGCAATTCTTACGTGCCGTCTGATTGACCGCCCACTTCGTCCTGCATTCCCAGACGGTTTCCGCAACGAGACACAAATTGTTGTCAACGTTGTTGGTGTCGACATGGAAAACCCACATGACGTCATTGCAATTAATGCTTCGTCAGCTGCTCTCATGATCAGTGGAGTTCCATTCGAAGGCCCAATCGGTGCTGTTCGCTTGGCATATTCGCAAGACGGCGACTGGGTGCCTCACCCAACCTATGCAGAAGGAAACAACGGAACATTTGAAATCGTTGTTGCTGGACGCGAGCTTGACAATGGCGATGTTGCCATCATGATGGTTGAAGCAGGCGGCACAGAGAAGTCATTCGAGTTCTATGCAGACGGCGCTCCAAAAGTTTCAGAGCAGACAATCGCAGATGGTCTTGAAGCATCAAAAGTATGGATCAAAGAGTCCATCAAGCTTCAGCGCCAACTCGTTGCAAGTGTTATTGCTACCAAGGGTGCAATCGTTCCTCTTGAGTACACACCAATTCTTGACTACACACCAGAAATTTTTGCAGCAGTTGAAAAAACAGCTACTCCTAAATTGGCTAAGGCAATCACAATTGCTCTGAAGGCTGACCGCAATGCGGCCACCGATGCAGCAGCAGCTGAAACAGTTGCTGAACTATGTGGTCCTGAAGGTGCATTTGCTGGCCAAAGCGGCGCAGTGAAAGAAGCAGTTCGTAGCCTCACAAAGAAGCTTGTTCGTAAGCGCGTTGTTGAAGAAGGAATCCGCATCGACGGTCGCGGTCCTCGCGATCTTCGTGCAGTGACTTCAGAAGTTGGCACATTGCCAAGCGCACACGGCACTGGCTTGTTCCAGCGCGGTGAGACTCAGGTTCTGAACGTCTGCACATTGGCCATGCCTCGCATGAACCAAATGCTCGACACACTCGGTCCTGACAATTCAAAGCGTTACATCCACCACTACAACATGGCTCCTTGGGCTAATGGTGAAACTGGTCGTGTGGGTACTCCAAAGCGTCGCGAAATTGGACACGGTGCTCTTGCAGAGCGTGCGTTGTTGCCAGTCGTTCCTAGCCAAGAAGAATTTGCATACGCAATTCGTTTGGTCAGTGAAGTTCTGTCGTCAAACGGTTCAACATCAATGGCATCAGTGTGTGCATCAAGCTTGTCGCTGATGGACGCCGGTGTTCCTATCAAGGCTCCAGTTTCTGGAATCGCAATGGGTCTCATCTATGCAGAAGGTAAATACCTGACGCTCACCGACATTCTCGGTGCAGAAGACGCATTCGGTGACATGGACTTCAAAGTTGCCGGAACAGTTGATTGCGTAACTGCATTGCAGCTTGACACCAAGATCGACGGAATTCCTGCCGATGTATTGTCAGCAGCTTTGCAACAGGCACGTGATGCTCGTATGACCATTCTTGACAGTATGAACGCTGCGCTTAATGCTCCTCGTTCAACTGTTGCTGATACCGCACCGAAAATTGTGTCCTTCACAATTCCTTTGGACAAAGTTGGTGAAGTAATCGGGCCTAAGGGCAAGGTTATTAACACCATTCAGCAAGAGACAGGTGCAGACATTGCAGTTGATGATGACGGCGCTACCGGCATCGTCACAATCGGCTCGCCAGATAACCATCGCGTTGAAGAAGCCAAGGCTCGCATTCTTGCGATCGTTGATCCTCCAACCGCTGAACTCAACGCAATCTACGATGGTCGCGTTGTCAGCATCACGAAGTTCGGTGCATTCGTCAACATCCTTCCTGGACGCGATGGCCTTGTGCACATCAGCAAGTTGGGTAACGGCGAGCGCGTGAACAATGTTGAAGACATTCTCACCCTCGGTGACGTCATCAAGGTGCGCGTTGAAGATGTAGACGACAAGGGCAAGGTCAGCCTGACCCCTGTCGATGCAGACGGCAACGACCTTCCTGGTGGCGGCGGCGGTGGCGGCGGAGAACGTCGTGAGCGCAGTGACCGTGGACCTCGCGAAGATCGCGGAGACCGTGGTTCTCGTGACCGCAATGACCGTGGCTCTCGTGATCGTAATGATCGCGGACCTCGCGAAGACCGTGGACCTCGTCAAGATCGTGCACCTCGTGCAGACGGACCAGTTGAAGTCTCATTCGAGGCAGAATTTAATAGCGAAATCCGCTCGGAGTTCGGTGACCTTGGTCCCGACACCCGTGGTGGAGACGACCGTGGTGGCGACCGCGGTAATCGTCGCCGTCGATAACCATTGCCAGCGACTACGGTCTTTCACATGATTCGTGTGGGAGTAGTTGGAGCAGCTGGAAAAATGGGAGCCACAGTCTGTGATGCAATAGTCGCAGCTGATGGTCTAGAACTAGCAGCCGCTGTCGACTTGGTCGGCAGCGGTGGTTCTGTTCATGGGCTCACAATTGCAGCAGACCTGAAGGCGCTGGCAGACGCCAAGTGCGACGTTGTCGTTGACTTCACTGTTGCTGCCGCGGCACGTACCACGCTGCCCTGGTTAGCGCTTCACGGCATGCATGCCGTTGTGGGTACCACTGGTTTTTCAGATGACGATCTTGCAACCTTTAGTAAGGCGTTTACCGGAAGCAATTGCCTCATTGCGGCCAACTTCGCAATCGGCGCAGTTCTGATGATGAAGTTCGCTGAACAAGCAGCTCCATATTTTGAAACAGCTGAGATCATCGAGTTCCATCACAACGCAAAAGCTGATGCACCGAGCGGTACCGCAATGGTTACGGCACAGCGCATGGCAGCAGCTAGCGATGAATGGGCTGCTGACCCCACAAAGCACGAGGTAATCCCTGGTGCGCGCGGCGGTGTTGGCCCAGGTGGTATTCACGTACATGGCGTTCGCATGATGGGCATGACTGCGTCACAAGAAGTGATTTTGGGAACGGCCGGTCAAACCTTGGTGATACGCCACGATTCCAATGACCGTGTCAGTTTTATGCCGGGAGTTGTCTTGGCATGTCGCAAAGTGAGCGACCTTAAGGGTCTCACTATGGGAATTGATTCGCTGCTGTAGTTACTTCAGTGATGCAATTGCTGCGTCGTAATTTGGTTCGTTCGCGATGTCAGAAACAAGTTCTGTATGAAGAACTTTTCCGTTTTCATCTACAACGACAACTGCGCGAGCAAGAAGTCCGGCAAATGCGCCTTCGTTGAGGCCTACGCCAAACACTGAACCAAAATCAGTGCGAAATGACGAAGCGTTTTGCACGTTGCTGAGGCCTTCTGAACCGCAGAAGCGACCTTGAGCAAACGGCAAGTCTGCCGACACGCAATACACGACTGTGTTGTCAAGAGAAGATGCGAGCGCGTTGAATGTGCGAACACTTGTTGCACATGTTGGTGTGTCGACGCTTGGAAAGATATTGAACACAACGCGCTTGCCAGCGAGCGAGTCGTTGCTGAACTCTTGCAAGTTTCCAGCGGTCAATGTGAATGTGGGAAGTGATTTTCCTGCAACAGGAAGATCGCCAACGGTGTTGACGGGTGTGCCGCCGAATGATGTCTGAGCCATGTAGGAGAGCCTAACCAACAGGCGGGCTTACGACTCAGGTGCGCCTGGGGACTTTCGACGGGCCGCTTGAAACAAGGTAATGCCAAACAATGAGCCGACCACCCACCATTGGTATTTGTCGATGTAGGTGAGGCTGGTTCTGATTTGGGATTCGAAGGCTTTTCCACCGAACCACATAATGATGAGGCGCAACACAATGCCTGATGTGATGCACGCAAAGAATTTGGCTCGCGCCATTCCGAGGTGGCCAACAAGCAGACACACGATGTTTGAACCCGGCATGAGGACGACTGCCAGCCAACCGGCGCGCACGGTGGCACGTTCGGTCCACCGATAAATACGAGGCATTTCTCCGACTTGAGCTTCAGTCCATTGCAGGGCGCGGTGGCCATAAATCTGTCCAACGAAATACAACGCCACGGCCGCTGCCATCAATCGAAAAAAGCCCACGATGAAAAAGGGAAGTGGATCCATGTAGGGGACAGATGCAAACAGGACTCTGTTGCGGGCGCTCAAAATAAGGACAAGAAGTGGATGATTGTCAACAAGGGCTGGGCCGATATTGGTGCCAATGGTGCCAGCGGCAAACAACACGGAGGTAAAAGCAATGAGTAGTTTGCGCATCTGGGCAACCGTAGTGCCTGTGGGCTTTCATGATGTGTCACAGCATTGCTACGGTTCACTATGTCGTGGCGAAGGCCACTGAAACACAGGGGGACACTATGAAGGGTTTAATGCAGCCGACACCATTGTCGATTAGCTACCTATTTGATCGCGCGGAAAAGTACCACCGCAATAAGCAGATCATTACTGCCACTGCTACTGGTCGTGAGCGCATTACCTACGGAGAATGGGCAGATCGCACGCGTCGCCTTGGAGGCGCTTTAGACGCACTCGGAATTTCAGCAACAGGTCGCGTTGGCACCTTCGCATGGAACACGCAGCGACACCTTGAGTTGTATTTCGCAGCCCCATGTTCTGGCCGCATCTTGCACACATTGAACATTCGATTGTTCCCTGAGCAGATTACGTACATCGTTAATCACGCAGAAGATGAAGTGATCTTCATTGACACATCGATCTATCCGTTGATTGAGCCGTTGTTGTCGACATTCACAACAGTGAAGCATCTTGTCTTCATGTATGACGGCAAAGGTGAAGTACCGACTTCTGTTCCCGGATTCCAAGTGCACGAATATGAATCATTGATCGCAGCTGCAGGTCCGGTGCAATGGCCAGTGGTTGATGAAAATCAAGCAGCGAGCATGTGTTACACCAGCGGCACCACCGGTAATCCGAAAGGCGTTGTGTACAGCCACCGCAGTACCTACTTGCACACGATGGGCTGCATGATGGCCGACTCTGTCGGTATCAGTGAATCAGACATCATTCTTCCCGTTGTTCCCATGTTCCACGCCAACTCATGGGGTCTTGCACACGCAGGTGTCGCAAGCGGTGCAACGTTAGTAATGCCAGGACCTGATTTATCAGGCCCGGCGGTAGCCAATTTGATTATCGAAGAAAAAGTCACGGTGCCAGCAGGTGTGCCAACAATCTGGATGGCAGTGCTGCCTGAATTGAAAGGGCGCGACACGTCAAACATTCGCGTTATTCCATGCGGTGGCTCTGCAGTACCAAAAGCACTCAGCGAGGCCTACCGTGAGCAAACAGGCAAGCCCATCTTGCAGGCATGGGGAATGACAGAGACAAGTCCGATTGCTGCAGTGTGCACGCTGTCTTCAGAAGACTTGTTGTTGTCAGACGCTGAACAAGCAGAACTGCGTACAACTGTGGGTCTCATTAGTTTCGGTGTCGAAATGCGTGTTGTTGAACCAGGAACAACAACACCATTGCCGTGGGACGGCGAATCGCAAGGCGAATTGCAGTGCGCAGGCGCATGGATTGCCTCTGACTATTACAACGACCCTCGTTCGCGCGAGAGTTTCACGCCTGATGGCTGGCTACGTACCGGTGACGTTGCAGTGGTTGATGCCAAGGGACGCATTCGTTTAGTTGACCGCACCAAAGACCTCATTAAGTCTGGTGGCGAATGGATTTCATCTGTTGATGTTGAAAACGAACTCATGTCACATCCGAAGATTGCTGAAGCAGCAGTTATTGGAGTGCCTCACCCTAAGTGGAGCGAGCGTCCTCTTGCCTGTGTTGTTATCAAGCCAGGCGAGACACTCACTGAAGCTCAAGTAATTGAACATTTGATTCCTCGCTTGGCTAAGTGGCAATTGCCCGACGCAGTGGTGTTTATTGCTGAAGTGCCAAAGACATCAGTGGGCAAGTTCTCAAAGAAGACTTTGCGCGATCAGTTCGCCGATTACGTATTGCCAGACGCTTAAAGGCGGCCGGCGCGAATAATGCGCTCGAGAAATTGTTGAGCGCGATCTGATTTAGGTGCACTAAAGACTTGGCCAGGTAGGCCTTGTTCAATGATGTGTCCACCATCAAGTACGCACACTAAGTCGCTGATGTCGCGGGCAAAACCCATTTCGTGAGTGGCAAGAACCAAGGTCATGCCGGATGTTTTTAGCTCGCGCACCACATCAAGAACCTCGCCAACTAATTCGGGGTCTAGTGAGCTTGTAATTTCATCAAGCAACAAAACTTCTGGCTCAATTGCAAGAGCACGAACAATGGCGACTCGTTGCTGTTGCCCGCCTGACAACTGATCAGGGAAGGCATTCACTTTGTCTGCAAGGCCAAACCGTTCGAGAAGCTCTGCAGCCTTCGCACGGGCAACTGCTTTGTTGACTCCGAGCGTGCGGACAGGGGACAAGGTGATGTTGTCTTGTACTGACATGTGTGGGAACAGATTGAAGTTTTGAAACACCATGCCGATACGTCTGCGCACTGGGTTTGCATCAAAACCAGGTATTGAAATATCGATGTCATCGAGGAAAATCTCGCCATCATCGATGGGTTCTAGAAGATTGATGCAACGCAAGAGTGTGCTCTTGCCTGAACCACTTGGTCCGATTAGAGAAACAACACTTCCTTCAGCAATATCAAGATCAATTCCATTCAGTACGGAGTTAGTGCCAAATGCCTTGTGCACGTCACGTAATGAGATCTTTGCAGCACTCATGAAATACGCGTCCCTGTTGTGCGACGTCGTTGGCGTTCAATCAACCAGTCCGTTGTGCGAGTCAATGGGATGGTGATGAGGAGAAACACCGCTGCTGCTGCAATGTATGGCGTGAAGTTTGCAAACTTCGATTTGTCGATTCCTGCTTGCCGCAGAATTTCAATTGGGCCAATAAGACTCACTAGGGCAACGTCCTTCTGCAGACTCACCATGTCATTCATGAGAGGGGGGACAACACGTCGAATCGCTTGTGGCAGCACGACATGGCGCATGGTTTGCCAGCTTGATAATCCGAGCGATCTGGCAGCTGCGCGCTGTGATTCATGAACGCTCTCAATGCCTGCGCGAAAAACTTCAGCAATATAGGCGGAGTACGTCAGCACGAGTGCAACGGAACCCCAAATCAGTGGGCTGTTCCACGGTCTGTCAATGCCTAGGCCAGGTACGCCAAAACCAATGAGGTATATCCACAAGATAATTGGGACGCCACGCATGATGTCCGTGAACGCAATGGTAAGTATGCGCAATGGGAATAATGCTGCTGAACGTGAGTTGCGGGTTACTGCTACCAGGAGAGCCAGGGAAACAATTGCGGGCATTGACCACGCAAAAATTTTGATGTCGAGAACAAATGCATCAAGAAGTCGGGGGAGTGAATTGGCAAATCGCTCACCATTAAAGAACGATTCGTGTACGCGGTCCCAGCGCGGCATCTTGGGAACCAAAACAACAATCGCAGTCACTACCGCCAGCGAACTGACGGTAGCAACTACGGTGCTGCGGCGTTTGCGTGCGCGTTCATACGCAGCGCGACGACCTGTAACGGTTCCCATGATTTATGGGTATGGACTGGTTAGGAAACCGCGATGACAGGTGCGTTGGTCTTGTCTGACAACCAAGTCTTTTCGATCTCAGCGAGTGTGCCATTGTCCTTGAGTACAGCGAGTGCTGTGTCAACACAGGAAACAAGCGGGTTATCAAGGTCAAAGACCAAACCGAAGTTGTCAGGTGTTGTGCTTGCGCTTGCTGGGAACTGGCCCACAACCGATGCTCCGGTGAGTTCAACGGCTGCAATGTAGAAAGCTGTTGGAAGGTCAACAACAATTGCGTCAATTTGCTTCGCTTCAAGAGCTGCTTTTGCACCGGCGTTGTCGTCGTAGGCAAATGGCTCAGCAGATGGCTTGATCACGTTGGTGATGAATTCAAGGCTTGTGGTTCCGGCTTGTGCGCCGAACTTTACGTCCTTCAAGTCTGCAACAGTTGTTGCGCCGATTGCTGGTGAACCTGCAAGGGCTACCACTGCTTGGTTTGTTGAGTAGTACGACGCGCTGAATGAAACAGTCTTCTTGCGCTCGTCATTGATCGAGAACTGTTGAAGGTTGAAGTCAAAGTTCTTCTTTCCAGGCTGTACTGCTTCGTCGAATCCGGTGCGTACCCAAGTAACCGCTGCATCGCCGAAACCAAGCTCGGCTGCTACTGCATATGCAACGGCGGCCTCAAAGCCTTCCTTTGATTCAGGCTTGTCGTTCTCGACCCATGGTGAATAAGCAGGGTTGCCTGTTCCAATGGTCAATGTGTCAGCAGCGAGTGTCTTGCCGCTGGTGCATTCGTTGCCAGTGCCGGCGCCAGCAGCTGCCGTTGTGTCTGACGATGAACTACTGCCACCGCACGCGGCGAGCAGAAGAGTGCCAGTGATGGCGAGTGAGATAGTGAGTTTGCGCATAAAGGTTCCTTTCACGGAATTTCGTTGGAGCGCTACGACTCTACAAGTTGTTAATACCCGACCCAACTAGTCGGGATTGGTAAGAAGCCCCTTGACATTGAGACAGTTTCCGTCTTAATGTCTCAATGTGACTCACGCCACAACCACACAAGTTCGCGATGTTGAAGCGGCCATCTTTTCTGCTGTTGATACATGCGTTACACAATGGGGCTGGGACAAAGTCACCATGGACGACATCTGCGTCACGGCCGGCGTTTCTCGGGCCACTGTGTATCGGTTGTTTCCTGGCGGGCGTGACGTGTTGTTCGAGGCAGTGCGCCTTGGCAAGTTAGAAGATTTCTTTACTGCGATGCGCGCGAATGTCGAGGGCTCTGAATCCTTGGAAGAACTATTGGTGCGTTGCATTGTTGTTGCATCAAGTGAATTGCAGCACGACGAGCACTTGGCGATGATGCTGGCAACGGCACCCGGTGAAACCTTGGGTGATCTCACAGTTAGTGGTCTTGGTCGCATCGTGCGCGTCGCAACTGCATTCATTACTCCACTCACAGACGAATTCATCCCAGCCGATGAAGCTGCCCACATTGTTGACGTGATGTGCCGACTAGTGATCTCGTATTACTTGTCGCCATCACCCACACTTGATTTTGCTAATGAAGATGCCACGCGCACCTTTGTTCGCACATTTCTTCTGCCGAGTATTTCGTCAGTTGTCGTAATCCAATAAACCAAAGAGAGAATCATGAGCATCATTGATAAATCAAATGAAGAATTGATCGGCCGCGCCGAACTGAACGACATTGAGGCAATTCTTGCCGTCACCAACACAGACGTTGATGAAGTTGAGCACATTGTTAAAAACAATGCGGACAGCATTTTCACCTGGGATTATTCGTTGGCGCGGCCTCAGTTGCGCAAGTTGTACGAAAAGGCCAAGGTGGGGCAGTGGAATGGCGCAACCGATCTTGACTGGAGCATCGGTGTAGACATCGAAAAGACCATTATTGAAGACTCCTTGATACTTGGTAGCGGTATGCAGCGTGACCGGTACGCAGACACCAAGATTGGTAACTGGGGTGACAAAGAGTGGCTTGAATTTGGTATCGAAGGACGTCGTTGGCAGCTCAGTCAGTTCCTTCATGGTGAACAAGGTGCGTTGATTTGTACTTCAAAGATTGTGGAAACTGTGCCCTGGTATGACGCAAAGTTGTACGCGAGCACGCAAGTGGTTGACGAAGCGCGCCACGTTGAAGTGTTTGCTCGTTATCTCGACGAGAAGCTTGAAGGCGGATACCAAGTCAATACACACCTTCGTTTGCTTCTTGACGACATCGTCAATGACAGTCGCTGGGACATGACATATCTCGGTATGCAGATCATGGTGGAAGGTTTGGCGCTTGCTGCGTTCGGCTTTCTTCACGCCACAACGAACGAGCCACTTTTGAAGAAGTTGTTGCGCTACGTCATGAGCGATGAAGCGCGCCACGTTGCCTTTGGGGTTCTCAGTCTCAAAGAGGTCTATGACGGTATGTCAGATGCCGAGATGAAAGACCGCCAGGAGTTTGCGTATGAGGCAAGCGTTCGTATGCGTGACCGATTTTTGCAGCAAGAAGTATGGGATCGCCTTGGTGTCAGCACCAAAGAACTTGCTCCCATCATGCTGCAAGACCCAGAGCGCCTATTGTTCCAGCAGATGTTGTTCGCCAAGATCGTGCCGAACTGCAAGAAGCTCGGCCTTCTTGACCGTAACGACAAGTGGCTGCGTCATAAGTTCGAAGAAATGGGTGTTATCCAGTTCGAGGATTGGCAAGACACCACAGACGAAGTTGATGATTTCGAAATCGGCAAGGAACTTCGCCCAATCGGACAATGATTCGGGGCGGTGCCACCGCCTCCCATCAGCCATAATGAGGTATGGCCATTTTTGGACAAGTTCTCACGGCGATGATTACGCCCTTTGACGCATTGGGAGCACTCGACCTCAATGAGGCCGTCCGCCTTGCCAAATGGCTTCAAGACAATGGAAATGACGGTCTCGTTATCTCCGGTACAACAGGCGAGTCTTCGACGCTGACCGATGCCGAGAAATTGGCATTGTGGGAAGCGGTTATTAACGCAGTCACAATTCCTGTAATCGCTGGTTCTGGTTCTAACGACACTGCCCATTCAGTACACATGACAAAAGAAGTGACGAAGATGGGTGCTGCTGGAATTTTGGCAGTGGGTCCGTATTACAACCGCCCGCCACAAAGTGGACTTGAAGGTCACATCACTGCGATGGCAAATGCAACCACATTGCCGGTTGTTATTTATGACATTCCTGTTCGCACTGGCCGAAAGATTTCTACACAGACTCTTGCGAAGTTGGCAAACACAGTGCCGAACATCAAGGCATTGAAAGATGCAGCTGGTGCGCCTGCGGAAACTGCAAACCTCATGGCACAGGTGCCGAAAGATTTCGAACTCTATTCAGGTGATGATGGGCTAACGCTTGCGTTCCTCGCATATGGCGGCAGTGGAGTCATTGGTGTTGCGACACATTGGAGTGCACCAGAGCATCAAGCCATGATCACTGCATTCAAAAACGGCGATGTCGCTTTGGCGCGTAAGTACAACGACATTCTTCTTGAGAGTTATGCATTTGAAACAGGCGATGACAACCCGAATCCAATTCCAAGCAAAGTGATGATGAATCATCTTGGATTCTCAGTTGGTGACTGTCGTTTGCCAATGGGGCCACCACCTGCAGGTCTTGCTGATCGTGCTGCAGTCGTGCATGCCAATTTGCAAAAAGCGCGAGAAGCGCTGAGCAAGTAACTCATGTCGCAACCAGTACGTATTTATTTCCTCGGCGGTCTCGGCGAGATCGGGCGTAACTGCATGGTGCTCGAGCAAGACGACAAGTTGATGCTTATCGACTGTGGTCTCATGTTTCCCGACGCAGACATGCACGGCATCGATCTGGTTCTCCCTGACTTCACGTTTCTTCGCGAGAACGCTGATCGCATTGTCGGCTGTGTGGCAACACACGGCCATGAAGATCATGTGGGAGGTCTGCAGTTCTTGTTGCGCGAACTGTCTTTCCCTATTTATGGCTCGATGGTTACGTTGGGTCTTGCCCGCAATCGCATTGAAGAAGCAGGGCTGCTCAAGAAAACTGAATTGATAACGGTGCGTGATGGAGAGCGACTCAATATTGGTCCGTTCGACGTAGAGTTCTTGCCAGTAACTCACTCTGTTCCGCACGCTCATGCCGTAATTGTTCATACGCCCCAAGGTGTCATTGTGCATTCTGGTGACTTCAAGCTTGACCTAACGCCAGTTGATGACCGCAGAACAGACCTCGCGCGACTTGGCGAGTTGTCAAAGACAGTGGGTATTCGCTTATTGATGTGTGACTCAACAAACGCTGAAGAACATGGTCATGCACCAAGTGAGAAGAGCGTCGGCGCCGTGTTGCATCAGTTGTTTCACGAGCACCGTGACCGTCGAATCATTACGGCCAGTTTCGCAAGCCATATTCACCGCGTTCAGCAGATCATTGAGGCCGCAATTGATAATGGTCGCAAGGTTTGTCTCATGGGGCGTTCCATGCAGAAGAACATCGGGCTTGCAATTGATTTGAAACTTATCACTGTTCCAGCAAGCGTTTTTGTTGACGTTGAAAAGGTTGACGACTTTGCGCCTGAAGATATCTGCATCATCTCCACAGGGTCTCAAGGTGAACCAATGGCTGCGTTGTCGTTGCTGTCACGCGGAGAAAGTCGTTGGTTCAAAGTGGGGGACCGTGACACCATTATTTTGTCTAGCCATGCAATCCCGGGCAATGAAGGCAATGTGAATCGTGTGATTGATGGTCTTGTTCGTGCAGGTGCAAAAGTTGTTCACTCAGGCATTGCTGATGTGCATGCAACCGGCCACGCCCAAGCTGATGAGTTGAAGACGTATCACTCAATCTTGCAGCCAGAGTGGTTTGTGCCAGTTCATGGCGAATATCGCCACATGCGCGCACACGCCGAATTGGCAGTCGTGATGGGTGCTGCACCGGATCATGTTCTGCAAGCAACTGACGGCGATGTATTGGAACTGTCTGATGACGGACTTGCTTTCCACAGCACAGTGCCTGCGGGCTATTTATTCGTGGACGGAATTGTTGGCGATGTTGGTCACGGCGTGCTGCGAGATCGCAAGGTTTTAGCTGAAGAAGGCGTTGTTGTAATTGTTGCGACAGTTGACAGCGCATTGCACAAGGTGATTAACGGGCCTGAAGTCATCACGCGCGGTTGGGTGTATGCGCCAGAAGCTGACGCATTGCTTGATGAAGCAGAGGCACACATTGAAAAGGCCCTCGTGAAGGCGCTCGACGATGGAATCAGCGATGTCGACGGACTTGAGCGTGTCGTGCGTAAAGCCGCAGGCAAATTTGTGAGCGATCGCACCAAACGACGGCCGATGATTGTGCCCGTCGTAATGACTACATAAAAAGACCGTTTCTACTGCCCAGTGTTGGTCTATGGAGTATCCCGTAGGCAGGAACACCTCATTGGTACCCTTTCTCTATGTCTGCCAAGGGTTCTCGTCCATCGTCTCGCGGCACCAAGGCGCCTGCGGGTAACCGTGCGGGGGTCAAAACCCCTCCCAAGGGCAGCAAGCGCCCACCTGTCAAACCGGATTCAGCAGCACGCGAAGTAGTGCGCGGTCGTGAAGTTGAGTTCTGGGGAGTCGGGTGTATCAGTCTCGGCATCGTCCTCGTGTTGTCGATGTATCTCCATATGGCAGGGCCGCTTGGTCGTGCTATCGACACCACCTTTGGCTGGCTGCTCGGACTTGGTCGTTTTGCATTGCCAATGGTTGTCACCGGAATCGGCGTTGCCATGGTGCGCCGTCGCAGTATTCAACATCGTCTTCGTCTCACCATGGGGTGGACGATCGTGGTGTTGGCAATTCTTGGTTTCTTGCATCTTGTCAATGGCGCAAACAAAATTGTCGCAAGTGTTGATGCCATGTCGCAGGCTGGCGGGTGGTTTGGCGCCATCATGGCCGAACCATTGAGTTCAACAATTAGTTGGGCCGGCGCGTTAGTCGTTCTGTTTGCAATCGCGGTCGGCGGAACAATGTTGATCACCGATACAACTGTTCCAGAACTTATTGTGGCTATTCGTGCATGGGCTGCAAAGCAATCAGGGTCAGCTGCAACTTTGGCGCGTGGTGTTTCTTCTCGCGACGGATCATCAAAGCCGTACGACGAATTCAGCAATGATGATTCAGATTTTGCTCCGGCACCTGCGGTTCGTGAACAACCGCAAACTATTTACGATGCAGATTCAGACCCTGATCTTGTTGAGAAGAAAGAGCGCTCAAAGCGTCGCCCAGAACCAGGCCGGGTTGAACCAGTCACTCCTGAATTTGTTGGCAAACCAAGCACAAAACGTCCCGCAGGTTCATCGGAAGAATCAGCAGTCGGTGTACCCGCTGTGCCAGGTGTATGGGTGTTGCCACCAACAGATTTGCTCGGACTTACTGAAGTGCAAGAAGTTAATAAGGCACGTGTTGCTGAACGTGGTCGTCTCCTAGAAGAGTCTCTTGCGTCTCACGGTGTTGAAACTCGTCTTGTCGGAATGACTGTTGGTCCAACCGTTACCCGCTTCGAACTTGAACTTGGTTCAGGTGTCAAAGTTGCAAAAGTCACAAGTTTGAACCGCGACATTGCGTACTCCATGGCTGCAACCGACGTTCGTATCTTGGCGCCAATTCCTGGCAAGTCTGCTGTTGGTGTTGAAGTACCGAACGAGGTTCGCCAACTGGTCTCTCTCGGTGACCTCATCTCGTCTCCTGAAGCTCGCGCAGCAACGCACCCTCTTGATGTAGCAGTTGGTAAAGACATTGCAGGTCGTGCAGTGTTCTTGAACCTTGCAGCAACACCCCACATGCTCATTGCCGGCGCAACAGGTGCTGGAAAATCAAGTGGTATCAACTCAATTTTGACATCGTTGCTGATGCGCAGCACGCCTGATGAAGTTCGCTTAATTCTCATTGACCCGAAGCAAGTGGAAATGGGCCAGTATGCGCGCCTTCCTCATTTGCTTACTGCCCCAGTTACTAACCCGAAGAAGGCAGCTAACGCTTTGGGTTGGGCCGTGAAAGAAATGGAACGCCGCTATGACCTTTTGGTTGAAGTGGGCTTCCGTGACATTGGCGGCTACAACGCAGCGTTTGATAAGGGTGAAGTCAATGACAACACCGACGAGAATGCAAAGAAGTACGAACGGTTGCCGTTCATTGTTGTGGTTGTCGATGAGTTAAACGACCTCATGATGGTGGCAGCACGCGACGTTGAAGAATCAATCACGCGTATCGCTCAGAAAGCGCGTGCTGTTGGTATTCACCTCATCGTCGCTACTCAGCGACCATCAGTCAACGTCATCACCGGCGTTATCAAAGCGAACATTCCAGCGCGCATGGCGTTTGCAGTGAGCAGCCTCACAGACAGTCGAGTCATTCTTGATCAGCCTGGTGCAGAAAAACTTGTGGGTAAGGGCGACATGTTGTTGATGCCCGGAAACACAAACGTGCCAAACCGTATTCAGGGCTCATGGGTTGACGAAGACGAAGTGCGCAAGATTGTCGCGCACTGGCGTCGTCAATCTCCTGAAGTGGTCTACGTCTCTGGCATTGAAGGTGATGAGTCTGGCGGGAGTGGCGCTGGCGGCCTCTTCGGCGGCGGCAGCGGCGGAGTTGATGATGAACTCATCAAGGCGGCTATTGAAATCGTTGTCCGCTCAGGGCTTGGTTCTACCTCGCTACTGCAGCGCAAACTGAAAGTGGGCTTTGCACGAGCTGGCCGACTGATGGATGAACTCGAAGAGCGTGGCATAGTAGGGCCAAGCGAAGGTTCTAAAGCGCGCAGCGTCATGATGAGCGTCGAAGAACTCGAATCAATGGGGGAGTAACACGATGGCCGACACGGCATTCACCGAAATCACTACTGGACTTCAATTTCCAGAAGGGCCGGTGGCAATGCCAGACGGCAGTGTCATACTCACCGAAATGTTTGCTTCGCGTCTTACGCGAGTTGCGCCAGACGGCACCAAAACAACCGTTGCTGAAATCAATGGCGCACCAAATGGTTTAGCCGTCGGTCCAGACGGTGCCTTGTACTTGTGCAACAACGGCAACGCATTCACTCCGCTCAATATGGGTGGCCTCATGTATCCGGGTCCGTTCGATGAATCTCGATACATCGGCGGACGAATTCAGCGAGTTGATATCGCAACCGGAACAGTGACTGATCTGTATACCCATTGCGGCGAAACACAACTGCGCGCACCTAACGACATCGTGTTTGACAAACATGGTGGGTTTTACTTCACAGATCACGGAACTCGCACAGAACGAAGCGCAGACCGCACCGGTATCTATTACGCAATGCCTGATGGATCATTCATCGAAGAAGTTGCATTTCCTGTAGATGGTCCAAACGGCATCGGATTATCGCCAGATGAAAAAACTGTGTATTGGGCAGAGACCCACACGGGACGTGTGTATCAACGCGCAATAACCTCACCAGGAAAATTGGCTCCACCAGATTCGTCCACCGTGTTGTGTGGATTGCCCGGATACCAACTGTTTGATTCGCTTGCAGTCGACGGCGACGGGAACGTTTGTGTCGCAACCATCATCAATGGCGGCATCACTGTCATCTCGCCATCTGGTGAGGTGCTGAATCACATAGCTGTCGATGACCGCATCACGACCAATATCTGCTTTGGTGGGCCCGATTATCAAACTGCATACATCACGGCGTCGTCCACGGGCCGTCTGTTGGCTATGAAGTGGCCATACAAAGGACTCAAACTGAACTACTAGTAGGCTCTGTCGGATGGTTCAGCGCTACTACATCGAGACTTTGGGGTGCCCTAAGAACCAGGTCGACTCAGACAAAATCGCGGGCAAACTCATCGCCGACGGCTTGGTAGCTACAGAAGATGCCTCAAAGGCAGATGTTGTTGTTGTCAACACGTGTGCATTTATTGAAGAGGCACGCAAGGAAAGCATCGACACGATGTTGGCCCTTGATGACACTCGGAAGCGTTCCTCACGTCTCATCGTCACTGGCTGCATGGCCGAGCGTTACGGTGACGAGCTTGCTGAGGCATTGCCAGAAGCAGATCAGGTTGCAGGTTTCGGAGTCCCGTTACAACTCACTCGCAAGCCGATTGCTGTCACGGGTGAAATACCGAAGTTCGACCTGTTGAACTTGCCACGTCCGAAATCAACATCGCCGTGGGCCTATGTAAAAATCGCTGAAGGCTGTGACCGCAGTTGTGGCTTCTGTGCCATTCCAAGTTTCCGTGGTCCGCAACGCAGTCGCGATGTTTCTTCAATTCTCACTGAAGTTGAACAACTTGAAGTGCGCGAAATTGTGCTGATTGCGCAAGACCTTGCGAGCTATGGCAAAGACCGCCCCGAAGAATTGGGTGCAGGCTCAATCGTGCAGTTAGTACGTGACGTAGCTGCCATGGCCGACTGGGTTCGCTTGTTGTATCTGTACCCAAGTGATCTTTCCGATGAGCTAATTGACGCCATTTTGGATACCGGAGTTCCATATTTCGACTTGTCCCTTCAGCATGCAAGTAAAGAACATCTTCGCCGTATGAAGCGTTGGGGCGACGGTCCTCGTTTTCTTGAACGCATCGCTCGTATTCGCACTTTGTCTCCTGATGCTGCCTTTCGCAGCAACTTCATTGTTGGATACCCGGGCGAAACCGAAGAAGACCACGACCAACTGCTCTCATTTGTTCGTGATGCACAACTTGACTGGTGTGGGTTCTTTGCCTTTAGTCCCGAAGATGGCACTCACGCACTCACTCTTCCGAACCGAGTGGAAGAAGGCCTCATGAATGAACGCCTTGCTGAACTGCGCGAACTGCAAGACAACATCTCTGCCGAGCGTCGTGACCTATTGCTTGGTGAGACCATTGAAGTTCTCGTTGATGAACCGGGTATCGCTCGTTCATTCCGTGAAGCACCTGAAATTGATGGTGTAGTTCAAGTACCTGAACACCTTGAAGTGGGTCGCTTTCACACCGTTGTTGTAGACCAAGTATTTGGCCCGGACCTCATCGCAACAGAAGTAGCAGGAAAATAGCGCATGGCTTTCGACGAAACAGCAATTGTCACCTGGGCCAACATGGTCACAGTTGGTCGAGTTCTTGCATCACCTTTCTTGTTCATGCTGATTCCTGATGATGGACGTGGTTCGTATATTGCTCTCGTTGTATGGATTGTGTTGTGCAGCAGCGATGGTTTCGATGGTTATCTGGCCCGCAAGCATGGCATCACCCGTAGTGGTGCATTCCTTGATCCGTTAGCCGACAAAATTCTGGTGCTCGGCGCCATGTTTACTCTTGTCAGTCGTGATGTGTTTTGGGTAGTACCAGTTGTCATCATTGCAGCTCGTGAAATCATTATTAGTTTGTATCGAGTCTTTGTTGGCTCAAAGGGCGTCTCAATGCCAGCAAGCAAGACTGCAAAGGTAAAGACGGTTAGCCAACAGTTGGCTGTTGGGTTTGCACTAGCCCCATTTGCAGTCGTTGATCAAACGTGGACATTCACTATTTTCATGTGGATTGCCGTTGCTCTCACACTTCTCAGTGCTGCCCAATATGCGGTGAAAGCACTTCGCTAGTGGTTTTGGCGGCACCTAGCCAGGAAGACCGCGCAGCAATACAAGAACGCACGCTACGCACCTTGATGGTGGGCCAAATCATCGGAGCCGCAGCTCTTGCTTCTGCAGTCACGGTTGGTGCCTACGTCGTACAAGACATTCTGGGAGACACAACGCCGTGGGGCGGCATTGCAACTGCGACTGCAACCATGGGCACTGCAGTCATGGCGCAAGTCTTATCTCGCATCATGATGCGTCGTGGTCGTCGTCCCGGATTGCAATTGGGATATGCCCTTGCAACAGTCGGGGCAATCCTTGCCGCTTTCGGTGCGCAACATCGATCGCTTGCACTCTTTATGGTTGGTCTGTTTCTCTTTGGTAATGGTCAAGCTTCTAACTTGCTAGCTCGATACGCCGCAACTGACTTAGCGGAACCGCATAACCGGGCTAGTTCGATGAGCCGCATTGTGTTTGCTTCAACATTCGGCGCAGTCTTTGGGCCGCTACTCATTAGTCCTGCTCAAATTGCTGGTCAAGATTGGTTCGGCTGGGCCAAGTACACAGGCCCATGGGTATTTTCCAGCATCGTGTTGTTTGGCGCATTTCTCAACACCACCATTCGTTTACGCCCTGATCCACTGGTCATCGCCGGAGGCATCAGCCCAAAGGGCACGGTGAAGCTTCCGAGTATCGCGGAAGCTCTCACGATTGTTGTCGCTACTCAAAAGGGCCGGCTTGCTCTTGCCTCGATGGTCATCTCGCAAGTCACCATGGTTGCCGTTATGACAATGACCCCAGTGCACATGAAACTGCACGGTCATGAATCACTCAGTCAGTTTGTTGTGTCGCTACATGTCGCTGGCATGTTTGCATTCAGCCCGCTAGTAGGGCGATATGCAGACAAGAAGGGCACGCATCATGCCGCGCTCGCTGGTGCTTCCATTTTGGTTGTAGCAACTGTCATGTCTGCTCTTAGTGGGCAGTCTTCGCTCATACTGTTTCCGGCGTTGTGGTTTCTCGGAATCGGATGGAACTTCGGACTCATTGGCGGGTCTGCGATGTTGCTGGAATCAGTTCCCGATGACAAGCGCGTCACAGTGCAAGGTTCAGCAGATTTAATGATGAGTTTCTGCGGCGGACTGGCTGGACTGTCGTCAGGCTTTATCCGTAAAGCAGTTGGCTATCACTTGCTAGCAGCGTCAGCATCTTTGGCGGCTGGCGCACTTCTCGTCTGGGCTTTTTATGCGTTTCGGCGCATGCAGTTGCTGTCCTCTGTGGCAGGCTGAATGCCATGAAGTGCAATGTTGTTGCCGTCGGTACAGAGCTTCTGCTCGGCCAGATAATTGATACAAACTCTTCGTACATCGGCGAACAATTAGCAGCTGTCGGCATTGGGTCTCATCTGCAACTCAAAGTTGGCGACAACCTGGCGCGAGTGGTCGCAGCTATTCGACTTGCTCTTGAAGATGCTGATGCTGTCATCATCTGTGGTGGCCTCGGACCAACACATGACGACCTCACTCGTGACGCGCTTGCAGAAATCATGGGCGTTCCACTAGAGCACAATGATCACATTGCGCAATTGATTACCAACTTGTTTGCTACGCGCAATCGTTACATGGCGCCGAACAACTTGAATCAAGCCCAAGTGCCTCGCGGGGCAACAATCATCGAACAGACTCGTGGCACAGCACCTGGCCTTATGTGCCCTGTTGGTAACAAGGTCATGTATGCAATGCCCGGTGTGCCACATGAGATGTACGACATGATGGCGCGCGCCGTGTTGCCAGACTTGTTGCAGCGCAGTGGGGAAGCGAGCGTGATCAAGAGTCTGGTACTGCGTACGTGGGGCGAAAGCGAATCCGCCCTGAATGAACGACTAGACCCCATCATCGATGAACTCGAAACCCTCGGAAACCCCACACTCGCATTTCTTGCAAGCGGTTGGGAAGGCATCAAGGTTCGCCTCACCGTTAAGGCGGCAACTGATGCCGAAGCAGACGCACTGCTTGCAACATGGGAAACCAAAGTGCGCGCTCTTACTGAAGACCTTGTGTTCGGAACAAACGCAGACACCATGGAATCAGTAGTTCTCAACCTTCTTGAACAACGTGGTTGGACCTTAGGTATTGCGGAATCAGTAACTGGTGGACTTGTCGGCGGTCGCATCACCTCAATCCCTGGCGCATCACGCACGTTTCGCGGCGGCATCATCAGTTATGCAAGCGAAGTGAAGTTCGATGTGCTCGGAGTCGACCGCGGCCCCGTTGTGTCAGAACAAGCAGCGGTGCAGATGGCACTAGGTGCGCAACGAACATTGAACGCAAGTGTTGGGCTCGCACTCACTGGGGTTGCCGGCCCAGACGAACAAGACGGCCAACCCGTTGGCACCCTGTGCGTGGGCATTGCATTCCCCGATGCCAGAACCTTTTCCAGCATCTCTCAACTGCCCGGCCAACGTGATCAGATGCGCCAATTCAGCGTGATTAATGCACTCTCGTTCTTACGCAAGCTTCTGCTCGCCGAGCCTCGGTAGAGTTGTATTCAATGCCCTCGTAGCTCAGTCGGATAGAGCAACGGACTTCTAATCCGCAGGTCGCAGGTTCGATTCCTGCCGAGGGCGCCAG